>NZ_JAALEU010000002.1:0-609595 GCF_011800685.1 Pantoea sp. EKM10T
CAGGCGAATGAAGTGAAGGAACCGCGCAGCGGCGCGAGGACCGCCAGCCCCTGAGCGGCACCAGACTGCGTTATCACCTGTCGCTTAACTGACTGACATTACCGCTAAGCGGCCCTTTTTTTGGCGAATATCGTCTGTCAGGATGATTCTGCCGGTGGCTGATTAACGCTGGGCTTCGCCGCCCAACGCTTCTACCAGATTGCTGGTCAGTGCGGCCAGTTCGCTGGTCATCAGAATAAAATCCGCATCAAAGCGCTGTGCAAAATCTTCGCGGTCAATATCGTCGTTCTGGTCGCGCAGGGTGTCGCTGAACTTCAGACGCTTCACTGAACCATCATCGGCCAGCACGAACTGAATGCGCTCCTGCCAGTCGAGCGCCAGTTTGGTTACCAGCTTGCCCGCTTCGATGTGGTTGGCGATCTCATCGCACACCAGATCCTGTTTCTTGCAGCGGATAACGCCGCCATCTTCCAGCAGCGCTTTCAGCTCCGCTTCATCCATCAGGGCGAATCCGGCAGGCAGCTCGCCTGAACGTACCCATTCTGTCAGGGTCAGTTCAATCGGGCTTTCCAGCGTCAGCGGCACCACCGGCAGTGAGCCCAGGCTTTTGCGCAGTAGCGCCAGGGTATCTTCCGCTTTTTTTGCGCTGGCACAGTCAACCATAATCAGGTTGTTGACCGTGTCGATCCACAGGTAGGTCTGGCTGAAACGGCTGAAGGCGCGCGGCAGCAGGCTATGCAGCACTTCATCTTTCAGCGAATCTTTTTCGGTCTTTTTGAGCTTGCGGCTCTGCTCAGATTCCAGCTTGTCGATTTTCGCTTCCAGCGCCTGTTTCACCACCGGCGAAGGCAGGATTTTCTCTTCTTTGCGAGCGCAAATCACAATCTGGCCTTTGTTTTCATGGGTCAGCGCATCGCTGCGGTTGCCCATCGGCGAGACCCAGCCGGTCTTGCTCATATCCTGACTGCCACACGGTGAAAACGTGAAGGCGTCGAGCTGCTTTTCCATCTCATCTGCGGACAGCGGAATGTCACGATTCAGACGATAAACCATCATATTTTTAAACCACAACATCGGGATTCCTTACCGTGGCGCGATCGGGCGCACAAGTCTGCGAGAGTCAGCGCGCATGATAGCGAAACATCGGAGTGGTTTCATTGCCTTTCCGGCAGACGCCTTTTACTGTATCTCTCACCTGAACGAATAACGAGGACGTAATCTTGCGCATAGGCATAGATCTGGGTGGCACCAAGACAGAAGTGATCGCATTGTCGGATAAGGGAGAGGAGCTGTTCCGCCACCGGGTGAATACCCCGCGTGATGACTATCAGGCAACGGTACAGGCGATTGTCGATCTGGTCACGCTGGCGGAGCAGAAAACCGGCGAAACCGGCACGGTCGGCCTCGGTATTCCCGGCACGCTTTCGCCTTACAGTAAGCGGGTAAAAAATGCCAACTCCACCTGGCTCAACGGTCAGCCGCTGGATAAAGATCTGGCGCAGGCGCTGAACCGGGAAGTGCGTATCGCCAACGACGCCAACTGCCTGGCGGTGTCGGAAGCGATCGACGGTGCCGGTGCCGGACAGTCGCTGGTGTTTGCCGTGATCATCGGCACCGGATCGGGCGCCGGTGTGGCGATCAACGGTGAGTCGCGTATCGGGGGCAACGGCAATGCCGGTGAGTGGGGCCACAATCCGCTGCCGTGGATGGATGAGGATGAGCTGCGCTACCGTCAGGAAGTGCCCTGTTATTGCGGGCAGCAGGGCTGTATTGAGACCTTTGTTTCAGGCACCGGTTTTGGTATCGACTATCAGCGGCTGAGCGGCGTGCATCGCAAAGGTGCGGAGATCGTCTCGCTGCTGGCGCAGCAGGATCCGATCGCCGAACTGGCGATGAGCCGCTATGAGTTGCGGCTGGCAAAATCGCTGGCGCAGGTGGTAAACCTGATCGATCCCGATGTGATTGTACTGGGCGGTGGGATGAGCAATGTGGATCGTCTCTATCAGACCGTGCCGGTGCTGATGAAGAAGTGGGTATTTGGCGGGGAGTGTGAAACGCCGGTGCTGAAGGCGCAGCATGGCGACTCCAGCGGCGTACGCGGTGCGGCGTGGCTCTGGCCGCTTAACGGCTGAGTTACCCGAGCATCCGCTGACGATTCAGCGCCAGAGAGACCCGGCGCTGAATCGTTAACCCAAGGCACTCACCCGCGCCGCTTTTATTCGCCGACCAGCATACTGTCCTGCGGCGCCCGATCGCGCTGCGCTTTGGTGGCGAGGAAGTAGAGATAGCCTGCCAGCATGATGGCGAAAAACAGCGCGCCAATCAC
This sequence comes from Pantoea sp. EKM10T, assembly GCF_011800685.1. Lineage (NCBI taxonomy): Bacteria > Pseudomonadati > Pseudomonadota > Gammaproteobacteria > Enterobacterales > Erwiniaceae > Pantoea > Pantoea sp. EKM10T. Next base: position 2,327 of record NZ_JAALEU010000002.1, read on the forward strand.
CGGATTAAACCACAGCATCGCCAGCAGACAGACTACCGACAGCAGCAGGGCGATGCCCGGAACAATCGGATAGCCCGGCGCGCGGAAACTGCGGACCATCTCCGGCGCGCTGCGGCGCAGTTTAAACAGGCTCAGCATACTCATGATGTACATCACAATCGCGCCAAATACCGCCATGGTGATCATCGCCGCCGTCAGCGTCATCCCCTGCAGATTAATCACACCATCGCTGTAAATCGCCGCGATACCCAGCACGCCGCCGAGAATAATCGCCCGATGCGGGGTCTGGAAACGCGACAGTTTGGCCAGAGAAGGTGGCAGATAGCCCGCGCGTGCCAGGGCAAAAAACTGCCGTGAATAGCCGAGGATGATGCCGTGGAAGCTGGCAATCAGGCCAAACAGTCCAATCCACACCAGCATATGCATCCAGTTAGAGTGTTCGCCGACAATCATTTTCATCGCCTGCGGCAGCGGATCGTTAATATCGGCAAGTTTGCGCCAGTCGCCCGCGCCGCCCGCCATCAGCATCACACCTATCGCCAGCACCACCAGCGTCAGAATTCCGCTGATGTAGGCGCGGGGAATGGTCCGGGTCGGATCTTTCGCCTCTTCGGCCGCCATCGCCGCGCCTTCAATGGCCAGGAAAAACCAGATGGCAAAAGGAATGGCGGCGAAAATGCCGGAGAAGGCGGGCAGTCCGAAGCTGTCACTGCCTGCCCAGCCGTGCGCGGCGAAGTTCGCCAGGCTGAAGCCGGGTGAAACCACACCCATAAACACCAGCAGTTCAATCACCGCCAGCACCGTCACAACCAGTTCAAACATCGCCGCCAGTTTTACGCCGAGAATATTCAGCGTCATAAACAGCAGGTAAGCCCCGACCGCCGCAGTTTTCGGGTTCAGTTCGGGATACTGCACGTTGAGATAAGCCCCTATCGCCATGGCAATCGCCGGTGGCGCAAAGACAAACTCAATCAGCGTCGCCAGACCGGCAATCAGTCCGCCGGTTTCGCCAAAGGCGCGGCGACTATAGGCAAATGGCCCGCCTGCATGGGGGATCGCGGTGGTCAGTTCGGTGAAGCTAAAGATAAAACAGGTATAGAGTGTGGCGATCAACGCGGTGGTAACCAGAAATCCCAGCGTGCCCGCCACGGCCCAGCCGTAACTCCAGCCAAAATATTCGCCTGAAATGACCAGGCCAACCGCAATCCCCCACAGATGCAGGGTGCCCAGAGTGGGCTTGAGTCTGTTTGTCATTCTGTTATCCCCGTCGTTGTTGGTCTCACGCGGCGTTACACCGCCATTACGCTACAGTAAGGGGATAATGCCGTTGCATTACTCGCCACGACTTGACGCGGGCGCAGTGACTTCTGTCCTCCACGGTCAACTCACGGGCAACAACCGGGCCAGCTGCACGCTGCGGTCAACTTTGTCTCTTCCGGAGTCAAGCAGCTCACCTTCCGGCAACGCATGCTGAGATAACGCAAGTGACAAGGAGCCGGACTGATGAGCGCTAAACAATATGACAACCTGACTGATTCCCAACTCACCCTGATGGCGCAGCAGGCGCTGGCCTGTTATCCCGCCGCGCTGCAGGGCCAGCTCAGCCTGCTGTGCCGCTCAGAGAACGCCACGTTTCTGCTGCAGGCGGCAGGCCGGCGTTATGCGCTGCGACTGCATCGCGGCGATTATCATCAAAAAGCCGACATCGTCAGCGAACTGCTGTGGCTCAATGCGCTGCGCGAAACCGGCATTATGGTGCCGGAAGCGGTGCCGGACAAAGAGGGCGAAACCGTGCTGACGCTGCGGCTGCCGGAGGGCGGTGAACGCTACGTGGTGCTGTTTCACTGGATCGACGGAGAGATGCCGACCACCGACGTCGATCCCCGCGCTTTTCAGCAGCTCGGCCAGATCACCGCGCGGCTGCATCAGCACAGTAAACAGTGGCAGCCGCCTGCGGGTTTCCAGCGCATCATCTGGGATCACCACACCATGACCAGCGCAGAGAGTCACTGGGGACGCTGGCAGGATGCGCCGAATCTGAATCCTGCCGATCATGGCGTGGTAGAGCAGGCGATAAGCCAGGTCGGCGCGGCGATGACGCAGTTCGGTAAAGGATCGGATCGCTATGGCCTGATCCACGCCGATCTGCGGCTGACCAATCTGCTGCTGCACAAGGGCGAAACGCGGGTGATCGATTTCGATGACTGCGGGCTCGGCTGGTATCTGCACGATCTGGCGGCGGCGATCAGTTTTGTTGAGCATCATCCGCGCGCGCCAGAGTGGATCGATCACTGGATCCGCGGCTATGAGCAGGTGGCGCATATCAGCGATGCGGAGATGGCCATGCTGCCCGCGCTGTTAATCCAGCGTCGTATCCAGCTCACCGCGTGGGTGGGATCACATGCCGAAACCGAAATGGCGCGCAGCCTGGGATCGGCGTGGGCCAGCCACTCGGTCCGCCTCTGCCGCCGTTATCTGGAAGGTGAGCAGCTGCCGGTCGGCGTCTGATGCACCAGCGGCGGGCGTCGCTGCGCCGCCGCAGTGCCCTGCGCGTAGCCCGCGCGCCGCCCGGACAGTCCGCAGGCGGCGCGTCGGGCATCAGGGACCTGGTATGGAAATTGCTCGGATAGAAGTGACGGGTGATCCACCTGAATTCTGACTGAGGCGACCATGAATCCGACACTGATAAAGCCCGATGCGTTTGCGGCCTGCTCGGCAGCGGCGGGGGCAGGCAATCACGGCGTGCTGGCAGCGGCGGCGACCGGCTTAGGCGACTTTATTCATACCCAGGGCGGCGATGTTGATCGTATCTTCGGCATCAGCGGCATCGATCCGGAGCGCCTGGCCAGTCCGACGCTCAGCCTGGGGCTGGTTAACTACTGTCGGGTGCTGGAGGAGGCGGCGCGTCACTCCGGTTTTGATAACTTCGGTTTGCACTACGGCAGGCAGTTTAAACCGCAGTCATTAGGCCTGATCGGCTACATCGGTTTGTGCTCCGCCACGCTGGAACAGGCGCTGCATAATGTGGTCAACGCATTTCCCTGGCATCAGCACGACACCTTAACCCGGCTGGTGGATAAGGGAGAGTGTTGGCGGCTGGATTATCAGGTGCGACATGGCGCGATCCTGTCGCGCCGACAGGATGCAGAGCTGACGCTGGGGATGTTTATGAATCTGATCCGCCACGTGGCAGGCAGACACTGGGCGCCGCGCGAAGTCCACTTTGAGCATCCGCGTCCCGGCCAGTGGCACGATCACTGCAAAGTGTTTGATGCGCCGGTCTGGTTCGATCAGCCGTTTAATTCACTGGTGATCCCCAAGCGCGATCTGCTGCGCGCCATGCCGGAGAGCGATCCGATCCTGTTAATGGTGATGCAGGATGCGATCCGACGGCTTAACCGTGTGACGTCACAGCAGAGCATGATTGAGCAGGCGCGTTCGCAGGTTAATTTATCGCTGATGCAGTGTGAGCCGGTGCTGGAAGAGGTGGCGGATAAGCTCGGACTGTCGAGCTGGTCACTGCAGCGGCGGCTGCGCGAAGAGGGCAGCAGCTTTACCGCGCTGGTCGATCAGGTGCGCTGCGAAATGGCGACATACTATCTGCAGCAGAAGCAGCTGCCCATCTCTGAGATGGCGCTGCTGCTGGGCTACTCGGAAGTCAGCGCGTTTTCACGCGCGTTTCGTCGCTGGTTTGGCATCAGTCCGCGCCAGTGGCGTCAGGAAGGTCTGGCCAGCTAACCGCGCGGCGCAAAGCCGAACCACGCCGGTTGTCCAGGCTCCGGCGGCGGCGGCAGATCGCGGGTCTGCGCGACCAGTTGCCAGGCGCGCAGGCAGAGCGCTTCATCACCCTGCGTCTGGGTCACCGCATAATGTCTGCTGTGTGGTTGCCACTCCATCCGTACCAGACATTGCTGACCGGCGTAACGCGCCGCATCGCTGAACTGCCGGTTCAGTACTGGCTGCATTTGATTAGTCCAGTGACAGGATTGGCTGTCTGGATCTTTCGACGGCTGACAAAGGTTTGCCACGCTATCCCGTTGCTTTGTCACAGGTTGCTGACAGGCGCTGAGCGACATTGCAATAATCACTCCCGGCAACATTCTCATCGTTATATTAATTAAATTCATTTAACTGGCCAACTTTCCTTAAAGATCTTCCGGTATGCTGCCGACAGTCTACAGACCGGCATCATGAATGCTATGGCATTACTCCGACTGTCGACAGAACCAGAATTTACCGCCCTGGCGCCCGCTATCCCTGCGGCAGTTCCAGCTGGCTGTAACCCAGCCCATTCATCTTGCGTACTTTAATCTGAACCGGAATGCGCTCTTTCATCGCTTCCACGTGGCTGATCACCCCAATGGTTTTGCCGCTGGCGTTGAGTGCATCGAGTGCGTCCAGCGCGGTGTCGAGCGTCTGCGCATCCAGCGTGCCAAATCCCTCATCCAGAAACAGCGATTCGATGCGCGTTTTGTGGCTGACCAGATCCGACAACGCCAGCGCCAGCGCCAGACTCACCAGGAAGCTCTCACCACCCGACAGCGTGCGGGTATCGCGCGCCGCATCGGCTTGCCAGGTATCGACCACATCCAGCTCCAGCAGATCCTGCGCCCGTCGCTGCAGCAGATAGCGGCCATGCAGCCGATCGAGCTGACGGTTAGCCAGGGCCACCAGGTGATCCAGCGTTAAGCCCTGGGCGAAGCGCCGGAATTTATCGCCGCTGGCGGAGCCAATCAGATCGTTGAGCAGGCTCCACTGCGCCAGCGTCACACCATCCTGTTCAATCTGTGTCATCAGGCTCTGCTGGCGCACACGAAGGCTGGCATCGCTCTGTAGCTGCTGCTGAATCTGACCCTGCTGGCTGGCGTTGTCGCGCAGTGCCAGCCGTAACTGCTCCAGCTGTTGCGCCAGCGCCTCGGCGGATTCCGGCATCGCAGCGGGTTTCGCCTGCTGATGGAGACTGAGCCGCTGACGCAGATCCGCCAGTCGCGCCTGCTGCTGCTGGCATTGCTGATCGAGCTGCTGCAACTGCTGACGCAGTTGCACTGCGGTCTGCTCATCCAGCAGCGCCGCGCGCAGGCTGGCTTCATCCGCGAATCCGGCGCTCTCCAGTGCCTGCTGCAGCGCGCTTTCCGCCTCTGCCAGTTTGCTATTGAGCGTCTGCCGCTGATTTTCCAGTCCCGAAAGCTCACCCTGCAGGCGACTGACCTCGGCCTGCGCCTGTTGCAGGGCCGTGAGCTGCTGTGCCAGTTGTTCATCAGCCTGCTGAACGCGGGCCTGCATCTGCTGACGGGCGTGGGTGACCTCGCGGTCGCCAAACAGCGCCTGACGGGCACGGCGCATCTCGCTGAGCTGCGTCTGGCGCTGGTTTTGCTGCTGCTGACGAGTGGTGAGCTGCTGCTGCTCCAGTTCTGCCTGCTGTTGCAGGGCAGTGAGCTGGGTTTCCCCCTTTAACAGCTGCGGTTGCAGGTTAGCGAGCAACCGCTCACTTTCCTGCCAGCGCTCCCAGCGCCGCTGCTGTTCTGTCAGCCATGCATCGCGATGGGCGGCGTCGGGCAGGGCAAGGTTGTGTGCACTGAACTGCTGCTCCAGACGACTCTGCAATTGCGCCATGGCCTGCTGGTCCTGCTGCTGACGCTGTTGCAGCGCATCCAGCGCCTGTTGCAGGCTGGACAGCGACTGCTGCGCCAGCTGTTCTGCCTGCAAATGCTGCTGCCAGGCCTGTGACTGCTGAAGATAGTAATCCTTTGCGGCCTGACGCGCCTGTTCGGCGGCTTCCTGCGCCTGTCGCTGTTGCTCAAGCTGGCTTTCACGTTCGCTTTGCTGCTGCTCCCACGCGGTTAAGGTATCCCGATCGGCGAGCGGGAAGGTAAGTGCCAGCTCACCGCTCAGCGCCTGCCATTGCTGCTCAAGCCGATCGAGCTGTTGCTGCATCTCCGCGATTTCATCGCGCAGGGTCTGCTGCTGCACGGCTGACTGTTTCAGCTGTTCGCTTTTTGCCGTGCCCGCTTCGCGCAATGCCTCGGTTTGTTGTTGCAGTGCAGCCCGGCGCTGCTGGTTAGCACTTACTTCCAGCGTGCTGTAGGCCTCAACGGCGGGATGCGTGCAGGAGCCGCACAGCGGACAGGGCTGATCGGCGGCGAGCCGGGCGCGGTAATCGCTGAGATCGACAATCTGCTGCTCCAGCGCGCAGATTTTTTCGACATCATCCAGCTGCTGTTTCTCGCGTTTCCACGTCTCGCGCAGAGCCTGGAGTTCCGCTTCACTCTGCTGATGCGCTTTTGCGAGCGTAGCCAGCCGCTGCTGGCGCTGGCCCAGCTGCTGGTGCAGCGGCTGCCACTGGGTTGAAAGCAGCAGCAGTTGCTGACGAGCCGGACGGCTGTTCTGCAACTGGCTTAATGCCTGACGCAGTGCGGCAGGCGGATGCTGTTCCTGTAGCGAAGTTAGTACTTGCTCCGCCTGCGAGAGTGCCTGGCGGGCCTGTTGCTCCGCCTGCTGGCGCGGGAGCGCCTGTTCTGCCTGCTGCTGCTGTTCCGCCTGCTGGGCAGCGATCTGTCGCTGCTGCTGCTCGCGCTGTTGCGCCAGTCCGGCCAGGGTCGCTTCACGCTGCGCCAGCAGGGCAAAGTTCTCCTGCCACACCGGCAGCGAAGCGCCCCATTGGGCGAGATCGGCAAGCTGCTGGCGTAACTGATGCTGTTCGGCAATCGCCTGCTGCCATGTCTCAACCTGGCGCTTCTGCTCTGCCAGGCTGGCCTGTGTCTGATCAGCATGCTGCTGCTGCCGGGCGTTTTCCTGCTGCTGCTCCGCAAGCTGCTGCTGCAGTGCGCTGATCCGCTGATCCAGCGGCAGCACCTGTTCTGTCAGCAGACTTTCCTGCTGCTGCTGTTCCTGCAGCGCCTGCTGGCGGGCACTCTGGGTCGTCGCGTAGTGCTGTTGATGCTGCTGCTGTTGGCTCTGCGCCTGCTGCTGCGCCGACGTGAGTTGCTGACAGCGGCTCACGACCTGCTGCTGTTCGGTGCGTAACGCGTCGCGCTGCTGCAGTTTTACCCGCAGCTTTTCAGCCGGTTCGCTGCGTGCAAGACGCTGACGATCGGCCTCTGCCGCCTGGGATGCAGCCTGGGCCTGCTGCAGCGCGACGTCAGCCTGCGCATCTTCCTGCTGTAACTGCTGCGCCTGCTGTTGCCACTGCTGCTGTTGCTGCGCCTGCTGATAGTGCGCGCTGAGCTGCTGTTCCGCATCGGTCAGATCGGTGAGCTGCTGTTGCAGCGCGGCGCGTGCGTCGCTATCCAGCAGCGCCATCGCTCCCGCCTGGCTGCGCAGCAGATCCAGCTGGGTTTTTGCCTCTTTGTGGCGCTCGTAGATGGCGGCGGAAATCAGACCGTAAATTTCGGTGCCGGTCAGCTCCTCAAGCAGTTCCGCGCGCTCACTGGCTTTCGCGTTGAGAAAGGCGGCGAACTGGCCTTGTGACAGCATCATCGAGCGGGTAAACCTTTCAAAATCTAGCCCGGAGAGGGTTTCGATCAGCTTCAGCTTGTCACCGACTTTATCGGCAACAATAGTGTTGTCAGCGCAGCGTGCCAGCTCAACGCGCGGCGCCTGAAGTTTGCCGTCGGCAGTGCCGCGCGCGCGGTTCTGGCTCCAGAAGGCGCGCCAGGCTTCTCCTTTGATCTCAAACTCCACCTCGGCCAGACATTCGGCACAGTCGCGGGTCATCAGCGCATTCTGGCTCTGTGAAATCGCGCCCAGGCGCGGCGTCTGGTGATAGAGCGCCAGGCAGATGGCGTCCAGCAGGGTGGTTTTACCGGCGCCGGTGGCACCGGTAATGGCGAACAGGCCGTTGCTGGCGAAAGGTTCGGCGCGGAAGTCGATGAACCATTCACCGCGCAGGGCATTGAGGTTTTTGAACCGTAGCGTGAGGATCTTCATTGGGTCTCTTCCATGGCGGCTAGCGTCTGGCGGAACAGGGTGGTCATCTCGGCGATTTGCTCTGGTTGTAGCTCCTCATCCAGCGCCAGCCGGCGGGCAAAGACCTCCTCCACCTTCAGCTCACTCAGGGTTTCGTTGTCGAGCCGCGCCAGGCTCTGTTGCCGCTGTTCACGGCTGCGGCGGAGCAACAGGACTTCGACCGGCAGCGTGGCGGTCAGGGTTTCTACCTGACGCTGCAGATCGCTGAGGTACTCTTGGGTGGTGACTTCGATGTCGAGCCAGGTCGGCTTCTCCTGCTCTGCCGTGCTGAAGGCATTTAACTGTTCTGCAATCTGCGCCAGCGATCCTTTCAGCACCTGCATCGGCTGCGCCTGTGGCACCACCAGCGGCGTGACTGATTGCAGGCCGCTGGTGGTGAGTTCCAGCAGGAAGACGCTTTTTTCTGTGCCCAGCTCATCAAAGCTCAGCGGAATCGGTGAGCCGCTGTAGCGGATATGCTCGCTGCCCGCGACGCGCTGGGCGCGATGAATATGCCCCAGTGCGATATAGTCAGCCGCGGGAAACGCGCTGGCCGGAAAGGCATCCAGCGTGCCGATATAGATGTCGCGCACCGAATCGCTCTGGCTGACGCCGACGGTGGTGAGATGGCCGGTGGCGATAATCGGCAGTGCATGGCCCAGCGCCTGGGCGGCGGCGAATCGCTGCTGATAGTGGTGGGCGATCGCTTCCAGCAGCGAGGTCTGCTTGTCGCGTCCCGACTGACCCGCCCGGCTGCGCAGGATATCGCGCGGCCGCAGATAGGGAATCGCACACAGCAGCGCGCCCGGCTCGCCCTGGCGGGTGTTGAGCAGCAGCACATCATCCTTCTCCTGCGGGGTGGCGATCACCCGGGTATTGAGACAGGCGAGCAGCTCACGCGACTCATTCAGCGTGGCAACGGAATCGTGGTTGCCCGCCAGCACAATCAGCTGACAGCCGCTGGGCTGCAGCGCCACCACAAAGCGGTTGAACATTTCGCGGGCGTAGCTGGGCGGTGTACCGGTATCAAACAGATCGCCTGCGATGATCAACGCATCCACCTGATGCTGTTCAATCTGGATCAACAGCCAGTCGAGAAATGCCTGATGTTCGGCTGCCCGACTTTTGTTGTAGAAGAACTGCCCCAGATGCCAGTCCGCAGTATGAATGATGCGCATGATGAGTCCCTGCCGTTGTGATTCGCCCGGCGATTATACTGGCTCTGCGGCCAAAGCAAAAAATTGTCGCTGCGCTGTCATAAATGATTACCAGTGAGGTTACAGGCAGGTTATGTTTTTCATAAAAGTGTCACAAATCTGACGCATAATGGCGCCGCGAATCTCAGTGACATCCGTCATAATCAGCAGGAGTAATAATGGCTAAGCGCATTTTGGTTGTGGAGGATGAAGCCCCCATCCGTGAAATGTTGTGTTTTGTTCTGGAGCAGAACGACTATCAGCCAATCGAGGCGGAAGATTATGACAGCGCCGTTGGCAAGCTGATTGAACCCTGGCCCGATCTGATTTTGCTGGACTGGATGTTACCCGGTGGCAGCGGTATTCAGTTTATCAAACATCTGAAACGCGAGGCGATGACACGCGATATCCCGGTGATGATGCTCACCGCGCGCGGCGAAGAGGAGGATCGGGTGCGCGGCCTGGAAGTGGGTGCCGATGATTACATTACCAAACCCTTTTCACCTAAAGAGCTGATGGCGAGGATCAAAGCGGTGATGCGCCGTATTTCGCCGATGGCCGTGGAAGAGGTGATTGAGATGCAGGGGCTGAGTCTGGATCCCTCCTCACATCGCGTGATGTCCGAAACCACGCCGCTGGAGATGGGGCCTACCGAATATAAGCTGCTGCACTTCTTTATGACCCACCCGGAACGCGTTTACAGCCGCGAACAGCTGCTGAACCACGTCTGGGGCACCAATGTGTATGTGGAAGATCGTACTGTCGATGTTCACATCCGCCGTTTACGTAAAGCGCTGGAAGTGTCCGGCCACGATCGCATGGTACAAACCGTTCGCGGAACAGGGTATCGTTTCTCTGCCCGCTACTAAACGGAGCCTTTACCGTGCTGGAACGCCTCTCCTGGAAGAGATTACTGACAGAACTGCTGCTGGTCTGTCTGCCCGCAGTGCTGCTGGGCCTGCTCTTCGGCGGTCTGCCCTGGTGGCTGCTGCTGAGCGTGCTGACGGTGCTGTTGTGGCATTTTCACAATCTGATGCGGCTATCGCACTGGCTGTGGCTGGACCGCACCATGACGCCACCGGCCGGGCGTGCCAGCTGGGAACCGCTGTTTTATGGTCTTTACCAGATGCAGCTCCGCAACCGGCGGCGACGGCGTGAACTGGGCAATCTGATTAAGCGTTTCCGCAGCGGTGCCGAGTCGCTGCCGGATGCGGTGATCCTGACCACCGAAGAGGGCACCATTTTCTGGTGTAACGGCCTGGCGCAGCAGCACCTGGGTCTGCGCTGGCCGGAAGATAATGGCCAGAATATCCTCAATCTGCTCCGTTATCCGGAGTTCTCGCGCTATCTTCGCCAGCGCGATTTCGACAAGCCGCTGACGCTGGTGCTGAACAACAAACTTCATATGGAGTTCCGCGTCATGCCCTACAGCGAAGGGCAGTGGCTGCTGGTGGCGCGTGATGTCACGCAGATGCATCAGCTGGAAGGGGCGCGCCGCAACTTCTTTGCCAACGTCAGCCATGAATTGCGCACACCGCTCACGGTGCTGCAGGGCTATCTGGAGATGATGAACGACTCGGTGATGAGCGAGCCTTCGCGCAGCAAAGCGCTGCACACCATGTCGGAGCAGACGCGCCGCATGGACAGCCTGGTCAAACAGCTGCTGACGCTATCGCGCATTGAAGCCGCGCCCGCAATCGATCTGAAAGAGAAGGTCGATGTGCCGGTGATGCTGAAACTGCTGCAGCATGAGGCGGCAACGCTGAGTGGCGGCCGTCACGACATCCACTTCCATACCGATCCCCATCTGAAAGTGTTCGGCAACGATGAACAGCTGCGCAGCGCCATCTCCAATCTGGTTTACAACGCGGTAAACCACACACCGGATGGCACGCGAATTGATATCAGCTGGCTGCGCGGCAAACAGGGGGCTATCTTCCGGGTGTGCGACAACGGGCCGGGCATCGCCTCAGAACATATTCCGCGTCTTACCGAGCGTTTCTACCGGGTCGATAAAGCGCGTTCGCGTGCGACCGGCGGCAGCGGGCTGGGGCTGGCGATAGTGAAACATGCTCTGAGCCACCATAACGCCCGGCTCGATATCACCAGCGTGCCGCACAAGGAGACCTGTTTTACCTTTACGCTGCCAGCGAGGTTGATTGTCAGCAGCGTGATGCAGGAGAATGCCGTTCATTAATCGCTGCCGGATCTCCCTGATGCGCATCCTTCTTTTGTTGATCGTTACTCTGCTGCCGGGCCTGGCACTGGCCCAGCCCGGCGCGCTCTCCGGCAATCTCAGCAGCGTCGGATCCGATACGCTGGGTTATCTGATGACGCTGTGGGGCGAAGATTTCAGTCGCCAGGCGCCGGGCGTCAATGTCCAGGTTCAGGCCTCCGGCTCTTCTACTGCGCCGACCGCGCTGGCGGCGGGTGCAGCACAACTCGGTCCGATGAGCCGCCCGATGCAGGCAGATGAACGCCAGGCCTTTGAGGCGCGCTACGGCTATCCGCCGCTGGCGGTTCCGGTGGCTATGGATGCGCTGGTGGTAGTGGTGAATCAGCGCAATCCGCTACAGCAGATTGAACCGCGACAGCTCGATGCCATCTTCTCGATTACCCGTCTGTGTGGCGCACACAGCGTGCCGCTGCGCTGGGGCGATCTCGGCTTAACCGGCGCGCAGTGGAGCAAACGGCCGATTCAGCGCTATGGACGTAACTCCGCCTCCGGCACCTGGGGTTTCTTCAAGCAGCAGGCGCTGTGCAAAGGTGATTTTCGCAGCGACGTGGCGGAGTTTCCCGGTTCGGCCGCAGTGGTGCAGGCGGTGGCCGGTAATTCACGCAGCATCGGCTACGCCAGTTTTGGCTTTCATCTCAGCGGCGTAAAAATGCTGGCGGTGATGAATGATCAGGGGCAGGCGATTACCCCGGATGCCGAGGCCATCCGCAGTGGCCGCTATCCCTGGGCGCGCCCGCTCTATCTCTATGTGAATAAAGCGCCCGGCAAACCTTTGCCGCCGCTGGTGGCCGCGTTTCTGCAGCAGGTACTTTCGGCGCAGGGACAGCGGCGGGTCAGCGAAGCGGGCTATCTGCCGCTCTCTGACAGTCAGATGACGCAGGCGCGCGCCGCGCTGCGCTAATCCCCCGAACGTGAATTTTTTTCATCATCACTGAATTTTCTTCAGTTGCAGAAGAAAGCCGCCCATGCCACTCTGTGTTCAGACATGTAGCCATCCAGATGGCTATTTATATCAGGATGCAACTATTTCCTGCCGTCATTACCGGCAGGGGAGACAGGAGTGATCATGCAAAGAGAAACCGCCCCGTTCCGTGCCGATACCGTTGGCAGCTTTCTGCGTCCCGCCGCCATTAAGCAGGCGCGCGAACAGTTTGCAGCCGGAGAGATCGATGCGGCTGCCCTGCGCCAGGTTGAAGATGAGGCGATTCGCGATGTGGTAGCGAAACAGCGGGAAAATGGCCTGAAAGTGGTCACTGATGGCGAGTTTCGTCGCGGCTGGTGGCACTTCGACTTCTTCTATGGCCTGAATGGCGTAGAGCGCTATGAAGCGGAGCAGGGCATTCAGTTTAATGGCGTGCAGACCAAAGCGCATGGCGTGAAAGTGGTGAGCAAACTCGGTTTCCCGGCGGATCATCCGATGCTGGCGCATTTCCGCTTCCTGCAGAGTATTGCCGGTGATGCGATGCCGAAGATGACCATTCCCAGCCCCAGCGTGCTGCACTTTCGTGGTGGCCGTAAGGTGATCGACGCGGAGGTCTATCCCGATCTGGCGGACTACTTCGACGATCTGGCGCAGACCTACAAAGCGGCTATTCAGGCGTTTTATGACGCGGGCTGCCGCTATCTGCAACTGGATGATACCGTCTGGGCTTACCTCTGTTCTGAGGATCAGAAGCGCGATATCCGTGCGCGTGGCGACGATCCTGACCAGCTGGCACAGACTTATGCTCAGGTGTTGAATAAAGCGCTGGAAGGTAAACCTGCCGATCTGACCGTGGGTCTGCATGTCTGTCGCGGCAACTTCCGCTCAACCTGGATCTCTGAAGGCGGCTATGGGCCGGTCGCAGAAATCCTGTTCGGCAGCGTCAACGTGGATGCCTTCTTCCTGGAGTATGACAACGCCCGTTCCGGCGGTTTTGAACCACTGCGTTACATTAAGCCAGGTCATCAGCAGGTGGTGCTGGGCCTCATCACCACGAAAGTGGGTGAACTGGAAGATCCGGCGCAGGTGAAAACCCGGCTGGAAGAGGCGGCGCAGTATGTCAGTCTGGATCAGATCTGCCTCAGTCCGCAGTGTGGTTTTGCCTCAACCGAAGAGGGCAACAGCCTGACCGAGGCGCAGCAGTGGCAGAAGATTCGCTTAGTGGTCGATATCGCGAATCAGGTATGGTAGTGCTGTAACGTTGTGCAGACAGGCGCGTAAAACGCGCCTTTTGTGTATCTTCAGGCCCGTTTATGCGGGGATTTCTCGCGCTCTGTCTATTATTTAGGCACATCATCTTGTGTGCCTGCTGCAAAAATTAACGCTATCCACTGCCTTTTGAAAAAATGGCGGCATAACCTTCTGGTTTTCCGATCCCGTATTGCCTTTCACCGCTATAAACGTTTTACTTAGCGCCGTTGTCGATCCATCCCTCTGTGAACAGAATAAAAGCAGCTCAAATCACCTGTGCTTTACCCTGCGACGAGCATAATGCGCTGACATTGTCAGCCTGGTCGCGGTTTACACGCAGCGAGGGGACAACACTAACCCAACTTCCACCGCAACATCAGTGACAGGCCGTATGACACATCGTTTAACTTCGAAGGACATTCTCGCGCTGGGCTTTATGACATTCGCCCTGTTTGTTGGCGCGGGCAACATCATTTTCCCGCCCATGGTCGGTATTCAGTCTGGCGAACACGTCTGGACTGCCGCGATTGGTTTTCTGATTACCGCAGTCGGTCTGCCCGTGATGACCGTGATTGCGCTGGCCCGCGTCGGCGGCGGCGTGGATGCACTCAGCACCCCGATTGGCAAGGTCGCTGGCATCGTGCTGGCCACCGTTTGCTATCTGGCTGTCGGGCCGCTGTTTGCCACACCGCGTACGGCCACGGTCTCGTTTGAGATGGGTATTGCCCCGCTGACCGGTGATGGCGCGCTGCCGCTGTTTATCTATAGCCTGATTTACTTCACGCTGGTGATTGGCGTATCGCTCTATCCCGGCAAGCTACTCGACACGGTAGGGCACTTCCTTGCGCCATTAAAAATTATTGCGCTGACCGTGCTGGGCGTTGCTGCTTTGGTGTGGCCTGCTGGCGGCACGGTTCCGGCTACCGCTGATTATCAGCGTGCGGCCTTCTCCAGCGGTTTCGTCAATGGCTATCTGACCATGGATACGCTGGGCGCGCTGGTATTTGGTATCGTAATTGTCAACGCCGCCCGTTCGCGTGGCGTCGATAATGCCGCGTTGCTGACCCGTTACACCGTGCTGGCGGGGTTAATCGCCGGTCTGGGCCTGACGCTGGTCTACCTCTGCCTGTTTAAGCTGGGCGCGGGCAGCGGTGCGCTGGTGGATCAAAACGCTAACGGCGCAGCGATTCTGCACGCGTATGTTCAGCACACCTTTGGCAACATGGGCAGCTTCTTCCTTGCCGCGCTGATCTTCGTCGCCTGTATGGTGACCGCCGTTGGCCTGACCTGTGCCTGTGCGGAATTTTTTGCGCAATACCTGCCGTTATCGTATAAAACGCTGGTGTTTATTCTGGGTCTGTTCTCCATGGTGGTGTCGAATCTCGGCCTGAGCCACCTGATTCAGATCTCCATCCCGGTACTGACGGCGATTTATCCGCCCTGTATCGTGCTGGTGGTGCTGAGTTTCACCCTCAACTGGTGGAATAAGAGCAGCCGGATTATCGCGCCAGCCATGTTAATCAGCTTGCTGTTCGGTATTGTTGATGCGATTAAAACCACCGGGTTTAAAGATTTGCTGCCCGCTTTCAGTCAGAATCTGCCGCTGGCCGATCAGGGTCTCGCCTGGTTGCCGCCGTCGCTGGTGATGCTGCTGATTGCCGCTGTTGTTGATCGGGTGAAAGGGCCGGAACAGGTGACCGTTCACTCGTAGCAGAGAGCACTGATTTTTCTTTAACCACGGGCCTGCCCGTGGTTTTTTCATTTCACAGGTACAGGTTGTTATGCAAGAAACCAACAAGCTCAAACGCGGACTGAGCACGCGCCACATCCGCTTTATGGCGCTGGGATCGGCGATTGGCACCGGGCTGTTCTACGGTTCCGCTGACGCGATAAAAATGGCCGGACCGAGCGTGCTGCTCGCCTATATCATCGGCGGGGCAGTGGCTTACATCATCATGCGCGCACTGGGTGAGATGTCCGTTAACAATCCTCAGGCCAGCTCCTTCTCACGTTACGCGCAGGACTATCTTGGGCCGATGGCAGGCTACATCACCGGCTGGACGTACTGTTTTGAAATCCTGATCGTGGCGATTGCGGATGTCACGGCGTTCGGCATCTATATGGGCGTCTGGTTCCCTGAGGTGCCGCACTGGATTTGGGTGCTGAGCGTGGTGCTGATCATCGGTGCCGTCAATCTGATGAGCGTGAAGGTGTTCGGCGAAGTGGAGTTCTGGTTCTCCTTCTTCAAAGTCGCCACCATTATCGTGATGATTCTGGCCGGTTTCGGCATGATCATCTGGGGTCTCGGCAACGGCGGCCAGCCGACCGGCATCCACAATCTCTGGACTAACGGCGGCTTCTTTGCGCACGGCGTAGTCGGTATGCTGCTGTCGCTGCAGATGGTGATGTTTGCCTATGGTGGCATCGAAATCATCGGTATTACCGCCGGTGAAGCGAAAGATCCGGAGAAGTCGATTCCGCGCGCCATCAACTCGGTGCCGTGGCGCATTCTGGTGTTCTACGTCGGCACGCTGTTTGTGATTATGTCGATCTACCCGTGGAATCAGGTAGGAACTTCGGGCAGCCCGTTTGTGCTGACCTTCCAGCATCTGGGTATTGCGGCGGCTGCCTCTATCCTCAATTTTGTGGTGCTGACCGCGTCACTCTCGGCGATTAACAGCGATGTGTTTGGCGTGGGCCGCATGCTGCACGGGATGGCGCAGCAGGGACATGCGCCGAAGGTCTTTATGAAGGTCTCCTCGCGCGGGATTCCGTGGGTGACGGTGGTGGTGATGATGTTCGCCATGCTGATTGCGGTTTATCTCAACTACCTGATGCCGGAAAAAGTCTTCCTGGTGATCGCCTCGCTGGCGACCTTTGCAACAGTGTGGGTCTGGATCATGATTCTGCTGTCGCAGATCGCGTTCCGTCGCAAAATTGGCAAAGAGGCTGCCAGTAAGCTGCAGTTTGCGCTGCCAGGCGGCAGCTGGACTGCTGGCGTCGGCGTAGCCTTCCTCTGCTTTATTATCGGTCTGATTGGTTATTTCCCCGATACCCGCATTTCCCTCTATGTCGGTATGGTGTGGATAGTGGTGCTGCTGCTGGGCTATAAGCTGGTTCGTAAAGTCCGCTAAGGATGTTTTCCATGCTGGCTGGAGTGAGACTGTTGAAGCCCGGCTGCAGATAATGCTGCGGCTGGGGCTGTTTTTTTGGCCTCCCTGATCGGGTTTTGTCTGAAGGCGTTCGTCAGCGCCCGGAGGGGAATTCTGGCCGCGAGCCTGGCCACTGGCGCAGGGGAGTGAAAGTAATGGTCATCGGGCGTTAGCGGGACTATCGTTCAGGCGCGCAGACGGGCGTAACCGGCCGTCCATCTGTAGTGATCGATATCGATGTGGCGCTTATGACAGTCAATCCGCGCTTTATTTCGCTGGATTGACGCCTGCAAATGCGTCTCAGGCTCTATTCGTATCAACAATAATGCTGATTTACTAATTGCCTGACCGCCCCTATCTTGTTAACTGTCCGTGCCAGCATTAATTCGGCAACACAAATAACAAGTCATTCAGGGACAAACCATGTTCAACAAGCCCTCACTAAAGAGTCTGCTGTGCCTGCACTCTGTGTGCTGCATACTCCTTACAGCAATTCTGCTTTCCACAGTGACCGGCTTTGTGCTGAGGAACCAGGCAGAACAACGTCTCCTTGAATCCAGCACTGCATATGCACGTAAACTGGCCAACACTGCCGATAACATGTTCCGGACGGCCCAGAAGGAACTGGCTTTCAGCGCCGCACAGATAACCAGCTACAGGGATTTGCAGGTTCTGCAGCATGAAACCGACAGGCTACGTCTGCAGTCAGACATGTTCAGTTCCGTGCTGGCCCTGTCGCCCGAGGGGCGGGTCGTGGCCGCTTCTCCCTTAAATTTCATTCCATCCGGTACGTCGCTGAGTGTGGCGTCCGGGCAGCTGGAGGCCGTAAAAAAAGGCCCTTTTGTTTCTGACCCACTCACCCCCTATACGGGAAACTATCTCGTCTTTTTGTCGAACCCGGTCTATTCGCCGTCAGGCGAATATCTGGGGTATCTGGCAGGCTCAATCTATCTGACCAGGAGCAGTATGCTGAGCCGTCTTCTGAACCAGCACTTCTATGCTGATAAGACGACTGTCAGCATTGTTTCCGATACCGGTGAAGTGGTTTACTCCGCGGATGAGGCTCTGACCGGAAAAAGCATCAACCTGAGTGCGGATCTGTCGGCGCAACTGAAACAGAAAAAATATGGCGCAGTGAAAACCCTGTTTAATCAACAGAGTTGCCTGCTGGGTTATTCGGACGTTGTGAAAACGAACTGGCATGTATTCGTCTGCGTTTCATCTGACGTGACGAGCGCAATTCTCAACCGCATCGTAAGTGATGTGATCCTCTACGGGCTGGTGCTGGCGCTTCTGTTGGTCATTGTGAGTCTTTACATCTCCGCCAGAATTTCACAGCCACTCGAAAATCTGGCCCGCCTGACCAGCTCAGGCGCGATCGGGCGATTATCAGGAAAAATGGACGGAATTAAAACGTGGTACAAAGAAGCTGACAGGCTAAAAAAAGCATTTCAGGCTTATTCAGCAGCCATCGATAAAACATTTTCTATACTGCGCGATGATGCTCTGACGGATCATCTGACGAAATTACACAACCGGCGGGGCTTCGATCAACTCACGGCACCTTTTGTCGGGGGACAGGGTTCACACAGCCTGGCTCTGTTTGATATCGACCACTTTAAACAGGTTAATGATCAGTTCGGACACGATACAGGGGACGAGGTACTGGTGGCCGTATCAGATCTATTAAAAAAAGGATGCCGTACTCAGGACATCATCTGCCGGTTTGGCGGTGAAGAGTTTGTCATTTTTTTTCCAGACACAACGCTGACCGAAGCCGGATTGGTTGTAAACCGTATACGTGAAAACATTGCAAACGCGCAGTTTCCCGCAGTGAAGCACATTACGATTTCAGCAGGCGTTTGTGGGCTCGCTCACGATGGCGATGACAGAGAAAAAGCGCTGGTTGTGGCAGACCACCTTCTGTACAGGGCCAAGCATGAAGGCCGGAACCGGGTGGTGACCCAGGCACATTCGGTTCACTCACCCTGAGGTACGTTTTTATGATCCGCTTCAGTCGAATGCAGAGTCCGCGTGTAGTTACCCGTCAGCCTGGCCGTTAATTGCTTCTCTCACAGATGAAAAGCGGTGTGTTTTCGGCATAAAAAATCCAGGCATCTTTACCATAAGGCCTGATCTTGAGTACCAGCGGCATATTGTTATCTGTAAAAAAGTCGGGTAACCATTTCTTCTGATCGGAAAGGCTCATCGTCATCTGAGGGGAGTTCATGATCAGCTCAGACCTGAAGTAGTAAAAAAATTGGTTCTGTAAGTATGAAAATGAAATCGTTTTACTCAGATAAGATTTTGTTTCATTTTTATCATATAAGATCCCAGACATTGAAAGAACGCCTTTTCCGTCAAGAAGGGTTTGCGTAATAAGTAAGTCCATCCGGTCCTGCTTCCATTGATAGGACACATCAGCTGTACAAGAAATGGTGTTTTCACCGTTCCTGCTGAATGGCGCGAAAGAATAGATGACAATGCACAAGATAATCAGGAGGATAACTTTAATCATTATTCAGTTTCTTCACAAAGTAATACGAACGGCAATTTGCTCTGACATGTCCATTCAACGGATGCTCGCAGTTAAAATAAGAAAGACTGTCTGCATGTTTGAATGCGGTAAGGTAGATATAAGGTGCTATACTGCAATTTAATTTCATCTCATCAACCTGTTCCTTCACCTCATCCTTTTTCAGCCACCCATCCGCATTATTGAAGATTATGCAGCCTTTGTAGTTAGTGCTGTAAATAAACACAGTGTCATTATGATTCGGTCCGGATCTGAAATATAAAAAAGACGAAAAAAAAAGTGCCAAAAAAAGCATAAAGGTTGCGATCATCATTTTTTTTGACTTAAAAAAAGCTGAAAAAAACGGATGTTGTGTCAGGGGTGAATATGAAGAAATCTTGTTTTCAGAATCTGATTTTTGCTCATTCTGAGTATTCCTCATTCTTTCATCATGGAGGCTGTGCTCTGGCATTTCATTGCCGCCGGCGGAGAGAGAATGGGCACTTTCCGACTCAGTGCTGACAGATGTAAAGGAAAAAAGACTTTCTCTCTCAACGGTTGTCTGTGGAGAAAGGAGAAACCCCTTCCGCGGCATGGTCCGGATGATATCTTCCTGAAGACCGGCTTTATTCAGCGCGCGTCTCAGCGCCGAGATATTCTGATAAAGAGTCGTTGAGGCCGGTTCCGTACCAAACCGACGCCATACATAGTCATAGAACTGTTGATGTGTGACAAGTTGCCCTACATTATCAATGAGAAGTTCCAGACACAGTGATGCGGATGCGCTGATAACCGCCGGGTTGCCCCTGCCGGTAATTCTTTTTTTATCCGGTTCAAATATCAGAAAACTGTTAAGAGTGATTTTTCTGCTCAAAGCATTCTCCACCAGTGAAAGAAATAAAGACCCCGCATAAAACATACGGCTAATGCGCAGGTGAAAGTTTTGTGAAATAGAAAAATTGTAAGCCTGAAGCTAATCAGATCAGTTTAAATAAGTATATCACATCTTTTTATTGCAAATTTATTTTTATGTTTTGCATGATTTTTTATGTGGGTACTGCAAGTAACTCATTGTTTTTTATGAAGATAATATTGAATATAAAATTCATATAAATTTAAACAAGATTAGAGAAATTCAAAGGTGTGTTTATCTCACTTCGCTCGTAAGATGCTTTCGCTGGCTTAATTGTGTCTATGAATTTAAGTGCCCTGACAGTATTAACCATGTTGGATTTTCTCTCTCCTGGTTTATTTACTCAGGCATCAGTCAGCATGTCTATTAACAGAAAAAAATTTCAAGGAGTACTGGAATGTTTAAAAAAACTTTATTGACCGGGTTCGTTGCCCTGACCGCATTATCGGCCAGCAGTGTATATGCAGCACAGGAAAACAGTATCCGCTTCAAAGGTGAAGTTTCTGCCCAGACGTGTAACGTCAGCGTCAACGATTCAACTTCAGCTGCACCTGTTATCTTGCTGCAGACGGCAAAGGTCAGCGATCTTTCCGCGACGGGGAATACGTCTACACCCACAAATTTCAGCATGAAGCTGACAGGATGTACGGATCCTAAAACAGCGACTCAGGACATTAAAATTCATTTTGCATCATCCAATGTTGATGCTTCCGGTAACCTGAAAAATATTGCAACTGACTCTCCGGCAAGTAACGTCGCGATTCAGTTACTGGACCCTGACAATAATGTCATTGATTTAAAATCAGGCGAAGCAACTGCTAAGGCATTCTCGCTCAATCCGAATGAAACCAGCGGAGAAGCACAGTATACCGCTCGGTATATTGCTACCGGTGGGGCTGCAACAGCCGGTAAGGTTGAAGCGACCGTTCAGTACGCTATCAGTTATCTTTAAAAACTGCGCCCCGCGTTTTCGCGGGGCTGGAATAAATTATGAAACTTGTGACTTATCTGAAAATAATTTCAGTTTTCTTTTTTTTAATCAGTGGCGTAACTCAGGCTGCGGTAGTCATGAATGCTTCGCGTATTGTGATGGCGGGTACGCTTGAGAAGACCATTATGTTTGATAACACCAGTGACAATCCGTTTATTGTTCAGGTTGAATCGGATAATAAAGACAAACCAGATTTTGTTGCCGTGCCGCCTGTTTTTAAAATTAAAGAGAAAGGGGGGCAGACGGTAAAAGTTAAACTGTTATCCAGTGAGTTGCCTCAGAATAGAGAGTCGCTCTTTTATCTGGACTTTACTCAGATTCCGGGCGTCAGGAAAAATGAAAATGACGATGACCGGCTTAATATCATCATCCGGAGTCGGCTGAAAGTTATTTACAGACCGGCTGCAGTCAATGCTTTTTCTTCGAAAGATGAAAATAAAGTTTCATACCGATTGCAGGGAGGAGCTTTAGTGATCAGCAACAAATCGCCGAATATTCTATCCATCAGAGATATCAGCAATGGAAAGCGGATCCTGGCAGAAAAATTGACGCTATTGCCGGGTGACGATTATTCCGCAGTCCTCAAGGGCGATCGTCTTAGTGGTCCGCTTAATGCGGTGATGATCAATGATTATGGCACGCCAGTAAATTTCCTGATTAAAGATAAATGATGTGATGTTGTTACGAAAATGAAAATCAGAATTTATTACCTGCTTATTTCTCTCTGCTCGTTTTCTATTTATGCGGAAGAATATGAATTCAGCCCCGCCATGCTCAGTGCGGGCGGCCTGAGCGATATTTCCGCATTGTCAGGAGAAGACACATTTTATAACCCCGGTGAATATGACGTTTCTGTTTACATAAACAATAAATTATTTTCAAAAAAGTCGCTGACTTTTGAACGGAAAGGTAAGTCGCTGACGCCGTTATTTACAGGTGAGTTTATCAACAGTTTACCTCTTAAAAAGAAGCCAGAAGCCCTGGTTAATGACAGAAAATACGCGCTTGAAGCTGTTCTGCCGGAGGTAAAGACTTCGCCCGACCTTTCTTCTCTGCGGGTAAACATTACTGTGCCTCAGTCTCTGCTGGTATACCGTCCGGATGATTATATTCCCTCAAGTGAGTTTGAGGCAGGCAGTACCGCCTTATTTTCGAATTACACGGTCAACCAGTATGAGTCACATAGCACCCATACAGGCGGAGTGAGTTCGACGTATGTTGGACTTAGCAGCGGCTTTAACGCAGGAAAGTGGCAGTTCCGGCAGCAGGGGAATTTCAACCGTAACCGTTTTGGGTCCAGATGGCACTCCTCACGCCTGTACGCCAGTCGGGGCTTGCCGTCACTGCGAAGTGAGCTGCTGCTAGGCCAGCTCAGTTCGGGCTCTGATGCATTCAGCGGGCTCGGTTTTACCGGTGTAAGTCTCAGGACCGATAACCGCGTGTTACCCCCTTCCATGGTTCAGTATGCGCCGACGGTGAGAGGTACAGCGAGAACCAATGCGAAAGTCGAAGTCTTTCAAAAAAAATACAAAATCTATGAGACGACTGTTCCACCGGGTAACTTCAGAATTGATGACCTGGCACCGGCTTTCTACGGTGGAGA
The DNA here is from genome assembly GCF_011800685.1 of Pantoea sp. EKM10T. Classification (NCBI taxonomy): domain Bacteria; kingdom Pseudomonadati; phylum Pseudomonadota; class Gammaproteobacteria; order Enterobacterales; family Erwiniaceae; genus Pantoea; species Pantoea sp. EKM10T. The sequence goes on from NZ_JAALEU010000002.1 coordinate 25,050, forward strand.
CCTCAATGTCAGGGTGACGGAAAGTGACGGAAGCCTCACTGAGTATTCAGTACCTTACTCTACACTACCGGGTTCCGTCCGCCCCGGACGCCTGGACTATAGCTTTTCAGCCGGCGAGATCAATGATTACAGCCGTGACAACCAGTTTACCGAGCTTTCCGTCAAGTATGGCGTTTCTAATGCGGTAACGGCAAACAGCGGGTTACGTATCGGCAGTGGTTATCAGGCGGCCAGCGGTGGGGCCATCTATTCTTCGTCACTCGGTGCATTCGGTTCTTCTGCAACCTGGTCCAATGCGCGACTCAGAAATGGCAGCGCCACGCAGGGGTGGATGGTGAATACCGAGTACAGTAAAACGCTGGGTCCGGTTGGCACCACCATCAGTTTTGCCGGCTACCGGTATTCCACCCGTGGCTACCGGGATCTTCAGGATATCGTTGCCCTGAACAACTCGGACACCCCGCTGTCGTCGGTGGAGGGGGGAACGTACATGCAAAAAAACCGTCTTCAGCTCAATGTCAGCCAACCGCTAGGTTCACTGGGCAGCATTTACGTTTCCGGCTCATCGCAAAATTACTATGACGGACGAAACAAAGACACCTCTTATCAGGTGGGATACAACACGGCATTGCCTTACGGCATTCACATGGATTTCAGTATTTCCAGACAGTACCGCACCCGGATTTCTGACGCGCAGAGATGGGGAGTACCTGACGAAAAACGGCACAAGGAATATTACAAAGACACCCAGTTTGCGCTGAATTTTTCTGTGCCTATCGGGCGTGATACCCGTAATACAACCCTGTCTGCGTCATACATCAATAGTAATAGTGAACACAGCTACCAGACCTCGCTGTCCGGCAGCGCAGGTAAAGACAACACGACCCAGTGGGGTGTGAATTACAGTCGCGACCGCTCAGGAAACAGTTCGGGTCTGAATCTGGCGACCATTCTGCCCAAAGCCAACGTGAGTGGAACGGTCTCAAAATCTCCGGGAAACTGGCAGGCATCCGGTTCGATGAGCGGTGCCATCGCGTTGCACAGTGGCGGGATCACACTGGGGCATACCGTGAGTAACACGTTTGCCATTGTGGAAGCAAAAGGGGCAGAGGGCGCCACGGTACTCAATGGCCAGAACATTAAAATCGACAGTTCAGGTTATGCAATCGTTCCTTCGCTGATGCCTTACAGACGTAACAACATCAACCTTGATGCGCCGGAAGGGGCATCCGCGGATGTCGATATTATTGACAGCCAGCACGTTGTGACGCCATACGCGGGTTCCGTCAACCGGGTGGTCTTCAAAACGCGCCAGGGCATACCGGTCATGATGCAGCTCAGGCGGGCGAATGGCAGCTATGTCCCCCTGGGGTCAGATATTTTCGATTCCGGTGGAAATAACGTTGCAACGGTAAGCCAGGCCGGTAATACCTATCTGCGGCTGGAAAACCGTCAGACACTGACCGCCCGGTGGGGCAGCGCGCCCGATGAACAGTGCACCATCCGTTATACGCCTGTAGATACTCAGTCCACGAAAGCGCTGAATTATATTACCGCAGTCTGTCAATAAGGCCTTATGCATGAAAAAGTATGCAGTCATTTTTTCCCTGCCGATCGTGGCGTTTTTTACATCGTCAGCCTTCGCCACATGCCAGCCTGTCTATAAAGCCAGACAGGGCGATGACAGTAAAGGCGGTGTGCCTCTGATTTTTGGTTCAATAAAACTTCAGCCCGCGGAGTTTATGCCAACTGGACTGATTGGCTCCACTACGGCCACGGTAGGGCAGGCTCAATCCTTGCCTGAAGGGGAGAACCAGCTGTTATACACCTGTGATCTTGCCGATCAGGGACAGACCTATGAGTATTTTGCCACTAACGGCGACAGTAACGTGGGGGGCAATATCAGCGCGGGAGAGGGCGTCTATCAGACCTATTTTCCTTTTATCGGCATCAAACTGATTCGTGACAGTGACGGTAAGGTGTTCTCAAGGTACTGGCAGCATTCACCAATTGAAGGGCACCGGGAGGGTAACAAGCTCAACTTTTATGCCCGTGACTTCAGCGGTGTGACGGCAGAAATTTACCGCTTACCATCCACAATGAGAGGAGGCGATCCGGTTGCGTATTGGGGATGTAATGGCCCTGCGGATGATTCCGCCAGCGGTATTGCATATACCTGTCCCCAGCCCAACGGCTATACGGTTTTTGTCGGGCCGGGCTGGAACGACAAAAAAAATATCACTATCCCAGGTGCTGACAGTAACACGAACTGGGACGGGTTCAGTAACTGGAACTGGATTGGCTTTGGGATGCAATACTCTACGGCAAACACGTTCGTGCAAACGCCCTGGGGATGTCGCGTCTACAGCTATACAAATCCTGTCATTTTACCGCCAGTCACTGTCACTGCGTTGAAGTCTGATTTTGAAACAATAGGTAAGGACTTTACTGTAACCTATCGGTGCGGTGGGGAGCTCGTTAATGGCTTTATCAACCGGAATGCAGGTGTTGGACCTGATAAAATTTCGGTCGCATTCAGCACTGATCATCCTATGTCCGGGAACAACGTTTTGTGGTCACGTTATGCGTTATCGGATAATTATGGACAGGATGGATATGCGTCAAACGTCGGCATAGGTGTGTCTGTTGCCGGTAAGACGGTCGGATTTATAACCAACGCATACACTAATGATTATACAAAAGGCTGGTTTTCTCTTCTGGATGGGGAAATCTCGCGTTCTCAAAATACCCCCACTCAGGTAGATATCACGTCTCAGTATTTCGCATTCTATGGCATCGTTGACCCCGCAAAACCTGTCACGCCTGGGAAAATAGATGCGACGGCGCATATTATTGTGAGGTACTGGTGATGAGATATTTTTTATATTGGGTGAGTTTTATTTTTCTGTTTAATGCGGCGGAACTCCATGCCACGATTATGCCGTTGCAGGACAGGGTGCTGTTCAGCAGCAAGGACAGCGGCAGGCGCCTGCTCATCGTCAACAACGACAGTCAGGCGCCGGTGTTACTTCAGAGCTGGGTTGATGATGGAAGCGCCGGCGATATTAATAAAGAAAAAAATTACCCTTTTGCTATTATTCCAGCAGTCGCCAGGATGACACCGGGTAAAATTCTGAACCTTAAGATACTGCCGACGGAAAAAATACTTGATTTACCCCGTGATCGTGAGTCCGTATTCTGGATAAATCTCTATGAAATTCCGGGTGTCAAATCTTCTCAGCAGGAGAAAACGGCCAATAAAATAGAAGTCGGATTAAACACCCAGCTGAGAATTACCTATCGGCCTTTCAATAGCAGTATGGACATTAACAGTATTGGCGGCGCTATAAACGTCCGCATTGCCGACAACGGTCATTCACTCGAGCTGAGTAATCCTACGCCCTATTTTGTGACGCCTGTTTCATTAAAAGTTACGTCATTGGCTGGAGAGCAGTCACTAAAACTGGGCATGGACAGAATGATTGCTCCTTATGACAATAAAGGTTTTAGTTTGCCTGAAGTAATAAAAAATAAAAAAATGACCGTTGAATACACGCTGGTCGATGACGTCGGAAAAGAGGCCGTTTTCACTAAAAACCTGAATTAGTTTTCACCTTATATACGCTGGTTCCAGACTGGCAGAATAACGCTGTTTACAGCTTTTACAACATTATTTAATCCGTTTTAAGCAATGGAGGAACTGTGACGTTTATGGATAATACCCAACGCTGCATGTCATTTACTGAGAATGAAGTCGCTGTCACCTGGTTCTTTATGACCGGCATGACCCTGAAGCAGATAGCCGAATGGTTAGGGCTGACTGAGAAGTCCGTTAGTTATTACAAAAGAAGGGTGATGAGGAAAATAGGAGTAAAAAACAATAATGAATTTATTATGTGGTATCTGGGGAATCGATCGATATATCAGGACAGTGCCGCGGAATTCAGTATTCTGCGCCGAAGTGTTCCTGACTCCCGTAATCAGCAGGTAAGGGATTAACAGGTTGATTTTAAGGAGGCAATTAAATTCAACCTTACTATTTTCCAGGCCGGGTATGTAGCTTCAGGCGAGAGCGCGTGTGGGTACATGGGCACAGGGGGAGAAGACAGAAAGAGAGAAATAAAAAACGGCGAAACCAGTCGCCGAAATACTCAAGAATTACAGGAAAATAGTTAATAAAGGGATGATTGACGGGTCTATCGTAAAACAAAACGAGTGGCGCTGATAGTCAGGCGATTTAAATAAGAAAAGGTCGGAATGGCGTTAATTAACAGCGGTTAACATTATTCAGGCCGCGTTGATGCTGCGGCCTGAATTTGATTAGCCACAGACTCAGGGCAATATAACCGAAACCGGCAGCACAGCGCTGTTATCCAGCTTTTTTCGTAGCTGAGTCAGCGTGGATTGATAAGGGCAGAGCAGGCCGACATCGGTGATTCTGCAGTCATGCTGATGCCACTCCTGACGTAATAACGGATGTTTATCATCAATCGGTTGCAGCTGACGAATCCCATCCAGACTCTGCGCCTGGAAATAGAGCCGCAAAAAACGTTCGCCGCTGTGGGTGTCGCGCCAGCGCTCCAGCACCAGACTACTGCCCGGTGGAATGTTGCCGCGTGAATAGCCTGGCAACTGCCAGCTAAAGCCCATCAGGGTGCGCACCATCGCAATATTGGTGTCATGTGCCACCAGAATCAGCCAGCGGCCCGGCGCGCTATCGGAAGCAATCGCCTCCAGCAGGGCGTTGAGCAATATTGAGCCACGGCGCTGTGCCTGATAGAGCACGTCGTTGCTGAGATCGTAGTTTGCGGTCAGCAGCGGCAGCAGCGTGGTGATCTGCGCGGCCGAGGTGATGTGTCCCCAGGCGAGCTGGTCCAACGGCAGGTTTTCGCTGTAGCCCAGTCGCAGCGTCTCCACCATGCTTGCCATCACACTCAGCCCGTAAACGTATGTGTTGCCGTTACGGGTTTGCCGGAACGACCAGGGCGCATCAAAGAGGGGGCAGTCAGTCGCGGGCGGGCAGACGGCGGCTTTCAGCTGCTGAATGGCGGGTTGCAACTGCTGTTGCAGCCGCGCCAGATCGCCCGCTTTCTGCTGCTTAGCCGCCAGCTCCTGAGCAGGATCGCTCTGGGTGATCGTCAGCTTTTCACTCTGAAACAGGGGATCGACTTCGCCCGCTACGTGATGCACCGGCACGCCGCAGCCGGGAAAGGCCCCATCAGTCAGCGCTGTGGCCGTGGCACGGGTGCGCTGCAGCGGACTGGCGCGCACGTAGACCTGTGCCGCATCAGGACAGCCCGCGCCCAGCAGGCCGAGCTGGCGATAGTGCTCGCCTTGCCAGCGTCCTTTATTGACCACCGCGCTGTAGCCATGACCGGTCAGCTCACCATCGGCGGTGGTCCACTGCGTCCAGGGTTGCTGGCTGGCGGCTTCAATCTCTTTACGATTGCCGGGGGTGGGCGGACGGACACCGTGACGGCTCAGTTCGACCACTTTCTCCAGCTGGTAATCCGCCGCCTGTGACACCGGACTTAACAGCCAGAGAGAACAGAGGATCAGCGCGCAGCGGTACAGGCCTGGCAGCGTCATTTACTCCTCCAGCGCGCGATTATCGGTCAGCGCTTTGATTTTTGGATAAAGAGTCGCATTGGCCAGCAACACCGGGTTGCCGTTTTTGAGTCCTTCGTTGCGCAGATAATCATTAGTAACGCCGCCCGCTTCGCGCATCAGGACGATGCCCGGCAGACTATCCCAGGGATGCATATGCGCTTCATAGTAGCCAATCAGTCGCCCGGCGGCCGCCCAGGCGCTGGTCAGCGCGCCAGAACCGATGCGGATAAACATGCCACCCTGTTCAGTTAAGCCGCTAATCAGGCGCGAGACGCTTTCGGCAGGGGTGCGACTGGAGTTGCTGATGCCGAGCAAACCCTCGTTGAGATGCGTCGCGCTATGAACCTGCAAACGGCTCTCATTAACCCACGCACCCTGACCTGCTCGTGCGTGAAACAGCTCCTGATGATTGGGATCGCAGACCACGCCGATCACTGGTTCGCCGTCACAGACCACCGCCAGCGAGACGCACCAGTTAGGCAGGCCGTTGACGAAGCAGGCGGTGCCGTCGATGGGATCGACCACCCAGATAAAGGGCGCGCCCTGAACCTCACCGCCGCTCTCTTCGCCATAGACAGCATCGTCAGGAAAGCGCTCAGCGATTAATGTCTTAATCAATGCCTCAACGTTACGATCAGCCTCGCTGACCACGTCCTGCAAATCCCTTTTGTGTTCCACCACCAGTGTCTGACGCTGCTGATACCACGAATAAGCCCGGCTGGCCGCCGCACGGGCGATGTCGCAGGCGTAACGGTAACGCGCGTCAATTTCAGAATGCGAAGCGGATGACATCTTTTCCTCTTATGTCTTTTGGTCAAAACGAACGGAAGGCACGCCTGAACAGGCGGTCTGGCTGTGATATTTACTTAACTATTGTTAAGAAAGGCTTCATTAAGCCGCAGATAGGCAGCAATGGCAAGATGATGCGGGGGTCGGGTGAGGCGCTTTCCCGGCGGACGAAAGCTGGCGTCCGCCAGCCCGGCAGCAGAGGATCGTGTTTTACAGGGTTCTGCTGGTCGCCAGCGCCATTAAACGCGGATAAAAAACAAAAAACAGCGCTTCCAGCTGATCATAGTGTTGCGTGAAATCGTGGTAGGAGTCGCGCAGGGCCGCCAGGCGTGGACGGCGGCTGGCCATGCCGTGCAGCACCCGCTCCAGCCGCGCGGGCTGGGCATAATGCTCAAACCAGCGCTCGCGCCACATCACCGCGTTGAGTTCCTGAAACTCGATGGGGGTGTCTGTCAGTTGCGGCATGATCTCGCGCTCGGCGGCGGCAGAAAAGTGCACCAGGGTCTGGCCGGGCGTGAAGTGCTGCCAGTGCCGGGCCAGAAAATGGTCCCAGATGACGTCCAGCGTAATGGGTGCCACGCGATAGGTTTCGGCACGGAATAGCTGACGGGCGCTGCGCACTTCCGGCAGCGCATCGGTCATCACATCGAGACGACGGTGCATCAGAATGCCGTCCGCGACGGGCGCAGACCAGTGCTGGTGCGGGTTGCCACGCACAAAATCGGCCATTAAATTGCCGAGTAAGGAGCTGTCGGCCAGCTTAGCCAGATGGAGATGAGCAAGAAAGTTCATGCCGCATTATAGGCTGAACTGCCTTTGCGCAGCCAGTTGTTCAGAATTGGTCGATTTTCCGCTAAACTGTGCCGCCTGTTTTTGCCTGAGAAAGAACTCTTTCATGCGTGTCGCCGATTTTGCTTTTGAACTGCCCGAATCCCTGATTGCTCACTATCCCCAGGCGCAGCGCAGCGGCTGTCGTCTGCTGTCGCTCGAGGGTCCCAGCGGGACGCTGTCGCACGGTGTGTTCACCGACGTGCTGGATAAGCTGAATCCGGGCGATCTGCTGGTGTTCAACAACACCCGTGTGATTCCGGCGCGCGTCTTTGGCCGCAAAGCCAGTGGCGGCAAAATCGAGATGCTGGTGGAGCGGATGCTTGACGACAAGCGTGTGCTGGCCCATGTGCGCGCCTCGAAAGCGCCGAAGCCGGGAGCAGAACTGCTGCTGGGCGAAGATGAGAGCGTGAAAGCGACGATGGTGGCGCGTCACGATGCGCTGTTTGAGATTGTGTTTGATGATGAGCGCGCGGTGCTCGACATCCTCAACAGCGTCGGCCATATGCCTCTGCCGCCTTATATCGACCGTCCGGATGAAGAGGCGGATCGCGAGTTGTATCAGACGGTTTACAGCGCCCGTCCGGGTGCCGTTGCGGCACCGACAGCCGGTCTGCATTTTGATGAACCGCTGCTGCAGGCGCTGAAAGAGAAGGGCATTGAGATGGCGTTTGTGACGCTGCATGTCGGTGCGGGAACCTTCCAGCCGGTGCGCGTCGACACCATCGAAGAGCATCACATGCATGCTGAATATGCCGAAGTGCCGCAGGAGGTTGTTGATGCGGTGCTGGCCTGTAAAGCACGCGGCAATAAAGTAGTCGCTGTCGGCACTACCTCTGTCCGTTCGCTGGAGAGCGCCGCTAAAGCGAGTCAGGATGCCCTGATTGCGCCGTTCTTCGACGATACCCAGATTTTTATCTATCCGGGCTATGAGTATCAGGTGATTGATGCGCTGATCACCAACTTCCATCTGCCCGAATCGACTCTGATTATGCTGGTCTCGGCGTTTGCCGGTTATCAGCACACCATGACCGCGTACCGCGCAGCCGTGGCTGAGCAATATCGTTTCTTCAGTTATGGTGACGCGATGTTTATCAGCAAAAATCCGCAGGCGCCGCTGGAAAAAGTGGGCGACTGATTTATTAACCGATAGCCGGAATCGACTGAGAGCGACTGAAGGTTATCTGCATCGGACTGTTTCTCCGATGGAGGCTTTGTGAAATTTGAACTTGATACCACAGACGGGCGCGCACGCCGTGGCCGTCTGATTTTTGATCGCGGTGTGGTGGAAACCCCTGCGTTTATGCCTGTTGGCACCTATGGCACCGTCAAAGGCATGACGCCGGAAGAAGTGCAGGAGACCGGCGCGCAGATCATTCTGGGCAATACCTTCCACCTCTGGCTGCGTCCGGGCCAGGAGATCATGAAACTGCATGGCGATCTGCATGACTTTATGCAGTGGAAAGGGCCGATCCTGACCGACTCCGGCGGCTTCCAGGTCTTCAGCCTGGGCGACATCCGTAAAATCACCGAAGCGGGCGTGCATTTCCGTAACCCGATCAACGGCGACCCGATCTTCCTCGATCCGGAAAAATCGATGGAGATTCAGTACGACCTCGGTTCCGACATCGTAATGATTTTCGATGAATGTACGCCCTATCCGGCGGACTGGGACTATGCCAAACGCTCGATGGAGATGTCGCTGCGCTGGGCGCAACGCAGTCGTGACCGTTTTGACAGCCTGGGCAATAAAAATGCGTTATTTGGCATTATTCAGGGCTCGGTTTACGAAGATTTACGAGATGTCTCGGTGAAAGGTCTGGTAGAGATTGGCTTTGATGGGTACGCTGTGGGCGGCCTGGCGGTGGGTGAGCCTAAGCAGGACATGCACCGTATTCTTGAGCACGTCTGTCCGCAGCTTCCGCAGGATAAACCGCGTTATCTGATGGGTGTCGGCAAGCCAGAAGATCTGGTCGAGGGCGTCCGTCGCGGCGTCGATATGTTTGACTGCGTGATGCCGACCCGTAATGCCCGAAATGGTCATCTGTTTGTGACTGAGGGTGTGGTGAAAATCCGCAACGCCAGATACAAAGATGACACTGCGCCACTGGATGCGGAGTGTGATTGTTACACCTGTCGCAATTATAGTCGTGCCTACTTGTATCATCTCGACCGTTGTAACGAAATACTGGGCGCGCGTCTGAACACTATCCACAATTTGCGCTATTACCAGCGCCTGATGGCAGGTTTACGCCAGGCCATCGAAGAGGGTAAATTAGAGCGCTTTGTAAACGAGTTCTACCAACGGACGGGCAAAGAAGTTCCGCCTTTAACGTCTGATAATTCATCAATGAGGGAAATTTAATGAGCTTTTTCATTTCTGACGCCGTGGCCGCAGCAGGCGCACCGTCTCAGGGAAGTCCGTATTCTCTGGTGATCATGCTGGTGGTGTTTGGTCTGATTTTCTATTTCATGATCCTGCGTCCGCAGCAGAAACGTGCGAAAGAGCACAAGAAGCTGATGGATTCTATCTCTAAGGGTGATGAAGTGCTGACCAGCGGTGGCCTTGTAGGCCGCGTAACAAAAGTCTCTGACACGGGCTACGTAGCTATCGCGCTGAATGACACCAATGAAGTCGTCATTAAACGTGATTTCGTCGCCGCCGTGCTGCCTAAAGGCACTATCAAGGCGCTGTAATTCTTTCTTCCCTAAGGGAACTGCCGTGTTAAATCGTTATCCTTTGTGGAAGTACGTGATGCTGGTCGTCGTGATTCTCGTCGGCCTGCTCTATGCGCTTCCCAACCTGTATGGTGAGGATCCGGCCGTTCAAATCACTGGTGCGCGCGGAAGCGCCGCCAGTGAGCAGACGTTGGATCAAATTCAGTCCGCATTAAAACAAGACAATATCCAGAGCAAATCTGTTGCGCTGGAAAATGGTGCGATTACCGCGCGCTTCAATAATACGGATGTGCAGTTACGCGCCCGTGAAGCGATCATGAAAGCGCTGGGTGAAAACTACGTTGTTGCGCTGAACCTCGCGCCAGCCACGCCTCGCTGGCTGTCGATGCTGTCAGCAGAACCGATGAAACTCGGTCTCGATCTGCGTGGTGGTGTGCACTTCCTGATGGAAGTGGACATGGACACCGCACTCGGCAAACTGCAGGAGCAGAATGCTGACTCGCTGCGTAGCGACCTGCGCACCAAAAGTATCCCTTACACCACCGTCAACAAAATCGCGAACTACGGCGTGGAAATTCGTTTCCGTGACGCAGCCAGCCGCGATGCGGCGATCTCCTGGCTGACCTCGCGTCATCAGGATCTGGTGATCAACAGCAGCGGCAGCGATGCCCTGCGTGCCACCATGAGCGATGCTCGTCTCAGCGAAGCGCGTGAATATGCGGTTCAGCAGAACATTACTATTCTGCGTAACCGTGTGAACCAGCTGGGCGTGGCCGAACCGCTGGTACAGCGTCAGGGTTCCGATCGCATCGTAGTTGAGCTGCCGGGTATTCAGGATACGGCACGCGCTAAAGAGATTCTGGGTGCAACGGCGACGCTGGAATTCCGTCTGGTAAACACCAGCGTGGATCCAACCGTAGCGGCCAGTGGTCGTGTACCGGGTGACTCTGAAGTTAAAGACATGCGTGATGGCCAGCCGGTGGTGCTCTACAAGCGGGTGATCCTGACCGGTGACCATATCACCGACTCGACTTCCAGCATGGATGAGTACAACCAGCCACAGGTGAACATTTCACTGGATGGCGCAGGCGGTAACATCATGTCGAACTTCACCAAGGACAACATCGGCAAGCCGATGGCGACCCTGTTTGTGGAGTACAAAGACAGCGGTAAGAAAGATGCCAACGGCCGTTCAATTCTGGTGAAACAGGAAGAGGTGATTAACGTCGCCAACATCCAGTCTCGTCTGGGGAACAGCTTCCGCATCACCGGTATCAACAACCCGAACGAAGCGCGTCAGCTCTCGCTGCTGCTGCGTGCCGGTGCGTTGATTGCGCCCATCCAGATTGTGGAAGAGCGTACTATCGGGCCGACGATGGGTCAGCAGAATATTACTCAGGGTCTGGAAGCCTGCCTGTGGGGTCTGCTTGCGTCGATCCTGTTTATGGTGGTGTTCTACAAGAAGTTTGGTCTGATAGCGACCAGCGCGCTGCTGGTTAACCTGGTGCTGATTGTCGGCATTATGTCGCTGTTGCCGGGTGCGACCCTGACCATGCCGGGTATTGCCGGTATCGTGTTAACGCTGGCGGTGGCGGTGGATGCCAACGTGCTGATTAACGAACGTATTAAAGAAGAGCTGCGTAACGGGCGCTCGGTTCAGCAGGCAATTCATGAGGGCTATAAAGGCGCCTTCTCCAGTATTGTCGATGCAAACGTGACCACCCTGATCAAAGTTATCATTCTTTATGCAGTCGGCACCGGTTCGATCAAAGGCTTTGCTATTACCACCGCAATTGGTATCGCAACCTCAATGTTCACCGCGATTGTCGGTACCCGTGCCATTGTTAACCTGGTTTACGGTGGCAAACGCATCAACAAGCTGTCTATCTGAGGAGTGCGTTGTGGCACAGGAATATAACATTGAGCAGTTGAACCACGGGCGTAAAGTCGTCGACTTTATGCGCTGGGATAAGCTGGCCTTCATCATTTCGGGACTGCTGATTCTCGCCGCGATTGCTATCGTGGGTGTGCGTGGTTTTAACTGGGGCCTCGATTTCACCGGTGGTACGGTGATTGAGATCGCGCTGGAAAAACCGGCCGATCTTGAAGTCCTGCGTGGTGATCTGGTGAAAGCGGGCTTTGACGAGCCGCTGGTGCAGAACTTTGGCAGCAGCCGTGACGTCATGGTGCGTATGGCACCGGTTACCGGCCCGGCGGGCACCGAGTTAGGCAATAAAGTGGTGTCGGTGATTAACCAGACCACCCAGCAGAATGCTACCGTTAAGCGCATTGAGTTCGTGGGTCCGAGTGTGGGCAGCGACCTGGCGCAGGCGGGTGCGATGGCGCTGTTGTCCGCGCTGATTGCGATTCTGATCTACATCGGTTTTCGCTTTGAGTGGCGTCTGGCGCTGGGTACCGTGCTGGCGCTGGCGCATGACGTGATCATCACCTGCGGCCTGCTGGCGCTGTTCCGCATTGAAATCGACCTGACGATTGTTGCCTCACTGATGTCGGTGATTGGCTACTCGCTTAACGATAAAATCGTGGTGTCGGACCGTATTCGTGAAAACTTCCGCAAGATCCGTCGCGGCAGCTCTTACGATATTACTAACGTGTCACTGACCCAGACGTTAAGCCGTACGCTGATTACCTCGCTGACCACGCTGGCGATGATCCTCATCCTCTTCGTGTTTGGTGGTGCGCTGCTGAAAGGCTTCTCACTGACCATGCTGATTGGTGTGACGATTGGTACGATTTCATCAATTTATGTCTCTTCGGCGCTGGCGCTGAAGCTGGGCATGAAGCGTGAACATATGCTGGTGCAGAAAGTCGAGAAAGAGGGCGCCGATCAGCCTTCTATCCTGCCTTAATCGCCGCAGAGAAATAAAAACGGGCAGCCATGTGGCTGCCCGTTTTTTTTTGCACCTGTGATCAGATCAGGGTGCAGCAGGAGAGGTCTGGGCAGGTGCGTCGCCGGTGACGTTATGCACGCGGACATAACCTGATTGATCCGGCGTAAGGCCGCTGAGTCGCAGCGGTATGCTCACCGAATGCTGGGGCAACAGCGAGGCAGGCACCGCTATTGTCTGACTCAGACTGCCGTTACTCAGTGGTTTACCGGTTGCCGGATCGAGTTCGCCCCAGTTCACCGTAGCGTGCAGGGCGGGCAAAGGGCGATCGTCCATTGAGCGTACCGTCAGGGTTGCCCGCGAGCCGCTGGCTTCAGCGGTGACAGGCGAGAGCGTCAGTCGCAGCGTGCCGAGCTGGGTTTGCAGCGCCACCGGCGTGTTCGCCTGCGGGATCAGCCACGCGCCTTGCTGCGAATGGCTGTTTAGCTGCCCCTGAATCTCCAGCGCGCTGGCCTGCGTGGTCAGGTGCTGCATCTGCTGATTAAGCTGACTCACTTCCTGATGCAGCTCTCTGACCTGCGGGTTGCTGGCGCTACTGCTGCAACCGCTCAGCATCACCAGAGAGAGCGCCACCGGAACCCAAACCATCCTGCTCATAAGTTATCCTTGTCCGTTATTTTGGAATACGTAAAACCTGGCCAGGATAGATCTTATCAGGATGAGAGAGCATTGGCTTATTCGCTTCGAAAATCTTGTTGTATTCGTTGGCATTTCCATAAACCTGTTTGGAAATTGCGCTCAGCGTGTCGCCTTTTTTCACGGTGTAAAGTTCTGACTCGGCCGCGCTGTCTGTCACAGTCACCTTATCTTCTACTTTGGTGATGCCTGCAACGTTACCGGCTGCGATCAGAATCTTCTCTTTCAGCTCCTGGGAAAGGCCATCGCCCGTCACGGTCACGGTATCGCCGTTGACCTTCACATCCACTTTGTCGCTGTCGGGTAAACCGAGCTTGTTGATGTGATCCTGCAGCTTTTTATTCTGGTCATCGCCGCCATTCACGGCATCCCATAATTTCTCACCGGCTTCTTTCACAAAATTAAACAGACCCATACAACCTCCAGTGTGTTAGTGGATATACGCCGTCTTTCGGCTCTATAAGCGTAGACCCTTTTGCCGTCGCTGATATTTAACATCATTTATGCTGTGCGTGGTGGCACAGGAAAGGCACGGAAGAGATTTTGTTGATTCGCAGTTCGCGCTACACTGTCTGGCCCATCTCTCTCGCGTCAGGAAACGTCATGCATTGCCCATTCTGCTCCGCTGTGGACACCAAAGTGATTGATTCTCGTCTGGTTAGTGAAGGCTCTTCGGTGCGCCGCCGCCGCCAGTGTCTGATGTGTCATGAGCGTTTTACCACCTTCGAGGTGGCGGAACTGGTGATGCCACGCGTGGTGAAAAGCAATGACGTGCGCGAACCGTTTAATGAAGACAAAATGGCCAGCGGGATGATGAAAGCGCTTGAGAAGCGTCCGGTCAGCGCCGATGCGGTTGAAAGCGCCGTAAACCATATTAAAACCCAGCTGCGTGCCACCGGTGAACGTGAGATCCCCAGTAAGCTGATCGGCAATCTGGTGATGGATGAGCTGAAGAAGCTCGATAAAGTCGCCTACATCCGTTTTGCCTCGGTTTACCGCAGCTTTGAAGACATTCGTGATTTTGGCGAAGAGATCGCCCGGTTACAGGATTAAACCATGGATGAACTTTACATGGCGCGTGCGCTGGAACTGGCGCGACGCGGCCGCTTTACGACGATGCCGAACCCCAATGTGGGCTGCGTGATTGTGCGCGATGGCGAGGTGGTCGGTGAGGGCTGGCATCAGCGCGCCGGTGAACCGCATGCTGAAGTCCACGCCCTGCGCATGGCGGGTGAGAAAGCGCGTGGCGCAACCGCCTATGTCACGCTGGAGCCCTGCAGCCATCATGGCCGTACGCCACCCTGCTGTGATGCGCTGATCGCCGCTGGCGTTACCCGTGTCGTGGCCGCCATGCAGGATCCGAATCCGCAGGTGGCGGGGCGCGGACTGCACCGTCTGCATCAGGCGGGCATTGAGGTCAGCCACGGTCTGATGATGCCGGAAGCGGAGGTGCTGAATCGCGGTTTCCTCAAACGCATGCGCACTGGCTTCCCCTGGATCCAGCTCAAGCTGGGTGCCTCACTGGATGGCAGAACGGCAATGGCCAGCGGCGAAAGTCAGTGGATAACCTCGCCGGCTGCCCGTCGTGATGTGCAGCGCCTGCGTGCGCAGAGCGCCGCCATTCTCAGCAGCAGCGCCACGGTGCTGGCGGACGATCCTTCCCTGACGGTACGCTGGTCTGAACTTAATGCGGAGAGCCAGGCACTGCTTGATGAGCAGCAACTGCGTCAGCCGGTGCGGGTGATTATCGACAGCCAGAATCGCGTGACGCCGCAGCATCGGCTCATTGAGCAGCCAGGCGAAACCTGGCTGATGCGTCATCAGCCCGATCAGCAGAGCTGGCCCGCTGACGTGACGCAAATCGCTGTTCCGCTGCGCGAACAACAGCTGGACCTGGTGGCGATGATGATGCTGCTGGGACAGCGACAGATTAACAGCGTCTGGGTTGAAGCGGGCGCAACGCTGGCCGGTGCCCTGTTGCAGGCCGGACTGGTCGATGAACTGATTGTTTATCTGGCGCCTAAGCTGTTAGGTCATGAAGGACGCGGGCTGTGTAAGCTGCCGGGACTAAGCCAGCTGGCTGACGCACCTGCCTTCCGTTTCAGTGATGTCCGCCAGGTCGGTGACGATTTACGCCTGACCCTGACACCACAATAACACGGTCGGAAAAGCGAGAGCACGCCGCCCAAGAGTATGATAGAATCCGCCCCCCTGCGCGGGGCCAACCAAACCCCTGAAAGGATAAGTATGAAAGTTATCGAAGCTGCTGTTGCAACGCCTGAGGCCAATGTTGCCATCGTTATCGCGCGTTTTAACAACTTCATTAATGACAGCCTGCTGGATGGCGCAGTTGATGCCCTGAAACGTATCGGCCAGGTCAAAGATGACAATATCACCGTAGTCTGGGTGCCTGGTGCATACGAACTGCCTCTGGCAGCACGCGCGCTGGCCAACACCGGCAAATATGATGCGATTATCGCACTCGGTACGGTTATTCGTGGTGGCACTGCGCACTTCGAATATGTGGCGGGTGAAGCCAGCTCCGGTATCGCCAGCGTTGCCATGAACAGCGAGATTCCTGTCGCGTTTGGCGTGCTGACCACTGAAAGCATCGAGCAGGCCATTGAGCGTGCCGGCACCAAAGCGGGTAACAAAGGTGCTGAAGCGGCTCTGACTGCGCTCGAAATGATCAACGTATTGAAAGCCATTAAAGCCTGATTTTTGTAAGGGGAATTTTGTGAAACCTGCTGCTCGTCGTCGCGCCCGTGAGTGCGCTGTTCAGGCGCTTTACTCCTGGCAGTTGTCGAATAACGACATTGCCGATGTGGAATACCAGTTTCTGGCGGAACAGGACGTCAAAGACGTCGACATTACCTACTTCCGCGAACTGCTGTCCGGTGTGGCGACCAACAGTGCGTATCTGGATGGACTGATGAAGCCCTATCTGTCGCGTCAGCTCGAAGAGCTGGGCCAGGTAGAAAAAGCTATCCTGCGCATCTCGCTGTATGAGCTGAGCAAACGTAATGATGTGCCTTATAAAGTGGCCATCAACGAAGGGATTGAGCTGGCGAAAGTCTTCGGTGCCGAAGACAGTCATAAATTTGTTAACGGCGTGCTTGATAAAGCCGGTCCACAAATTCGACCCAATCGCAAATAAACAAAAAGGCCGGCTTGCCGGCCTTTTTTCATGAAGGGTTAAGCGGAACGCAATTATGTCTTGTGGTGAATTTGAACTCATCGCACGCTACTTCAACCGCAGAACACGCAGCCGCCGTGATGTCGAACTCGGCATCGGTGACGATTGTGCGTTACTTAGCGTGCCGGAAAAACAGACGCTGGCGATCAGCACCGATACCCTGGTCGCGGGTGTGCACTTCTTAAGGGATATCCATCCTGCCGATCTGGGTTACAAAGCCCTGGCTGTGAATCTCAGCGACCTTGCTGCCATGGGCGCCGACCCTGCTTGGCTGACGCTGGCCTTAACGCTGCCGCAGGTCGATGAGAGCTGGCTCTCTGCCTTCAGCGAAAGCCTGTTTGAACTGCTGGAATATTATGACATGCAGCTGGTCGGCGGCGACACCACCCGTGGCCCGCTGAGCCTGACGCTGGCGATTCACGGTCTGGTGCCGCAGGGCCGTGCCCTGAAACGTTCAGGCGCGAAGCCGGGTGACTGGATTTACGTGACCGGTACGCTGGGTGACAGCGCGGCGGGCCTGGCGCTGCTGCAGCATCACTGCCGCATCAGCGATCCGGCGGTGCATGAAGCGCTGATTAAACGTCATCTGCGTCCTATGCCGCGCATTCTGCAGGGCCAGGCGCTGCGTTCGCTGGCCTCCTCAGCGGTGGATCTTTCCGACGGCCTGATTTCCGATCTCGGCCATGTGCTGAAAGCCAGCGGCTGTGGCGCACGGCTTAATCTGGATGCGTTGCCCCTTTCGGCTGCGCTGCGCGATCATTTCGACCCTGAGCAGGTCCTGCGCTGGGCGCTGAGTGGCGGAGAAGATTACGAACTCTGCTTTACGGTGCCCGAGGTCAATCGCGGCGCGCTCGATGTGGCGCTGGGTCATCTGGGCGTGCCCTATACCTGCATCGGGCAGATGGCACCGGAGTCGGAAGGCTTAACGCTGCTGGATAATGGCAAGCCCGCCACATTCCGTCATAAAGGGTTTGATCACTTTGATGCTAAATAACGACGTGGCGAAGAGTCGCCTGCGGATGAGCAATCCCTGGCATCTGCTGGCGACCGGTTTCGGCAGCGGATTAAGCCCGGTCGTGCCTGGCACCATGGGATCGCTGGCGGCCATTCCGTTCTGGTGGCTGATGACCTATCTGCCGCAGGATCTCTATTCGCTGGTGGTGCTGGTCGGTATCTGCGTTGGCGTCTATCTCTGCCATCGCACCGCTAAAGATATGGGCGTACACGATCACGGCAGTATTGTCTGGGATGAGTTTATCGGCATGTGGATCACGCTGATGGCGATTCCGGTCAACAGCTGGCAATGGGTTCTGGGTGGCTTTGTGCTGTTCCGTATTCTTGATATGTGGAAGCCGTGGCCGATTCGCTGGTTTGACCGCAATGTGCATGGCGGCATGGGCATTATGGTGGATGACATTATTGCTGGCGTGATTTCAGCTGCCATGCTGTATGGCTTTGGGGTCTGGCTGGCAGGTTAACTGCCAGGGCTCATCACACCGCGACAGAAGGTGACGCCCGGGCAGGGCGTCTCCTTCTCTGATTTTATTCGAATCCTACCGGCTGATGCGGCTGATAGACCTCTTCCAGCAGTGCAACTTCCTCGTCACTCAGCGTGACATCCACCGCCTTCACCAGATCCTCAAACTGCTCAGCACGCGACGCACCAATAATCGGTGCCGTGACGGCAGGCTTGCTCAGCAGCCAGGCCAGAGCCACCTGCGCCCGCGTTACACCTTTATCTTCCGCCACCTGCGCCAGCCGCTCTGCAATCACAGCATCATTCTCTTCGGTATTGTCATAGAGCGACGCCATCACTTTGTCAGAGGCGGAACGCGCGGTATTTTCCCCCCACGGGCGGGTCAGCTTACCGCGTGCCAGCGGACTCCACGGCAGCACGGCAATCTGCTCTTGCAGGCAGAGCGGATGCATTTCACGCTCCTCTTCGCGCTGAATCAGGTTGTACTGATCCTGCATGCTGACAAAGCGATGCCAGCCCTGTTCCGACTGCATCTGCAACGCCTGAGCAAACTGACTGGCGTGCATCGACGAGGCACCGATATAACGTGCTTTGCCAGACTGCACGACTTCATGCAGCGCTTCCAGCGTCTCTTCCAGCGGCGTCTCATAATCCCAGCGGTGAATCTGCAGCAGGTCGACATACTCCATGCCGAGACGCTGCAGGCTGTCATCAATGGATTGCAGAATATTCTTGCGCGACAATCCCTGTGACAGATTGGTCAGCGGGAAATAGACTTTGGTGGCGACCACGATCTCTTCACGGCGGGCAAAGTCTTTCAGCGCCCGGCCCAGGATCTCTTCGCTGCTGCCATCTGAATAGCTGTTGGCGGTATCGAAAAAGTTGATCCCCGCGTTCAGCGCCTGCTGGATCAGCGGACGGCTGCTCGCTTCCGGCAGCGTCCAGGCATGGTTGCCGCGCGTGGGTTCGCCATAAGTCATGCAGCCAAGACAGAGACGCGACACCTGTAGATCGGTGGTACCCAGTTGAATCGTTTTCATGGTGGAGGCTCCTGCGAAAGTGCAAAGGTCTTAGCATAGCAGGATGTTGCGCTCCCCGAGGGGGGAGCGCAGAGAGGGGAGGTTACTGCGCCAGCCAGTGGGCGATCTGCTGCTGAATGCCCTCCGCGTCCAGCAGATAGTCATGACGCACTTCATCCTGCGTCCCCTGCGGGATGAACTCATCAGGCAGACCGATGTTCAGCACCGGAACAGCCAGACGTTTCGCCATGACAAACTCATTGACGCCACTGCCGGCACCGCCTTTGATGGCGCCTTCCTCCAGCGTAATCAGCGAGTCGTGCGTGGCGGCGAGCTCGGCGATCAGCGCCTCATCCAGCGGCTTCACAAAGCGCATGTCGACCAGAGTCGCATTCAGCGCTTCCGCCGTGGCGGCCGCTTCCGGCAACAGGGTGCCGAAATTCAGAATCGCCAGCTTTTCACCCTGACGTTTCACCACGGCTTTACCCAGCGGCAGGCTCTGCAGCGGAGCCAGTGGCGTACCGACACCAGTGCCGCGCGGATAGCGCACCGCACTTGGACCATCCTGATAGTGATAGCCGGTGTAGAGCATCTGCCGACACTCATTTTCATCGCTGGGGGTCATGATCACCATATCCGGCACGCAGCGCAGATAGGCGAGATCAAACGCGCCCTGGTGAGTCTGACCATCCGCGCCAACAATACCACCGCGATCGATAGCAAACAGGACCGGCAGTTTCTGGATGGCGACGTCATGGATCAGCTGATCGTAGGCGCGCTGCAGGAAGGTGGAGTAGATAGCAACAATCGGTTTATAGCCGCCAATCGCCATACCGGCAGCGAAGGTCACGGCGTGCTGCTCGGCAATCGCCACATCGAAATATTGTTTCGGAAATTCGCGTGAGAAGGCCACCATGCCGGAGCCTTCGCGCATTGCTGGCGTAATCGCCATCAGTTTCGGATCGTCGGCGGCCATTTCGCACAGCCAGTTACCGAAGATTTTAGAGTAGCTCGGCAGGCCTTCCGCGCTTTTTGGCAGTTCGCCAATCGCAGGATCGAATTTAGGCACGGCGTGCCAGGCAATCGGATCTTCCTCTGCCGGGGCGTAGCCTTTACCTTTCTTCGTCATGATATGCAGGAACTGCGGCCCTTTCAGGCTGCGCATGTTGCTCAGTGTATTGACCAGCGTCAGCACATCGTGACCATCTACCGGGCCGATATAATTAAAGCCCAGCTCTTCAAACAGCGTACCCGGCACGACCATGCCTTTGAGATGTTCTTCGGTGCGCCTTACCAGCTCTTTGATCGGTGGCAGGCTGGTCAGCACACGCTTGCTGCCTTCGCGCAGTCGCGCATAGGTTTTACCCGACAGGATCTGCGCCAGACGGTTATTCAGCGCGCCGACGTTTTCGGAGATCGACATCTCGTTGTCGTTGAGGATCACCAGCATGTCCGGCTTGATATCACCGGCATGGTTCATCGCTTCAAACGCCATGCCAGCGGTGATGGCGCCATCGCCAATAATACAGGCGGTGCGACGACCCTGACCTTCACGTTCTGCCGCCGCGGCCATGCCGAGACCGGCACTGATGGAGGTTGACGAGTGTCCGACGCTCAATACGTCATATTCACTTTCGCCGCGCCATGGAAACGGGTGTACGCCATTTTTCTGACGAATCGTACCGATGCGATCGCGGCGACCGGTCAGAATTTTATGGGGATAAGCCTGATGACCCACATCCCATACCAGATGGTCGAAGGGGGTGTTATAGACATAATGCAGCGCGACCGTCAGTTCGACCACGCCCAGACCCGACGCAAAATGGCCGCTGGAGCGGCTTACACTGTCTAACAGATACTGACGCAGTTCATCACAGAGCGCAGGCAACTTCTCTTTCGGCAGGGCGCGCAGCTCCTGAACCGTGTTTGCCAGCGCCAGTGTCGGGTATTTAGCAATATCAAAACTCATCAGAGACTCATTATGGAAGTTATTTGTCGCGTTCAATTATGAAGCTCGCCAGCGCCTGCAGTGCTGTAGTGTTATAAGAGTGCGCAGCGAGCATTTCTAACGTATCAAGTGCTTCCTGATACAAATCCCGCGCTTTAGCTTGGGCATTTTCAAGGCCTAACAGTGAAGGATAGGTGCTTTTTCCCAGATGCTGATCGGCACCCTGGCGTTTTCCTGTCACCGCTGTGTCACCGATCACATCCAGAATGTCGTCCTGCACCTGAAACGCGAGACCAATGGCCTCTGCATAGCGGTCGAGCAGCGGCAGGGCTTCCCGGCCAGCATCGCCCGCCGTTAAGGCGCCTAACCGTACCGCTGAACGGATCAGCGCGCCGGTTTTATGACGATGGATCTGCTCCAGCTGGTCCAGATCCACAGATTTACCTTCCGCCGCTAAATCAAGCGCCTGTCCGCCACACATGCCGGCCACGCCGCTGGCTTTCGCCAGTTCAGAGAGCATCATCAGACGATATTCAGCGCTGACACCGGGCATTGCTTCGTCGGCCAGAATTGAAAAGGCCAGCGTCTGCAGGGCGTCGCCCGCCAGAATCGCGGTATCTTCGCCATATTTAATGTGACATGTTGGCTGCCCGCGACGCAGTGCATCGTCGTCCATTGCGGGGAGATCGTCATGAATCAGAGAGTACGCATGAATGCATTCAACCGCGGCGGCGGGGGCATCCAGACTCGCCGGGTCGGCGTGGAGCATTTCGCCGGTAGCGTAGACCAGAAAAGGACGCAGGCGTTTACCGCCTAATAATGCCCCATAATGCATGGCATTCACCAGAGGAGAACTCTGAAAAGGAAGTGGCTCTATAAAACGCGTCAGCGCGGCATTAACCTGCTGCTGATACGCGTCGAGTAATCGGGCGAAATCCATTAGCTGTTTTCCGGCGTGAAAGCAGTGAGGTCGGCATCTTTATCATCGTTCAGCAGAATACGGACCCGCTGTTCAGCCTGCTGCAGCGTCTGCTGGCCAGTCCGCGCCAGCTGCACGCCGCGCTCAAATTCGTTCAGGGCTTCTTCCAGCGGCAGTTCACCACTTTCCAGACGGCTGACAATCTGCTCCAGCTGCTGCAATGACGTTTCAAAGCTGGCTGGCTGTTCGGCTTTTTTCGGCATATTTCGTGTCGACTCACGGTTGGGACATTATCTCGCAATCGGTCATGGTAGCTGAGACCCTATGATTAGCAAAATAATCAATGCGGCGGCTGATGAAGAAGCAGTCACCTGACAAAGGTGATATACTCCCGCGCCTCGGATGCGGTTGCGCCTTGCAGCCCGCAATTTTGTGATTTTACCAGCTAAGTGCTGCCTGTTTTAGCACTTATTTGCCCAACGAAGCTGTGTCGCCGCCATGAAGTTTATCATCAAGTTATTTCCTGAAATCACCATCAAGAGTCCGTCGGTGCGTTTGCGCTTTATTAAGATTCTTGCCAGCAATATCCGCAATGTCCTGAAAACCGTTAGCGACGAAATCGCCGTTGTGCGTCACTGGGATCACATTGAAGTGCGTTCGAAAAATCCGGTGCTGCGGGACATTATTCCCGATGAGCTGACGCGCATTCCGGGGATTCATCACGTTTTAGCGGTTGAAGATCGTGAGTACACCGATATTCATCACATCTTTGAACAGACTTTAGTGCAGTATCGCGACAGCCTTGAAGGGAAGAGCTTCTGCGTGCGTGTTAAGCGTCGTGGTAAGCATAGCTTCAGTTCACAGGATGTGGAGCGCTATGTTGGCGGTGGTCTGAATCAGCATATTGAAAGCGCCCGCGTACAGCTTAAAAACCCGGACGTGACGGTGAATCTTGAAGTTGAAGAGAATCGTCTGACGCTGGTGACTGCGCGCTACGAAGGTCTGGGCGGGTTCCCGATCGGCACGCAGGAAGATGTGCTGTCACTGATTTCCGGTGGCTTTGACTCCGGCGTCTCCAGCTATATGCTGCTGCGTCGCGGCAGTCGCGTACATTACTGCTTCTTTAATCTTGGCGGTGCCGCCCATGAGATTGGCGTCCGTCAGGTTGCGCACTATCTGTGGAAT
Organism: Pantoea sp. EKM10T; assembly: GCF_011800685.1. NCBI lineage: Bacteria > Pseudomonadati > Pseudomonadota > Gammaproteobacteria > Enterobacterales > Erwiniaceae > Pantoea > Pantoea sp. EKM10T. Next base: position 48,245 of record NZ_JAALEU010000002.1, read on the forward strand.
CGTTTTGGTCGTTCACACCGCGTGCGGTTCGTGGCGATCAATTTTGAGCCGGTAGTGGGTGAGATCCTCGAAAAAGTGGATGACGGCCAGATGGGCGTGGTGCTGAAGCGCATGATGGTGCGTGCCGCCTCGACGATTGCTGAGCGCTACGGCGTGCAGGCGCTGGTTACCGGTGAAGCGGTGGGTCAGGTGTCGAGCCAGACGCTGACCAATCTGCGCCTGATTGATAACGCCTCTGATACGCTGATTCTGCGTCCGCTGATCTCTCATGACAAAGAGCACATCATCAGGATTGCCCGTGAGATTGGCACCGAAGATTTCGCCAGCACCATGCCTGAATATTGCGGTGTCATCTCAAAAAGCCCGACCGTGAAAGCGGTGAAAGAGAAGATCGAGGCTGAAGAGCAGAATTTCGACTTCACGATTCTGGATCGGGTCATTGAAGAGGCGACCAACGTCGATATCCGTACCATCGCTGAGCAGACAGAAGAGGAGGTGGTTGAAGTTGAGACCGTCGCCATGCTGAGTGAGAACGACGTGGTGCTGGATATCCGCTCTATTGATGAGCAGGAAGAGAAGCCTCTGGCACTGAAAGCTACGGAAGTGAAATCGCTGCCGTTCTACAAACTCAGTACGCAGTTTGGCGATCTCGATCAGAACCGGACCTGGTTGCTCTACTGCGATCGTGGTGTGATGAGCCGTCTGCAGGCACTCTATCTGCATGAGCAAGGCTTTAAAAACGTCAAAGTCTACCGCCCGTAGTGACAGTTTAGAGCCAGTCAGCGCCTGTTCAGGTCTGACTGGCTGCATTGCCTTAAACAGAGCGTTTTAACTCAGCGTGTTTACGCCTGATAGTCATAAATGCCGGGAGCAAGCACCAGCTGTGCGGCCACTTCGCGCGCCATCTCTTTTCCCACCAGCAGATCGATCAGCTTCAGCGCAAAATCCATTGCCGTGCCAGGCCCCTGGCTGGTCAGCAGATTGACGCGCGGATCCCAGACCACACGCCGCTCCATCCACTTGTCTGACGGAATGGTCTCTTTTAAGCCGGGAAAGCCAGTCATGTTACCGACCGGGAAGAGATCGTGGGGGATGAGTACCGTGCCTGCTGCTGCGCAGATAGCGGCGACGATCCTTTCATTGAGGTGAAACTGGCGTACCGTTTCGACTAACAGCGGACTGTCACGGAAGGTTTCGGCGCCTTTCAGGCCGCCGGGCAGGACGATGGCGGCGAAATCATTGTCGGCGACTTCAACCAGCGTCACGTCAGCCAGCAGACGAACACCGCGTGAGCAGACGATCTCCCGGTTGCCGTCGCTTTCGACGCTGGCGGTGACAACGTTCAGCCCGGCGCGTACCAGCAGGTCGATGGTGGTGACAGCTTCGGTTTCTTCACTGCCATGTGCCAGGCAAACCAGCACTGATGCGTTCGCGGTCATAATGGGACTCCTTGCGTTTTACAATGTCATACAGACGGGTATTCTCCGTCAGCACCAGGCCGTGCGTCCGGGCGCGGCGCAGCAGAAAACCGCTGATATAGTCGATTTCGGTGAGACGCTGGGCGCGTATGTCCTGCAGCATCGAAGAGGTGTTGGCCGCGGTGCTTTCAATCACGTCGAAGATGATGTCCTGCAGGCTTTCGCTGGCAACGTTCTGACCTTCGCGCTCCATGACCCAGCTGATCTCTTCGCACAGTTGCGCGATCTGCTCCGGATAAGCGCGCAGGGCACCGTTCTGGCACTCATACTCCACGCTAAGCGGATTGATGATGCAGTTCACTGCCAGCTTGCGCCAGCAGGCCGCCCGGATGTTGTCATGCCAGGCGACATCAGGCAGGGCATGATGCAGGATATCGGCGAGATCGCTGTAAGCGGCGCTTTTGCGGTTACCGGGGCCGATGTGGGTAATGCCACTGGCAATGTGTTTAATAACGGTGCCGTCGCGCATCGCCGCATGGGTGGTGACGCCGCGCAGCAGCGGCTGAGTCAGCCCTTTCAGCTCTTCCAGCGTTCCCATGCCGTTGTGCAGCAGGAGCACCGGGCAGTTTTCTGGCAGCACGCTTTCCAGATTTTTCACCGCGGGCGAGACCTGCGGGGCTTTGAGCGTAACCAGCAGCAGCTGGCTTTCTGCCAGAAACAGCGGATCGTTGGCGATAAACGTGCGGTTCGAAATGTTACCCTGTGGATCAATCACATTGGCTGAACAGTAGGGCTGCGGCACCCGCAACCATCCCTGCACCTCATGTCCCTGGCGGGCAAGGGTTGTCATCCAGATCTGACCCAGAGCACCGCAACCTAACACGGTAATTTTCATGCTGCCTCCCGCTGGCGGGCTATCCATCTATTATTTACTGTCACACTGTCATTATAGCGTTGTGTGCAGCCTGATTTTATTTAGCACCTTAAGACGCGTATTATGCATGTCACTTTAGCGTCAGGAGAAGAAGAGATGCCATCTTTCGATATCGTTTCAGAAGTCGATCTGCAGGAAATTCGCAATGCGGTGGAAAATGCCAACCGTGAAGTGTCTACCCGCTTCGATTTCCGCAACGTGAGCGCCGAGTTTGAGCTCAACGAAAAGAATGAAACCATCAAAATCACCAGCGAGTCCGATTTTCAGGTTAAGCAGCTGGTGGATATTTTGCGTGAGAAGTTACTGAAGCGCGGGATTGAAGGCGGTGCTTTAGAGGTGCCGGAAGAGATTGAGCACAGCGGCAAAAGCTGGGCGGTCGATGCCAAACTGAAAAAAGGCATTGAAAGCGACGTGGCGAAGAAGCTGGTGAAGCTGATCAAAGACAGCAAGCTGAAAGTGCAGACCCAGATTCAGGGTGAAGCATTGCGTGTAACCGGCAAAGCGCGTGATGATTTGCAGGGTGCGATGGCAATCGTGCGCGGCAGCAATCTGGGGCAGCCCTTCCAGTTTAAAAACTTCCGCGATTAAGCGGGGGCCGGCTGAATTTCAGCATGAATGCAGTGATAAAAACCCGGCTAAGGCCGGGTTTTTTGTTGTTGAGTTTGGGTGGGCTTCTGTCGCTTTAAACAAGTCGAAATTCTGGAGAGAGTTGGGAGCTGTAGGGCGTCTGTGCGATCGCGCGCTTGCTCAGGGAGCCTGTGCCTTTCGCAAAGACGCAAAAGCGCCATCCATGGCGGCTCAGCGCGGGCGATTACGCACCTCATCCCTGAGGTGCGCCCGTAGCCGGGCCAACGCGTTGCGTTGTTCAAAAACGCTCCCGGCGTTTTTGTCCCTGGTCCGCGATGCTTTGCTACAGGCACAGGCTCCCATCGCCTTGGATTTATGAGTTGTCTGTAAGAAGGCTTGTGCCGGGTTTGGCGCGGTTGAGCCTATGCTGGCCCCCTTGCTTTGAGTTTATAAGCTGTCTGAAACCAGGATTGAGTTGGATTTGAGTCTATTAACAGATTCAAATCCTGGGGGAACTTAGCAGCAACTCAAAAGCTCAGGGGCGCAGGGAACACGGTCAGAGGAGGAAAGCGTCCCGCGCCAGGAACGGCGCGGGCCGAGCGTGCCATGGATGGCGGCTTTTGCGACTTTCCGATCTGACCGTGTTCCCTGAGCCAGCTCGATCCTGAAGCGAAACGAGCTGACGTCATCACTAAACTTTTTTAAGCTAACAACTACCCAGCAGAGCTTCCAGCTCAGGGCGGCTGGTAACCTTGCTATCAATTTTGATGTAGGCGCTTTTCTCTTCGGGCACGATAAACACAGAGTTAACGCCCGGCTGCGCTTTCAGGCGCTGCTCCAGATTCGGCACGGCCAGTGCGGCATCACTCAGCACGATGCGCAGGCTGCTGACATAAGGCGGTTCCTGCATTGTCATGCTGACAAACAGCCAGGCTGCGGCCACCATCGCGCCAACCAGGAATACGGTCTGCGCATCGAAATGACCAAATACCCAGCCACCCATGCTGCCGCCAACGGCCACGCCCAGGAACTGGCTGGTGGAGTAGATTCCCATCGCCGTGCCTTTGTAGCCTGCGGGCGACTCTTTACTGATCAGCGAAGGCAGAATCGCTTCCATCAGGTTGAAGGCGAAGAAGAAGAGCTGAACACCCACCACCAGCGTCCAGAAATGTCCTTCCGCGCCCCACAATACGATCTCAGCAATGACAATCATCCCGACGCAGCCGACAAAGACACGCTTCATGCGGCGCTTCACTTCGGCATAAATAATGAAAGGTACTACGCCGGCAAAAGCGATCAGCATGGTGGAGAGATAGACTTTCCAGTGTTCGGGAGCCGGGAAGCCTGCCTGTTCAAACTGCCCGGGCAACGCGACAAAGCTCGACATCAGCAGGACGTGCAGGCAGAAAATACCGATATTGAGCTTCACCAGACGTGGGTTAGCCAGCACTTTGCGGAAGCTGCCTTTAACCATGCCTGATTCACGGTTCAGAACATGATGGGAGGCCGATGGCACCACCAGCAGAGTGATCACGATACCCAGCGACGCGAGAATCGCAATCATCCAGAACAGCGCATGCAGGCCCAGTGCGTGAGTAACAATCGGGCCGACCACCATGGCGATCGCGAAGGTAACGCCAAAACTGATGCCGATAAACGCCATCGCTTTGGTGCGGTTCTGCTCACGGGTTAAATCGGATAACAGCGCCATCACGGCAGCGGCAATCGCGCCTGAGCCCTGAAGTGCACGGCCCAGAATAATGCCCCAGATGGAGTCGGTGCAGGCAGCAATAATACTGCCCAGGACAAACAGCAACAGTCCGCCAACGATCAGCGGCTTACGCCCGATGCGATCGGAGAGCAGACCAAAAGGAATCTGAAATATCGCCTGGGCAAGGCCATAAATGCCGATTGCCAGGCCAATTAAGGTTTCACTCGCGCCCTGTAATGCCATGCCATAAGTGGTCAGTACCGGCAGGACCATAAACATTCCCAGCATGCGCAGGGAAAAGACCGTACCGAGGCCCCATGTGGCGCGCAGCTCCACCGGAGTCATTTTATTATCGTTCATTCCAACCTCTGTTAATGTGCTGCATTTATTCTAGGGGGCGGGGCAGGGCGGGTAAAACAATAGTTTTTAAGCAGTGGTAACAAAAAGAAAGGGCGCGAAAATCGCGCCCTTTTCATGCTGTATCGGTGCCGGTTACCAGACGTAAGTCAGCAGGTCCTTCGAGGCCGGAGCCATCGAATCCACCGACATCATCACGCTCAGTGCGGTGATGGTCACGATAGAGAAGACAAACAGTTTACGCGCCCAGACACGGTCATCAGCGGTTTTATAACCCGATAACGCCATGCCCAGCCACCAGACGCTGACCGCAGCAGCCACCACCAGATATTTGTAGCCCGCGTAGCCTCCCAGCGTCAGCATCAGCGTGGCAATCATAAACGCCAGGATATAGAGCGTAATATGATTTTTAGCCACGGAAATGCCTTTCACCACCGGCAGAACCGGGATGTTCGCTGCCTGGTAATCTTTAAAGCGGAAGATGGCAATCGCGTACGAATGCGGCATCTGCCACAGGCTAAAGATCGCCAGCAGGATGAGTGCGCCAGCATCAAACTGGTTAGAGACCGCGCAGTAGCCGATAACCGGCGGCGCAGCACCCGACAGACTGCCAATCAGCGTACCGTAAACGGAATTACGCTTCATGTAGAGACTGTAGATGCCCACGTACACCACGAAGCCCATCACCGCCAGCCACATGGCCAGCGGATTAGCACCGAAGTAGAGCAACGCAAAGCCAGCAATACCCAGCACAGTGGCATAAACCAGGCTTACTTTCGCGGAGATGAGGCCTTTTACCAGCACCCGATTCCTGGTTCTCTCCATCTTGATGTCAATGTCGCGGTCGATCACGTTGTTAAACACACAACCCGATGCAACCACCAGTGACACGCCCACCAGGGTGATGAGAAACAGGGCGTAATCCGTGTTGCCTTTGGAAGCCAACAGAAATCCGCCGATCACAGAAATTAAATTCCCGAAAATAATTCCTGGTTTTGTAACTTGCAGGTATTGCTTAAACATTACGCGTGACTCTTTAGTGAGGCATCATGTTGTAGTTGAGGTTCCACATGATCCACAGTGAGCCTACTACGACAATCAGGATGATGATGGCCGAGAAGACAATGGCTACCATGTTCCAGCCACCCTCAGATTTGCTGTCTAAGTGCAGGAAGTAGACCAGGTGAACCAGCACCTGAATCACCGCACATACCAGAACAACACCAAGGATAGTACCGTGAGATGCACTGCCATCCATTACCATCCAGAACGGGATCGCCGTCAGGATGATAGAGAGGATGAAGCCGATCATGTAGGACTTCACGCTACCGTGTGAAGCGCCATGTTCGTTAACAGAATGACTCATTACATGGCTCCCATCAGGTAAACAACGGTGAAGACGCAAATCCAGACCACGTCCAGGAAGTGCCAGAACAGGCTCAGACACATGATACGAGTGCGGTTAGTCGCGTTCAGGCCACGTTTGGAAATCTGGAACATCAGAACCAGCATCCAGATCAGACCTGAGGTCACGTGCAGACCGTGGGTACCGACCAGCGTAAAGAAGCCAGACAGGAAGCCACTGCGATCCGGACCAAAGCCTTCAGCAATCAGGTGATGGAATTCATAGATTTCCATTCCGATGAAGCCCAGACCGAACAGGAAGGTCAGCGCCAGCCAGCCGATAACGGCACCTTTTTGCTCCTTGTTCATGGAGATAACAGCCATGCCGTAAGTGATCGAACTCAACAGCAGCAGGGCGGTTTCTACCAGAACAAACGGCAGCTCAAAGATATCTTTACCTGCCGGGCCACCGGCAGTGTTGTTGACCATGACAGCATAGGTCGCAAACAGGGTTGCGAAGATAATGCAGTCACTCATCAGGTAGATCCAGAAGCCAAAGACTTTATTGGCTCCTGCATCGTGATGCCCATGCTCCGCATGGGCGTCGTGGTGATGTTTAATCAGAGTTTCAGTTGACATTATTTCAGACCTGCTTTGCTGATTTCGTCAAAGTGCTGGTTCTCAATCTTCTGAACTTCGGCAACCGGAACGTAGTAATCCACGTCTTCGTCGAAGCTCTTCACGATCCAGGAAACGATCATGCCGAGGAATGAAACACCCGCCAGCCACCAGATATGCCAGATCAGCGCGAAACCCATTACCGTTGCAAATGCGCAGATGATAATTGCGGCACCGCTGTTTTTCGGCATATGAATCTCTTCATAAGATTCCGGCTGTTTGTACGCTTCGCCTTTCTCTTTCATTTCCCAGAAAGCGTCACGCTCATGCACATGCGGGATGACAGCAAAGTTATAGAACGGTGGTGGTGAAGAGGTTGCCCACTCCAGCGTACGACCGCCCCATGGGTCACCCGTCACATCACGGTTCTGATCGCGGTCACGTACCGAGACGTAGAACATGGTCAGCTGACACAGAATACCCAGCGCAATCAGACCGGCACCGCCCGCAGCTACCACCAGTAAGGTGTGGAACTGTGGATCGATATCCTGGCTCAGACGACGCGTCATACCCATGAAGCCCAGTGCGTACAGCGGCATAAAGGCAACGAAGAAGCCAATGATCCAGAACCAGAATGCGCGCTTGCCCCAGGTTTCGTTCAGGGTGAAGCCAAATGCTTTCGGGAACCAGTAGGTCACGCCCGCCATACAACCGAACACCACACCACCGATGATAACGTTATGGAAGTGTGCAATCAGGAACAGGCTGTTGTGCAGAATAAAGTCAGCACCCGGAACGGCCAGCAGTACGCCGGTCATACCCCCTACAGAGAAGGTTACCAGGAAGCCAACGGTCCACAGCATGGCAGAGTGCATCTGAATGCGGCCCTGATACATGGTGAACAGCCAGTTAAAGATTTTAACCCCGGTCGGAATCGCGATGATCATCGTCATGATACCGAAGAAGGCGTTAACGTTGGCACCCGCACCCATGGTGAAGAAGTGGTGCAACCAGACGATAAACGACAGCACGGTAATGGCGATGGTCGCCCACACCAGTGAGGTATAACCAAACAGACGTTTTTTGGAGAAGGTCGCGGTAATTTCTGCGAACACACCAAACACCGGCAGTACCAGGATATACACTTCCGGATGGCCCCAGACCCAGATCAGGTTGACGTACATCATCATGTTCCCGCCCATTTCATTGGTGAAGAAATGGAAGCCGAGATAACGATCAAGAGTCAACAGCGCCAGGGTCACGGTCAGAACCGGGAACGCAGCGATGATCAGGACGTTGGTGCACAGCGCGGTCCAGGTAAATACCGGCATTTTGAACAGGCTCATGCCCGGTGCACGCATCTTCAGGATGGTCACGAAGAAGTTAATACCGGTTAAGGTCGTACCAATACCTGAAAGCTGAAGGCTCCAGATCCAGTAATCGACCCCGACCCCGGGACTGTACTCCGCGCCGGAGAGCGGCGGATAAGCCAGCCAGCCGGTCTGTGCGAACTCGCCCACACCCAGAGACAGGTTAACCAGGATCACACCGACCGCAGTAAACCAGAAGCTCAGGTTGTTCAGGAACGGGAACGCAACGTCACGTGCACCAATCTGCAACGGAACCGCGATGTTCATCAGGCCAACCACGAACGGCATCGCCACGAAGAAGATCATAATCACGCCATGCGCGGTAAAGATCTGGTCGTAGTGGTGCGGTGGCAGAATGCCCGCTTCACCGGCCGAAGCCATAACCTGCTGGGTACGCATCATAATGGCATCAGCGAAACCACGAATCAGCATGACGAACGCCATGATGATGTACATGATACCCAGGCGTTTGTGGTCGACTGACGTCAGCCATTCAGACCACAGATATTTCCACTTACCAAAATAGGTGAGCGCAGCAACCAGCGCTGCACCACCTATCAGGATAGCGGCAACCGTAACCATGATAATCGGCTCATGGTACGGCACTGCATCAAGTGTTAATTTTCCGAACATCGTATTATTCCTCGGCTCCCGCGGAAGCGGCGTGACTCATGTCCATACCTTCATGTTTTGGCATGTCCATTTTCCCGTGGCTCATCTTGAACTTGTCGATGACTTGCATGAACAGTTTCGGATCAGCTGAAGAGAAATATTCCACCGGGTGATTTTCGCTTGGCACAGCCACTTTCTCGAAATCATCCATGGTGTTCAGCGTGTTAGGGGCTGCTTTAACTTTAGCCACCCACTGCTGGAATTCCGCATCGTCTTTGGTTGCAATGGCTTTAAACTTCATGCCAGAGAAACCACGACCACTGAAGTTCGCAGAGATACCGTCGAAAATTCCCGGCTCATTTGCAATCAGATGCAGCTTGGTCTGCATACCAGCCATCGCATAAATCTGGCTGCCGAGCGTTGGGATGAAGAAAGAGTTCATGACGGAGTTAGACGTGATTTTGAAGTTCACCGGAGTATTTGCCGGGAAGGCAATCTGGTTCACGGTCGCAATACCCTGTTCCGGGTAAATGAACAACCATTTCCAGTCCAGTGCAACCACATCGATCTCAACCGGTTTCACATCAGATTGCAGCGGTTTGCTGGGCTCCAGTGCGTGGGTTGATTTCCAGGTCAGCACGCTGAGGAAGAGAATGATCAGGATCGGAATGGTCCAGACCACGGCTTCCACTTTGTTAGAGTGTGACCAGTTAGGGCTGTACTTCGCATTCGTGTTGGACGCCCGATATTTCCAGGCAAACACCACGGCCATCAGGACTGCGGGGATGACGACGATCAACATCAGGCCAAAGGCAGTCAGTATCAGCGAACGTTGCTCCAGTGCAATCTGTCCTTTGGGATTTAACAATGCACTATCGCAGCCACTCATTAATAAAGTGCCTGCAATTAATGACAAAATCCCCAAACTTTTATTGTATTTACTGAGTCTCATTTAACGACCTCAATGACAAAGGGCTCTATTGTCGTTTAAGTGTGCGCGCATTTTACGGGAAGGTTTATGCAGTGTAAACCAGCTTAAGGATGTGTCAGATACGTGTTGACACCTTTTGCTAAGGGTGTCACAGATGTTGCGCCAGGTGACAAATAATTAACGCAGACAAGCAGTTGGCATCAATATAACAAAAACCAATGGAAGTAACCGTAAAAAAATCAGGGAAAGGAATAACCCTTACTTTTAACTCCCAAATATTTAACAAGTCTGCATCATTTGCGCGATGAAATTTAACTAAAGTAATTGCTCACCGGTTTTTAGTATTTCCGCTACGCCTCCTCAGGTCATATTGTTATTTTTAAAAAATAACACGCGATGATAAATGGCGGCGACTTATCGGGGTGTCATAAAATAAGCCGCAGCCCGTAAACCTATCGATTTCACTTAAGCATCTGATGCAGGCAACGCAGGGGTTCTCTTCAGCGCCCGATAGTCCAGCAACACTCCCGAAAGCACCGCCAGCAGGGAGAGTGTCATACCCAGCTCAAACAGCCGGGTAAGCAGCGGTGTCAGCGCCGTCACGCCCAACGCATTCAGTGCCAGAGCCACCAGCCAGAGCGCCAGCACGCCGCATCCGGCTGCAAACAGACGATTAGTCCAGCGATAGCCATGAGGATAGTAGCTACGTGTCAGAAAATTGCCACTTTGCTCGACCTGATTCAATGTTTGTCGGCAAAAAGCCAGCAGCACCAGGCCCGGCAGACCCGCCATCACCGTGAATGCATAAAAGGTCGGCCAGCCCCAGAGTTCCACCAGCCAGCCCGCCGCCGGGCCCACATAGACCCGACCCACCGCTGAGAGCGCCGACAACAGGGCGAACTGGGTAGCGGAGAACGACTTATTGCACAGCGTCATTAACAGCGCCACAAAGGCCGCGGTGCCCATGCCGCCACAGAGATTTTCAACAAAGACCGCGCTGGCCATGCTCCACAACTGTTTATCGGTCACCGCCAGCAGCCAGTAACCAAAGTTCGAGACAGCCTGCAGCAGACCGAAAATCATTAGCGCCCGGAACAGGCTCAGACGCTGCATCAGTACGCCGCCATAGAGCGCGCCGATAATGGTCGCCAGCAGACCCAGCGTCTTGTTGACCAGACCGACGTCACCGGCGTTGAAGCCCACGCCGCGAATCAAAAAAGTGGTGGTCAGCGAGGCGGCAAACGCATCGCCCAGCTTGTAAAGAATAATCAGGGTAATCAGCAGCCAGGCGTTGTTGCGCTGAAAGAAATCTTTTAGCGGATCGACCACCGCCTGACGCAGTGAATGGGGTGTGGAGATACGGGTATCTGGCTCGCTCGCCACCAGCGTGGCGATAATGCCCGGCACCATCATCAGCGCCATCAGCCAGTAGGTTGCCTGCCAGCCGAGGTAGCGGTCAGCCAGCCACAACGCCAGCCCGCCGGAAATCAGCATTGCCAGTCGATACCCCAGCACGGTAATCGCCGCGCCGCTGCCACGCTCTTCAGGCGGCAGGATGTCCGTTTTCCATGCGTCAAAAACGATGTCCTGTGAGGCGGAGCAGAAGGCAATCAGCACGGCCAGCGCGGCCATCAGGGTAAGATCGCGTCCCGGTTGCAGAAATCCCATCGCGATTATCCCGCCAACCAGCGCCAGCTGACTGACCAGTAACCAGCCGCGACGCCGGCCCAGAAACGGCGGCGTATAGCGGTCCATCATCGGTGACCAGAGAAACTTAAAGACATAGGCCTGGCCGACCAGCGAAAAGAAGCCGATGGTTTTCAGGTCGACATTTTCCACCGTCATCCACGCCTGCAACGTGCCCGATGTCAGGGCCAGCGGCAGTCCGGAAGCAAAACCAAGAAGCAGCAATACGGCGGCGTTTTTCTGGCTGAAGAGGCGAAGATAGTGGTTCATGCGGATCCTGCAGATAACAAAAAGCCCTGCGCAAGGCAGGGCAGAGGAGAGACTGAATTAACGGGCGTTCTGCTTGATGAAGTCGTTGACGCTGGTGTCCTGAGCCATATCCGCGATCACATCGCTCATAGTGGCGTTCACCGCGTTGGTAATCTTCTGGTTATTGGCGTTGAACGCGCCTTCTACGCTGTAAGTCTGGCGGTAGTTTTTAACCTGTTTGTTGCCGTTTTTCGCTGTTGCGATAATAGAGATGTCCGCTTTGGTGGTGATGCTGTAGCGCACATTGCCCTGAGTGACGTCGGCATAGAGGTTGTTCACCACAATCTGCAGATCGACCGCGCCATTAGGACCAATCATATAGCCGCGTGCTGTCATCTGCTTCTCCAGCACTTCCTGCAGCAGGAAGCGCAGGTCACGCGATGACGTTAAGGTCACTAACTGACCATCACGGTTTACTTTTGCCAGCGCCTGATCTTTACGCTGGTCGGCACCGTTGATGCTGACAGTCACGCCCATCAGGCCTGGGTCCTGCTGCGGTAACTGAATTTTAGGCTGGATAGTCAGGGTATTATTGCTGGTTGCACAGCCGGCTAAAATGAACGCAGCCAACAGTGGGAATAACAGTTTTTTCAACATACTTTTTCTCGTTGGTGTCAGGGGGTTGGTTTGCAAAAACTGCGGTCATCATAGCATTGCCCGGCAGTGAAAAAAGCCCTGTTGCCGGGGAAATTGTGTCTGAAACCGTTTTAAGCCTCTTCTCTGACAGGTCGGTTTGCTGTTCGTTTCAGCTGCGTTATTATGCGTGCCGGAAGCGGCCTGACATAAAATGCAATATTTAGCGTCGGCTTGCGGGTAAGCGCACTAAAAGCGACTAAGATTGAATGAGATGGGGCACTGCGCTCGCCATTGAGGAGTAATAGCCATGATCCGCGAACAAATAGAAGAAAAGCTGCGTGTGGCGTTTCAGCCAGCTCATCTGGAAGTGCACGACGAAAGTTACCGGCACAATGTTCCTGCCGGATCGGAAAGTCACTTCAAAGTGGTCATCGTGAGCGACTGCTTTGCAGGCCAGCGCTTTCTGGCGCGTCATCGCCTGATTTATGGCGAACTGGCCGCTGAGTTAGCGGGCAGCGTACACGCCTTAGCCCTGCATACTTACACCCTGAAAGAGTGGGAAGGGTTGCAGGATACCGTACTGGCTTCGCCTAACTGTCGTGGTGCCGGAACACTCGCCTGATCTCCCTTCTCTGAAACGGCCTGCGGGCCGTTTTTTCTGTTATTTAGCGAAAAACGCGATCCCTGGCTCAAAAAAGCAGCAAACCTGCTGAAAAGTGGTGAGTTAGCATCCTCGACTCATTCCAGCGATGCCGCTATAATGCTGCGTCTATTTTTCCGGAATGTCTTCGGGACGCTTCTGGTAACAGGGATCAGGTTCTCTTCACGGAAGCCGTCCCGGTTGTTGGATACGGCGCATTTCACTATGTGTGGTGTCTGAAGTTGACCGAGCACGTGATTTTTTGAGGTAACAAGATGCAAGTTTCTGTAGAAACCACTCAGGGCCTGGGCCGTCGCATTACGATTACTGTCGCTGCTGACAGCATCGAAAGCGCTGTAAAAAAAGAACTGGTTGACGTTGCCAGGAAAGTTCGCATCGATGGTTTCCGTAAAGGCAAAGTGCCGATGAACATCGTGGCACAGCGTTACGGCGCTTCTGTCCGTCAGGACGTGCTGGGCGAGCTGATGACGCGCAACTTTGTTGACGCCATCATCAAAGAAAAAATTAATCCGGCTGGCGCACCGAACTACGTGCCAGGCGAATACAAAGAAGGTCAGGATTTCACCTACGCGGTTGAATTCGAAGTCTATCCGGAAGTTGAGCTGAAAGGCCTGGAAAACATCGAAGTCGAAAAACCTGTCGTTGAAGTAACTGATGCTGACGTTGATACCATGCTGGACACTCTGCGCAAGCAGCAGGCCAACTGGATCGAAAGCGACGCTGCAGCAGGTCCGGAAGATCGTGCCACTATCGATTTCAACGGTTCTGTGGACGGTGAAGAGTTCGAAGGCGGCAAAGCCTCTGATTTCGTTCTGGCCATGGGCCAGGGCCGCATGATCCCAGGCTTTGAAGAAGGCGTTGTGGGTCACAAAGCGGGCGAAACTTTCACTATCGACGTGAAATTCCCGGACGACTACCACGCAGAAAACCTGAAAGGGAAAGATGCGAAGTTCGAGATCGTGCTGAAGAAAGTTGAAACGCGCGAACTGCCAGAGCTGACTGAAGAGTTCATCAAACGTTTCGGCGTTGAAGATGGTTCAGTTGCCGGTCTGCGTACTGAAGTGCGTAAGAACATGGATCGCGAGCTGAAAGGCGCTATCCGTAATCGCATCAAAACTCAGGCAATCGACGGTCTGGTTGAAGCGAACGAAATCGACGTGCCAGCTGCGCTGGTTGACAGCGAAATCGACGTTCTGCGTCGTCAGGCTGCACAGCGTTTCGGTGGCAACGAACAGCAGGCGCTGGAACTGCCACGCGAACTGTTCGAAGAGCAGGCTAAACGCCGTGTTGTTGTCGGTCTGCTGCTGGGCGAAGTGATTCGTACCCACGAGCTGAAAGCTGACGAAGCGCGCGTAAGCACCATGATCGAAGAGATGGCTTCTGCGTATGAAGATCCGCAGGAAGTGATCGAGTTCTACAGCAAGAATAATGAGCTGATGAACAATATGCGCAACGTTGCGCTGGAAGAGCAAGCGGTTGAAGCGGTCCTGGCGAAAGCTAAAGTGACCGAGAAAGAGACCAACTTCCAGGATCTGATGAATCAGACCGCTCAGGCCTGATCACGCATTTAACCGTCTGTGCTAAGCCCGTGACTGCAAAGTCGCGGGCTTTTTTGTGTTTTGCGTCCGGATAGCCACTCTTCGCCGCTATTTGTTTAATAAACAGGCGAATTATTCACGCATCGCTTTTTCCGGGTTAGCGAACAGGGAAAAGATTGTTATGCTTGAAACATGCGTGCAGCATCCCCAGATACAGGGAGTATGCAGAAATAAGAGTGAGGCTGGCTGATTAACCGTCCTGAAGGTGTCGGAAAAAGGCGCGGCGTGGAGTTTCCCGCGCGTCTTACGTAGAATCGGTACAGAATGTTGCCAATGAAATTTATCCAGGAGACGGTAATGTCATACAGTGGCGATCGTGAATATACAGCACCGCACAATGCGCTGGTGCCAATGGTGGTTGAACAAACTTCGCGTGGTGAGCGTTCTTACGACATCTACTCCCGTCTGCTTAAAGAGCGCGTCATTTTTCTGACTGGCCAGGTCGAAGACCACATGGCTAATCTGATTGTGGCGCAGATGCTGTTTCTGGAAGCTGAAAACCCGGAAAAAGATATCTATCTCTACATTAACTCGCCAGGCGGTGTCATCACGGCCGGTATGTCGATCTACGACACCATGAAATTTATCAAACCGGATGTCAGCACTATCTGTATGGGTCAGGCCTGTTCTATGGGTGCTTTCCTGCTGACGGCGGGGACCAAAGGCAAACGTTTCTGTCTGCCAAACTCACGTGTGATGATCCACCAGCCGCTGGGCGGTTATCAGGGTCAGGCGTCAGACATCGAGATCCATGCGCGCGAAATCCTTAAAGTTAAGCAGCGTATGAATGAGCTGATGGCTGAGCACACCGGTAAAACGCTGGAAGAAATTGAGCGTGACACCGAGCGTGACCGTTTCCTCTCTGCAAATGAAGCGGTAGAGTATGGATTAGTCGATTCAATTCTGACGCATCGCCAATAAGACCCGACTTACCGTTGTCCCTGGTCTATAGTTAACAGGACAACGGTACTATTATGGGTTGAATGAATTTCGGCCGTCTCCGCACGGCCTGAGCCGTACGCGGGTATGGCCTGAGAACAAGAAGAGGTTAACTGATGACAGATAAGCGCAAAGACGGTTCAGGAAAGTTGCTGTACTGCTCTTTTTGCGGCAAAAGCCAGCATGAAGTGCGAAAGCTGATTGCCGGGCCGTCAGTGTATATCTGCGATGAGTGTGTTGACCTGTGCAACGACATCATTCGCGAAGAGATTAAGGAAGTTGCCCCGCATCGTGAACGTAGTGCGTTGCCAACCCCACATGAAATTCGCCATCACCTCGATGATTATGTCATCGGTCAGGAAAGAGCGAAGAAAGTGCTGGCGGTTGCGGTTTACAACCACTACAAGCGTCTGCGCAACGGCGATACCAGCAATGGTATCGAGCTGGGCAAAAGCAACATTCTGCTGATTGGCCCGACCGGTAGTGGTAAAACGCTGCTGGCAGAAACGCTGGCACGCCTGCTGGATGTGCCGTTTACCATGGCTGATGCCACCACGCTGACTGAAGCCGGTTACGTGGGTGAAGATGTTGAAAACATCATCCAGAAACTGCTGCAGAAATGCGACTACGACGTACAGAAAGCACAGCGCGGCATCGTTTACATCGATGAAATCGACAAAATCTCACGTAAGTCTGATAACCCGTCGATTACCCGTGACGTGTCAGGCGAAGGCGTACAGCAGGCACTGCTTAAACTGATTGAAGGCACCGTGGCTGCCGTTCCCCCGCAGGGTGGACGTAAGCATCCGCAGCAGGAATTTTTGCAGGTTGATACCTCTAAAATTCTGTTTATCTGCGGCGGCGCATTTGCCGGCCTGGACAAAGTGATCGCCCAGCGTGTTGAAACCGGATCCGGTATCGGCTTCGGCGCGACCGTGAAAGGGAAATCGCAGAAAGCCAGCGAAGGCGAACTGCTTGCGCAGTGTGAACCAGAAGATTTGATCAAATTTGGTCTGATCCCTGAGTTCATCGGTCGTCTGCCTGTTGTTGCGACCCTGAGCGAGCTGAGCGAAGAAGCGCTGATTCAGATTCTGCGTGAGCCTAAGAACGCCCTGACCAAACAGTACCAGGCGCTGTTTAACCTGGAAGGCGTTGAGCTGGAGTTCCGTGACGAGGCGTTAACCGCCATTGCTAAGAAAGCGATGTCACGTAAAACCGGTGCACGTGGTCTGCGTTCAATTGTAGAAGGCGCGTTACTGGAAACGATGTATGACCTGCCTTCCATGGACGACGTGGAAAAAGTAGTGATTGATGAATCAGTTATTGAAGGTCAGTCTGAGCCCATGTTGATCTACGGTAAGCATGAAGCCCAGGCATCTGGCGAATAATTAAACAGATCGTCCATCTTGTCGTAATAAAAAAGGGGAAAATGTTTCCCCTTTTGCTTTTCTCGCCTCTGTGACGTTGAATGTCGGACAATCATCCCCATATACTCAGATACCTGTGGGTTTAACTGCATACCTGCCTGATGCGGTTCCCATCACCTGGCGGACATTAAACAAAGAGAGAGCTCTATGAATCCTGAGCGTTCTGAACGCATTGAAATCCCCGTGTTGCCGCTGCGCGACGTGGTGGTTTATCCGCACATGGTAATTCCGTTGTTTGTTGGCCGGGAAAAATCAATTCGGTGCCTTGAAGCCGCAATGGATCATGATAAAAAAATCATGCTGGTCGCACAGAAAGAGGCTTCAACGGATGAACCTGGCATTAACGATCTCTTCTCAGTAGGGACCGTTGCATCAGTATTACAAATGCTGAAACTGCCGGATGGCACCGTCAAAGTCCTGGTCGAAGGTTTACAGCGCGCCCACATTACGACGCTGGCCGATAACGGTGACCATTTTGTGGCACAAGCTGAATATCTGGTTTCGCCAGAGATCGAAGAGCGCGAGCAGGAAGTGCTGGTGCGCACGGCGATCAATCAGTTTGAAGGCTACATAAAACTCAACAAGAAGATCCCACCCGAGGTTTTAACCTCGCTGAACAACATTGACGATGCGGCCCGCCTTGCCGACACCGTCGCAGCACATATGCCACTGAAGCTGGCAGACAAACAGTCTGTGCTGGAGATGTCCGACGTCAACGAACGTCTGGAATATCTGATGGCGATGATGGAATCTGAAATCGATCTGCTGCAGGTTGAGAAGCGCATTCGCAACCGTGTTAAGAAGCAGATGGAGAAGAGCCAGCGCGAGTACTATCTGAATGAGCAGATGAAGGCGATTCAGAAAGAGCTGGGCGAGATGGACGACGCGCCCGACGAGTACGAAGCGTTAAAACGCAAAATCGACGCGGCAAAAATGCCGGAAGAAGCGCGCGAGAAAGCGGAAGCTGAGCTGCAGAAGCTGAAGATGATGTCCCCGATGTCCGCTGAAGCAACCGTGGTTCGCGGCTATATCGACTGGATGGTGCAGGTTCCGTGGAACGCGCGCAGCAAAGTGAAGAAAGATCTGCGTAAAGCGCAGGAGACGCTGGATACCGACCATTACGGGCTGGAGCGCGTGAAGGATCGTATTCTTGAGTATCTTGCAGTTCAGAGTCGCGTCAGCAAAATCAAAGGGCCGATTTTGTGCCTGGTCGGACCGCCAGGGGTAGGTAAAACCTCTCTCGGTCAGTCGATCGCCAAAGCGACCGGACGCAAATATGTGCGTATGGCGCTGGGTGGCGTGCGTGATGAAGCTGAAATCCGCGGTCACCGTCGTACTTACATCGGCTCTATGCCGGGTAAATTAATCCAGAAAATGGCGAAAGTCGGGGTTAAAAACCCACTGTTCCTGCTGGATGAAATCGACAAAATGTCCTCTGACATGCGCGGCGATCCGGCTTCAGCGCTGCTGGAAGTGCTTGATCCTGAGCAGAACATTGCGTTCAACGACCACTATCTGGAAGTCGACTATGACCTTTCTGATGTGATGTTCGTTGCTACATCGAACTCAATGAACATCCCGGCACCGCTGCTGGACCGTATGGAAGTGATTCGTCTGTCGGGTTACACCGAAGATGAAAAACTGAACATCGCTAAGCAGCATCTGCTGACCAAGCAGATTGAGCGCAACGCCCTGAAAGCCAATGAAATTACGGTTGAAGACAGCGCGATTGTGGGCATTATCCGTTACTACACCCGTGAAGCCGGTGTGCGTAGCCTTGAGCGTGAGCTGTCGAAACTGTGCCGTAAAGCGGTTAAATCGCTGCTGATGGACAAGACGAAAAAGCACATCACCATCAATGGCGAAAACCTCAAGGATTTCCTGGGCGTTCAGCGCTTCGACTACGGTCGTGCGGACAGCGAAAACCGTGTGGGTCAGGTAACGGGTCTGGCATGGACGGAAGTGGGTGGCGATCTGCTGACCATCGAAACCGCCTGCGTACCAGGTAAAGGCAAGCTGACTTACACCGGTTCTCTGGGTGAAGTGATGCAGGAGTCGATTCAGGCTGCGCTGACCGTGGTGCGTGCCCGTGCCGAGAAGCTGGGCATCAATGGTGACTTCTACGAAAAACGTGATATTCACGTTCACGTACCTGAAGGCGCTACGCCGAAAGATGGTCCAAGTGCCGGTATCGCCATGTGTACTGCGCTGGTCTCCTGTCTGACCGGTAACCCGGTGCGGGCGGATGTGGCGATGACCGGTGAGATCACCCTGCGTGGTCAGGTGCTGCCGATTGGCGGGCTGAAAGAGAAACTGCTGGCAGCGCACCGTGGTGGCATTAAAACCGTGCTTATCCCTGACGACAACAAGCGCGACCTGGAAGAGATTCCACAGAACGTGATTGCCGATCTGGAGATTCATCCGGTGAAACGCATTGAAGAGGTGCTGAATCTGGCACTGGAAAATGCGCCATACGGTATGCAGGTCGTAACAGCAAAATAGTGATTAACGGCAAAAACCGTTAAAAAGCGGAGCTGGCAAGGCAATTGGCGCTTGCCAGCTTTTTTTTGTGCCGTTAATTTAGGTGGCTGCCGACGCGACGTTCTCAGAGAAATTCCGTTGTTTCGGCTCCACAGGCTTGATATAACTTGCTGCGCGTTCGCACCCTGCCGGATGCAGGGTACGATGTGAAATAATAAAAGAGGGGATGAAGAGAGTGAATAAGTCACAATTGATCGACAAAATTGCTGCCGATGCTGATATTTCTAAAGCTGCAGCGGGACGTGTTTTAGATGCATTTATGGGCTCAGTTTCAGATGCGCTGAAAGACGGTGATGAAGTGGCTCTGGTAGGTTTCGGCACATTCTCTGTGCGTGACCGCGCTGCACGTACTGGCCGCAACCCGCAAACCGGTAAAGAGATCACCATCCCGGCCGGTAAAGTACCAGGCTTCCGTGCTGGTAAAGCATTGAAAGACGCTGTCAATTAATAACAACGAATAGATTCATTGACGCATTTTCTTCAGTGGATTAGAGGACGATTAACCCGTTCTCATGTAACATACGGGCACATCAATCAGATGTGCCTTTTTTGTTTTAACCGGTGAGAATCGGGCCGTAAGATGGACCTGGACCGGATTGAGACTGCCAGCTAAGCCAGCAGTTGCGTGAGTCGCCAGCCAATGGCGAATTGCGACCGAGCTTTACATTCACACTACAGCGGAGTGTTGCCATACCATGATGGACAATTTACGCGCGGCGTCGAACCATGTCGTGCTCAAGATTATTTTGGGGCTGATTATCCTCTCCTTTGTGCTGACGGGCGTTGGCAACTATCTGATTGGCGGCAATAACGACTATGCGGCCAAAGTTAACGGCCAGGAGATTAGCCGGGGACAGCTGGAGCAGGCGTTCAACAGCGAGCGCAGTCGTCAGCAGCAGATGCTGGGCGATCAGTTCTCACAGCTGGCCAGCAACGATGGCTACATGCAGCAGATTCGGCAGCAGGCGCTGTCGCAGCTAATCGATCAGGCGCTGCTTGATAGCTACATCAAAGATCTCCACCTCAGCATCAGCGACGATCAGGTGAAGCAGGCTATCTTCAATCAGCAGGCTTTTCAGACCAACGGTAAATTCGACAATGCCAAATATCTGAGTCTGATCAGCAATATGGGCTTCAGCGCCGACCAGTATGCCGAAGCGTTGCGTAAGCAGCTCTCCAATCAACAGCTGATCAATGCCGTGGCTAACACCGACTTCACGCTGAAAGGCGAAGCCAGCAAACTGGTGGACCTGGTTTCACAGCAGCGTGAGATTCGTCAGGCGACGCTGGACGTCAATGCACTGGCGGCGAAGCAGGCCGTTACTGACGACGAAATCAGTCAGTATTATCAGCAGCATAAAACCAGCTTTATGGCACCAGAGCAGTTCCGTGTCAGCTACCTCCTGATGGATGCAGCCAGCATGCAGCAGGATGCCAGCGAGGCCGATATTCAGGCCTGGTACGACCAGCATAAAGCGGACTATTCGCAGCCACAGCGTACGCGCTACAGCGTCATTCAGACCAAAACTGAAGCCGATGCCAATGCGGTCCTGGCGCAGCTGAAAGCGGGTGCCAGCTTCGCTGACGTGGCAAAAGCCAAATCCATTGACCCGATCTCTGCGCGTAAGGGCGGCGATATGGGCTGGCTGGAACCCTCTACGACGCCGGATGAGCTGAAAAATGCCGGTCTGACTGAGAAAGGCCAGATGTCAGGCGTGATCAAATCTTCAGTGGGCTTCCTGGTGGTTCGTCTTGACGATATTCAGCCAGAGCAGGTTAAGCCACTGGATGAAGTGCGCAGCGCCATTGCAGCGAAAGTGAAGCAGGAGAAGGGCGTTGATGCCTTCTACAAAGTGCAACAGAAAGTCAGCGAAGCGGCCAGCAATGACAATGAGTCACTGGCGGGTGCAGAGCAGGCTTCTGGTCTGAAAGCGAAAGAGACTGGCTGGTTCAGTCAGGATACGCTGCCAGATGAGCTTAACTTTGATGCGGTGAAGCAGGCGATCTTTAATGGCGGTCTGGTCGGGCAAAACGGCGCGCCGGGCAACAACTCCGATATCATCACTGTCGATGGCGACCGTGCCTTTGTGCTGCGTATCAGTGAGCATAAACCGGAAGCGGTAAAATCGCTTGAGCAGGTTAAGGCGCAGATCACTGACACGCTTAAGCATGATAAAGCGACGCAGCAGGCGAAAGCTCAGGCTGATAAGCTGCTGGCCGATCTCAAAGCCGGTAAGCAGGATGCGCTGACTGCCGCAGGTCTGACGCTGAGCGCCAGCAAGACCGTTGATCGCAATGCGCAGGATCCGGTGGCACAGACTGCCTTTAACCTGCCTCAGCCTGCGGAAAATAAACCTTCCTGGGGTGTCAGCGAAGATATGCAGGGCAATGTGGTACTGGTGGCGGTTGATAAAGTTAAAACCGGCAGCATGCCGCAGGCGCAGATTGACGAAATGGTCAAAGGCGTCACGCAGAATAATGCCCAGCTGGCGTTTGAAGCGTTACTGCAAAACCTGCGTAAAGAGGCCAAAATTAAGTACGGCGCTGCCGCACAAATGCAGTAAGCCTCGCAGAAACTGCGCAACGACTGTAACAATCAAAGGCCGCATTCGCGGCCTTTTCCATTTCTGAAATCCCGCTTTTGAGCCTTGTGTGCAGTAGTGCCACTCTGTCGCTGCTGTTTACACACAAGGAGAAACACAGCATGGCTAAACCTAAACTCGTTGCCTTTTATCTTTCACTCGCGCTGGGCGGCGCACTCTGTCACAGCAGCGTCTCTGCGGCACCTGAACCTGTCAGCGCAGCCATCACGCAGAGCTCACATCCTGCGTCGAAGCCGGAAGCCGCCGCGCAGCCACAGCAGGATCAGGTCAGCATTAATGAAGCAACAGCCGAACAGCTCTCTGCCGTTATGAATGGGGTGGGGCTGAAAAAGGCGCAGGCAATTGTGAGCTATCGCGAACAGTACGGACCGTTTAGCGCAATTCAGCAACTCAGTGAAGTACCGGGTATCGGCAATGCGTTGATAGAGCGAAATGCGGCCCGGCTGAAATTGTGAAGCAGTACACATCTGTGATGCTTAACCCACGATAGACAGGCGACTCTGCTAAAGTGAACAGGTCCAACCAGTTAATTCACAGCAGCAGGAGAGCATGACCATGCAGACCACCATAAAAGTGCGCGGCTATCATCTGGATGTCTATCAGCACGTCAATAATGCGCGCTATCTTGAGTTTCTTGAGGAGGCGCGCTGGGAATGGCTGGAAGAGGTGGAAGCATTCCACTGGTTGCAGGAACAGAAACTGGCTTTTGTGGTGGTAAACATCAACATCAACTACCGTCGCCCGGCCGTGCTGGGCGACGTACTGACTATCGAAAGTGAGATCACGCAGTTGAATGGCAAAAGCGGCATTATTGCGCAGCGGGTTTTGCTGGCAGGGCAGGAGACCGTGGTGGCGGATGCCGCACTCACTTTTGTCTGTATTGATTTGCGGACTCAGAAGGCGGTTGCGCTGGAAGGGGAGTTGCGTGAGCGACTGATGCGTCTGATGGCATGAGTCGATAAAAAGGCGGCAACCCGGATTCTCTGCCGCCACCTCAGACACTCTTAGTTAAGACCGCTTTTTGCTTTCATTGCCGCCATTACGCCAGCACGATCGTTGAGATAACCCTGCAGGCCATTGGCCCGTAAATGACAGGCTGCACACTCACCACATCCATCACCTTTCACGCCGTTATAGCAGGTCAGCGTCTGCTCGCGTACCAGCGCAAGCTGCTGCCAGTAATCCGCCAGCGCCCAGGTTTCCGCTTTATTGAGCCACATCAGCGGCGTCTCAAAACGAACATCGCGCGCCATGCCCAGCGACACCGCATGGTTCAGCGCTTTGACAAACTCATCGCGACAATCGGGATAGCCGGAGAAATCGGTCTCACAGACGCCAGTGATCACCGCTTCCGCTTCGACCTGATAAGCGTAAACCGAGGCCAGCGTCAGAAAGAGAATATTGCGTCCCGGCACAAACGTACTGGGTAATCCACTGGCCTCGGGATTATAAGTCGGCACCGGAATGTTATCCCGCGTCAGGCTGCTGACGGCGAGTTCGTTCAGCATGGTGACATCCAGCACTTTATGCGCGCGCGCGCCCAATTTAATCGCCAGGTCGCGGGCCACATCGATCTCTTCCCGATGGCGTTGTCCATAGTCGAAAGTGACGCAATGAACGTCATCATATTGCTGTAATGCCTGAATCAGGCAGGTAGTGGAGTCTTGTCCACCGCTGAAAACTACAACAGCGCGTTTCATGGTGTTTTCCTGATAATTAATTTTGCGCTTATGGTAATGCCTCAGTCCGCCGCTGAACAGCTGCATGGCAGATCAATGGGCGGCGGGATCCATGCGCGGCTGAAATCGAACCAGCCCAGCGTATTCAGTTCAATCCCTTCAACGCCCGGCGGCGCGTAGATTTGATAGCGATAATTGAACAGTGGCAGCAGGATGCCGCCCGTCATCAGCTGATGATAAAGCTGATGCAGCGAGCGGGCACGGGTTTCGTTGTCAGCAATTTGCTGGATAGCCAGCAGTTGCGCCTGAATCTCTTCGCCCTGCGGCGTGGGCCACAGCGGCCGCCATAGCGGGTCAGTCTGCAACCAGCTGGTCAGCGTAAAGACCGGCGCATCACCAATCAGTCTGTCGCCCATCACGATATCTGCCTCATCAAGCGGGTCGATGCCGTGCCAGTTTTTTACCGGATGAAAAACTACCTTCAGGGTGCAGCCGTGCTGTTTTAACAGTGCAACCAGCGCCTGTGACATCTGGTGCAGCTCAACCGGCAACTGATAATGCAGCGTCAGGGTCGCCGGTAAGGGAACCGTGACAGCATCAATCAGCGGCACACTCCAGCCAGGTAACAACTCTTTACTGGGAGTGATGAGTCCCTCATCCAGAGGCAACCGGCTGACAATGCCGCTTTGCTGGATCAGCTGGAAAAGCGTGCGCGCCTGATCAGGGGTAAATCCGGCTCGTGGTCGGCAGACCAGATAACAGAAGCCGAGGCTGATACTGCTGCTGACCGGTTGCAGCGTCCTGAGCTCTGTGGCATCGCCTATCGCAATCTGCACCGGATGACGACAGCTGCTGCCGAGAGCGGGATCAAACAGCTGAGGGGTAATCCAGTACTCCACCGCCTGCAGCAGAGGACGCTGCAGATGCCAGCGCGCGTGACTTTCAATCCTGACCAGCTCGGCGCTGAAGTGCCTGAGTTTCCACGGCCCGCTGCCCGTGACGGGATCGATGGGATGGGGCAGCAGGCACAACAAGTGGGCGAGCCGATGGGGCAGCCAGAAATCAGGGCGTCGCAGTACGAAACGCACCGCAAGCGGATGGGGCGCATCCACGCTGACCACATCGGCCAGCAACACACTGACGCGCGTATCCCGCAACAGCTGGCGGAATTGCGCCACCAGTTGTGCGGCCTGCAGAGGCTCGTCGTTGTGCCACATCAGCTGAGGCCGTAACCAGAATAACCAGCCAGATGACGCCTCGTCATATTGCCAGTGATGCGCCAGATCGCCGACCGGCTCATCCTGCTCAAAGCGAGTCAGACCGGAATAGATCTGGCGAGCCAGGTGCTGCTCGGCCCGACCGGTAATCTGGCGCGGCTCTGTGCTCTCCATCGGACGATAGTAGGGGATGCGCAGAACCGGCGTATCGTTCTGCCACTGTCCACCCATTAATGGCCGCAGCATATTGATCAGCCTTTCCGGCGGCAGATCCAGCAGCTGCAAGGCCTCAGCGGCGTCTCCGGCGTCGAGCTGTTGTTGCAGCAACTGCTGCCGTAATTGTTCAGGTGAGCGCAGAAACACTATTTGTCCCTGTTTGCCACGGCCAGGCTCGCCGCGCCAGCTGAGCCAGCCTGCATGCTGCCACAGTGACAGCAACGTGCGCAGATGACGCTCGCTGCAGATACAGTGGCGGGCCATCTCCGCCACGCAGGTTTGCTGTGGGGCGCCCTGACTCTGCTGCCACAGACGCTGGAACTGATTAAGACGGTTAAGCTGGCGCATGTTAAACCCGGAACAGTTTTTTAAAAGTATTCACTATTAGTTCCGCAATTAACAGGCAATAGTGGAGTTCATCTTTCAGCAGGAGGTAAATCATGGTGCGTTTAGCCGCGTTCGATATGGATGGCACATTATTGCTGCCGGATCATCAGCTGGGTCAGCAGACGCTGGATAGCCTGCAGGCGTTGCATCTGCGTGGCGTTAATCTGGCGCTAGCGACGGGCCGCCATCTGCTGGAGATGCAGATCTTACGGGAAAAAATGACACTGCCCGCGTGGCTGATTACCGGTAATGGTACCCGTGTACACGACAGGCAGGGCAATCTGATCTTTGCGCGTGATCTGCCCTCTTCGGTCGCCGAAGAGGTGATTCACCGCCGCTGGTATACGCACGCCACCCTGCATGTTTTCAACGATCAGGGGTGGTTTACCGATCACCCACAGCCTGAACTGCTGGTGGCCCATCAGATCAGCGGATTTGGCTATCAGCTGTGCGATCTTAAAAGGTTGCCCGCGCATCAGGTGACAAAAATCTGCTTTATCGATCAGCATCAGCGCCTCTGTCAGCTAAAAACAGAGCTGGATGCCGCACTGGGCGAGCAGGCTAACATCTGCTTCTCTGCTGTGGATTGTCTGGAGGTGTTGCCCGCCAGCTGCAATAAAGGCAGCGCGCTGGCACTGTTATGTGACCATCTGTCGCTGACCATGGCGGAGTGTATGGCGTTTGGTGATGCGATGAACGATCGCGAGATGCTGGCGCAGGCCGGACAGGGTTTCATCATGGGCAATGCGATGGCGCAGCTGAAAGCCGCGCTACCGCATCTGCCGGTATTAGGGCATTGCGAGACACAGGCGGTGTCTCACTATTTAAATCACTGGCTGGCAACACCCGACCTCGCGTATTCCCCCGAATGCTGAGGATTGCCGTGAACCGGACAGGATGTCCGGTTTTTTATTCCAGCTCGCGCTGCCATGGCGTGATATCGCCAATATGTTTTGCCACCCACTCAGGCTGATAGTAGCTATCGGGATAACGTTCGCCGCTGTCGCACAGCAGTGTCACCAGCGCTCCCTGCTGATTCGCTGCCCGTAGGCGTTTTGCCACCTGCATCATGCCCCAGAAATTGGTGCCGGTAGAGGCGCCAGGCTTGCGTCCCAGAATCTTTTCCATTTTCAGCATGGCGGCCAGCGTTGCACCATCCGGCACTTTGATCATTTCGTCGATCACGTCAGGCATAAACGACGGCTCCACTCGCGGACGGCCAATTCCTTCGATCATGCTGCCGCGCGCGCTGGTCAGGGTAGCATCACGCTGCTGCCAGTAATCAAAAAACACCGAATGCTGCGGATCAACCACCAGCAGTTTGGTTTCCAGTCCCTGATAACGGATATAGCGGCCCAGCGTGGCTGAGGTGCCGCCGGTGCCCGCACTCATGATTATCGTATGGGGAATCGGATAAGGTTCATGCTCCATCTGACGGAAAATGCTCTCTGCAATATTGTTATTGCCGCGCCAGTCGGTGGCACGTTCAGCATAGGTAAACTGATCCATAAAATGGCCATTGAGCTCCCGCGCCAGCCGTTCAGATTCAGCATAGAGCTGGCAGGGATCTTCAACAAAATGGCACTGTCCGCCATAAAAGGTGATCTGCTCAATTTTACGCTTCGCTGTGCTCGCCGGCATCACCGCAATAAAGGGCAGACCCAGCAGCCTTGCGAAGTACGCCTCAGAAACGGCAGTGCTGCCTGACGAGGCTTCGATAATCGGCGTATCCTGTTTAATCCAGCCGTTGGAGAGGCCGTAGAGGAACAGGGATCGTGCCAGCCGGTGTTTGAGACTGCCACTGGGATGGGTACTTTCATCTTTCAGATAGAACCAGATGCCGGGAAAGTCCGCCAGATCGAAACGGATCAAATGGGTCTCAGCCGATCGTTGAAAATCAGCGTTAATTTCGTTGATAGCGTGGCGAATCCAGCAGGTGTGCATCTCAGGCGTCCGGTAAAAAAGTGATGCGGCTATTTTATGGCACGTGCAGGAAAAAGAGATTGCACAATTACCGCTAAAATGGCGGTAATGGAGAAAATGATTCTCCCGGAGCCGCGAATGTTAGATAAAACTGACCTTAAATTGCTCTCACTGCTGCAGCATGACTGCACGCTGTCGCTGCAGGCGCTGGCGGATGCCGTCAACCTCACCACCACACCCTGCTGGAAGCGCCTGAAAAAGCTTGAAGATGATGGCATTATTCGCGCACGGGTGGCGTTGCTGGATGGAGATAAAATCGGACTGTCACTGACGGCGTTTATGTTTGTTAAAACGCAGCAGCACAGCCGCGACTGGTATCAGGCATTTGTCTCGGTGGTGAGCAGCATGCCGGAGGTAATGGCCTTTTACCGTATGGCAGGCGAGTATGATTACCTGCTGCGCATTCAGGTGGCCGACATGAAAAGCTATGATGCTTTCTACAAGCGAGTAGTGAATGGGGTGCCCGGCCTGATTGATGTGACATCCAGCTTCGCCATGGAAGAGATTAAATACACCACGGCTTTACCTGTCGCCCCCTGAGGGCCTGAGATTGAGAGCAGCGTTGTGCGATTATTCAGTCAATTAAGTTGGTATTTTCTGCGGGAGTGGCGGCGCTATCTGGGCGCGGTCCTCCTGCTGATTGTTATTGCTATTCTGCAGCTGCTGCCACCGCATGTGGTCGGGGTGATTGTCGATGGCGTGACGCGTGACAACATGAGCACCAGCCGCATCATGATGTGGATTGGGATCATGCTGGCAACGGCAGTGGTGGTCTATCTGCTGCGCTATGTCTGGCGCGTGCTGCTGTTTGGTGCCTCCTACCAGCTGGCGGTTGAGCTGCGCGAAGATTTCTATCGCCAGCTGAGTCGTCAGCAACCGGCATTTTATCTGCGTCACCGCACCGGCGACCTGATTGCGCGCGCCACCAACGACGTGGATCGGGTGGTGTTTGCTGCCGGGGAAGGAGTACTGACGCTGGTCGACTCGCTGGTCATGGGCTGCGTGGTGCTGCTGGTAATGAGCACGCAGATCAGCTGGCAGCTGACGCTGCTTGCGCTGGTGCCGATGCCCATTATGGCCATCGTGATCCATCGCTACGGTAATCAACTGCACCATCGCTTTAAGCTGGCACAGGCCGCCTTCTCCAGTCTCAACGATCAGACGCAGGAGAGCCTGACCAGCATCCGGATGATTAAATCCTTTGGCCTTGAACAGCATCAGTCGCAGCAATTTTCCGATATCGCCCGCGATACCGGTGAAAAAAACCTGCGCGTGGCGCGGGTCGATGCCCGTTTCGATCCCACTATCTATATCGCTATCGGCTTCTCAAACCTGCTGGCGATTGGTGGCGGCAGCTGGCTGGTCTGGCATGGAGAGATGACGCTGGGGCAGCTCACCAGCTTTGTGATGTATCTCGGCCTGATGATCTGGCCGATGCTGGCGCTGGCGTGGATGTTTAATATTGTTGAACGCGGCAGCGCCGCCTGGAGCCGCATCGGCGCGCTGCTGGCGGAAGCGCCAGCGGTGGAAGATGGCGATAAGTCACTGCCATCTGAACCGGGCACGCTGCAGGTCGCGATTCGTGCCTTTAACTATCCGGCCAGCGTGGGTCCGGTCTTAAGCGATGTCAGCTTCCAGCTGAAACCCGGCGAGATGCTGGGGCTGTGCGGGCCAACCGGCAGTGGCAAAAGTACGCTGCTTAGCCTGATTCAGCGCCACTTTGATATTCAGCAGGGCGACATCCGTTATCACCAGATCCCGCTGCCGCAGTTGCGGCTGGACAGCTGGCGCAGCCGTCTGGCCGTGGTGAGCCAGACACCGTTCCTGTTCTCAGACAGCGTGGCGAACAATATTGCGCTGGGGAAACCGGGCGCAACCCAGCAGGAGATTGAGCATGCCGCCACGCTGGCCTGCGTTCATGACGATATCCTGCGTTTGCCGCAGGGCTATGAAACGGAAGTCGGGGAGCGCGGTGTGATGCTGTCGGGTGGGCAGAAGCAGCGTCTTTCGATTGCCCGGGCGCTGCTGCTGAATGCGGAAATCCTGATTCTGGACGACGCGCTTTCCGCGGTCGATGGCCGTACCGAACACGAAATCCTGCATAACCTGCGCATCTGGGGGCAGGGACGCACGCTGATTATCAGCGCGCACCGCTTATCGGCGCTGACGGAAGCCAGTGAAATCCTGGTCCTGCAGCAGGGCAGAGTGGCGCAGCGGGGCGACCACGACGCCCTGACCGGCAGTGCTGGCTGGTATCGGGACATGTACCGTTACCAGCAACTGGAAGCGGCGCTGGATGATGATGAAAATGAGAAAGGAGTGCCGTATGGCTAAGTCTGCACGCTTGTGGCCTACCCTGAAGCGTCTGCTGAGCTACGGTAAGCCGTGGCGTAAATCCCTGTCGCTGGCGGTAGGGATGCTGTGGATCGCTGCCGCGGCGGAAGTGACCGGACCGGTGCTGGTCAGCTACTTTATCGATAACCTGGTGGCGAAACATCAGATGCCCTGGGGAGTGGTCGCCGGACTGGTGGTCAGTTTTATCCTGCTTCAGCTGCTGGCCGCCGGGCTGCACTACTGGCAGGCGCTGTTGTTTAACCGAGCCGCTATCGGCGTGGTACAGCGGTTACGCAGTGACGTGATGAATGCCGCACTCTGTCAGCCGCTGAGTGCCTTTGATACCCAGCCGGTCGGGCAGATTATTTCACGCGTGACTAACGACACCGAAGTCATCCGCGATCTCTACGTCACGGTGGTTTCAACCGTGCTGCGCAGTGCCGCACTGGTCGGCGCCATGATGGTGGCGATGTTCAGCCTTGACTGGCGTATGGCGCTGGTGGCGATGATGATCTTCCCGCTGGTACTGGTGGTGATGTTCATCTATCAGCGTTACAGCACGCCCATTGCCCGTCGGGTTCGCAGCTATCTGGCAGACATCAATAATGGCTTTAACGAAGTGATCAGCGGTATGAGCGTGATCCAGCAGTTTCGTCAGCAGGCGCGATTTGGTGAGCGTATGGGCGAAGCGAGCCGTTCTCACTATCTGGCGCGAATGGAAACGCTGCGTCTGGATGGTTTTCTGCTGCGTCCGCTGTTGAGCCTGTTTTCAGCGATGGTGTTGTGTGGGCTGCTGATCCTGTTTAGTTTCTCGATGCCTGGCGTGTTTGAAGTGGGGGTACTCTATGCCTTTATTACCTATCTGGGGCGTCTGAATGAGCCGCTGATTGAGCTGACCACTCAGCAATCGATGCTGCAGCAGGCGGTAGTTTCAGGTGAGCGTATTTTCGAACTGATGGATGCTGCACAGCAGCAGTATGGTGCCGATCAACAACCGCTGGCTTCAGGTCGTATCACCCTGAACAATCTGAGCTTTGCCTACCGTGAAAACCGCGATGTGCTCAGTGATATCAATCTTGAGGTTGCCCCACGCGAGTTTGTGGCGCTGGTGGGACATACCGGCAGCGGTAAAAGCACGCTGGCGAACCTGTTAATGGGTTACTACCCGGTAACGCGTGGCGAGATCCGCATTGATGATCGACCCATCAGCAACCTGAGCCATGCCGTGCTGCGCCGCGGTATTGCGATGGTGCAACAGGATCCGGTGGTGCTGGCCGATACGCTGCTGGCGAATGTGCGGCTGGGACGTGACATCAGCGAAGAGGCCGTCTGGACGGTGCTGGAACAGGTGCAGCTGGCTCCGCTGGCGCATGCGTTGCCGGAGGGAATACATACCCGGCTGGGCGAGCAGGGTAATAATCTGTCGGTCGGGCAGAAACAGCTGCTGGCACTGGCCCGGGTGCTGGTTGATCTGCCGCAGATACTGATCCTCGACGAAGCGACGGCCAATATTGATTCCGGCACCGAGCAGGCCATTCAGCAGACGCTTGAGACGCTACGCCAGCACAGCACGCTGGTGGTGATTGCTCACCGCCTCTCAACGATTATTGAAGCAGACAAGATTCTGGTGCTGCATCGTGGTCGTGTGGTTGAGCAGGGTACGCATCAGCAACTGCTGGCGATTCAGGGACGTTACTGGCAGATGTATCAGCTGCAGCAGGCAGGTGAAGATCTGGTATCGGGCGTCGCTGTAACAACTGAAGGCTGAGTTGCACCTTTTTTGCGCACCTTTATCAGATTAATCTGTATAAATGCACTCCTTTGACGCCTGAAGCACCAAAGGAGTGCAGCCCTCCGCTGCAATTACCCCTGTACGGCCTCTCTGTTTCCCATCCTCTTTAAAGCATCCCTTGTCGCGTCTCGCCTGAACAACGGATTACCGTCATTTTCACACTCTGGCACAGGCTTTGCTTATATCCCTGCGTGTCCGTAAACGTTACCTATTTACTCGCTGGAGGGGATCCAATGAAGCTGGTTACCGTCGTAATTAAGCCATTCAAGCTGGAGGATGTACGTGAAGCTTTATCCTCTATCGGCATTCAGGGACTGACCGTCTCCGAAGTGAAAGGTTTTGGCCGTCAGAAGGGCCATGCAGAGCTTTATCGTGGCGCAGAGTACAGCGTGAACTTCCTGCCTAAGGTCAAAATTGATATCGCTATTGCCGACGATCAGTTAGACGAAGTGGTGGATGTCATCAGTAAAGCAGCTTACACCGGCAAAATTGGCGACGGTAAAATTTTCGTGGCTGAACTGCAGCGCGTCATCCGTATTCGTACCGGCGAGACCGACGAAGCCGCTCTGTAATAAAGACTCAGTACTGTGATGGGATGGAATAAAAATGAATAAAATTTTCGCTAAGTTGGGCCTCACCAGCCTGGCACTGTTACCCTCACTCGCAATGGCTGCGCCTGCCGTTGCGGACAAGGCTGATAACGCATTTATGATGATTTGCACCGCGCTGGTGCTGTTTATGTCAATTCCAGGTATCGCGCTGTTTTATGGTGGTTTGATTCGCGGTAAAAACGTGCTGTCGATGCTGACTCAGGTTGCCGTCACCTTCTCACTGGTCTGCGTATTGTGGATGGTTTACGGCTATTCACTGGCGTTCAGTGAAGGCAACGCCTTCTTTGGCAGCTTTAACTGGGTGATGCTGAAAAACATTCAGCTGACCGCCGTCATGGGCAGTTTCTATCAATATATTCATGTCGCGTTCCAGGCCTCGTTTGCCTGTATCACGGTGGGCCTGATTGTCGGTGCTATCGCAGAACGCATCCGTTTCTCTGCCGTACTGATTTTTGTCGGCGTCTGGCTGACCCTGGCTTACCTGCCTATCGCGCACATGGTGTGGGCTGGCGGTTTCCTGGCACAGGATGGCGCGCTGGACTTTGCTGGCGGCACCGTGGTGCATATCAACGCCGCTGTCGCCGGTCTGGTGGGCGCTTATCTGGTGGGCAAACGTGCCGGCTTTGGTAAAGAGGCCTTCAAACCACACAACCTGCCAATGGTATTCACCGGCACCGCCATTCTGTATGTCGGCTGGTTCGGTTTCAACGCCGGTTCTGCTTCTGCAGCAAACGAAATCGCGGCGCTGGCCTTCCTGAACACCGTTGTCGCCACAGCGGGCGCCGTGTTGTCATGGACCTTTGGCGAGTGGGCGGTACGTGGTAAGCCTTCGCTGCTGGGTGCCTGTTCAGGCTTTATTGCCGGATTAGTAGCGATTACGCCTGCCTGTGGTTACGTCGGCGTCGGCGGTGCATTAATCATCGGCCTGGTCGGCGGACTGGCGGGACTGTGGGGCGTGACCACCCTGAAAAAATGGCTGCGCGTGGATGATCCCTGCGATGTGTTCGGCGTGCATGGCGTGTGCGGCATTGTCGGCTGTATCCTGACTGGCGTGTTTGCCTCCTCTTCACTGGGCGGCGTAGGCTACGCAGAGGGTGTCACCATGGGCCATCAGGTTTGGGTACAGCTCTTCAGCGTGGGCCTGACTATCGTCTGGTCGGGCGTTGTCGCCTTCATCGGCTTCAAGCTGGCTGATTTGATTGTCGGTCTGCGCGTTCCGGAAGAGCATGAGCGTGAAGGTCTGGATGTAAACAGCCACGGCGAGAATGCTTACAACCAGTAATGGATGGGCAGTGAAAAGATCAATCGGGGGCGAGTAATCGCCCCTTTTTTTATTCGCTGCGCTGACGCATGACCCCTTCCTGAACCGTTGAGGCCACCAGGACACCCTTCTGATTGTAGAACTCGCCCCGGACAAAACCCCGTGCGCCTGACGCCGAAGTACTGACTACGCTATAGAGCAGCCATTCACTGAAGTCGAACGGGCGGTGGAACCACATTGAGTGGTCGATAGTGGCGACCTGCATGTCCGGCTCTAAAAAGCCTTTGCCGTGCGGCTGGAGCGCGACCGGCAGGAAATTGAGATCGGAAGCATAGCCGAGCAGATACTGATGGATACGTAAGTCGTCGGGCAGTGGGCCGGTGGCGCGGATCCAGACCTGGCGCTCCGGCTTATCCACATGGCCCCGAAGAGGATTGTGAATCTGTACCGGGCGGATCTCCAGCGGACGCTCAGCAATGAATTTTTCACGTAGCTTTTCTGGCAGCAGATGCGCCATTTTCTGCGCCATCGCCTGTTCAGTTAACAGATTCTCTGGCCCCGCCACCTGTGGCATCGGATTCTGATGTTCAAAGCCGCTTTCCGGTGACTGGAACGAGGCGGTCATATAAAAAATCGGCTGCCCATTCTGAATGGCACTGACCCGCCGGGCACTGAAACTTTTGCCATCACGCAACGTTTCAACATCATAAATAATCGCTTTCTGACTATCGCCGGGCCGCAAAAAATAGCTGTGAAAAGAGTGAATAATGCGATCTTCCGCCACGGTTTGCTTTGCGGCATACAGCGCCTGACCCACCACCTGACCGCCAAACACCTGACGAAGGCCAATATCTTCGCTCTGGCCGCGATATAAACCCTCTTCCAGTTTTTCCAGATTTAATAAATTCAGCAGATTTTGCAGTGCCTGACTCATGGCGCGTTCCTCAATATAGTGACCTGCTCAGTGTGAAAGATCGGACCAGTTGACGTCAATCAGACTTTCTCCATTGTCGGTGCCAGGCAAAATTTCATTTTTGTGCCAACATTAAGGACATACGGCGAGTGAAGCGCTGTAAGCAGGATTCGCTGCCGACAATCATTTTGATCAAATGGAGACGACATCAATGAAACTCAGGCATGTGTTCAGTGGAGTAGTTATGGCGGTTGCTGTTGTAGGATGCGCCGACAAGAGTAAACCCGTGCCAACGCCAACTCTGGGTTCTGCGGTTGCAGGACAGACGGCGGCGATTGCGCAGCCCAACGTAAGTGGTTCAGTCTTTATCCGCCAGCGCATTGCGCTGCCGCCGGATGCGGTATTAACCGTGACGCTCTCTGATGCGTCCGTCGCCGATGCACCCTCAAAAGTGCTGTCGCAGCGCGTGGTGCGAACCGAAGGCAAACAGGCACCGTTCCAGTTCGTGCTGCCGTTTAACCCAGCCGACATCAAGCCTGATGCACGCATTCTGTTAAGCGCAGCCATCTCAATCGACGGTAAGCTGGCCTTTATCACTGAAGGCGTGAAGCCAGTGATTAACCAGGGTGGCACCAAAGCAGAGCTGCTGCTGGTACCGGTACCGTCTATGGCGATGCCAACCCAGCCGGGCGCAGCGACCACCGTTCCTTCGACCTCACCGACTCAGGTGACGCCGTCTGCTGCGGTTCCTGCTCCAACCCGTCTGTAATCTCTTTTCGGGGCGACATTGTCGCCCTTTTTTCCCTGTCTAAAATCGCCAGCGATAAGTCTCGAGATCGAGCTGTCCGTCGTCACTCACCTCTATACCTTCCGCTTCCAGTGCATCCCGCTGCCGCAACAGACGGTCACCCTGAAGAGAAATTGTGCCGTGTCGGTTTACGACGCGATGCCAGGGAAGGGTAGTGCCCTCGGGTAAGCGGCTCAGCACGCCACCGACCTGACGCGCCGCGCGCGGAGAACCGGCCAGTAGCGCCACATCGCCATAGGTGGTGACGCGGCCAGCCGGAATAGCGGCAACAATTTGCCAGATGCGTTGCTGGAAAGTGTCTGGCTGATTCATGTACTTATTTCATCAGGAAAAAGGGTTTTAACTTTAGCACGGGGAAAAGGCGGAGAAAGCGTAAAAGCGGTGGTTGTTCAAGAAAACAACGGTTGTCCCGACTACGCTTGCAATTGCTACCTCCTTCCCAGATAATGCCCCCGCTCTCGTAAAGAGGGCTTGTCAATGGGGGCCCTGTTGGTTCTCCCGCAATGCTAGCTTGTGAACTCGGTCAGATCCGGAAGGAAGCAGCCGTAGCAGGTGACGCGTGTGCCGGGATGTAGCTGGCAGGGCCCCCACCACTTTCTCCCTTCGATATTCTCCCCCTAAGCTGCAGACAGGCAAAACCCGCCTGGGCCGATCCTTTGCCGGCAGGCAGGATTATCCGGTACTTTATTGGGGTAAAACTGAGCAGTAAGCGATCAGATTAACGGACAAATTTCCATACTGAACCCGGGACTTTATCGTAGAGCTTGTTCATCGTCAGTTCCGCCAGGCGATGGTCAGCTGCTGAGTAAAATACCGCTAATTCATCTTCCGGTAATTCATACTTATTTTTTTCAATCACCCTTTCCAGGGTATCAAGAGAGCGGCAGCGCCGCAGTCGCATCAAATAATCGGTTTTAGTCAGGGTTTTGTTCATAAATAAACCGTTCTCATGTCTTTACTATAATGAATGGCTCGGTTGCTGGAGAAAAGCGCACTCTTCAGTGAACAGATTAAATAAGCGTTTTGCTGAACGTTGCCACCGCTGAAGATCCGGACTATTGACACCATAATTGCTGAATAGCATAAAAGTATCATCAAGATATTCATCGATTTGCGAAATCAGCGCTTCATCTTCAACGTGCTTAATTTTGTAATTCATGGTGAAAGAGGCGATATGCTCAATCAAATCGTTAAGCTGTAGATTGCTTTCAGAAGTGGGATCATTAACCCAGCCATGATGACTGTCGGTTAATGTTGCCATGCTGTCGTCAAACAGACTCTCACAAAGGTATTTAAGCTGGGCAATATCATGCCGTTTCGGTGAGTATTCGTCCATCTTTTTCCCCTCCATAGCTAGCACAGTTGCCGCAGGGCGGCGAGAGAAGATCACGCGGCCAGGAAGCGATTATTCGGGCAGTTATTAAACGGGATACCTTAAAGATAGTGTAAAACCATTAGTTCTGCTCACCTCCATTACTAAATATTACAATTCATCGCCAGGGGAGGGTTGCTCATTGTCGATCACATCAAACTCAAGTGCACCGGGCTTAATGTGAAAGTTTACCTGTTCTGACTGCGTCACGGTTTCATTTAGATCCAGGCAGGGACTAAATAAATTCCAGTCAAAATCGTAAAGTAATTTAAAACTATTCAGATCCTGGTATTCAACCGAAATGATTTTTAAACTGCCTGGAACTAACCGGGCATTTTGTGAGTACCAGCGTAAATCCCCTACCAGCAAATCGGTTATTTTGAGAATATTCCGCTGAACAATCTCTGCTATTTTTGCGCAGTCCGATTCACCCGCGGCAATATCACATTCAATGCGTGACAGCATATCTGTTCCACTTATAACCGTTAATAAACCTATCATTGGTTTTCTGCAACTGGTTTGCAAGTCAGTTGAGCACAAAACTCTCAGTTTATGAGATTTGCCAGACGCAGCCGCAGGCCTTATCGCCAGCGCGGGTCTGCCAGTGCGTGCAGCTGGTATTTATCTTTTGATACACAATCCCACATTCAACAGAGAGCAACATTAGGTATCTTTACTGTTATGTTATAACATTATGGTGAAGTAATGCGTCAGAGTGGACTACTTATGTCACTGGGCGGGCGGCTGGGAGTAGCACTGCTATTTATCACGCTGCTTGCTGTGGCAATAAAATGGGGGATCAGCGCATGATCCTGTTTAACGCGCTTCGCGCGGGCTACCAGGGACAGGTTGTGACCCCGGCTATTACCGGCCAGCTCGCAGCCGGCTCGATGACCGCGCTGGTCGGCGCGAACGGTAGCGGCAAATCAACCCTGTTAAAAACCATTGCTGGCTTACTGCCACCGATAGCCGGGCGCTGCGAGCTGCAGGTTGCACGCCGGGATATCGGCTGGTTGCCGCAGCGCACCGAACTTGAGACCCGCTTTCCCCTGACGGTATTTGAACTGGTCTCTATTGGCTGCTGGCCACGCTGCGGCTGGTTCGGCGGCATTAACCGGATACTGCGTCGGGAGATCTGGCAGGCGCTGGAAGCGGTTCAGATGAGTGATTATGCGGATGCGCAGCCCGCGACGTTATCCGGCGGACAACTGCAGCGGGTATTGTTTGCGCGGCTGATGCTGCAGCGCAGCCAGCTCTGGCTTCTGGATGAGCCTTTTAACGGCATTGACAGCCAGACGGTGACGCTACTGATGTCGATCCTTGAGCAGCAACAGCAGGCTGGAACAACCCTGCTGGTGGTGCTGCACGATCGTCCGCTGGTGGCGCGCTACTTCAGTAACGTGATGTCGATGGATGAACGTGAGGTTAACTGCACCTGCCTGCCTGCTTCCTCTCTGGGGAGTCGTGCGCCGTGACTCTCATTCAACCCTTTATTGAGTTTGGTTTTATGCGACGCGCGCTGGTGGCCTGTCTGGCGCTGGCCGTCAGCGCCACGCCGCTCGGGGTATTCCTCTCCCTGCGACGTATGAGCCTGATTGGCGATGCCTTATCACACGCGGTGCTGCCCGGTGCCGCCATTGGCTATCTGATCTCCGGATTGTCACTGGTCGCGATGGGTGTTGGCGGCCTGATCGCTGGTTTAGCCGTGGCGCTGCTCTCTGGCGCGGTCAGTCGCTACACGCCGCTGAAAGAGGATGCCAGTTTTGCCGGGTTCTATCTGGGTTCACTGGCGCTGGGCGTCACGCTGGTTTCATTACGCGGCTCAAGTGTGGATCTGCTGCACGTTCTGTTTGGCTCGCTGCTGGCGGTAGACAACGCAGCGCTGTTGCTGGTGGGCGGCATCGCTGCCTTTACGCTGATTCTGCTGGCGGTGATCTATCGTCCGCTGGTCATCGATGCGTTTGACGGCGACTTCCTGCGTGCGCAGGGAAAATGGAGCGCGCCGCTGGTGCATGGTCTGTTTTTAATGCTGGTGGTGCTGAATCTGGTGGCGGGTTTTCAGGTGCTGGGCACTCTGATGTCGGTGGGTTTAATGATGTTGCCCGCCGCCAGCGCCCGCTTCTGGAGTCGCCATCTCGCCGCGATGCTGGTTTTCGCCATTTTCATGGCAATGATTTCGGCGCTGGCCGGGCTGATGCTCTCCTGGCACTTCTCATTGCCGGCGGGTCCCGCTGTAGTGCTAAGCGCCGCCATGCTGTTTTTTTTCTCCATTCTTACAGGGCCGTGCGGCGGAATTTTACGCCGCCATTAATCTTAAGGGGTATCTATGAAAAAATTACCGGTTAGCCTGGCGCTCGCTGCGCTGTTTGCCACGCCTCTGGCGATGGCCAAAACGGTGGATGTCGTGGCCAGCTTTACCGTGCTGGCTGACATCGTTAAGCAGGTCGGCGGCGATCATGTAAAGGTTAAAAGCCTGGTGGGGCCGAATGGCGATCCTCATACTTTTGAACCGACACCGCAGGACAGTCAGGCGCTGGCGAAGGCCGATCTGGTGTTTGTCAGCGGACTGGGACTGGAAGGGTGGATGGATCGGCTGGTCAGCGCCTCAGGGTATCGCGGTCAGCCGGTTGTCGCCTCAACCGGTGTCACCACTCGCAGCATGGAGGAGGAGGGTAAAACCGTTACCGATCCTCACGCCTGGAACAGCATGCAGAACGGCGTTATCTACGCGACCAACGTGATGAATGCGCTGGTCAAAGCCGATCCTGAAGATGCTCCGGCCATTCGTCAGCGTGGACAGAATTACATTCAGCAACTGCAGGCGCTGGATCGCTGGGCAAAAACCGCCTTTGACGCTGTGCCAGCCGATAAGCGTAAAGTGCTGACCAGTCACGATGCGTTTGGTTACTTTGGACAGCGATATGGCGTGACTTTCCTGGCGCCGGTAGGGTTCTCTACTGAGGCGGAAGCGAGTGCCAGCAACGTGGGTAATTTAATCACCCAGCTGAAGCAGCAGCACATCAACCGCTATTTCATCGAGAACCAGACCGACCCGCGTCTGGTAAAACAGATTGCCAGCGCCACCGGGGCTGAGCCGGGTGGTGAGCTCTACCCGGAAGCGTTATCCACGGCCTCTGGCCCCGCAGCCACCTATCAGGCGGCTTTTAAACACAACGTGAATGCGATGCTGAAGAGCATGCACTAAGCATAAAAAAGGCCGGGCAAGCCCGGCCAGTCATCACGACACAAACTAGCGTTTTTTCTTTCTTCCCTGTACTGCTTTAAACCGCGGGTTCGATTTACAGATCACGTAAATACGGCCTTTGCGGCGGACCACTTTACAATCCCGATGGCGATTTTTTGCTGAACGCAGCGAGCTTAATACCTGCATGATCCTCTCCTCTATTTCTTTCCAAGAAAGCGCCCGAAACGCTGGTTAAAGCGCGCGGTGCTGCCCTCTTTGGCAAAATCTTTCTGTTTGCCGGTGTAAAACACATGTGAGGCAGACGACACATCCAGGGTGACGTAGGGCAGCGTTTCGCCTTCGAACTCCACGGTGCGATCGGTTTTGATGGTTGATCCGATTTTGAACCAGACATCAGCCGATGTGTCATGGAAGACCACGTGACGATAGTGAGGATGAATATTCGCTTTCATAATGCACACCTATGTAATGTTATAATATAACAATATTATGCGATGCACAGGCCAGGATTGCAACTGTCCGTGAGACAGGAAAAGCAAGGGGACAGGAAAGGAGAAGGGCAGAATCGCAGGCATAAAAAAAGGCCGCTTGCGCGGCCTCAGATGATTTACAGCTTAGTGAGTCTGGTTATGCTCAACCGGATGACTGTTCGCTGATTCTTCTTTTTTCTTGCCAAAGCGGCGGCGTACCACCACAAAGAACACAGGAACGAAGAAGATCGCCAGTATGGTCGCGGTGACCATACCACCGATAACACCGGTACCTACGGCGTTTTGCGAACCGGAACCGGCACCGGTACTGATCGCCAGCGGCAGTACCCCGAGAATAAACGCCAGTGACGTCATCAGGATAGGACGCAGACGCATACGGCACGCTTCCAGCGCAGCTTCAATCAGCCCTTTACCCTCTTTATCCATCAAATCTTTAGCAAATTCGACGATAAGGATGGCGTTCTTGGTGGAGAGGCCGATGGTTGTCAGTAACCCCACTACGAAGTAGACGTCATTACTCAGGCCACGCAGGGTGGTAAAGATCAGTGCACCAATGACCCCGAGCGGGACAACCAGCATAACCGAGAATGGAATCGACCAGCTCTCGTACAGTGCGGCGAGACACAGGAAGACCACAATCAGCGAGATGGCATAGAGCGCAGGGGCCTGGTTACCTGACAGGCGTTCCTGATAGGACATACCGGTCCAGTCATAGCCGATACCGGCAGGCAGTTTCGCCGCCAGCTCTTCCATCAGGTCCATTGCCGCACCCGAGCTTTTGCCTGGCGCA
This sequence comes from Pantoea sp. EKM10T, assembly GCF_011800685.1. Lineage (NCBI taxonomy): Bacteria > Pseudomonadati > Pseudomonadota > Gammaproteobacteria > Enterobacterales > Erwiniaceae > Pantoea > Pantoea sp. EKM10T. The sequence continues at coordinate 89,506 of NZ_JAALEU010000002.1, forward strand.
GCCTGTCCCAGGATTTCCATCGCAGGCAGACCGTTGTAACGCTCAAGGCGCGGTGAACCATATTGCCATTTCGCTGACGAGAAGGCAGAGAAGGGCACCATGGTTCCGCTGCTGTTGCGCACGTACCATTTACCAATGTCGTCCGGCAGCATGCGGGCGTCCGCTTTACCCATGACGTAAACTTTCTTCACGCGACCGCGGTCAATGAAGTCATTGACGTAGGAACCGCCCCAGGAAGCCGCCAGCGTGGTGTTGATATCACTCAGTGATACGCCCAGCGCCTGTGCTTTCTCCTGATCGATCGTCAGCTTGTACTGCGGCGTATCTTCCATCCCGTTAGGACGGACGCCAACCAGCGTATCAGGATGCTGCGCAATCATGCCGAACAGCTGATTACGCGCTTCCGTCAGCTTATCGTGGCCAAGGTTATTCTGGTCGATCAGCTCAAAGTCGAAGCCGGTCGCGTTACCCAGTTCAATAATGGCTGGCAGGTTGAAAGGAATGACCATTGCATCTTTGATCGCGCCCAGCGCCTGCATGGCACGGCCAGCAATCGCCGGTACTTTCATGTCGCTGCCGGTACGCTCATCCCACGGTTTGAGACTGACGAAGGCGATACCGGTGTTCTGTCCACGACCGGCAAAGCCGAAGCCGTTAACGGTAAACACCGATTTAACCGTGTCTTTCTCCTGGGTCAGGAAGTAATCCGTCACCTGATCCAGCACTTTCTGCGTACGCTCCTGGGTTGCACCAGCAGGCAGCTGCGCCTGAGCCAGCAGCAGACCCTGATCCTCTTCCGGTAAGAATGAAGAGGGCAGTCGCACAAACAGAAACGCCATACCGACCACGATCACCAGATAGATCACCATATAGCGACCCGTACTGCGAACCATGTGGCCCACACCATCCACATAGTGGTTGGTGCTTTTGTCGAACATGCGGTTGAACCAGCCGAAGAAACCGGTGGTTTTACCGTGCTCGCCTTTTTTAATCGGTTTCAGCATGGTGGCACAGAGTGCCGGCGTCAGAATAAAGGCGACCAGCACCGATAGCGCCATTGCCGAAACGATAGTGATGGAGAACTGACGGTAGATAACACCGGTCGAACCACCAAAGAACGCCATCGGAATAAATACGGCAGCCAGCACCAGCGCGATACCGACCAGTGCGCCCTGGATCTGCTCCATAGAACGCTTAGTCGCTTCTTTTGGCGGTAATCCCTCTTCCGCCATTACGCGCTCAACGTTCTCGACCACCACGATGGCGTCATCGACCAGCAAGCCGATGGCCAGCACCATCCCGAACATCGTCAGGGTGTTTATCGAATAGCCAAAAGCGCTGATAACGGCAAACGTACCCAGCAATACCACGGGGACCGCAATGGTAGGAATGAGCGTGGCGCGGAAGTTCTGCAGAAACAGATACATGACCAGGAACACCAGCACGATCGCTTCGATCAGCGTTTTCACCACTTCGAAAATCGAGATCTTAACGAAAGGCGTAGTGTCATACGGATAGACCACTTTCAAACCGGCCGGGAACGTCGGCTGCAATTTGGCCAGTTCTTCTTTCACCGCATTGGCGGTATCCAGCGCATTCGCACCGGTGGCCAGCTTGATACCGATACCGGAAGCAGGCTTGCCGTTATAACGGGCAACGATCTCGTAGTTTTCTGCACCAAGTTCAATCCTTGCCACATCACGCAGACGAACCTGAGAACCATCTTCATTCACTTTCAGCAGGATTTTGCCGAATTCATCGGTAGAGGTGAGACGGGTTTGCGCAATGATAGAGGCGTTAAGCTGCTGTCCCGGAACCGGAGGCGTACCGCCCAACTGACCGGCAGCGACCTGGGTGTTCTGCGTATTCAGGGCGCTGATAACATCAACCGGCGTCAGGTTGTAGTTGTTCAGCTTGTGCGGATCCATCCAGATACGCATCGCGTACTGCGCACCGAATACCTGGGTATCACCCACGCCTTTGGTACGGCTGATTGGATCTTTGATGGACGATGAAATAAAGTCAGAAATATCATTCTGCGTCATATTGTCATCGTCGCTGATGAAGCCCGCTACCATCAGGAAGCTACTGGAAGATTTCTTAACCTGAATCCCCTGTTGCTGTACTTCCTGCGGCAACAGCGGCGTCGCCAGCTGCAGTTTGTTCTGCACCTGAACCTGCGCGATATCGGCATCTGTTCCTGACTCAAAGGAGATCGTCAGGGTCAGCGTACCGGATGAGTCGCTGCTTGAGGACATATACATCAGTCCATCAATGCCGTTCATATTTTGTTCGATGACCTGGGTCACCGAGTCCTGCAGCGTTTTAGCATCTGCACCAGGGTAGGTGGCCTGAATCTCAATCGCCGGCGGTGCAACATTGGGATATTGCTCAATCGGAAGTTTGAGAATCGATAGCGCACCGACCAGCATAATGATGATGGCGAGCACCCACGCAAAGATGGGCCGATCGATAAAGAACTTAGCCATGAATCAACGGCTCCTGTTATGACGATGACTTGTCAGACTGCGGCTTTGAATCGGGTGCCGCTTTCGCATCGTCTGAGACTTCTTGTGGGGTAACCTGTGCGCCCGGCTTGGCTCGCTGCAGACCCGTGCTGATCACACGTTCACCCGCTTTAACACCGTCGGTGACTAACCACTTGTCGCCAATCGCCTGAGAGGTGGTGACCTGACGAGCTTCCACTTTGTTATCTGCACCTACCACCATGACCGTTGCCTGACCCGTTGGGGTGCGGGCTACCGCCTGTTGCGGAACCAGCAACGCATTAGGATTGGTACCTTCATCCAGACGAGCGCGAACAAACATGCCCGGTAACAGCGCATGGTTCGGGTTCGGGACAATGGCGCGCAGGGTGATAGAACCCGTGGTTTCATCAACGGTAACGTCAGAGAACTCCAGCGTACCTGTCTGTGGATAGCTGTTGCCGTTCTGCATCAGCAGGGTCACGTTGGCTTTGCCATCGTTCTGCTTCAGCTGACCCGACTCCAGTTCTGAACGTAAGCGCATGAAATCTTCGCTCGACTGGGTGACGTCGACATACATCGGGTCAAGTTGCTGCACAGTGGCCAGAGCGGTGGTTTGTGCGTTTTGTACCAGCGCACCTTCCGTTACTGACGATTTGCCGATGCGGCCACTGATAGGCGAGGTGACTTTGGTATAAGCCAGGTTAATGCGGGCCGTTTCTACATTGGCTTTTGCTACCTGAACCGCAGCATCGTTTTGCGCGGCCGTGGCAACGGCGGTGTCGTAATCCTGCTGACTGATATATTTGGTGCCGAGTAAAGGCTTATAACGTTTGACTGTCAGCTGAGCGATGCGTGCATTGGCCTGCGCCTGAGTTAAATCACCTTTGGCGCTGTCATAGGCAGCCTGATAGGTAGCTGGATCGATCTGATAAAGAGACTGACCCGCTTTGACATCGCTGCCTTCAACAAAGTTACGCTTCAGAATGATACCGGAAACCTGCGGACGGACTTCGGCGACACGATATGCCGAGGTGCGGCCAGGTAATTCAGTCGAGATTTTCAGGGGTTCAGTTTTCAGTGTTACAACCCCCACTGCTGGCGGTTGCTGGGCGGCTTGTTCGGATTTATTGTTGTCACATCCTGTTAACAAAAAGCTGCCTGATAGCATCAGGACGGCCGCCAGAGGCGATAATCCTCTGATTTTATTCATAAATAAACCTCTAGTGTCCGATATCAATTGGTCAATGGATCACAAACTGAAAAACCCATTGCTGTGTCAAGTCGCAGGTCATGCTATGGTACATACATTCGCAAATGTATGTAAACTTACCTGTTTGTAAAAAAAGCCCCTTATGGCACGAAAAACCAAAGCGCAAGCACTTGAAACGCGACATCAAATTCTTGATGCCGCCATTGTTCTGTTTTCGCAGCAGGGCGTTTCAGCCACTTCTCTGGCGGATATTGCAACCGCTGCCAGCGTCACGCGAGGGGCCATCTACTGGCACTTCAAAAATAAAGCCGATGTATTACATGAAATATGGCTTCGTTGTGATGCTGGTCTGGACGATGTGGAACTTGAGTATCAGACAAAATACCCTGGCGATCCACTCTCTGTGTTGCGAGCGATGCTGGTCTATATCTTTGACGCGACAGCAAAGGATCCGCAGCGCCGCGCCTTGATGGAGATCATTTTCCACAAATGTGAATTTGTGGGCGAAATGTCGGCGCTGAAGAATATGCAGCAGAGCTTACTGCTGGAATGCTACGACAAAATTGAAGATGTGCTGCGCCAGTGTATCGAAGCCGGACAACTTCCGGGCAGTCTCAGCACGCGTCAGGCCGCTCTTATCCTGCGCGGTTACGTCAACGGTATGATGGAAAGCTGGCTGTTTGCGCCGGACAGTTTTGATTTAGCCGGAGACGCGCCGACGCTGGTCAATGCTTTTATCGATATGCTGCGCCTCAGTCCGACGCTGACTGCCCACCACTAAGCCGATGGGCGATCACGCTTGTTTTCGAAATCGCGCTGCACCATGGCCAGCGCTGAGAGCACGGTTTCTACTGGCAGTTGATGCTCTTCCAGTAGCTGAATCAGATCAACTGCCAGTTTGACGTCGTCAGGGGCATTTTCCAGTGACATCTCTTCTCCTAAATACGTAGTCGGGCCGCGACCAGCAGCATCACTAATGCACCGAGAATCGCCATGCCCAGTGCGCCAATATGCAGCGTTGCCAGGGTACCCAGGTCAAAATAGGTGGCGATATAGCCGCCAATCAGTGCCCCGATCATCGACAGCGTCAGGGTAGCAACCAGGCCGCCCGGTGGTCCCGGCATCAGCAGGCGCTTCAGCAACCCCAGCAGTAAACCGCTTAACAGCCACACAAGTAAAGCCATGGTTCTTCTCCGCGCCGAATCACACCCAGTATAGGAGCGCTTTTGTCACGCTGCGCTTTATTCGCTGCCGCGCAACGACGAGGCCCATTCGACAGAGCGAATCGCCTGCCGACAGCGTGCCAGTCGCTGCTCTAACGTTTCCAGATCCTGTTTCAGCTGATGCTGTACCGCCAGCGTTTCGGCCAGCGCCAGGCGCTGCTCACGCTGATCGATCATTGCCAGTAAACGCCGTTCAAATTCACGGTACTCCTGATATTTTGCGGCGCGTGGGTTCCTGATGGGCTGTTCGCGTCGGGTACGCAGCTGTTGCGTACTCGCCTCGCGTTGCAGGGCGGCAATCTGATCGACCAGGCGTTCAGCCAGCCACGCACTGCGGGCCAGATCGTGGCTGCTGTCGCACAGGCGGGCAAAATTCTGTTCCACTTCCAGCAGGTAATCAGCCAGCCGCGTGCCTTTGGTGCGAAACAGCTGAGTATCAAAACGTGGCAGACGGCAAACCCCATCTGAATGGCAGGCGAGTTCCTGCCGCAGGGCGATAAGGAGCTGTTGCAGACGCTGTTGTATGGCGATCGCACTCATCGCGTCACGCTCAATTGTGCTAACGTACGCTGATGAGGAAAGAGTTGGGCGGCATTCATGCAACGCATTCTGTTATTAACCCTCGGCTGGCTGGCGATTGTGCTGGGGACGCTGGGCATTGTATTACCTTTATTACCTACCACGCCATTCATGCTGCTGGCTGCCTGGTGTTTTGCCCGTTCATCGCCGCGTTTTCATCGCTGGCTGCTGTGGAAATCGCCATTTGGCCGCTATCTGCGCCACTGGCAGCAGCATCGCGCGATGCCGCCAGGGGCTAAAGTACGCGCTATCTGCCTGATAGTCGCCACCTTTAGTCTCTCACTCTTCCTGGTGCATCAGCTCTGGGTACGCATCATGCTGCTGATCATGCTGGCGGCGCTGCTGCTGTTTATGTGGCGTATTCCGGTGGTGGCAGAAGCAGCGGACGCACCGCCGCCGCCGCGATAAAGTTGCATTTAGCCGGTCATTTGCTTAGATTTGGGCGTCTTCGTGCGTGGCTTCCCTTTGTGAATTGACTTCCGCTGAGCCTGTTATCAGGTATTAGCGCTTTTGAAGCTGCGCGAAACAGAATTTTTTACCAGGCGTATCATTATGACCGACACTGCGCAGCAGCTTGAATTCATTAAAAACAGCATTAAAAGCATTCCCGATTATCCTAAGCCAGGCATCCTGTTCCGCGATGTCACCAGCCTGCTGGAAGATCCCAAAGCCTATGCCGCGTCGATTGCGCTGCTGGTTGAGCGTTACCGTAATAAAGGCATCACTAAGGTGGTGGGGACGGAAGCGCGCGGTTTCCTGTTTGGTGCACCGGTGGCGTTAGGCCTCGGCGTCGGTTTTGTTCCGGTGCGTAAGCCCGGCAAACTGCCCCGTGAAGTCTACAGCGAATCCTATGAGCTGGAGTACGGCACCGATAAGCTGGAATTGCACAAAGATGCCATCCAGCCAGGCGATCTGGTGCTGGTGGTTGACGACCTGCTGGCGACCGGCGGGACGATTGAAGCGACCGTTAAACTGATTCGTCGTGCAGGCGGTGAAGTTAAAGACGCGGCTTTCATTATTAATCTGTTCGATCTGACCGGAGAAACGCGTCTTAATGCCATGGGCGTTGAGAGCTACAGCCTGGTTAAATTCCCCGGCCACTAAGCCACTCTTTCGGCCTTGCCATCCGGCGAGGCCGTCACGCCTTCGGCGTCAAGATAACGAGTGCCAGCCAAAAGCGTAGCTGATAGACTACTGCAATCTTATACAGGGGTTGCAGAGCGTCTGCGCTCATCTTTCCATCCAACTTCGTCGAACTCCACATGAGCTATCAGGTACTTGCGCGAAAATGGCGTCCCCAGGCTTTTGCTGATGTTGTCGGTCAGGAACATGTTCTGACGGCGCTGGCGAATGGATTGTCTCTGGGACGCATCCATCATGCTTATCTCTTCTCCGGCACCCGCGGAGTAGGGAAAACCACTATTGCGCGTCTGTTGGCCAAAGGCCTTAACTGCGAAACCGGTATCACTGCCACCCCCTGTGGTCAGTGTGATAACTGCCGTGAAATTGAGCAGGGCCGCTTTGTCGATCTGATTGAGATTGACGCCGCATCGCGTACCAAAGTTGAAGATACCCGCGATCTGCTCGACAACGTGCAGTACGCCCCGGCGCGTGGCCGCTTCAAAGTCTATCTGATCGATGAAGTGCATATGCTGTCGCGTCACAGCTTCAATGCGCTGTTAAAGACGCTGGAAGAGCCCCCTTCACACGTTAAATTCCTGCTGGCGACCACCGATCCGCAGAAACTGCCGGTGACCATTCTCTCGCGCTGCCTGCAGTTCCACCTCAAAGCGCTGGATGTGGATCAAATCCGTCAGCAGCTTGAGCATGTTCTGAAGCAGGAACAGATTGAGAGTGAAACCCGGGCGCTGCAGCTGCTGGCGCGGGCTGCCGATGGCAGTATGCGCGATGCGCTGAGCCTTACCGACCAGGCCATTGCCATGGGGCAGGGCGCGGTGACCAGCAGTACGGTCAGCGTCATGCTCGGCACGCTGGACGATGAACAGCCGCTGGGGCTGCTGGAAGCGCTGGTCGACGGTGACGGTCAGCAGGTGATGAATCTGTTGAGCCAGGCCGCGTCACGGGGTGTGGAATGGGAAGCGCTGCTGGTAGAAATGCTGCGCCTGCTGCACCAGATTGCGATGGTGCAACTGCTGCCGACCTCGCTTAATGACGATGATGAGAGTAACGCCCTTCGCTTGCGTGAACTGGCGCGGGTGGTGCCGCCCGCCGATCTGCAACTCTATTATCAGACTCTGTTGATGGGCCGCAAGGATCTGCCGATTGCGCCCGATCGTCGCATGGGTGTGGAGATGACGCTGCTGCGTGCACTGGCGTTTCATCCTAAAGCTGCCGTAGCTGAACCCATTGCGCGTCCCGCATTAACTCAGCAGACGGCGCCTGTCGCCCCTGCGCAGACATCACCGGCAGCATCCGGGCCATCGCCGTTAGCACGGCAACCGGCAGCACAGCCAGCCTCACCGTCACCTGCCGCTGCGCCGCCGTCGCACACCGCGTCGCCCGTCGCGCAGCAGACTCAACAGCAGATGCCGGAGCAGACGCAGCAGCAGGTTGCTGCTCAGCCGCAGATGGCCGCGCCCGATGCTGCACCGCAGCATTCGCCGTCGCCAGATGTCACACCGGATACCGCACTTTCCAGTTCCACCAGTCAGCTCCTGCAGGCGCGCACTCAGTTGTTGCGTCAGGGAGCGAACAAGCCAAAAAAGCGTGAGCCGGCAGCGCCAGGTGCGCGGCCGGCCAACTCCGCGCTGGAGCGGCTGGCCTCGGTCACCGAGCGCAGTCAGCAGCGTATCCGCGATCGCGAGCCTGCCGCCCCGGTAAAAGAGGAAGCGTACCGCTGGAAAGCGGTTAATCAGCCGGTGGAAGTGGCGGAGCCGGTGGCGACGCCAAAGGCCTTGCGTTCTGCGCTGGAGCATGAGAAAACCCCTGAGCTGGCGGCGCGTCTGGCCGAAGAAGCGCAGCAGCGCGATCCCTGGGCCGCAGAGATTGCGATCCTGCCGCTGCCGAAACTGGTGCAGCAGCTGGCGTTAAATGCCTGGAAAGAGACCACCGAAACTGGGGTCTGCCTGCATTTGCGTAGCAGCCAGCGTCACCTTAATTCACCGTCGGCGCAGCAGGTATTAAGTGATGCGCTGAGTGAGCATGCCGGGCAGAGAGTTGAACTCTCGGTAGTTGAAGACGATAATTCATCGGTGTTGACGCCACTTGAATGGCGTCAGGCCATTTACGAAGAGAAACTGGCGCAGGCGCGTCAGTCAATCACCTGTGATACCCACATCCAGACGCTGCAGCGCTTTTTTGATGCCGATCTGGATGAGGAGAGTATCCGACCTGTTTGAACACGCTGCTGCTATCTTAACGATAGCGTTGTAGCCTCAGCTGAGAGAGAAAACTATGTTTGGTGGTAAAGGCGGATTGGGCAACCTGATGAAACAGGCCCAGCAGATGCAGGACAAAATGGCCAAGGTTCAGGAAGAGATTGCCGCGATTGAAGTGACCGGTGAGTCTGGTGCTGGCCTGGTAAAAGTCACCATTAACGGCGCGCACAACTGCCGTCGCGTGGAAGTCGATCCCAGCCTGCTGGAAGATGACAAAGATATGCTGGAAGATCTGATTGCAGCCGCGTTCAACGATGCGGCACGTCGCATTGATGAAACCCAGAAAGAGAAGATGGCTTCTGTCTCTTCAGGCATGCAGCTGCCACCAGGCTTTAAGATGCCGTTCTGATGCAAACCAGTCCACTGCTTGAATCTTTGATGGAGTCGCTGCGCTGTCTGCCCGGCGTTGGGCCGAAGTCGGCGCAGCGCATGGCGTTTCAGCTGCTGCAGCGCGATCGCAGCGGTGGCATGCGGCTGGCGCAGGCGCTGACCCGGGCGATGTCGGAGATCGGACACTGCGCCGATTGCCGGACATTCACCGAGCAGGAAATTTGCACCATCTGCGCCAATCCAAGGCGTCAGCAGAATGGTCAAATCTGCGTGGTGGAAAGCCCGGCGGATATTCACGCCATTGAGCAAACCGGCCAGTTTGGCGGTCGCTACTTTGTGCTGATGGGACATCTCTCGCCGCTCGACGGCATCGGTCCGGCTGATATTGGCCTGGATCGTCTGGAGCAGCGACTGGAGAGTGAAGCCCTGCAGGAAGTGATCCTCGCCACCAACCCGACGGTGGAAGGCGAGGCGACCGCGAACTACATCGCGGAACTCTGTGGTCAGTATGGCGTCGACGCCAGCCGTATCGCGCACGGCGTGCCGGTGGGCGGTGAGCTGGAGATGGTTGATGGCACCACGCTGTCCCATTCACTGGCGGGCCGCCAGAAGTTTAAATTTTAATCACTTGCCGGTGTTGTGACAGACACCGGCTTGAAAATCTCCCTGTCACCCCCACATCAACCTCAACGTTTGTTCAACCTGTTTTGTTGAGGTAGCAATGACCATGAAAGGACAAGAGACCCGTGGCTTTCAGTCGGAAGTAAAACAACTTCTGCACCTGATGATCCATTCTCTCTATTCAAACAAAGAAATTTTCCTGCGTGAGCTGATCTCCAACGCCTCGGATGCGGCAGACAAACTGCGCTTCCGTGCCCTGTCAGATTCCAGCCTGTATGAAGGTGATGGCGAGCTGCATGTTCGTCTCTCTGTTGATAAGGACAACCGTACCATTACGCTCAGCGACAACGGTATCGGTATGCGTCGCGATGAGGTCATTGAGAACCTCGGGACTATCGCCAAGTCAGGCACCAAATCCTTCCTTGAATCGCTGGGCTCCGATCAGGCGAAAGATAGCCAGCTGATTGGTCAGTTCGGTGTCGGTTTCTATTCTGCATTCATCGTGGCGGATAAAGTCACTGTGCGTACCCGTGCCGCGGGCGCGTCAGCCGAAGAAGGCGTGTTCTGGGAATCCGCAGGCGAGGGCGAATATACCCTGGCTGAGATTGAGAAAGCCGATCGCGGTACCGAGATCACCCTGCATCTGCGCGAAGGCGAGGATGAGTTCCTGGATGCATGGCGCGTGCGCAACATCATCAGCAAATATTCCGATCACATCGCGCTGCCGGTTGAGATCGAAAGCAAAGATGAAGAAGGCGAAGGGACACACTGGGAGAAGATTAACAAAGCCCAGGCGCTGTGGACCCGCAACAAATCTGAGATCAGCGACGAAGAGTACAACGAGTTCTACAAGCATATCGCCCACGATTACAGCGATCCGGTCGCCTGGAGCCACAATCGGGTGGAAGGTAAGCAGGAATATACCAGCCTGCTCTACATTCCGGCGCGTGCGCCATTTGATATGTGGAACCGCGATCAGAAACATGGCCTGAAACTCTACGTACAGCGCGTCTTTATCATGGATGACGCTGAGCAGTTTATGCCGAACTATCTGCGCTTTGTGCGTGGCCTGATTGACTCCAACGATCTGCCGCTGAACGTCTCCCGTGAGATCCTGCAGGATAGCCGCGTGACCCAGAGTCTGCGCGCCGCGCTGACGAAGCGGACCCTGCAGATGCTGGAAAAACTGGCGAAAGATGACAACGAGAAATACCAGACCTTCTGGAATGAGTTTGGTCTGGTGCTGAAAGAGGGCCCGGCGGAAGATCACGCTAACCAGGAGACGATCGCTAAGCTGCTGCGTTTCGCCACTACCCAGAGCGAAGGTTCAGCACAGACCATTTCGCTGGAAGATTACGTCAGCCGCATGGTGGAAGGTCAGGAGAAGATTTACTACATCACCGCTGACAGCTATGCCGCCGCGAAGAGCAGCCCGCATCTGGAACTGTTCCGCAAAAAAGGCATTGAGGTGCTGCTGCTCTCCGATCGCATCGACGAATGGATGATGAGCTATCTCACTGAGTTCGATGGTAAAACCTTCCAGTCAGTCAGCAAAGCGGATGAATCGCTGAGCAAGCTGGCGGATGAAGAGACTGAAGAGCAGAAAGAGGCGGAAAAAGCGCTGGAGCCTTTTGTTGAGCGGGTGAAAACTCTGCTGGGCGAACGTGTGAAAGAGGTGCGTCTGACGCATCGCCTGACCGATACTCCGGCGATTGTCACCACCGACGCCAACGAGATGACCACGCAGATGGCGAAGCTGTTTGCCGCGGCCGGACAGGAAGTGCCGGAAGTGAAGTACCTGTTCGAAATCAACCCGGATCATCCGCTGGTGAAACGTGTTGCGGATACGCAGGATGAAGCACGCTTCGGTGAGTGGATTGAGCTGCTGCTGGATCAGGCCTTGCTGGCCGAGCGCGGCACGCTGGACGATCCTAACCAGTTTATCCGCCGCATGAACCAGTTGCTGACCGCATAACGGCAACAGGCCGGTGGTTTTCACCGGCCTGAAGTTGCAGCTACGATGCTGGCTCAGGGAGCATACGCCCTCCGCAAAGACGCAAAAAGCCGCCATCCCTGGCGGGCTCAGCGCGGGCCATCCATGGCCCGCGATGCTTTGCTCCAGGCGTATGCTCCCATCGCATTGACTCTGATGCCGTCTGTCTGAATCAGTCAGCGCTGATTGTGAGCGGGATTTCAGGGTTAAAAAGCAGTAAATTTGTCAGCTGTCTGAAGCCGGTGACCCTCACCGGCTTTTTTTATGGTTTTGCGGCATCCTGCAGCCAGTCGCGAAACAGGCTGATCTCCGTATCGTGCCGACGGCTCTGCTTTATCATCATCCATGTGGCCCGCTCGACGCGTACAAAGCCAAGCGGCGCAAGCAGCGTGCCATCCTCCAGCTCTTTGCGTACCAGCAAACGGGGTGCCATCAGGACGCCAAGACCACTTCGTGCGGCCTGAATCCCCAGTGTCAGACTCTCAAAATGCTTTCCGCCGTTAAAGCGGCCACTGACCCCAGCTTTGTCCGCCCACTCTGACCAGGCGTGCAGCCGGGTATCCGCATGCAGCAGGGGCATCGCGGCCAGATCCTCGCCGACCCGCAGTTGCGAAGCAAAGTGAGGTGCGCAGAGCGGCCCAATCTCATCCTCGCTGACCAGCGTGGCGTCTATGTCAGATTCAGGGGGCTCGCCGTGACTGAGGATCAGCACATCCACATGTTCGCTGCGCAGTTGCGAGATCTGCGTCAGCGGCTGGAAGTGAACCTCAATCTCCGGATAGCGTTGATAAAAACTGGCGATACGGGGAATCAGCCATTGCGACAAAAAGCTGGGGGCGCAGGAGACCCGAATCTGCTGAAGCAGCCCGGTACGAATGCTTTCGCAGCTGCTGCGCAACTCACTGAACGCCTGCTGACAGCTCAGCAGCAGACGTTCACCGTGTGAGGTCAGTTTCACGCGGCCATGGCTGCGGATAAAAAGTGGTTTGCCCATCCAGCTCTCCAGCTGGCGAATCTGATGGCTGATGGCGCTGTGCGTAACATGCAGATGTTCAGCCGCCACGCTAAAACTGCTGTGTAAGGCTGCCTGGTGAAAATAGTGCAGCGCTCTCAGTGGCGGCAGTCTGTTCATCCTCTTCCCCTGTGCAAAAATCTAACAGGGATTGTCAATTTATATCATTTTAAAGTCCAGCCGCATTGACCTACTCTGTAGGGCAAATTATGGCGGGTTGACTCAGCCTTATATCTGTGATTTTTCAGGGTATTCCGCCTCGCTTAACCTGCGTTCACGCCGCACACTCCCCGAAGCGAGACAACCATGGCACACCGCTCTTTATCCTCTGAAACTTCAGCAGAGGCGCGCCATCGGTTACGCCTGGCGCTCTCACGCTTTTACCGGCTGGAGCAGTTCGATCTCTTCTTCGCGCCCTCGCTGCATGTGGCGCAGGTCCTTCTTTCTCAGCTCTTTCTGCGGCAGGAACAGGCGCGCAATCAGCACCGTTACGCCTCGCACTTTCCGGTAACCGAACTCAACATCCTGCCAGCAGTTCCGCTGATCGCAGGCAGCATCATGCTGGTACCACATGTCGAATTGCCCAATGGCCGCGTGCGTCCGCTGCGGGATTGCCAGAACCAGGGCGTGACGGAGGCGAGCGAGAGTTTTGCCAGCGTGCTGCATCAGAAACTGATCGACGAAGCCCATCTGTTTGTCACCCGACTGGATCGCCACGCCGAGATCTGCAGCGATCTGGTGCTGGTGGCGTTGCGGACACATGACTTCAGTACGCTGGTGCGCAGCGAACTGCGGCTTTTCGAACAGGGGCTGACCCTGACCGCCACGCATGAGGCACTGCGCCGCTTCGACGATCCGCACTGGCGGCCTTACAATGCCGCCACCGTCGATGCGCTCTCCCTGTCAGACCCGCTGCCGCTGAACTCCTGCCATCAGCCCGGTTTGCCGTTTGCCAGCTTTAATGTCCCGGCCTCCGTGATCACATCGCTGTCAGATGCGGAAGATGTGGTGAAATGGCCGCAGCAGGCGCGGCTGCTGCTGAATGCTAACGTGCGCGGCAGCGGCAAAAAAAGCGTGAATATGACCCATCATCTGAGCCGACGACTGCAATTCCTGCTCGGCTCAGGCGGTAAATCTGAAAAAGCGTCCGGCAGGCCAGGCGGGTAGGGGGCAGGGCCAAAAAGCAGCTCAGGTCGCCCTGCGCGATCCGCGCCCTTCCTTGTGATGAGCGGGTCATAATGGTATGTTCTTTCGCTTCTAAGATAGATCAATGCGATTCGCAAGGGGATTTACGCAATGCGTATTATTCTGCTCGGAGCTCCGGGCGCAGGTAAGGGGACTCAGGCCCAATTCATCATGGAGAAGTATGGCATTCCGCAAATCTCCACCGGCGACATGTTGCGTGCAGCAGTAAAAGCAGGCAGCGAGCTGGGCAACCAGGCGAAAGCCATCATGGATGCTGGCAAACTGGTGACCGATGAGCTGGTGATTGCGCTGGTCAAAGAGCGTATCACCCAGGAAGACTGCAAAAACGGTTTCCTGCTGGACGGTTTCCCGCGCACCATTCCTCAGGCAGATGCAATGAAAGAGGCCGGGATCACCGTTGATCACGTGCTGGAGTTCGCCGTACCGGATGAACTGATCGTTGAGCGTATCGTGGGCCGTCGCGTTCACACGCCATCAGGCCGCGTTTATCACGTCACTTTTAATCCACCGAAAGTGGAAGGCAAAGATGATGTGACCGGCGAAGAGCTGACCATGCGTAAAGACGATCAGGAAGAGACCGTGCGTAAGCGCCTGGTGGAATATCATCAGATGACCGCGCCGCTGATTGCTTACTACAGCAAAGAAGCGGAAGCGGGCAACACTGCCTATCACAAAATCGACGGCACCCGTAAGGTGACCGAAGTCAGTGCCGAGCTGGCTAAGATCCTGGGCTAAGTTCATAGGGGCCGGTATTACTGGCCCCTTTTGCAGTAATCGCTTTTACCTCCCACTAATTCCGCTACAATTTTCCCGTTTTCACGCATCCCCGTTGTTATCAAGGAACTCAAATGAGGCAAGATAAGGCCGGCGTGTTATTGGTTAATTTAGGTACGCCAGACGCGCCCACCACACCTGCAGTTAAACGCTATCTGAAACAGTTTTTAAGCGATCCGCGCGTGGTCGATGCGCCGCGCTGGCTCTGGTGGCCGGTTCTCAATGCCGTTATTCTGCCGTTTCGCTCGCCGCGCGTCTCTAAGCTCTACGCATCGGTCTGGATGGAAGGCGGTTCACCGCTGCTGGTTTACAGCATGCGTCAGCGCGATGCGCTGGCGGCACGGGTCGATATGCCCGTCGAGGTGGGCATGAGCTACGGTAATCCAAGCCTGAAAAGCGCGGTTGATAAGCTAATGGCGCAGGGCGTGACCCGCCTGATTGTGCTGCCGCTCTATCCGCAATTCTCCTGCTCCACCGTGGCGGCAGTGTGGGACGGCCTGACCGCGGTATTCAAAGATTACCGCTCGCTGCCTGATGTGCAGTTTATCCGCGACTACGCCGAACATCCGGCCTATATCGCCGCGCTGAAAGCGACGGTGGAGCGATCCTTTGAGCGGCACGGTCAGCCCGATCTGCTGGTGTTATCCTTCCACGGCATTCCGCAGCGTTTTGCTAACGAAGGCGATGACTACCCGCAGCGCTGTGCGGATACCACGGCGGCCCTGGTCAAAGCGCTGGGCCTGCGTGATGATCAGTATATGATGACCTTCCAGTCGCGTTTTGGTCGTGAGCCGTGGCTGATGCCCTACACCGATAAAACCATGGAAAGCCTGCCCGCTAAAGGGATCAAACATGTTCAGGTGATGAGCCCGGGCTTCTCGTCAGACTGCCTGGAGACGCTGGAAGAGATCAGTGGTGAAAACTGCGAAATCTTTATGCATGCCGGGGGTGAGAAGTTTGAGTATATCCCTGCGCTGAATGCCGATGAGGCGCATATCGACATGATGGTGCAACTGGTCGACGCACGCCGTTAAAGCGCAGGCGGAGAGTGTGATATCATTCTCCGCCTGTTTTTCCAGACGGCACCTCCCGATGAAATTTCCCGGCAAACGCAAATCCAAACACTACTTTCCCGTCAGCGCACGCGACCCCCTGTTACAGCCCGCCCAGCACGACGTTGATGCAGGCAGCTGGGTAGTGGGTATCGACCAGACGCTGGTGGATATCGAAGCCAAAGTCGATGACGCTTTTCTCGCACGTTATGGCCTGAGTGCCGGGCACTCGCTGGTTATCGATAATGCCGTCGCGGAAGCGTTGTACAACGAGCTGATGCAGGAAGCGCTGATCACCCATCAGTTTGCTGGTGGCACCATCGGTAACACGCTGCATAATTTCTCGGTGCTGGCCGATGACCGCTCCGTGCTGCTGGGCGTCATGTGCAATAACATCCAGATTGGCGGCTACGCCTATCGCTATCTCTGTAACACCTCAAGCCGGGTCGATCTTAACTATCTGCAGGGCGTGGATGGCGCCATTGGACGCTGCTTTACGCTGATTGGCGAACATGGCGAGCGAACCTTTGCTATCAGCCCCGGCCAGATGAACCAGCTGCATCCGGATAACGTACCGGAAGAGGTGATCGCCGGAGCCTCTGCGCTGGTACTGACCTCCTATCTGGTGCGCTGTGCCGAAGGTGAACCGATGCCTCAGGCAACGTTACGGGCGATTGAGTATGCCAAACGCCACAACGTGCCGGTGGTGCTGACGCTGGGCACCAAACATGTGATTGGCGACAATCCTCAGTTCTGGCGCGATTTCCTGCGCGAGCATGTCAGCATCGTGGCGATGAATGAAGAGGAAGCGCTGGCGCTGACCGGCGAAAGCGATCCGCTGCTCGCCGCCAATATGGCGCTGGACTGGGTCGATCTGGTGCTGTGTACTGCTGGCCCGATTGGGCTCTATATGGCGGGTTACACCGAAGAAGAGTTCAAACGCAAAACCAACCATCCGCTGCTGCCTGGCGCGATTGCTGAATTCAACCAGTATGAGTTCAGCCGGGTGATGCGCCAGCAGGATTGCCAGCAGCCGCTGCGCATTTTCTCGCACATCGCGCCTTATATGGGCGGACCGGAAAAGATCATGAACACCAACGGCGCCGGAGATGGTGCGCTGGCGGCGTTACTGCATGACATCACCGCCAACAACTATCACAGCCTGAATGTGCCAAACTCCAGCAAACATGCGCGTCCTTACCTGACCTACTCATCGCTGGCGCAGGTATGTAAATATGCCAACCGCGTCAGCTACCAGGTGCTGAATCAGCATTCGCCGCGTCTGACCCGCGGCCTGCCGGAGCGGGAAGACAGTCTGGAAGAGTCTTACTGGGATCGGTAAAGCTGGCAGCTGCCGCGCATAAAAAAGCCCTTCTGAAGAGAAGGGCCTTAGAAGACTGGCAATGTCTGGCTCGGTTAGCGATGAGATCGAGCCTGCTCAGGGAACACGGTCAGATCGGAAAGTCGGTTAAGCCATCCATGGCCGCTCGGCCCGCACGACTACGCACCTCATCCCTGAGGTGCGCCCGTAGCCGGGCCAACGCATTGCGTTGTTCAAAAACGCTCCCGGCGTTTTTGTCCCGGTCGGCGGGACGCTTTCCTCTTCTGCCCGTGTTCCCTGCGTGTTGAGTTTATTCGTTGCGGTAAAATTTACCCTGGTTTTGATAGATCAGTAGCCTGCCAGGTTTTGCTTAACACGAATCAGCGCACGACATCGCAGGGCTGTAAATCTTCGCCCTGGGTCATCTCATCCTGCAGGATTTGCAGCATACTGCTGGCGATCTCACGTTCGCCCATCACCACACGGGTGGCACCCCGTTCCATGATGTACTCGACTTCATCGTCATAGTGGGCGCGGGCGATAATCTCGATATTCTGATGTTTTTCACGCGCGGCGGTGACCACTTCACCCGCTTCATAGCCATTCGGAATAGTCAGTAACAGCCAGCGGGCGCAGTCGAGTCGGGCCAGTTCCATGGTGTCAGCGCGGGCTGCATTACCCAGCACCGCCTTAATACCGCGCTCGCGCAGCGCTTCAACACGGGCGCGGGAGTTTTCAACTACCACCAGCGGAACATTGGCCTCAAGCAGCTTCTGACCAATCAGACTGCCCACCCGGCCGTAACCTACAATTACCGCGTGATTGCAGAAATCCACCGGGATCTGCTTCTCTTCTTCAATCGCCTCTTCCAGCGTCTGCTCTTCCATCGTCTCCGTTTTCGCCAGGAAACGCTCCAGCAGGGTAAACAGGATCGGATTAAGCATAATCGACAGGATGGCGGCGGCCAGCACCAGGTTGCGGCCCTCGTCAGTCAGCAGGCCCAGCGAGATACCCAGACCGGCCAGAATAAAGGCGAATTCACCAATCTGCGCCAGACTGACCGAAATGGTCAACGCCGTACGACGTGAATGGCCGAGCAGCGACACCAGCAGCCAGGCGGCGACAGATTTACCCACCACAATAATCACCAGCGCGCCCAGCACTGCCAGCGGCTGCGTCACCAGAATCGACGGGTCAAACAGCATGCCGACCGAGACAAAGAACAGCACGGCAAAGGCATCACGCAGCGGCAGCGTATCGCGCGCGGCGCGGTGGCTCAGTTCCGATTCGTTCAGCACCATACCGGCAAAGAAAGCGCCCAGCGCAAACGAAACATCAAAGAATTCAACAGCACCAAAGGCGATGCCCAGCGCCAGCGCTAATACCGCCAGAGTAAACAGCTCACGCGAGCCGGTGGCGGCGCTGCGGGCGAGGATCCAGGGGACGGCACGCCGTCCCACCACCATCATCAGCACCATAAAGGCGGCGACTTTGCCGATGGTCCACAGCAGGTCCCAGGCCAGCAGTCCGGCGCTGGCATTGCCCTGTTCCATCATGCCGGCAATCGCAGGCAGCAGCACCAGTGTCAGCACCATCACCAGATCTTCAACAATCAGCCAGCCAATCGCAATCTGCCCGCGCTGGCTATCGATCAGTTGCCGCTCTTCAAGCGCGCGCAGTAACACCACGGTACTGGCGGTAGAGAGGCAGAGACCAAACACCAGGCCGGTCATCCACGACCATCCCAGCGTCCACGATAAGCCCATTCCCAGTAACGTCGCGACCGCGATCTGTGCGATGGCACCGGGAATGGCTATCGACTTTACCGACATGAGATCTTTCATTGAGAAGTGCAGGCCGACACCAAACATCAGCAGAATCACGCCGAGTTCTGCCAGTTCAGGAGCCAGATTGGTATCGGCAACAAAGCCGGGAGTAAAGGGTCCAGCCAGCACGCCTGCCATCAGGTAGCCAACCAGGGGCGAAATACGCAGGCGGTTCGCCAGCATCCCAAGGAGAAATGCCAGAACCAGTGCTCCGACAATGGTAGTGATCAACGGTGTGGTGTGATGCATGCCTGTCTCCTTGTATACAAATGTATCCGCTTGTAACAAATGAGTTTAAAACAAAATCTATTCTTTCGCTGAGCAATTTGCGGGAATACCCTAAAAAAGCAGGAAAAAAAGTCAAATGCACAATCGAAAGGGTGTTTTTGTTCATTATCCATAATATTGGCTGATTTGACGGTTTAAAGCGGTCCGGGTAAATAAAAATTAGCATCCTTAAATGCCGTGGGTATGACACAAATAAGGGTTAAATGCGCGCACAGACAGGGTAAAGCCCGTCAGCGGCACTTTTGCAGGAGTAAACAACTGGTTAACAACAGGTCTGGCTACCCGTTCTGGCTTATCCGGAACAAACCAGTCTGACACGGGCGCGGCCTTGCGGCTGTTGTCATGCTCAGCAAAAGCGGTCCGGAGATAAAAAGAGTGGCATACAGAGACAGGCGAATGTGCGTTGGCCTTGAGTTCGCCGGGGGAATGTGCGACACAGTGGGGCAAACCGGCAGTAAAATCGGGCCAGACGGCAAATTAAGGAGAATCACAGTGTTGTTATCTAAATGGACAGGGGCGGGCGTGGCACTACTGGTGGCCCTGATGCCGCTGTTTTCACAGGCCGCCCAGGCCGATCGCACCTATCGTTTCAGCCTGCTGCACACCAACGATGAGCATGGTCATTTCTGGTTTACTGAGCAGGGTGAATATGGTCTGGCGGCGCAGAAAACCTTGATGGATACGATGCGCTACGATGTGCAGTCCAGAGGCGGCGGCGCATTGATTCTCTCTGCCGGTGATGTGAACACGGGCGTACCGGAGTCCGATGAGCTGGACGCTGAACCCGATTTTCGCGCGATGAACCTGATTGGCTATGATGCCATGGCGCTGGGCAACCATGAGTTCGACAAGCCCATCGCGGTCCTGCGCAAGCAGGAGAAGTGGGCGCGATTCCCGCTGCTCGCCGCCAACGTTTATCAGAAAAGTACCGGTCAGCGCCTGTTTAAGCCCTGGGCGGTATTCAATCGTCTCGGGCTGAAAATTGCGGTGGTCGGGCTGATCACCCCGGATACGGCGAAACTGGCCAATCCGGCGGGCCTGACGGATACCGAGTTCCGCGATCCGATTGCGGAGGCGGAGAAGGCGGTTGCCGAACTGCGCGCCACAGAGAAGCCGGACGTGATTGTCGCGCTGACCCACCTTGGTCACTATGACGACGGTAAGCATGGCAGCAATGGCATTGATGACGTCACCCTGGCGCGCAGCCTGCCTGCCGGCACCATCGATCTGATTGTGGGTGGTCATTCGCATGATGCGGTCTGCATGGAAAAAGAGAACGTCAGCGTTAAAAATTATCAGCCGGGCCAGCCCTGCAAACCCGATCAGCAGAACGGGATCTGGATTATGCAGGCGGATAAATGGGGCAAATATGTCGGACGTGGTGACTTCACCTTCCGTAACGGGCAGGTGACGCTGGAGGCTTATCAGCTGGTGCCGGTCAACCTTAAACATCAGATAAAGAACGCGGATGGCAGCGAAACCTGGCTCACCTGGCAGGAAGAGATCCCGAAAAACACCGCCATGATGAAACTGCTGATGCCATTCCAGAAACGGGCTGAGGCGAAGTTAACCGTGAATGTCGGCAGCGCCGACGGCAACTTCAGCGGTGAAAAAGAGCAGGTTCGCTTTGAGCAGACGAATCTCGGCCAGCTGATTCTGCGCGCCCAGATGGCGCACACCAAAGCCGATTTTGCGGTGATGAGCGGTGGCGGTATTCGCACCTCGCTGAAATCGGGCAAGCTGAGCTGGCGTGACCTGCTGCAGGTCCAGCCGTTTGGCAATCAGGTGGTCTCGGTCAGCCTGACCGGGGCGGAGATCAAAAAATATCTGGATGTGGTCGCCAATATTCAGCCTGACTCAGGTGGCTACGCCCAGTTTGCCGGTATCAGCCTGACCGCAGACGGTAAACATGTCAGCGACGTCAGCATTAACGGTAAACCGCTGCAGGATGCGCAGCATTATCGCATGGCAACCAACAGCTTCAATGCGGCTGGCGGCGACGGTTATCCGCGTCTGGATAATCATGCGGGTTATCTCAACAGCGGGGCAGTCGATGCGCAGGTGTTGCGCGACTGGATCAAGACGCACTCGCCGGTCAAAGCCAGCGACTATCAGCCGAAAGGGCAGATTGTGCATCTGACCGATGAGCAGATCCGGGCGCGGGATGAAGCTGCGGAAAAAGCGCGGAAGCGTAACTATCCCAAAATGATCCTGGCGTGGATCTGGCCGTGGGGGAATGAAACAGCCGCCGCGCATTGAACTGACCGGGAGGCGCTTGCGCCTCCCGTTTTTCTTACGCCCGGCAGGGATGACGTCTGATCCAGCGCTCGCGCAGTTTGTCCCACACCCAGTTGTAGGCCATGGTGTAGGGCAGGAAGAAGAGGAAAAAAGCCACTTCGACCAGGAAAGCCTGACCCAGAGAGATATCCAGCATCCAGGCGGCAATGGGCAGACCAATCAGGATAAATCCGCCTTCAAATCCCAGCGCATGTAATACACGCACGCCCGGGCCACGTTTCTGGCCTGGCGCATAGAGGCGATCAAATCCGCTGTTGTAAATCATGTTCCATAGCATCGCGACCGTAGAGAGCATAATCGCCAGCGATCCCATCTGAAACAGCGGTTTATTCATTGCCCATGCCGCCAGCGGCGAAACGGTCAGAATCGCCAGCGTTTCAAAGCAGACAGCATGAAGAATACGTTCTTTAAGTGAGCGGGTACGCATTGTGAGTTCTCCTTCAATAATGCGGCACATTTTCACACGTCGGAATGCTAAGATAAAATGAACACCTATCGAAAAAAGCGATGGTTCAGATGCGTTACTCCCCGGAATCCCTTGAGGCTTTTATGCAGACTGTGGCGAGCGGTTCTTTCTCTGCCGCTGCGCGCGCGCTGGGTAAAAGTCAGTCCACCATCAGCGCGGCAGTAGCCAGTCTTGAAGACGATCTCGGCTTTGCGCTGTTTGAACGGGCAGGTCGGCAGCCGGTCCTCACCGAGCAGGGACGCCGCGTTATTCCTCAGGTTCAGCAGATCCTGGCGGCCAGCGAGCGGCTGGATGCGCTGGCGATACGTCTGTCGCAGGGCGTTGAACCCCGGCTCAGTTTTGCCATGTCAGACTTCTGGCAAACCGATCATCACGAGCATCTGCTCAGGCAATTTGATGCCCGTTATCCGGAGATTGAACTGGAGGTCATGATTGCCGAGGATGGTGATGTGCTGGATCTGCTGCAGGCCGGGCGGGTACATCTGGGCGTGGTGCGGGCACAGCCCAATCTGCCGGTGGATATTGCCGTGGCGCGACTGCAGGTTGAAGCGCAGATGGCGGTCTTTTTACATCGCGATCATGCGCTGGCCCAGCTTAAGACCCTGAGCGAGAGCGAGCTGGAAGGGGTTCGTCACCTGCGATTAAATACCTGGGTTGAGGCATCTGAACCCGCGCCAATGGGGCGCATCTGGTCGGCACCGACCTATCTGTTACTGCTGGAGATGGCGGAGCAGGGATTTGGCTGGACGATTCTGCCGCGCTGGCTGGTGAAACAGTTTGGTCATGGCGTTCTGAAAGAGTTGTCGATGCCGGGCTGGCCGCAGCATATCGCCATTGAGGTGGTCTGGTCACGCCGTACGCCACCCGGTCCGGCGGGTCGCTGGATGATCGATCAGCTCTGCGCACAGCCACGGGTTTAGTCGTGGCGGGCGATATCCGCAAACGGAGCGTCCAGCAGTCGTGAAAGATCCCGGGGAGCCAGTTCGATATCCAGTCCACGCTTGCCGCCTGAGATAAACATGGCGTCAAACGCGCTGGCAGAGTGGTCGATCACCGTAGGCAGCCGTTTTTTCTGGCCCAGCGGACTGATGCCTCCCACCAGATAGCCAGTGACCCGCTGGGCCAGCTGTGGGTCGGCCATATCCGCTTTCTTCGCGCCCAGCGCTTTTGCCACTTTCTTGAGATCCAGTTGCGTCGATACCGGCGTAATCGCCACTGCCAGCTGTTTTGCCTCGCCATTCAGCGCCACCAGCAGCGTCTTATAGACCTGGCGCGCATCCAGATTGAGTTTACGTACCGCTTCGTCACCAAAATGGGTTTCGCTGCTGTCATGCTCATAGGGATGCAGGGTGAAGCTGACTTTTTGTTTTTCCAGCAATTTTACGGCGGGCGTCATACAGGTTCCTTACTAAGAATAATCTTATTACGCAGAATCGTGGAAAAAGGTGGCGAAACTTTGTTCTTTGAGTGAAAATTAGCCGCGCGCCAGCAATCTGATTGCTGAGCGATAACCAAAATCATAAACAAATTCCTCTTTGACGGGCCGATAATATTATCGGCTCTCTTTTTTTCAGGGCTTCTTCAGCATCTCAGGCAGGTTATCTTCGCCGTAGAGATGCAGAGCACCGACCGCTACCACATAGTTTCCTGCTGATAATCCCTGAAGCCGGTCACGCCACTGCGCATTTCGCTGACCGATCAACGTATCATTCAGCGCCTGGCTGAAGGTGGCGGGCAGGGTGATTTCCGGCTGGCGTGGCGGCGTATCGAGCCACCAGCTCACCATCATCTGCAGCAGGCGCGCATTGGTGTGCCAGTGCAGCAGCGTATCCTGCAACAACGCCATGCCGTCATCCGGCAGCGCAGTCAGCAGGGCGATCTGCGCCTCTGCGCCTTCCAGTTCAATCACCGGTTTGTTCAGACCTTTCGCGGCCTGCAACAGCTGATAATCGATGCCGTAGTCAGGTCGCAATCCCAGTCTTTGTGCCTGCTGCGCCTGTAACATCAGCGCCACCTGCCAGGCGGGCAGATTATCAAACAGGCTCAGATTGAGGCTCATCTCCTGACAGAGTGCGGTGAGCGTTTGCATCGCGTGGCTATCCAGCCGGGTGGAGAGCGCGGGACGATCGCCGTGGTGATCAAAGGGTGAACCACCCTGAGTAATATCCGCTTCCACAATCAGTGCATCCGCCTGCTGCAACTGACGCAGCAGACGGGCGGGCAACGGCTGCATGTCGCGCGTCCCCATGTGGATGCTGCCGACCAGATGCAGCTGACGATCGCCAAGCCGTACATCCATCGCAGGCCAGCGGTAACTGGCGGGAAAAAGTTGGCTGATAAAGCCGCGCAGTGAGCGCCAGATGTTGCCTGTCATTCCCGGTCCTTTGCGATTCAAAACCCCATGCTAGCGACTTCAGCGCGTGAAAAACAGCGCTGAAACGGCGATTACTCGCGCGGTGGCCGGTAACGCAGCAGGCGGTTAGCATTGCTGACCACGGTAATGGAGGAGAGCGCCATCGCTGCACCCGCCACAATCGGGCTGAGCAGGGTACCGGTCAGTGGATAGAGCACACCCGCTGCCACCGGAATGCCGATGCTGTTATAGATAAATGCCCCAAACAGGTTCTGCCGGATATTGCGCAGCGTCGCGGAAGAGAGCGCTAACGCGTCTGCCACGCTGTTCAGGTCGGCACGCATCAACGTGATGCCCGCGGTTTCCACCGCCACATCGCTGCCGCCACCCATGGCAATGCCCACATCGGCCTGCGCCAGTGCGGGCGCGTCATTGATGCCATCACCCACCATCGCGACGCGACGGCCCTGCTGCTGTAAGTGTTCAATTGCAGCCGCTTTGCCTTCCGGCATCACGCCCGCAATTACTTCATCAATACCGACCTCGGCAGCAATGGCGCGCGCGGTATTTTCATGGTCGCCAGTCAGCATAATCAGGCGATAACCCTGCTGATGCAGTCGCTTCAGAGCTGCGCCGCTTTCCGGTCGAAGCTGATCGCGCAGCGCGATAAGCCCGGTTAGCTGGCCCTGCTCAGCCAGTAACACCGGCGTTGCACCCTGTTGCGTCAGCCGCGCAATCTCTGCTTCCGCCGCCTGGTAATCGACGCCGTTATCCTGCATCAGCGCGGCATTACCCAGTAGCAGCGTTCTGCCATCCAGACTACCGCTGACCCCTTTGCCGCGTATTGTACGAAATTGCGCTAACAGAGGCGGCTGGGTCAGTTTCGCTTCGGCGACAATCGCTTTCGCCAGCGGATGACCCGAGGCGAACTCCAGCGCAGCCGCGGTCGTTAATACTGATTCACGGGTGGCATCGCCCCAGACCTGCACGTCACTGACCTGCGGCTTGCCGGCAGTGAGTGTGCCGGTTTTATCAAACACCAGGGTGTCGACTTGGCTGGCGCGCTGCAAGGCATCGGCGTCGCGCACCAGCACCCCCAGCTCGGCGGCGCGGCCAACACCGGCAATAATCGACATCGGCGTCGCCAGGCCCAGCGCACAAGGACAGGCGATAATCAGCACGGTTGTCGCGATCACCAGCATGTAGGCAATTTGTGGCTGCGGTCCGAACAGATACCACACTGCGCCGCTGAGCAGTGCGATCAACACCACCACCGGGACAAAAACGGCGGAGATGCGATCCGCCAGGCGGCCCACATCCGGTTTGCTGCTCTGCGCCTGACGCACCAGCCGGATAATGCGCGACAGGGTGGTGTGATTACCCGTCGCCCGGGCGATAAATTCTACCGAGCCATCCTGCACCAGGGTGCCGGCAAAGATGGCTGCGCCCGGGGTCTTGCTTTGCGGCACCGCCTCGCCGGTCAGCATCGCTTCATCAAACCAGGCTTCACCGGTAGCGATTTCGCCATCGACCGGCACCCGATCGCCGGTGACCAGGCGCAGCGTCATGCCGGGCTGCACTTCGCTGACCGGAATCAGCCTGTCGCCCTGTTGATCAACCTGCCGCGCCTGGGCTGGCGTCAGATCCAGCAATCTTTCCAGCGCTTTAGAAGATCGCTGGCGCGCCCGCTGCTCCAGGGCATGCCCCAGATTGATCAGGCCCAGGATCATGACGCTGGCTTCGAAATAGAGATGGCGCGCCTGTGGCGGGAAAAAGTCGGGCCACAGCACCACGCTAAAGGAGTAAATCCAGGCGGCGCCTGTGCCGAGTGCCACCAGCGTATCCATGGTGGCGCTGCCATTGCGTAAACTGCGCCAGGCACTGCGATAAAAATGGCTGCCGGTGACGATCATGATCAGCAGAGTCACGATGCCCAGCGTCAGCCAGACGCCGTGGTTGTGGTCGGTGAGCATCATGTTGTCGCCCACCATGCCCCAGATCATCAGCGGCAGGCCAAACGCCAGGGCGACAGCAGCCTGCCAGCTGAAACGCCGCATCGCGCTGCGGGCGCTGAGCTGCTGTTTCTCACGTCGCTCCTGCTCGTCATCCACCACCTGTGCGCCGTAACCCGCGGCATCGACGGCCGCTACCAGCTGCTGCGGATCAGCGTCGCCCAGCACCAGCGCACTGCGTTCGCCGAGATTGACGCGCGCCTGGCTGACGCCTGCGACCTGCTGCAGCGCTTTTTCCACCCGACTCACGCAGCTGGCGCAGGTCATGCCCTCAATCAGCAGCATATGGGTGGGGAGGGTTGTTTCTGCCGGACGGGAAGCAGTCTCCGTTGTCAGCGCCTCCGGCGGCGGCTCTGATGCTGTCAACGGTTCAGACTTTGGGGAAGCGTCCGCGGTTTTCAGCGTCGCGTGATAACCCGCCTGCTCCACGGTGGCGATCAGCGCGGCCGCATCTGCGTGACCGGAAACCTGCGCTTCCTGTTGGGTCACGTTGGCCTGGTCAACATCATCACGTTGTTCCAGTGCCTCTTTGACACGTTTGACACAGTGGCCGCAGGACAAGCCGTCCAGTGCCAGAGAAATAGTGTGTGACATAATCAACTCCTTCTGTAATCCCATTTGACCGATTGGTCATTTTCGATTCATGCTTAAGCATAAACCTTCCATCAAGGGGAAGGTCAAGGGGACGAAAATGAACATCAGCGATGTGGCAAAAAAGACCGGACTGACCAGCAAGGCGATACGTTTTTACGAAGAGAAGAGGGTGGTGACGCCGCCGTTGCGCAGTGAAAATGGCTACCGCAGCTACAACGGACACCATCTTGAGGAGCTGAACCTGTTACGTCAGGCACGACAGGTTGGCTTCACGCTGGATGAGTGTCGTGAGCTGGTGGCGCTGTTTAACAATCCGTCGCGCCACAGTGCCGATGTAAAAGCCCGTACTCTGCAGAAAGCGGATGAAATTGCGGCGCATATTGAAGAGCTGCACGTCATGCGCGCTCGCCTGCTGGCGCTGGCAGAGGCCTGTCCCGGCGATGACGGCGCCGAATGTCCGATTATCAACAATCTGGCTGGATGCTGCGGTCAGCGTGGCTGAATACGCAGCGTAATCCCCTCAATGCCGGTTACGACCACTGCTGTGCCCGCAGGCAGATCCTGCTCCGCCTCGACCCGCCAGCTGCTATCCCCGATCCGCACATGGCCGGTGCGGTTATGCAGCGCGGTATCCAGCGTCAGCTGCAACCCGATCATCTGACTGCCGCGCTGGTTCAGGGCATTGGGTTTCTGACGCGCTTCACGGTGGCGCATCCAGCGATACCATAAAAAGACGCAGATCAGCGTCAGCACGGCAAACAGAGAGCCCTGCGCCGTCCAGCTTACCGGCACAAACCACTCAATGAGGCCGACGATGACCGCCGCCAGCCCGCTCCAGAGCAGGTAACCGCTGGTGCCCAGCATCTCAGCCGCCAGCAGTAACCCACCCAGCGTCAGCCAGAACCAGTGCGGATGCGCGATAATATCGACCAGCATCAGCGTTTCGACTCAGTGCGTGATTCCTTCAGCAGTTCACCGATGCCCGCAATCGAACCCAGCAGACTGCTCGCCTCCAGCGGCATCATCACCACTTTGCTGTTATTAGCTTCACCGATTTTTTGCAGCGCATCGGTATATTTCTGTGCCACAAAGTAGTTAATGGCCTGAATATCACCTGATGCGATCGCTTCCGAGACCATCTTAGTGGCGTTAGCTTCCGCTTCCGCCTGACGTTCGCGCGCTTCTGCCTGCAGGAACGCCGAGGTCCGTTCACCTTCTGCTTTGAGGATTTGCGACTGCTTATCCCCTTCAGCGCGCAGGATCGCCGCCTGTCGCACCCCTTCGGCTGTCAGAATATCGGCGCGTTTAGTTCGCTCCGCTTTCATCTGCGCATTCATCGCGCCAATCAGCTCCTGCGGCGGACGCACATCGCGGATCTCGATGCGGGTGATCTTGACGCCCCACGGATTGGTCGCTTCATCCACGATATGCAGCAGGCGGGTGTTGATGCTGTCGCGCTGTGACAGCATTTCGTCCAGCTCCATGCTGCCAAGCACGGTACGCATATTGGTCATGGTGAGGTTAAGAATCGCCTGCTCAAGATTGCTGACTTCATACGCGGCACGCGCCGGGTCAACGACCTGAATAAAGCAGACTGCATCGATGGTGACGTTGGCATTGTCTTTGGAGATGATCTCCTGCGAGGGAATATCGAGTACCTGTTCCATCATGTTGATCTTACGACCCACACGATCCATGAACGGCACCACCAGGCTTAATCCTGGCTGCAGGGTGCGGGTATAACGGCCAAAGCGCTCAACCGTCCATTGAAAACCTTGTGGCACGATCTTGACGGTGGCCCAGACCGCCACCAGCGCCAGAATAATCAGGGCAGGAATTACAGTTATCATACAACCTCCGCGTTGTCAGATTAACGGGCCGAGTCGCTTCGGCCCGGGGTGCTGCCGCTTAGTAGAGCAGGGAATAGAGCTGACGACGATAACGCGCGGCAAGTGCATCGCCGGTACCCAGCGCCGCCAGAATCTCCTGCAGCATTTTACGCGCCTGGCCATCAGCGGCATTAAGGTCGGATTTCAGGAAGCTGAACAGCAGTTCCAGCGCTTCTTCATTACGACCCACCTGATGGAGCTGTAACGAGAGTTTAGCAGCCAGCCCGGCGTTAGTCGGGTCAGCCTCCAGCTGGGATTGCAATTGCTGAATTTCCGGCGTATCCGCTGCCTGTTTCAGCAGATCGATCTGTGCCATCAGGCTCTGATAGCGGGTATCCTGATCCTGCAATGGCACCACTTTCAGCACCGCTTCCGCTTCATCGCTGCGGTTCAGGGTAATCAGTACGTCAGCCAGCAGGAAACCGATCTCGCTGGACTGGTTGCTCAGCTGCCACGCATCTTTTAATAACGGCAGCGCCTCCAGCGGTTTACCTTCCTGCATCAGCGCCATCGCCTGCTGCGCTTTCAGCTCTTCTTCGCGCGGCAGGACTTTTTCCAGCAGGGCGCGGATCGCTTCTTCCGGCTGTGGACCTTGGAAGCCATCAACCGGCTGACCATCCTGAAACAGATAGACGGTCGGGATTGAACGCAGACCAAACTGCGACGCCACCCTTTGCTCTTTGTCGCAATCCAGTTTTGCGAGAATAAACTGACCCGCGTACTCCTGCGCAAGGCGCTCCAGCACAGGCGTCAGATCCTGACAGTGCTGGCTGCGCTCAGACCAGAAGTAGAACAGCACCGGCAGCTGCATCGACTGCTCAAGGGTCTGCTGCAGGTTAGATTCGTTGATGTCGATGATCGAAGCTTGTGGTGACATGGATAAGTCTCTTTGCAAAAAGTGTTCTAAGAATATGGGGCCAACTGGCCCGGCTTCAAGCGCTATTGCGCATGGCTGATTAATGGCTGCGCAAAATGCGATCCAGCATCCAGCCGGGGAGTAACCGTTTCAGCAGGCTCATTATGTGTGCGACCAGTGTCACCGGATAGCGTAAACCCGGATGTTTACTCTCGAGTGCATGACGAAGTTTAGGCAGAATGGCTTCCGGTGGCAGGGTAAAACGTGCCGCGATGCCAGGGTTGCGCACCGGGTTATGCTGTTCGCCCTGCGTCACATTGTCGGTAAAACGGGTCTGAATCGGACCCGGTTCAATCAGGCTGACCCGGATTCCGCGGCTGCGCACTTCAAGCCGCAATGCATCGCTCCAGGCTTCCAGCGCATATTTACTGGCGGCATAGGCACCCCGGCCTGGCGTAGAGATCAGCCCCAGCACCGAGCTGGTATTAATAATGCGGCCATCGCCGCTGGCCTGCAACGCGGGCAACAGACGCAGTGTCAGCTGATGGACGCCGAAAAAGTTGCTGGAAAACTGCTGTTCCAGCTGCTGGCGAGAGAGGGTGTGCAGCGGGCCATAGAGGCCAAATCCGGCATTGTTAAACAGCGCCGTCAGACGGTTATCGCAGAGCCCGATCACGGTATCGGCGGCCTGATCCACACTTTGAGGATCGTCGAGATCCAGTTGCAGCCCGGTAAAGCCCAGTGTTTCCATGCGGGCGACATCCTCTGCTTTACGGCAGGCGGCGATCACCCGGTAGCCCCGCGCCAGTAAATCGTGGGCGGCAACCAGGCCAATACCGCTCGAACAACCTGTAATCAGAATGGTTTTTTGCACAAATTAATCCCCCTTCGAATCTCATGTTTTTTTAAATTAAGCTGTTATTTCTTCTGCATGTATACCTGATTGCAATGAGTCAGCATTTCACGTTTCTCTTTTATCTTCCTCCTGATTTACCAGGAGTCTGCCGTGAAAAATGAGTGATTACGATAACATCTTAATAATGATCAGACCCAGACCGGGCATAAAGTCTCTGCCATTTTGATGTTACTGGTTTTGCTTGCATCATCTGGCGAAATGACAGATCTGGCGTGGCACAGGAGGAAATTCTGGCTGGCGGGTAAACTGAAGAAATCGTCTGGAAGCACTCATGAACTTTAGTTATTATTCGTACAGATTCAGGACCGCAGGGATGATATATGGACATTAAACAGGCTGCACTGGGAATTCTCGATGGGATATCTTCCATACCAAATACAGCTTACATGGGTATGGTCAGAAGTTGGGAGGGGAGCGGACTCGCAGGGCAAAGTGCTAAACAAAGAAATCAGGCTGAGACGGAGCGTTTTTTCTATATGCTCAAAAGCCTGGGTAATGCTGAGTCACCTTTACGCAGACTAATTACTCTTGTTTTCACCTGGTTTTATCAAAAGCTTGATGATGAAGGAAAGGAGGCTGTTAACAATAAATTGGGGTACGGCGCTGGAAGCATTGCAGGACGAACAGCCGGGCAAATTACATTGGCACAGACAACAGCAAGTATGATGTTGCGTCGGTTGGCTATTGACGAGGCATACAGGCATTTCATCCGATTCAGTGCTTCAGCCTCTCTAAACGTGGTGATGTTACAGGGGATAATTGAAGAGTCAGCAAGAGCGTCAAGAAGGATGAAAAACAAATATCCGGCTACGTACGCCAGGCTATCAAAAGAGAATTTAGATATGGTTTATTTCCTCGTTGAACGACAATTAGAGCCTTACCTTGTGTTCATCGAAGGACATCCTATTAATTGTAAAGGAATACAAGATGAAATTTGTAAAAGCGTTAATGTCCCACGCAATTGAAGGAACCATTACCTTTTTGTCTGTGATTTTTGCTATGGGTTCTTTTTTCTGGTTTGAAAGCACATGGCTGAAACTTACCGGGTGTATCGGAGCATTAATAGTTGGCTATGTGATTTCATACGGAGCGGCGAAAATCAGAGGTGGCTGAACCTGAATTGCTGCTGCGATTTTGCAGCTATTAATAATTTTGCAGCTACTAATAATTGAGTTGAGTAGTTCTGGCTCAATGTTTTATTTAATGGTGAGATCGTTTTGAACTAACCTGCCACCAGAACGCCACAGACGCCCGCTGCGCCTCACAAAAGCGCGGTCATCACACTTTATAATCCTCACAGCGCGGCACATGTAAAGCCGCTGTCACCACTTTGCCGCCAATAACAAAAAAACCAATATTAAATTATTGATTTAAATGATTTATTATATGCGGCAAAGTGCTTTTGCATTTCTTTACCCTTTTTGCGCATCCCGGCGCGCTACGGCTGCTTAACTAAGGGGGCCAGGTCTTTTGCCATTAACTGGGCGATAAAAGGCTGGGCATCAGGATTAGGATGAATGCCATCCTGCTGCATCCACTCGGGTTTCAGATAAACCTGCTCCATGAAAAAGGGCACCAGAGGAATGTTATGCTGCTGTGCTAATCCGGGATAGATGCCGCTGAACGCTTCGGTGTAGCGGCGGCCATAGTTGGCAGGCAGACGAATCTGCATCAGCAGCGGCTTCGCATTGGCGGCTTTAACATCGTCGATAACTTTACTCAGATTCTGCGCGATAGCGTCGGGCGGGAAACCGCGCAAACCATCGTTACCGCCCAATTCGATTAACACCCATTGCGGCTGATGCTGTTTTAATAGTGCGGGCAGGCGCGCCAGCCCCTGTGCAGCCGTATCACCGCTGATACTGGCGTTGATCACTTTAGGTTTTTGCTGCCACTGCTTATCGAGCAGGCTGGGCCAGGCCGCAGTGGCAGACATGCGATAGCCCGCACTCAGGCTGTCGCCCAGTACCATCAGCGTATCTGAAGCAGCAAGACGCGACACCAGCAGAAGAATCAATAACAGGAAGGGATAATGCCAGCGGAAAACATTGTTGAAGTTCATCATCTTACTAAGTCCGTCGGTCAGGGAGAGCATCAGTTAACCATCCTTACCGGAGTTGAGTTGGTTGTCAAACCAGCTGAGACCATTGCGCTGATTGGCGAGTCCGGTTCCGGCAAGTCAACCCTGCTCGGAATTCTGGCCGGGCTGGACGATGGCAGCAGCGGCGAAGTCCATCTGCTGGGGCAGCCGCTGCACCAGATGAACGAAGAGCAGCGTGCGGCCCTGCGTGCCCGGCAGGTCGGCTTTGTATTCCAGTCATTTATGCTGGTGCCAACCCTGAATGCCCAGGAGAACGTGCAGCTGCCTTCGCTGCTGCGCGGCGACAGCGACCGTCAGAGCCGTGAACAGGCGAGAGAGCTTCTGACGCTGCTCGGACTGGGTGAACGTCTGCATCATCTGCCCGCCCAGCTTTCAGGCGGCGAGCAGCAGCGCGTGGCGCTGGCCCGCGCCTTCAGTGGCCGTCCTGGTCTGCTGTTTGCCGATGAACCGACCGGCAATCTCGATCGTAAAACCGGTGACCGCATTGCCGATCTGCTGTTTTCCCTTAACCGCGACTTCGCCACCACGCTGATTCTGGTGACGCATGACGAGCAACTGGCGGCGCGCTGCGATCGTCGCCTGCGGCTGCGCGACGGTAAATTGTGGGAGGAGCAATGATCTGGCGCTGGTTCTGGCGCGAGTGGCGTTCGCCCTCGCTGCTGATTGTCTGGCTTGCGCTGACGCTGGCGGTGGCCTGCGTGCTGGCGCTGGGGTCGATCAGCGATCGCATGGAAAAAGGGCTGAATCAGCAGAGCCGTGATTTTATGGCCGGCGACCGTACGCTGCGCAGCAGTGATGCAGCGCCAGAAGCCTGGCTGGCAAAAGCGGCTGAAAGCGGTCTGACGGTGAGCCGTCAGCTGACCTTTATGACCATGACATTTGCCGATCAGTCCCCGCAGCTTGCCTCAGTAAAAGCGGTGGATGATCGCTACCCGATGTTTGGCACGCTGCAGACGCAGCCGCCAGGGCTGAGGCCGCAGGCGGGTACCGCGCTGGCGGCACCGCGCCTGATGGCGCTGCTGAACCTGAAAGTGGGCGACACGCTGGAAGTGGGTGACACCCAGCTGCGCATCAGCGGGGAGGTGATCCAGGAGCCGGATGGCGGCTTTAACCCGTTTGAGATGGCGCCGCGTCTGCTGATCAATCTGGCGGATGCCGCCAAAACCGGTGCGATTCAGCCAGGCAGCCGCATCACCTGGCGCTATAAGTTCTCCGGTAATCCCGATCAGCTGGCCAGCTATGACCGCTGGATTGAACCGCAGCTGAAGGCGGACCAGCGCTGGATCAGCGTGGAGAACTCGGAAGATGCATTAGGCCGTTCGATGCAGCGCGCGCAGCAGTTCCTGCTGCTCTCGGCCTTGCTGACGCTGATGCTGGCGATTGCGGCCGTGGCGGTTGCCATGAGCCACTATTGCCGCAGCCGCTACGATCTGGTGGCGGTGCTGAAAACCCTGGGTGCGACGCACGGCGCGTTGCAGCGGCTGATCATCGGTCAGTGGCTGGCGGTACTGCTGCTGGCGGCGATTGCCGGTGGCCTGGTGGGGCAGGGCGTTGAAGCGATCCTGATGGCGATGCTGAAACCCGTGCTGCCTGCCAGCTTACCGGCGGCCAGCGTCTGGCCATGGATCTGGGCGGTGGGATCGCTGTTTGTGATTTCGCTGCTGGTGGGTCTGCGTCCCTATCGTCTGCTGCTGGCGACGCAGCCGCTGCGGGTGTTGCGGCGCGATGCGGTGGCGAACCTCTGGCCGCTGAAGATCTATATTCCGGTGATGATTGCTGTTGTGGTGACGCTGTTAGCGCTGCTGGTTGGCGGCAGTAAAATGCTCTGGGCGCTGCTGGCGGGTGTGGTGGTGCTGGCGGGATTGCTGGCACTACTCGGCTGGGGAACCCTGCTGCTGCTGCGTCGGCTGGTAGTGCGCAACCTGGCGTTACGACTGGCGATCAACCGGCTGCTGCGCCAGCCCGGCATGACGCTGAGCCAGCTTGCGGCCTTTTCGCTGTCGTTCATGCTGCTGGCGCTGCTGCTGGTAATGCGTGGCGATCTGCTGGATCGCTGGCAGCAGCAGTTACCGGCGGATAGCCCGAACTTCTTCCTGCTGAACATGACGGCAGATCAGGTGCCGCAGGTGCGTGATTTCCTGCAGTCGCATCAGATCACGCCCGGGACCTTTTACCCGATTGCGCGGGTGCGGCTCAGTGAACTCAACGGCAAACCGGCCGATCCGAAGCTGGATAATGCCCTGAACCGTGAGCTCAACCTGACGGAACTGGCCGATCGCCCGGATCATAATCCGCTGGTGGCAGGCAACTGGCCACCCAAAGCGGGTGAAGTGTCGATGGAAGTGGAGCTGGCCGATCGGCTGGGGCTGAAGCTCGGCGATACCCTGACGTTCGACGGCGATACGCAGACCTTCAGCGCGCGCATTACCAGTTTGCGTAAAGTGGACTGGGAAAGCCTGAAGCCGAACTTCTTCTTTATCTTCCCGCCGGGCGCGCTCGACAGCCAGCCGCAGACCTGGCTCACCAGCTTCCGCATGGAGGCGAATCCTGTTCTGCTGGCGCAGCTTAACCGTGCTTTTCCGGCGCTAAGTCTGCTGGATATCGGCAGCATAATGCGGCAGATCGGTCAGGTGCTGGCGCAGGTCAGCCAGGCGCTGGAGATCATGGTGGTGCTGGTGACCGCCTGCGGCGTGTTGCTGCTGCTGGCGCAGATTCAGGTCGGTATGCGCCAGCGGCGTCAGGAGCTGGTGGTCTATCGCACGCTGGGTGCCGGTAAACGCCTGCTGCGCACGACGCTGTGGTGTGAGTTTGCCCTGCTCGGCGTGGTCTCCGGCGTGGCGGCGGCGATGGGGGCAGAAGCGGCATTGTGGGGATTACAGACTAAGATTTTCGACTTCCCGTGGCAGCCTGACTGGACCCTGTGGCTGGCGCTGCCGTTGTGTGGCGCGCTGCTGTTATCGCTGTGCGGTGGCTGGCTGGGGATCCGATTACTCAAAGGGAAAGCGTTGTTCAGGAAGTTTGATGCGGCGTGAGTTAGCACCCGTAGCGCTCGACGGTAAGGTGCTGGCTCAGGGAGCATACGCCCTCCGCAAAAACGCCATCCATGGCAGGCTCAGCGCGGGCGATTACGCTGCTCATCCCTGAGGTGCGCCCGTAGCCGGGCCAACGCTTTGCGTTGTTCAAAAACGCTCCCGGCGTTTTTAGCCGGGCGGCGCGATGCTTTGCTCCAGGCGTATGCTCCCATCGCATTAAGCTTCTGAGCTGCCTGGTAAAGCCATTTCCAGACTCAGGTGCGGAGGATTACAGTTTTTCAACCGCCCAGGCGATGCCGCTGGCGTACGCTTCCGGTAGCTGCGGCACCAGCGCATTAAGGGCAGCCCTGAGCCGTTCTGTATCGCTGTCGGTCAGATTCAGATGGCCCACTTTACGACCCGGACGCACCTCTTTGTCATACCAGTGCAGATGCACCAGCGGCTGCTGCAGCCAGCTCAGATTCACGTCGGTGCCAATCAGATTGACCATCGCCGACGGCGCAAACACCACCGGCTGCGGTAATGCCAGGCCAAGAATGGCGCGCAGATGCAGCTCAAACTGGCTGATCGACGCACCGTTCTGCGTCCAGTGCCCACTGTTATGGACGCGCGGCGCCAGCTCATTGATCAGCAATCCCTCTGGCGTAATGAAACACTCCATCGCCATTACGCCGACGTAATTCAGTTCCTGCATGATCGCACTCAGCATCGCTTCGGCCTGCTGCTGCTGTGCCTGATCCGCCTGCGGCAGCGCAACGCTGGTGCGCAGAATGCCATCCTGATGCAGGTTATGCGTCAGCGGATAGAACACCACCTGGCCATCGTGACCGCGCGCCCCCACCAGTGAGACTTCACCGGAAAAGTTGATGCCCTGCTCAACGATGCATTCGCCGTAGCACGCCTCCGGCAGGGTGTGAGTCTCATCAGCACGCAGACGCCACTGACCCCGGCCGTCGTAACCGCCGGTGCGGCTTTTCACAATCGCTAACTCGCCCAGCGAGTCGAACACCGCTGGCCATTCGCTTTTATCTGCCAGCAACTGCCACGGCGCGGTGGCCAGTCCCAGCTGATCCAGCAGCTGTTTCTGCGTCAGACGATCCGCCAGACGCGGAAAGATATCGCGGTTAACAAAGGCCGGATGGCTGGCCAGCTCACGCGTCAGCGCCGTCTCCGGCCAGCGTTCGATTTCGGCGGTGATCGCGCTGTCGGCGATAGGGAGCGCGGTAGGATCGGCGTCTAAGCCCACCGGATAAACCGCGATGCCCAGGGGTTCACCCGCCTGACGCAGCATACGACCTAACTGGCCGTTGCCCAGTACGCAAACCGGCTTCATGCATCCACCCGCGGATCGGGATGGTTCAGCACCTCATCGGTCTGGCTCTGACGCCAGGTGGTCAGGCGTAACGCCAGCGCACTGTCATGCAGCGCCAGAATCTGCGCCGCCAGCAGCGCGGCATTGGCTGCGCCCGCCTTGCCAATCGCCAGCGTACCGACCGGAATACCGCGCGGCATCTGCACAATCGAATAGAGGCTATCGACGCCGCTCAGTGCTGCGCTCTGCACCGGCACACCCAGCACTGGCACCAGCGTTTTTGCCGCCAGCATACCCGGCAGATGTGCCGCGCCACCTGCGCCAGCAATAATCACCTGAAGACCCTTGTCGGCTGCCGTTTCGGCGAAGCTGAACAGTTTATCCGGGGTGCGGTGCGCAGAGACCACTTCAACATCAAAAGGGACGTCCAGGCTGGAGAGGATTTCAGCGGCGAACTGCATGGTGGCCCAGTCACTTCTGGAACCCATAACAATGGCGATGCGGGCCGGGGCGTTGGATGACATGGGGTCAACTCCTGTGAATGAACAAACAGACCTGGCCGGGCGGACAGGTTTTGAAGGGCACCGAGAATAGCATGAGAAGCACGCAAGGAAAACGGTTGCGTCGGGCTTAAGGTCGTGGATTTAACCGCAGATTAAAAGTCGAAATGGATAAGCTGAATGCCACTGGCGTCGAGCTGGATCATGGAACCCCGGCTGTGCCAGGCACCCAGCACCGCGCGTTGCGCCGTTTCACCCTGCAGGCTCAGCGTATGAATCGCCGGGCGATGAGTGTGACCGTGGATTAACAGCGGCACCTGCTGGCGCAGCATAGTGGCGACGACCGCTTCCTGATTCACATCCATGATGGTCTGGGATTTATGCTGGTTGGCCTGTTTACTGTCGGCGCGCATCCGGGCGGCAATACGTTTACGTATCCACAACGGCAACGCGAGAAACAGCCGCTGGATCCAGGGATTATGCACTTTGGCCCGAAAACGCAGGTAACCCGCATCGTCGGTACAGAGCGTATCGCCGTGCATGATCAGCAACCGATGGCCGTAGAGCGTCAGCACCTGCTCTTCCGGCAGCAGCGTCATGCCGCAGGCCTGCGCGAAGCGTCGGCCAATCAGGAAGTCGCGATTGCCATGGATAAAGTAAACCGGAACCGGCAGGGCGCGCAGGGCGCGGGCAACCTGCTGATGCAGCGGATTGGGATCGTCGTCGCCAATCCAGGCTTCAAACAGATCGCCGAGAATATAGAGCGCGTCGCAGTGGGGCGCTTCGCTCTGTAAAAAATGCAGAAAACCGGCGGTAATCGCCGGTTCTTCCTGACACAGATGGAGATCTGCGATAAACAGCGTGCGCGACATTACTCGCTGACGGTCACTTTCTGGATAACGACGTCGTCTTTTGGCACATCCTGGTGCATGCCGCTGCGGCCGGTAGAGACCGCTTTGATCTTCTCGACCACATCCATACCTTCAACCACTTCAGCGAACACGCAGTAGCCCCAGCCCTGAACGCTTTCGTCACGGAAGTTCAGGAAGTCGTTGTCAGCTACGTTGATGAAAAACTGTGCGGTCGCAGAGTGCGGCGCAGAGGTACGTGCCATTGCCAGCGTACCTTTGGTGTTTTTCAGGCCATTACTGGCTTCGTTCTGAATTTCGGCTTTAGTTTCTTTCTGCTTCATGCCCGGCTCGAAGCCGCCGCCCTGAATCATAAAGCCGTTGATTACGCGGTGAAAAATGGTGTTGTCGTAAAAACCTTCACGGCAGTAATCCAGGAAGTTCTGTACGGTTGCCGGCGCTTTATCATCGAAAGTTTTGATTACGATATCGCCA
Source organism: Pantoea sp. EKM10T (assembly GCF_011800685.1). Taxonomy (NCBI): domain Bacteria; kingdom Pseudomonadati; phylum Pseudomonadota; class Gammaproteobacteria; order Enterobacterales; family Erwiniaceae; genus Pantoea; species Pantoea sp. EKM10T. The sequence continues at coordinate 128,500 of NZ_JAALEU010000002.1, forward strand.
TGGTTCGTCTGGAAAGTTACCATTTTTGTCGTCCTGTAAAGGTTGTCATCAGTTGCTGAGGTCGCTCTGTCGATGGGCGTCCCCCTTTTTGTCGACCGTTCTTATATCATAATTTCCAATGACGCGTCAGCAGCGCGGCGCAGTTGGCTTGCTTTGCGTCGCGCGAGCGATAAAAATACGGCACAATGTCTGGATACTTAAAAGTGCCAACCACACGCGAAAACGGAACCGTTCAATGCTTAAGATTTATAACACCCTGAGTCGACAGAAAGAGGAATTCAAACCCATTCATGCCGGTAAAATCGGGATGTATGTTTGCGGCATCACGGTGTATGACCTCTGTCACATTGGTCATGGGCGGACGTTCGTGGCGTTTGACGTGGTGGCGCGCTACCTGCGTTACCTCGGTTATCAGCTTAATTATGTACGTAACATCACCGACATTGATGACAAAATCATCAGGCGCGCCAACGAAAACGGCGAGAGCATCGAAACCCTGACTAACCGCATGATTGGCGAGATGCACAACGACTTCGCCGCGCTGGGGATTCTGCCGCCCGATGAGGAGCCGCGCGCTACCCGTCACATCGCTGAGATTATCGAACTGGTGGAGACGCTGATCGCTCGCGGTCACGCTTATGTGGCGGACAATGGCGACGTGATGTTCGATGTGCTTAGCGACACCGATTACGGCGCGCTGTCGCGTCAGGATCTGGAGCAGTTGCAGGCGGGCGCGCGTGTTGAAGTCGCCGACGTGAAGCGCAACCCGATGGACTTCGTGCTGTGGAAAATGTCCAAAGCGGATGAGCCAGCCTGGTCATCGCCGTGGGGCAACGGTCGTCCCGGCTGGCACATCGAGTGCTCGGCAATGAACTGCAAACAGCTGGGCACCCATTTCGATATCCACGGGGGCGGCTCCGATCTGATGTTCCCGCACCATGAAAACGAAATCGCCCAGTCGAGCTGCGCTCATGACGGTCCTTACGTCAACTACTGGATGCACTCCGGCATGGTGATGGTTGATCGCGAGAAGATGTCCAAATCGCTCGGTAACTTCTTCACCGTGCGTGACGTGCTGCAACATTATGATGCGGAGACGGTGCGTTACTTCCTGATGTCCGGTCACTATCGCAGCCAGCTTAACTACGGCGAAGATAACCTGAATCAGGCGCGTGCGGCGCTGGAGCGTCTCTATACGGCACTGCGTCACACCGACAGCAGCGTGCCTGCCCACGGCGGCGAAGCGTTTGAAGCGCGGTTCCGCAGCGCGATGGATGATGATTTCAACACCCCGGAAGCCTATTCGGTGCTGTTCGACATGGCGCGTGAAGTGAACCGCCTGAAAAGTGAAGATGGCGCTTCAGCGCACGGGCTGGCGTCGAAGCTGCGCGAGATGGCCAACGTGCTGGGCATTCTGCAGCAGGACCCTGAGCTGTTCCTGCAAAGCGGCGCGCAGGTCAATGACGAAGAGGTTGCCGAGATTGAGCACTGGGTGAAAGCCCGTGCCGATGCGCGTGCCGCCAAAGCCTGGGCGGAAGCGGACATCGCGCGCGACAAGCTTAACGCGCTGGGTGTCATCGTCGAGGATGGGCCGCAGGGCTCCAGCTGGCGTCGAAAATAAACCGGAGAGGGCGAGCAATCGCCCTTTTTTATTATGGCGATTGAACAGATTCAGATCCGCGGCTTCCGCTCGATACGTAACCTGACGCTGTCGCTGCAGCAGCTGAATGTGGTGAGCGGTCCCAACGGCTGCGGTAAATCCAACCTCTACAAAGCGGTGCGGCTGCTGCATGAGGCGGCCAGCGGTCGCCTGGCACTGGCGCTGGCTGAAGAAGGCGGCATTCAGAAAGCGATGTGGGCGGGCGGCTTACGCCGGGGCGATCGCCGACACGATCCAAAGCGGCTGGAGCTGGCCGTGGTGATGGATGACATGGATTACCAGCTGGAGATTGGCTTTCCCGAGCCGCTGGTGACCAGCCTGTTTAATCTCGATCCGCTGGTGAAGCAGGAGCGACTCTGGCTGAGCGGTCAGCAGCGCCGTCCTTCCGCCTGTATTATGCAGCGCGAAAATCAGACCGCCTTTCTGCACAACGTTGAGGGCGAGCGCGTCGCCTATCCGGCGGTGCTGCATCCCGAAGAGTCGCTGTTTGGTCAGCTTGGCGAACCCCATCGCTATCCGGAGCTTTCGCAGTTGCGCGAACGTCTGCAGCAGTGGCGCTTCTACCATGAGTTCGCCGTCTGGCCTGGCTCACCGATACGGGCACCGCAGATTGGCGTGCGTGCGCCGGTGCTGAGCCATGATGGCAGTAATCTGGCGGCGGCCTGGGCGACCATTGTTGAGCGCGGTCATTCCGAACTCCTGTCTGAGGTGATGGAACAGGCTTTTCCCGACAGCCAGTTTGATGTCGATGTGCAGAATGGCCGTTTCCAGATGCTGATGTCGCGCCAGGGCATTCTGCGTTCGCTGGAGAGCGCCGAGTTTTCTGATGGCACGCTGCGGTTTCTCTGTCTGGTTGTCGCACTGCTCAGCCCGCGTCCGCCGGCCTTTATGGCACTGAATGAGCCGGAAAACAGCCTGCATGAAGATCTGTTGCCTGCGCTGGCGCGCTTAATCGCCGAAGCCAGCGAGTTCAGTCAGCTCTGGATCACCAGCCATTCACCCCGGCTCGCGACGTTGATAGCGCAGCATACGGCGGTGAATCATATTGCACTGGAACAGCGGGAAGGGGAGACGTGCGTGAAGGGAGATGAGCGGGTGTAACAGCGTCCCCGCAGGGACGCCCGGAAATCACTCGACCACAGTAATGCGGAAACCCGCGAATTCTACGGTCTGACCGGCTACGATTTTGCAGCGCTTGCGGGTTTCTACCGCACCGTTGACCTTCACTTCACCCTCGGCAATCACGACTTTCGCCTGTGCGCCGCTCTGAACCCAGCCTTCCAGTTTCAGCAGGTCACACAGATCGACGTGCGGGAATTTACCCAGTGAAAAACTTGTCATTTAAACCACCTCTTTATCATGAAACTCTTCGCACGCCTGCAGCGTGTTTTGAATCAGTGTAGCTACTGTCATCGGGCCAACACCGCCCGGCACCGGAGTGATGTAGGAAGCGCGCTCGGATGCACTATCAAAATCAACATCGCCCACCACTTTGCCGCTCTCCAGCCGGTTAATGCCCACGTCGATGACGATGGCGCCCGGTTTGATCCAGTCACCCGGAATAAACCCTGGCTTACCCACTGCAACGACCAGCAGATCGGCATGCTCAACGTGATGGCGCAGATCTTTGGTAAAGCGATGAGTGACGGTCGTGGTGCAGCCCGCCAGCAGCAGTTCCATACTCATCGGACGACCAACAATGTTGGATGCGCCAACCACCACGGCATTCAGGCCGTAGGTGTCAATGTTGTAGCGCTCCAGCAGCGTCACGATACCGCGTGGCGTGCAGGGACGCAGGGTTGGCGCACGCTGACAGAGGCGACCGACGTTATAAGGGTGGAATCCATCGACATCTTTATCAGGCGTGATGCGCTCCAGCACTTTGACGTTATCAATGCCGGCTGGCAGTGGCAGCTGCACCAGGATGCCATCGATTTCGTCGTCCTGATTGAGCGCATCAATCAGCTCCAGCAGCTCAGCTTCGCGGGTTGTGGCAGGCAGATCGTAAGAGCGGGAGTGGAAACCGACCTCTTCACAGGCGCGGCGTTTGCTGGCCACGTAGATCTGCGATGCCGGGTTTTCACCCACCAGAACCACTGCCAGACCTGGCGCGCGTTTTCCGGCGGCCAGGCGCTGCTTCACTTTTTCCGCAACCTCAACGCGCACCTGCTGCGCAATCGTTTTACCGTCAATAATTTTTGCTGCCATCAGAGAGGAAATCCACTGTGTTGTGTTGAATCGGGGAAGGGGGGTATTTTGTCAGAAGCGCGGCGCGCTGTCAGTTACAGTTTCAGCCGCGTATGTGCTTTCCGGCTTTTTCGTCGCGACGAGTGCCAGCCTGCATGCGTATGATATCTGCAGGACAATCCGGGGACGATGTAATGATTTGGATAATACTTGCTACTCTGGCGGTGGTGTTTGTCGCTGGATTTCAGCTGCTCACCGCTGGCTCACGCCATGCCGCTCAGCGGCTCAGCAAACGGCTGCAGCTGCCACCGGTACAGGTGGAATCAATGATCTCAATGATGGGGAAAGAGGCGGCGAAAGAGTTTACCGACTATCTCAGCAAGGATAATGAAACGCATCTGCATAATGGCGCAGCGGTACTGCTGATCTGGCAGGTGTTCATTGTTGACGGCAGCGAGGAGAACAGCCAGCGCTGGCATGCGATTCTCAGTCGTGCCGGTTTTCCACCGCTTATTAGCCGCCAGCAGCTGCTGCTCGCGCTGGGCTTTCTGCGCCAGCTGGAACCGGACATCCAGGCGCTGCATGCACTTCGTGAGCAATACAATGCGCGTTTTACAACACAAGGGATTGAGCTGGAAGGAGAATTTACCGACAATAGTAAACTCGTGTCGCTCAGCGAATGGCGCAGGCGTCACTGACGCCAATTGGTCATTACCGCAGCACTTCGCTGCGGAGAAACGGCAAAAACGTTGACGTACCCGCTTCCCGACGTATAATCCGTGCCATCTCCATGCGCCCTTAGCTCAGTTGGATAGAGCACCGGCCTTCTAAGCCGTAGGTCACAGGTTCGAATCCTGTAGGGCGTACCAAATTCAAATCAAGAGACGTCAACCGACGTCTTTTTTTATGCCTGAAATTCAGTAAATTAGCGCTATATCAGGTATTCAGATTCAACCCAAGTCTATCGACATAAACCCACATCAAGTAATCTTTGTTGGTATATGTGTTGGTACAGCCCCGTTCAATGACTTTTTGTACCAACATCCAGTGATGGAGAGTAGCTAATGGCGCTAACAGATGTAAAAGTCAGAAGTGCGAAGCCTACCGATAAGGCTTTCAAACTTACAGATGGAGAAGGGATGCATTTGATGGTGCATCCGAACGGTTCGAAATACTGGCGCTTGCAGTATCGCTTTGATGGCAAACAGAAAACATTGGCGCTAGGTGTTTATCCTGAGATCTCACTTTCCGAAGCCAGACAACGTCGTGATGAAGCTAAGAGGAAGATTGCTAACGGCATCGATCCGAGCGAGCAGAAAAAGGTTGATAAGCAAACTCGTAAGATTGCGATTGAGAATAACTTCAAAGCGCTTGCTCTTGAATGGCATGAGTACAAACGTCCAGGATGGTCAAAGGGTTATGCCGATGACCTAATGGAAGCGTTGGAGAATGACATCTTTCCAGATCTTGGCAAACGTCCCATCGCTGAAATCAAACCGCTGGAGATGCTGACGACGCTGCGTAAGTTAGAGAAGCGAGGCGTGTTGGATAAACTGCGTAAGATCCGGCAAGCCTGCAAGCAGGTGTTTACCTATGCCATCGTGACGGGCAGGGCGGAGATAAATCCAGTCGCCGATCTAGCTAGTGCGTTAGCTACCCCAAAACCTCAACATTTCCCACATTTACTCGCTGATGAGTTGCCTGAGTTCTTGCAGGCGTTAGAAGGCTATTCGGGCAGCCCAATTACTCGTCTTGCAACGCGTATTCTGATGCTAACCGGTGTGCGCACCATTGAGTTACGCCTAGCTGAGTGGAAGGAGTTCGACCTTGATAAAGCGATTTGGGAATTGCCAAAAGAACGCATGAAGATGCGGCGGCCACATATGGTGCCGTTATCAACTCAGGTAGTTGAGGCATTGCGCGAGATCCAAGCGGTTACAGGGCGTTATTCGTTGGTATTTCCGGGGCGCAATGACATCACCAAGCCAATGAGTGAAGCGAGTATTAACCAAGTATTGAAGCGAATTGGATATCACGGGAAGGCAACTGGGCATGGATTCCGACACACGATGAGTACCATTTTGCATGAGCAGGGATATAACACGGCATGGATTGAGTTGCAGTTGGCGCACGTGGACAAGAACACCATCCGCGGGACTTATAACCATGCGCAGTATCTTGAGCAGAGAAGGGAGATGCTGCAGTGGTATGGGGGTTTTGTGGATGGTTTAGGAAAGATAAATGGTATTGAGCTTCGTAAGATCGTTTGAATAAAAAGTGTCAATTCGCGTCTGGTCTTATGAGCCGATTTTTATTGGCAATCCCGGTCCGCGTAAGCCCATGAGTGGAAATACGGTAAACAGTGCGTTAAGAATGATGGGTTGTAACATGAAAACTGAAGTCAGAGGGCAAGATTCAGGACGATGGATTGTAATTCACTGATTGAGCAAGGATTGTGGTCGGGGGATAATGTGGCGCGGTAGATGAGCCATCAGGAACGTAGCTCTGTGCGGACAGCCTACATCCACAAGGCGGAGCATCTAGGGGAGCGCAGGTTAATGCTGCTGTGGTGGGCAGATTACCTGGGTGCTAATCGGGGAGGGACTATTAATCCATATGGGTTTTCCAATATCTGATACTTGAGTAGTTAATTTTAACATTAGAGTTATTAATTCCATTTTGTAGATTGAAATGAGAATAGATAATAATTGAAAGCAAATGTACTTGTGTTAATTGTCATCTGGCTTATTGGTTATAGAATTGGATGTTTTTTAAATGTAAGATAAATGCAGCCTTCACTTATACCCATCATTAATTAGGGGGTGATATAAAAGCATCAAGAGATTTTTTACTTATTGAGTTTTATGGGCATTACGATATTGTTAATTTAATGCTCCGCACTAATTTATAATTATATACAACAGAAGTATCATGATGGAAACGCACAATGCCTATGGGTGTATTTTTTTTATTCATGAGAGTATGCTTTTATGTTGACATTTTTATTTTTTTTGGTTAAATACTCTGTAATCTAGTTTGAATTCAGTAGCGCGCTTGCATATGGTTTTCAGATGTTATTGCTTTATGCCACTTAGCACTGGAAGCTATTATGACAATGATTAAGGAGGCATGTAATGACCAGAGACTATCGACAGGTAAATAAAGCAAACTACAATTTCAGTAGTTCAGGTGCTATAGGGTATTTTGCACCTAATAGTTCACAACCTCTTGAATTCATAATGACTTCAATAAAAATAGATGACATAATCAATTTGTCATTTGCCAGAGATATACAGGAAAATAAAAAAGATTTTGATGCGTTGATTCAAAGGGATATTGATGAAGACAGGGCTAGAAAAGAAATTTGTAATTATCTCGCCCCTGAGAATGATGAAATTAAAGGTGTTGTATTTCTACCACCTTTAATTGTTTCTATTATTGAAGTTGATGATGATAATAAGATACAAAGTTATTATCCTGACATGGTTATACAGAAAGAAAATGACCCATTTGGTGGTACAATCACTCGGGAGTGGGAAGGGCTGTTTAAGGTAAAGAATTATATTGATGCAGTAAATGGTGCTGAGTTTAATATTGATGGTCCTGAAAAGATAGATTTAAAAAATGCCACGCTGGATGTATTTAGACCATCTTCTGGAAAGGGAGGACGATTGGTCGTTATTGATGGTCAGCATAGATTATTTGCGCTTGAACATTTAAGGAGGTTTGAGAAAAAACGTGTCAGTAACGTATCAATTCCAGTTTGCATTATTTACTCTCCTCTATCGACATTGGAAAATAAAATAGAAAATCAAGATATTTTAGATGTACCAAGCGTCTTGAGGAAACTTTTTGTTGATATAAATTCAACGGTTGAAAAGGTTAGTGGGCATTACCTGACCTTATTATCAGATGATAACTTAGGCTCTATAATTTGTAGAGAGTTTTGCGCATCGATACTTCATGATGATAAGTACGAGGAAATTGGTTTAGCAGTAATCGAGTGGAATACAAAAAACCATAAAGAATCGAAGACAATATCAAGAAAACATTCGATAACTAGTATTGGTGTTATTTACTCAGTTTTAGAAGAATATTTTTCAAGAAATAAAAATGCTTTATCCAATTTGTTCAAATTTCTATCCATCAAAGACGCTCCGGTATTTAATAGTGAGAGTGATTCAAATGACCATGGTGTATCAAGTGAATTTCCATGGAGAGATTTTCAATCGATACCTAAAAGCTGGTTGAAAGGAAAAATCAATGAATCTCTTGTCGATGGTTTGAAACGTATCTTTTTTGAACCTAAAGCTTACCAGGTTTCTTATGAGCTATTCAAAACTTTAGTTCAGGATAAAACAAGAGAAATAAAAGAGAGGAGAGATATTTATTCTGAGTGCTCCTCGCATTTAGAAAACTATTTTGTAAAAAACATACCTATCCCAAAAGGCGTAGAAATAGAAAGTAAATGTAAATTGCATTTGTCTGGGTTAATTGAATGGTTCACTCTTGAAAGAGAGTTAAAAACTAATAGAATTTATTTTTTATCCGTTTTTCAAAAGGCATATATAACAGCATACTTGGAATTGAGCCAATTATTTATTGATTCAGGTATAGTCGAGAAAAAAAGGACTGATATGTATATTTATTTAGCAGACAAATGCATGGATAAAGAACGTGACATGTTCAACTCTTCACTATTCTATATGCAAAGTACCATTTTTGATGGTGCTCGCATTAAAACAAATAAGTCAGCAGTCAACCAGCTTAAAAGATTAATACTAAGTTTGCTTGGTGACTCAAACATAATTGGAGAGATGAAGGATATGTTCGCTATCTCAACCGAGCTTTGTTCGGAGTTAAATAAAATTGGTAAAGAACATGGAAGTGCATTCTTTTCTCAAATGAAAAGCGACAAAGAAAAATCCTTTGCTAAAGGATATAAGCATAGCTTTAATATAACTGCCGATAACAAGAGAAAGTTAAATGATGCAGAAAATGCAAGGTTTTCTGAAATTCTTTCAACTACTGATGCAGAGACTAAGTTAGAAGCCAATGTCCGATTTGAGGAGTTAGTTAGAAGCCTTGTTAAAGATGAAATTTTGCTAAGTGCAAAAGCTTTAATTGCAAAACTAGGATTTGATGACTTTTTCTACTTGAATTATGAAGATGAGTCCGATGAACAAGAATGACAGAGTTGATTATCTAATTGACCTTAGAGTCAATCCTGTAGATGTAGAATCAGCAGCAATAATTGCTGCTGACTCATCTGTTATTTTTCTTGTGGGTAATAAAAGTGATGCGCAAAAATATTTAGAAGTATGTCCTGGTGGTTTTGATATCAATTTTTTTGTTTCAAGAAAAATTTCTGTAGAAGATATATTTGGTATTTTGAGTTTTCATTTTGACATGACAAAATGTCAAATAGGAATAATTGATGAAAATTTAAACTTGTTATCTAAAATAGCAGTTAGAAAATATCACATAGATAGTTTTGTGTTAGAGGAAAAAAATGGATCAAATGATTTGTTCTATCAATGTTCATTATCTAAGCATGCTACTCTCATTAGAGATTCATTTGATGATTTAGTTTTAAAAAAATTTGCTTTTGATGTTATTGTAGCTATCGAGAATATCAGTATAAGAGAATTGGATGTATTTTGTGGTAGTTCTGGTTTAACCGATGCGGATATAGACAATTTTAGGTTAGATAGTTATAAAGACTCACTGAAACTTAGAGAGCTATCGGAACTCATAAGTTTTTATAATAGTGTCATTTACGATATGAATGTTCCAAAGTATGTGAGGAATTTATCGGTAAATCGTAAAGATAAAATAAAAACAATGTTAGATTCATTTTATGACAGCAATGGTAACCTAAGTACTTATGCCGGTTTCCCTGTTATCTATAAATATTTATCAGCATACTTGATTGTATGCGCTAAATATAAAGCTTATTTTAATATGTTTTCTTCATCTTTTTTATTTCTATTTCGTTCATTAGATTGGGCTTGTGACGGATTGCTTATTATGGAAGGGGTCGGTAATATAGAACCATATTCTGGTCGGAACGATGAGTTTGTTATTATTGATAAGGCAAGCGCAAATAATAACAAGGTGAAGCCATTGGGTTTTAAAAAGAAATGGGATGCCTTAAAACTTGAATCAACAATAATCAGTGTGCCTCAATCCTATAAAAATAAAATTGATGAATATATCAAAGTTAGAAACAAGCATTTGATGACTCATGGATTGCTGAAAATGAATAGGACGTATTTCAATGATTTCAAAAATACTCTCATGACACTTTATTCTGAGGTCGACATTAAAACCAATGCTTTAGTTAATGGTTTTTCTTTTTTAAATGTTAGTAATGCAGTTGAGGAAATATTTTCTCTAAATTACTCTGATTTTTTATTTGATACTATCCAAAAAGAGTTTGGCCTTGAGTTAATAAAACCTTGAGTGCTAAGGCACTAAAGATTTATTAATTGACTAAAAAATTGTTTTGTGGGGATATTACTTATAGTGCCAAGTTAAAGTCTGTTATAATTTCTTAGCGCAGCTATCCCATCCTCAACATGTGATGCCCATGCTTTCATGAGCATCTTTTGTTCTAGCTAAGGATACAGCATTTTAGTATTAGTTCAGTAACTTGCCAAGCATCGCCCAACCAAGTGATCTTATCCAAAATTAATTTTCCGTTTATTTTTTTTGTATTTTGTTCATGTGAATAGCGGAATCCACTTTCAACAGAACGAAAAAATGCAAGGCGAGCAGAAATATTTAGTGTAAGGCCAGTGTAGGTCTTCAATTTTTTAATCTGATCTTCAGCTTGACGACTTAGCAACATTCTATTTGGGAGAATCAAATTATCTCCTTATTTGGCTCCCGGAAATAACTAGGCTTGAGTGAGGATGATTTGGTATTTGCATCAAAAACGATCTCATAAGAATGTGATATTTCGTTCTTTAACTGATTTGCAAAATAACGTTGTTCAACCTCACTATCAGTTGACAGCAATACAACTTGATGGCTAGCAAATGGAAAGTAATTATTGATTAATTTATCCCTGTGTTGTGAATCCAAACTCCCCAGAGGTGTATCAATAATGACTGGAAAATCACGGCCAGATTTTTTTGCTAGAGCTTAAAGAATGGCGATCGCATAAATTTTTTTTTTCACCCTCAGAAAGTAGTTTACGGTTAATCACAGAACCATTTTCATCAATTAGCTCAACAGCAAACATTTGTATATTAATGTGAGAATTAAGTTGTAAACGATCTTTACGAGCCAGCTTGTGATAGGCTATTTCAGTTTCTTCACTCGAGCTTGTGTTAATACATCGCTGTGACAATCGAGAAAATTAATGGTTTTGACCTGCCCCCAGGATTAGATACAACCTTCAGTTAGTAATGTCGGTTGGTTGACCCTGACCCCGAATAGGATCCATGTATAATCAGGAATAACCGGCTTTAACGTATATCTACCAACACATGTTGGTGCTGATGATTGTATTTTCGGTTAGATAATGCATGTACCAACAGGGAGGGGATAGGAAAATATACAATGTTGAAATTGCACGTAATGAATACGTTAAAGAACTTATAGATATCAGTAGGTAGCTTTTATAGAATAGGTGTATTCCTACTTTAGAGAACATGAAGTTATGAGCGCAATCACATTACGTAAAGCGTTGGGTGTACTTGCGAAGTCATCTTCGTTTTCCGTCACCACCGTGACACACCGCCAGAAGGATGAGTTCGATCAGTTGAAGGAACAACTCTTTGTTAAACAAGAGATTGAAACCGAATTGCAACGCTATCTTGATGTTGCTAAACCCGGCGAAATCATTTTTTTGTGCGGTAGTAGCGGGGACGGAAAGTCCGAAATTTTAACCCGCTGTCAGTCAGATCCGCGTTATCAGCGGCGATTTAGTTTCCATCTGGATGCCACTCATAGCTTTGCCCCTCGACAATCAGCCATTGACGCTTTGAATGAGCTATTTGCTTATCATCATCAGCAGTCATCTCCATTGCTCATTGGCATCAACACCGGAATGCTCGCTAACTTTGCTCGAGAAGGCGCTGAATGCCACAAGATGATCCGGTCTGCAATTGACTCATTTTTATCCGGGCAGCAGGATGCAAGCCGTCCTTACCGTAACGAGAATTGTTCTTTTTTTGATTTTGAACATTACCCTAAATTCCAGTTTGACGAAAAAAAACAATATTCATCATTTATTAAGTCCTTATTAGATAATTTAACTCGTGATGATGATAATAATTTCTTTCAGTTTATTTTTCGGCGCGAGGAATCAATTAACCCAGATCTACAAGAGGTTGCAAACTTTAAATTGCTTTGCATGTCTGGCGTGCAGAATGTATTAATTACACAGCTCTTTAAAGCGCGGTTGATTAAAGACCAGTTTGTAACGACCCGAACGCTGCTGGACTTTCTGCATCATCTGTTGATGGGGCCTGGCTACTTATTTGATAACCTGTTCATCGGTGCAGAAAATGATTTGATTAAAAAAGTTTCTGATTTTGATCCCGCCAGATTGCACACCTATGAACTTGATCAATTTGTTTTGCGCTATGAACTGGGACTGGTTGACTCCGAACTCGATGATTTTTTAGCCGCACTTGAGCCGTTGCACATTAAGTTTGATCGCCAGAGCGTTAAGCCCGGTGACGCAACCTCCTTGATCCGTCTTTTCTGGCTATTGCAGCACGAGTCGTTGGGTAATGATTATCATCGGAGATTTTCCGCGTTCTTTAACGAATCATTGTTTGAGCGTTACTCAGAAATCTGGCATTTGCATAGAAATTACACAGCAGATCCGGAGCAAAAAAGATCACTGAATCGTTTCTATGCTTTTGAGCTTATCGCGGGTATCCAGCACTATGCCAACCGCAAAGCACCTGAATTAAGTATGCAAAAAGAAGAGTTCTTTTTGGGTGAGTTTGGTGGAATAAAAATAACCGCACCGGTAGAGGTGAAGCCTGATTGGGATGCTATCCGTAATAAACATACGGCACATCAAACTGGCTTCGATGTCTATTTAAAGGTGGGGCAAAATCCACTGCCGCATATCCATATCGGGCTTAATTTGTTCGAATTATTGGACAAGTTGAATAATGGCTATCGTCCGAATAAATACGATAAAAATGCCATCGTGTTACTGGATGAAATTGTAGAGTTGATCGCGGAGCAGGCTAAATCCAGCAGCGAAATCAAATTTTATGATGGCAGACAACGGGTTTATCGTGCAAAGGCGGATGACGATATGATCACTATTAGCAGTATGGAGGTTTAGTAGAATGTACCCTATCGCAAACGAGTTAAAAGTGGGTAACAATCTACTGGATAGTTACCTGCCTGTGCGCAATAAGAACAACGATATTAGCTGGCAGTTCGTCACCGGGTTGGCCCTTAGCTACGCTCTGAAACGCAAAATCGAAGCCTACGATCCTAGCCAATTCCGTGAAGATTGTAAAACACATATGCAGGAGATGCTTGATGAGCCTGCATTCTGGTCGGTGCTAGAACGGATGTATTTTTCTAGCCAGGATATTTTCCGTGTATCGCCTCTTTTTTTACTTTTTCACGCTCAGTTTGCGGGTGAAAAAATAAGTGCTGGTTCAACGGCAGATAAACGACTTGGCACGTTGTTTGCCAATTTGATAGGAGATTTCAGTCTTCGTTATCCCATACAGGACAGACTGAACTTCATCGAGCAGCAAATGCTGAATAAGCTCAATGGAAAAATAAAGCTGTTGGGTAAAGGACCGTTTGCCGAAGAGCAACCGTATCTTCCGTATATGGTCACGTGTTTTCAGTCCGATCTGGCGTTTTTGGCGGAGCACCCACAATACCTTTTACAAGAATTGACCAACACCCTACGTTTGTACGCCTTTAGCTGGTGCGCTCAACTGGCGCTCAATCTGGACAACTGGCAGGACGGCGAACCACAAAGCAAATCACTGTTTTTTATTCTTGATAGCGAAAAAGCCAGCTCCGAACGGGAAAAGGTGAAACGTTATGGCTATAAGCTGTTCGCCAGCCAGAGCGAAAAACTGTTCCCGATACTTTCCGCGCTGGAAGTGTTGCAGGTAAAAGGGGAGAAAAAACGCCCTCTCTGGCAGGTATATAAGGATTGTTTGAATTATTCGGATGCCCCAAATCAAGTTTTAGATGAAATTAATGATTACATACAGAAATTTATTAGTAAGGAAGAACGAGATCTTCCTGTTCGTGACCGCGCAACAAACCTGGAAAGTGCTTTCAAACAGCTATTATCCGTTGCCGTAGAGCAATTCCAGGATAAAAAAACTAACCGTGCGGATATAAATAAGAATTACATTAAGGAGCTGGAAAGCCAGATTTGCACTGACTTCATTCAGGTCCGTGGTCGGGCAGGGAAAGTGCTGGTGCTGAATCAGGATCGTCTTCTGTTACTGACTAATCTCACTGTGGGTAAAAATGACAAACTCCGCCTGCATGAATTGCTGCGTGGTTTTGAACAGCGCGGTTTTTATTTGGACAACCAGTCGGCGCAAACGCTGGTGGCGTTTTATGAACGCATGGGAAATGTAGAGCGAATGAGTGATAGTGGAGACGCCGTGTATGTCCGTAAAACAGTATGAAACCTATCTGGCAAAAACCTTTATCGAATGGGTAGTTGGCATTATTCAGCCCGGCGAGCGCTACCAGTTCAAATCTCCCGATCCCGATAATGCTCTAAAACTTTGGGAAGCATTCGTCTCTCTGGCGGACGGCAATCAATTGGAAATTTCGCCAGGGCAATATATTGATTGCCTCCCCTGCAATAGTGTTCAGCTTATTCCTGTACTGCACGGAGCCGAGGCTCCAGCATTCACAGAAAACTACATTTCTCATTTGCGCGATGAAGTTGCAGGGCGCAGCGGCGTTTTTTCCCAAACAGCGCTGTTGATTATTCACAACAGTATGCTCGATACCCTGATTAACAGCACGAAAGACGTGGCTGCACCGGATGCTATCTGGTATCCACAAACTTTCAGTCATCAACTGGAAAAGCTCATTACCACAGATAGTAAACGTTCGGAATTATCCCACTGTTTGCTGGAGGATCAACTGGCGACGGTACTGGATGAAGGTGCGACCGTGTTTGGTTTCTCGTCGCTTTATCGCTTGCTGGATGATGGCAATCTGGATTTCTCCGAGCTTCATCTGTTTAAAGATGATGAACTACTGAACTATAGCCAGAAGCAGCTACGCACCCGACTGAATGAAAACCGAAAATTATATCGCCAGATAGAAGATAGTATTGAACGCTACAGTGGGCAGCTAGAGAATGTGCTTCCTGAGTTTAGTTCAAAATTCATTCAGGAGCATTTTTATGATAAAGATGACTGGCGTGAGCTCGATTTCTCCGACTACAGGAAAGAGAAAGAACAGAATAGTGAACAAAAACTTGTGCTGGAGAACGTCTTCGTCGAAAACGGCGAGATTTGGCAACGCGCGAAAAGCGCCAGCAAGGCAGGCAAACGTGACATCAGCCTGCTGGTGCAGGTGCAGCCAGGGCAATCAAAGGCTGAGCTGGAGTTCAGTTTTCAGGGTAATGATCTTCAGGGTAACCAGATAAAGATTGCCCATAATCGTCAGTTAAAGAATGCACCTTTCTGGCGCACCAGCCGGGCGGGGGGCAAAACTTCCCGCATTATGGCGTCGGTGCCTTTTGATGGGCATCCCTGCTTCTTTAGTCTCGAACTGACCAACCGCAATAATTCAGCCGAAGAGTATAAATTTCGCCTGTTGTTGGTCGAGCAGGGACAATTCTGGCTAAATGATATTCAGCACTGCTACCGCATTGAGCCCGGTAAAGAACAAATAACTCTGCAACTGGAAGATAACACGCTGCGTATTACCGAGTCTGGCAACCTGACCTGTACGTTGAATGACGAGAGCGAAGACATAGACTGCCAGCATTATGCTCAGGTTAATTTTGATACGCTGGCAAATCAAAGTGACCTGGTTCAGTTTGCGATCGTTTCTGTCGATTCCCGTCTGTTGTTTAACATAGAGGGACCGGGAGCAGAAGAAGGGCTAGTGCTGCCACTGCTTTTTGACCAAAGTCGTTTCAACAAATTGTTTAAGGAAGAGGGCAATGCAACCTGGAACCGACTTAAAGGGCGCATCATACTCGATAATACTGAACACAAGGTCGTCGGCGTACGCCAGCAGTTGTTGATGATAGAAGCCTCATTAATTGAGCAACGTCTGCTGGGTACGGGAAGTGACGATAGCGAGTTTATGCTGGATGAACTTCTTGCTAGCTACCCCGATCTCCATAACGCTTATGAGCAGTTATTTGCCTACTATCATCGTCGTAACACCCTGCCGAGTCTGGTGTCGTGGTCAGCGGAATATCGCTCACTAGTTAGCAACATTGTTATTACATTTGAACAGTCACTCCAGCAAATAGGTCTGAGCAGAGCGCTGACAGCGCATGAGAAACGTCTTCTGCATCTTGGGCTCTGCCGCAATAATAGCCATGAGCGCCTCTCTCCGCTGCATCCTCTGGTGCTGGCCTACCATCTACAACTGGCAGAAACTATCGTTGCGGAGTCGGAACAGCACGATTCGGCATCATTTGCCACACTACCGCCGATCACTCTTGATCGCTTGATGGTTTCCGGGTTAGTGCCGTTTGTTTATCACAGTGAGCATGAATACGCGCAACTACAGCCGGTGGATGAAAACCGCTTCTGGATTGATGTGGTTCCCCAGCGGCAGGTCAGCCATGACTACGTTAAACGTCTGGTAAAAGACAAACTTAATGAGTTCACGGACGCTTACGCCCGGTTGTTCCAGAGCGCTGAAAACAGTGCGTTGATTATCAATGCCATTAATCAAGGGAACGCCAAAGAACTGTTTCTGGGATTAGTAGAATATTTTAAGCAAGAAAAAGAGAAGGCTATTTCGGTTCATGTGAACTGCTACGATGAACGTTTGCAATCCAATATGTTCGATCACTTTGCAGAAAGTGGTAGCTACGAGCAGCTTAAAAACGATCTCGATCTGAACAGCGGCTTATGGCGGGCGGAAGCCGATATGCTGATTGACCTGCTGCGTAGCCGGTTAACGTTCAGCAAGTTTGTCCTGCCGTTAGAAAGCGACAAGCTGGCCTATGCACATCTGGCATTTTTCAGCAATACAGCACCAGTGGATTGCCGCCAGATCCGCATTGAAGATGCGTCGAGTGGGGTATTGTGCCATGGGTTGATTGCTGGGGAAGGTGCCGAAACGCAGGGGGATGCTTACTTTACAGCGTTTGGACTGCGTGATGTGGATACTGAGTCTTACAGCGCCCTGCGTCTTGCCAGACTAATCGGCTGCCTGTGGCAACCTGCACGTCAAAGCAACAGCCAGTATCATGGACAAGGGATCGGCCTGGCTGTGAGCGGTAATTTTAAACAGCTGCTCAATTACTCCTACAATAGCGCGCTCTGGACAACCATTATTGATCCAAAAGTCACTCTCGACTTTTTCACCAGTCAGAAAGATGTGGTGCTTATCCACTATTCTGACCAGTACACCAGTTGCGCAGGCTACGATGCCGTCACCGTCACGAAGCAGGTTGATTTGTTCCTGCGGTTGCTCCAGACCGGAAGCCAGTCAGGGCAACCTGCTGTTGATAGCCAGCATTTGCTGGCTGAATTTAATGCCTTTAACGGCGAATGGCTGCTGAAAATGCTGCGCTCCAATGAAAGAGAGCGTAAAGAGAAGCACGGCATTATAGGTGCGTACAAATTTGTGCAATCTATGTTGCACCAGTCCGACATTTGCTGGATTCCGTTATCGGTGGCCGAAATGATCCGTGTGTCCGGCAATGTCGGGCTTAAAATGAAAGAGAGCGATTTATCTAGAAATTTACAGGGTTATCGTAACGGCGCTATCTCTGATGATGTGCTCTTTGTGGGTTTCAAAGAAAACCGCCTCTATCTGTTACCGCTGGAAGTTAAAACCGGGGCGCGGCCTGACTACAGCTATGCAGGCCAACAGGCTCGTGA
Source organism: Pantoea sp. EKM10T (assembly GCF_011800685.1). Taxonomy (NCBI): domain Bacteria; kingdom Pseudomonadati; phylum Pseudomonadota; class Gammaproteobacteria; order Enterobacterales; family Erwiniaceae; genus Pantoea; species Pantoea sp. EKM10T. Next base: position 146,404 of record NZ_JAALEU010000002.1, read on the forward strand.
GCTGAAACGTTATTTACAGCAGGACATTCTGGAACCACAAACGCTGGCATCACAATTGTACCGGGCGCTCTTTATTCGTCAGGTGTTGATGCAGGTGGAGAAATTGCGTCTGTACGGTGTGCTGGACAGCAACAAACTGGCTCCCTTACTGGATCGACGCGAATGGTGGTTAACGGGTGACTATCAGTTAGGTGAGTTGGCCGACTATGCGGACGGCTTCGTCGTGGCGCATGTAGACAGCGCAACCTGCTTCGATCTCTCTTATAAAGAGACAGCGGAGAATATCTTACAGATCGAAATCCCTTATTCACTGCTGTCTTCGTTGATTGCTGCGCAGGCGGATTCACCGTTGGTGGAACGTTACCGGGTGCCGGAAAAATACCGGCTTAAGCCAGAGTGTGATGCCAGTCCGTCACAATCCGAAGTCGTGGTAGAAGTCACAACGCCGACTGCTGAACAGTTCATTTTGGAACCTGAGTCGGAGTCGTTAAAGCCTGCTGTACCGGTGGTGGCTCCTGATTTTAGCGATAGCGATACTCCATTACAGATCCTGATTGGTCATGATGCTGCGCGTCAGAACCCATTACATTGGGAGCCAACTAACACCGCGAAGTTCATGAATACCAATACCGGCATTATTGGAACGATGGGCACCGGTAAAACCCAGTTTACTAAATCGCTGGTGACACAATTGATGCGTAATCAATCCTGCAACGTTGATGGTAAACCTATTGGTTTGCTGATCTTCGACTACAAATCAGACTATGTGGACGAGGCTTTTATTGACGCTACGGGGGCCAAAAAGTACAAATTATTTAAGCTGCCTTACAATCCCTTATCTCTGTTTGGCGATACGCCAATGCTACCAATCCATACCGCTGGTGGACTATCGGAAACAATGGCGAAAGCTTATGGGCTGGGCCATAAGCAGCAGCTCAAACTAGAAAATTTAATTTTAGAATGTTACGAAGCGGCAGGTATCTCGCCGGAAGATCCGACAACATGGTCAAGCACTGCTCCGACGATTGAAGATGTATGGCAGCGCTTCCTCGGTCAGGAGAAGGTTGAAGAAGATTCACTTTACGCAGCACTTTCTAAACTGGCGCGTTACAAGATATTCGAGACCCTCCCGGAGAAGATGACCAGCTTGTACGAATTGATTGGCGGCGTCACCGTAATCGAACTGGCTGGTTACCCGCCAGAAGTGCAAAACCTAGTGGTCGCACTCACGCTGGATCTGTTTTACGCGCAGATGCAAAAGCGCGGTAAACCCGTGGTACGAGGAGATTACCGTCAGCTCACGAAAATGATTCTGGTGGATGAAGCCGATAACTTTATGCGCCAGGATTTTGCCAGCCTGCGGAAGATTCTTAAAGAAGGTCGTGAGTATGGTGTTGGTGTGATTCTGTCAACGCAAGAGATTACTCACTTCAAGACAGGGGAAAATAATTATGCTTCCTATATTTTGACTTGGGTGATCCATCGCGTGTCAGAGATTAGGAATGCAGATATCAAGGCGGTGTTTAACGTTGACGATAAAGGTGAGCAGGAGTCTTTGATGGGGCAGATTCGGCAGCTTGAGAAGCATTATAGCTTGTATGTGGATGGGGATAAGCGGGTTAAGAAGATGCGGGATCGTGCATTTTGGGAGTTAGTTAAATGACGATTATTGAAGCTATCGTAAAAGTATTAAAGGAACATGGAAAACCTTTGTCACACAAGGATATTTATGATTGCATCATAAATAAGGAATATTATCCATTTGGTGCAAAAGATCCTGTGGCAGTAGTTCGGGGGGAAATTAGAAAACATTGCTATGGCATTGATTTTCCTAGTGCATCACCACGAAAAATATTTATTGAGGTTAAACCTGTAGGGCAATCAAAGCCATTATACGACTTATGGCAGGGGCAAGTATCAAATGCTAACCTTCTTAAAATTGAAAAGGTAACAAAAGATCAGCTACCAGAAGAGATAATTCATGGGAAGTATATTGAGCACATAAAAACTATAAAAGAGCAATTGCTTGATGCTATTAATTCTTCGGACCCAGCTTTCTTTGAGAGACTTGTAGTAACACTTTTATTAAAAATGGGTTATGGGTGGCACGAGTCTGAGGCAGGCAAGGTTGTTGGTGGCGCTGGAGATGAGGGCATAGATGGAATTATTAATGAAGATAAATTAGGTTTGGAAAAAATATATATCCAAGCTAAAAGATATAATAGTAAAAAGGTACCACCTAGCGAAATTAGAGAGTTTATTGGCTCGATGAACCAAAAAGGAGCTCATAAAGGAGTGTTTTTTTCATCTTCATGTTTTACCGAACAGGCAATTAATAGTGCGGAAAAAGCACAAGGCATGAACATCACTCTTGTTGATGGTGAACAATTATGTGAATATTTAGTCCAAAATGGTATGGGGGTTGCAAAGGTAAGTACATATGAAATTTATGAAATAGATAAAAATTTCTTTGACTTATAGCTTTAATATAAATGGGGTGCCCCCCCATTTTATTAAATTTGTTTTTTTATCTCGTCCTTAAAATCTCTTATCTTATTGAAGAAACAGTCTTTTATCGTATCTAATTCGTTTCTTATCACTCCAATTTTATCTGAAATTCCCTTGCATTTTTCAGTGTTGGTTTTTTCATTGCTTCTTTCAAAATCAATTATAAGTTTTCTCAGTTCTACGGTTTTCTCCTTATAACTATCTACACATTTTTTAGGTTCTAACGCGCCTATTGAATGTAAGAGGCTGGAAGCCATGTTTTGTTCTTTAAAAGCAGGGTAAACATTTTCAGAGGACTGTTTTTCTTTATCACTAAAGCTTTCCTCTAATGGTTTATTATCAGGATCGCTCAATGTTTTATACTTTCTGTGTTTGTTTGAGGCATATAACCCTACAGCATCGGAAAATAAGCAAAAGCAATCGAAGGCTTTATATAATAGATCTACTTCTTTTTCATAAACTTTGCTACGAGCAGTTTGATTAGGAGTTTTAAAAAAAATGTAACAGGTTAAAATTATTATTGCCAGGGAGCTAATTAAACTCCCGATGGAGGTTACATAATCTACCCAATCTTTGCTGTTAACTATTTCTGTTAGTTCTTTAATCTGATCGAAAGTAATTTCCATTTTATATCCTTAATTGCCAGTGCATTATGCACTGGCATAATAGTTATCATTACAATGAAATTAAAAAGTCTCTTAAATTTCGATGGTTTCTAACTGAAGCGATTCCATCCTCAACATGTGCTGCCCATGCTTTAATTATCAATTTTTGGTCGAGCTTAGGATAAAGCATCTTCAATATCAATTCTGTAGTCTGCAATGTTTCCCCCAGCCAAGTAATTTTATCCAGCGCCAACGCACCATCCAATTTCCTATCATCATTCTCCGGCGAATAACGAAACTTACTCTCCACCGAGCGGAAAAAAGCCAGTCGGGCGGCAATATTCGGCGTAATCCCGGTATACCCTTTCAATTTTTTAAGCTGCTCTTCAGTTTGACGACTAAGCACCATTCGATTCGGGAGCATCAGATAGCCTCCTTAATTAATTCCCAGAAATAGCCAGGTTTTAGCGCCGATGATTTTGTATGCGCATTAAACACAATCTCATAAGCATGAGAGATATCATCACGCAATTGATCGACAAAGTAACGCTCATCCACTTCCGTATCTGTAGACAGCAACACTACCTGATGGCTGGCAAACGGGAAGTAATGGTTAATCAGTTTATCTCTATGTTGAGAGTCTAAACGGCCTAACGGAGTATCAATGATTACCGGCAAATCACGACCAGAAGTTTTTGCCAAGGCCTCAAGAATCGCAATCGCATAGATCTGTTTCTCTCCGGCAGATAGTAGCTTGCGATTGATCACTGAGCCGTTTTCATCCACTAATTCCACATCAAACGTTTCAGGATTGATGTGTGCATTGAGCTGCAAATCTTCTTTACGAGCTAATTTACGGTAAGCACCTTCAAAATTCGCTGAGAGCGTTTTCACCCTTGCTTGAGTTAAAAGCTCGCTATAGCGGCCAAGCAGGTTGATTGTTTCTTGGGCATTATTAAATGCACTATCGGAGTTATGTTGATTACGTGCCAGATCGTGTGTTTTTTGTACCTGACGAGCACAGTCCAGTTGCAGCTGTTTAGTTTGTTTTGCTTCTTCCAACAGCGAGCGATACTCCTGCCGTTTACTCTCACGTTTACGGTCAAGTTCCCGAAGTTTTTCAAATATATCGATAAGTTGATCATCTTCCGGTGCACGAGCAATGTTTGCCGCGGCTTGCTCAAGCTGCTCTTCAACTTCAGCCAATTGGTTACGATAAAGATCAAAACGCTGCCACGCTTTCTTGCTGTCCTTTTCGATCGATTGTTGGATCATCCCAGCTTCGCGTTCGGAGATGTCAAATAACAGCTCACCTTTAGGTTTTCCAGCTAGGTAATCTTTCAGATTATCTTCAATTGATTCGGCAGCAATTTTGCCAGTAGTTCCTGAACGGAATGAAATATCATTTTTCAGCTGCGTAAGAAATTGAGTTAATTCCTTTTCAAAGCTGTTTGCCTGCTTAATTTGTATCTCTGCACTAATTTGCTCAAGCAATAGCCCTAGAGTCTTAGGTGCCAGCGCATAAGGTAGCGAGCTATCACATTCATGGCGCAATGCTTTTTCAAGGCGATCTTTTTCTTTTAACAGAGTGTCAACTTTCTGTTTTTCTTGTGCTTTTGTCTGAGCAAAAGCACCACCTTGTGCATTCAGAAGTGCTTCATATCGGTTGATTTCTTTTGATAGAAAATCAATTCGTATTTTGGCAAAATCAGCTTTTTCTAAAATATGCTCTGTCTGAAAAGCAAACTGCTTAACCTGTTCTTCAAGTTCAGCAAGTTTTTGTTGTTGGGAGTCTGCTAGCTGGCTGGATTGCTGACGCTTAACAAAGATCATCAAATCATTACGAAGTTTCGCGATGAGATCTAAACCTAACAAGCGACGTACGGCTGTACGCAGAACATTACCAGAGTCATCTTCAGCGAGCTCTGCAATTTTTTCACCATCAAAGAAGAACAAATCGGCAATTCCATGCGGAATTAATTCATTCAAGAAACCTTGGCATTGATCATAATCCAACTCTTCAAGAAGTTGGTCATCTTGCTGGAGAGATAGTTGATCCTTTTTCCCTTTTTTCCATGTGCGCGTGACGGTAAACTCAGCTTCATGCCCGCCTTTGTTATAGGTGAAAACAAGTTTAATCGAAGCTTCACTTGGCCGTTCATCAGTGGTTGATCCGTTGTGAATTAATGCGCTGAGTTCTTCAACATACTCTTGTTGTTGAGTTGCTTGGCCGAACGCTAACCGACCATACAATGCCAGGCGGATTGCAGACAGAATCGATGTTTTTCCTGCTCCGTTAAGCCCACCGAAAAGAACTATTGGACGCGGGTTATCATTGTTCTGGCGCTTTCTCGGGGCCAAATCAATGACATGAGTACCATTAAATACACGGAAATTACGCAATACCAGCTGTTTAATTAACACGTTCTTTTTCCTCACTGGTAAGAAGAGTCGGCTCGCTCACTTCGGCAATTCTGCGCTGCAAGATCTGTAGTTCGGCTTCCAATTTTGCTACTTCATCCTGGTGAATATCTCGGTCGTTCCGTTTCTGTAAGGCTTGTTGCTGCTGTTTAATTTCTTCAAGACTGCCCCAGTCTTGTTTCAAGATGGTGCCAAGTTTGTCGAAGATACCCTGACGGCGGCTGAGTCCTTCCATAGAAACCTCAAGCTCAATCAGTTTCATAATCATCTCAGGTACCACCTCAAACCCTTGGGCGATCTGCTCAAGCAGTTCCGCATCGCTAGCATTGAAACGTGACTGGTCGTCAATAACCCAGTCCAGGTCTTTCCCGTAAACGTCGCGATAAATACCTGGCAAAGTATCGTACCAGTCCGGCTCATTAGGATCTTTCAGCCATTCCTGTCGAATAGCGTGTAGCTCCGGCTGCGTAATTAACGTGATGGTATGGCCCTGATTGTTCAAATCGCGCTCAATTTCCAGCAAATCTTTAAGCCACTTCTGACGATATTTGAGCCAGTAAGGGCCGGGAACATGCTTGCGTTCCGCACCGATTTCTTCGCCGTCCTTGGCATATTGATAACTCACTTTACCGGTACGGCGCTTATAGTTGCGGAACATATCTTTATTCACGGGGTCGGTGGTAAATGCCAGCAGATCGCGATATTTCAGCAAAGGGGACATCCACTCTTCGCCATTCTTGATCAGACTTTCCATCGCTTTATCTTTGGTGACTACGGTACAGGTCCAGCAGCCAAAGCGGGAGTTACCACAGGAAGGGGTACTTTCGTCGATCACCAGTGGACACTCGCCCTGTGCGGAAGAGTCCATATACAACGTCCATAGCGGGCGGTTGTTTCCGCCCCACGGACTTTCCCATTCTTCGATATCTCCAGGAGCATAGCGGAAAGCACCGCGCAGCAGCTTCCAGACATCTTCTACATCCCAAGTATCAATAGGGGTATAGATAAACGCATTTGCCAGTGTGGTATGCCGGGCCAAGCGTGAGCCATCAATTCTGTGCTTTGCTATTACCTGTGCACGGGAAGAACTTTCGCTACTACGCGAGCCGAGGACAACAATCACTTCATCAAACTGGCTGACCTTATCTTTAATAAAGTCGCTGACCGGATTGATCTTCATCCGCTCAGTGCACCAGCGAAAACTCCGGGTTGGGGCCGGATAACCTTTCCCCAGCAGATTAACCCAGAAGGTCTCATGGGTTTTTGGCATCACAGCATGTTGGGTTATTGGCAGGCCATAGCGCTTTGCTCCTGCCTCAATCTGCAACATCGTTTTCTTTATGAGATCTACAACGACAGGTGTTTCCACCAGCGTATCGGATGACACTAAAAAAACATCTTTACTGCGCATTTCCGGAGGCAGGCCAAGCAATGCCAGGTACACCAAGGTGATCACGGCGGAAGAATCTTTCCCACCGCTGTAGCCAATCACCCACGGACGCTTATCAGCACAATAAATTCTTTGTACTTCGGAAACATATTCGGCCAGAGGACGTTCGGCGAACTGCTCCTGATTAATAAAATCTTCGTATTCGGCCAGATCGAAGGCCTGAACTAATTTACTCATGAGGCAACCATTTGAGCTTCAAGCTCCTGTTCTTCAGGAGTGAGGGGAATTGAGATCGCAGTTTTAAGCGCATTGCAGGTGAGTTGAATCGCCGTACTGGTCTTGCTTAACTTACCGTGCTGCATCGCGCGTTTAATCAGTTCTGGATTATTTCTACGCCAGTTAAAGGTTTTTAGTGCAGCAATTTTATCCTGCCATTGCTCCGGGTATTCTATCAGCAGGGCGTGACCCAGTTGTCCGAGAGCTTGCAAACCAATGCCGTGAGCGTGAACATAGTCCTGCCGTAGCTGAACCGGTGAAACCTCTTTTTTTGCTGCTAATTGCCAGTCCGGCATTACATGAAAGATAGCCTGCCAGTAGCGGGTGGCTATCTGCGTACACTCTTCAAAATTACTCTCTTTAGGATCTTTGCCTAACAGTGCACGAGTGGCTTGTTTGATGCTGCTTAACGTAAATAATTTATTTGACCGCTGACTAATACCGGATTTTTCCAGCTCGGTCATCCCTACGAACGGCTCTATAGACATTGCCAGATAACGTGCCAGATTTGAACTGGCATCACGATGGTCGTAAAGCGATGCCAGCGACGGGCTTGGACGAATGGCGTATTTATTGAGATCGGCGAACATCTGCTGGCTGCGTTTCAAACCTTCATCGACAAAAAACAGCACCGGAATATTGTCCTGCCCCAACTCAGGGCGAGCATCTAAGGCGTCTTCAATCGCTTTACGGCGATGCTGACCGTCGTTGATCAAAATTTGCGCATCCATCGGTACGCATAACGTCCCAAGATTGTTCGTGCCGGGGAACTCATCAAACTGTACATCAACGGCAATGGAGGCCGTCAGCGCCGAAAACACATAATCCTTCGGATTTTCTAGAAGATAACGCACCATTTCGGGGATACGCGATTTATTTAGTGTACGTTGTGCGCGTAGCTCCGGGGGAACATCATTTTCATCAAAGCTGAAAATTTTTGGGATGATACGCATTGGACATGTGGCGATATAGAAGGGACGACCAGCCTGGATGCCACGTATAGCGGGAAAAGAGTAACAGTAATTTGCATCAACACTAGCCATACTTGAATTCCGTAAAAACGAGAAAAGTCTGTTACGTGATATTTTACGTAATGCACAGCAGATTTTACAGTCTTTTTACGTGATATTTTACGTACGAAAATTAGTTTTGATATCCACTTTTTGTATGACGAGAACGAGTGCAGATTTTGCCAGCTTAACTTACTGCCGACGCTGAGTTGACATCCGGGCAGGATGCGTTGCGGTGATAGGAGAGTTTAGAGGCGTTAGTCATTTTCAGTGATGAGGCAGAATTATTTACCGATACTGGGTAATAACGCACGTACGTATTTGAACAGCTTACGCTCAGTTTGATAAAGGAAAAACATCACTGAAGTTACTGATACCTAGGAATAAACATGGAATGAGGGTTTTCACTTTGAAGCGGGTTCCATGCCAGATTTATCCTGAACGCGATTTCGGTAGACCCCAAAAAAGTAGCGAGCATCTAATAGCGCATGTCTGTACAAAAAATACCTTTATTTTTTTGGTTTTGTTCTTGTTCCGTTAGCCGGATGATATCAGCGATCACTACAACTTAGCGTTATGACACGCTACCTCCCTTCGCTGTTACCCGGAACAGGAAACCCATAACGTTACTACAGTGGGGCAGATAGCCAGACATGATTTTCCTGCTGTGACGCAATGCTAAGCACGATTTGATCGAGCCAGCCGCACTAGGCATAGAGCAGATGGTGAGTAAACTCATCACCCGACTGCTGGGATTCCAACAGCTCTTTCAGCGTTTCAACGAGTTTGCAGCCGCGACGATAGAACGTTTCATCACGCTTTAATGATGGATTGTGAAGGACATCCATCTCGAACAGGATGGTGTCCTGCAGCAGGGTATCAATGTAAATGATGGGACCTAGAGTTTGCATCGCGAGTGTTGGAAGGCAATGTTCTTATCCCTGAAGATGAAACCCATGCTCCGTGAATGGAATTAATGTGTCGATGCTGCTTAAATATTGAGCGCTATCATCTGAAGAGCAAGCCTTCACGGCGGAATTAAGTAGTGGGCACCATTAGATTTTTTGAGCACGTCAGTTGGCAAAAGCTGAATCGTCAAACAGGAACGAGTTTAAGGGGCTATCCTCAGGCATTAAACAGCAAGTGAATTGATCTTACCCACCAATAGTGGACACGCAACTAAGTGAGTAAACTCTCAACCAGAGGTGACTCATGACAAAACCAACATCGACCAGCCAAAAGCCCCGTAAGCAGCACTCGCTTGAATTTCGCAACGAAGCGCTGAAGCTTGCTGAGAAAATTGGTGTTGCTGCCGCGGCCCGCGAACTCAGCCTGTATGAATCAAAGCTTTATACCTGGCGCAGCAAGCAACAGCAGATAGTGACCGCGTCAGAGCTTGAAAGTGAACTGGCCGCTGAAATGCCCGCCTTAAGCGGCAACTGGCTGAGCGGGATGAAGAGCTGGCCATTCTCCAAAAGGCCGCGACATACTTCGCGAAGCGCCTGAAATGAAGTATGTCTTTGTCGAAAAGTATCAGGCTGAGTTCAGCATTAAAGCCATGTGCCGGGTGCTGCGGGTTGCCCGCAGCGGCTGGTATGCCTGGCGTCTGCGCCGCCATCAGCCAGGCCCGCGCCAGCAATGCCGTCTTATCTGCGTTGCCGCCGTCCGTAAGGCATTCACTGAGGCAAAAAAGCGTTATGGCGCGCCTCGTCTGGCCAGAGAACTGCCGGAGTACAATATCAAAACCATTGCCGCCAGCCTGCGTCGTCAGGGGCTGCGGGCGAAAGCCTCCCGGAAGTTCAGCCCGGTCAGCTACCGTGAGCACGGCCTGCCGGTATCGGAGAATTTACTGAAGCAGGACTTCAGCGCCAGCGGCCCGAACCAGAAGTGGGCGGGAGACATAACGTACCTTCGCACAGATGAGGGCTGGCTGTATCTGGCGGTGGTTATTGACCTGTGTCCCGTGCCGTTATCGGCTGGTCAATGTCATCACGGATGACGGCACAGATGGTGTGCGATGCACTGCAAATGGCACTCTGGCAGCGAAAACGTCCGGAAAATATCATCGTTCACACCGACCGTGGTGGACAGTATTGCTCTGCGGATTACCAGGCGTTACTGAAGCGACACAATCTGCATGGCAGCATGAGTGCAAAGGGTTGCTGCTATGACAATGCCTGTGCGGAAAGCTTCTTCCACTCGCTAAAGGTGGAATGCATCCATGGGGAACACTTTACCAGCCGGGAAATAATGCGAACGATGGTATTTAATTATATCGAGTGTGATTACAATCGGTGGCGACGTCACAGTTCCTGTGGCGGTCTCAGCCCGGTCCAGTTTGAAAACCAGACCCTCTCTTAGGGCCGTGTCCACATTACGTGGGTAAGATCAAATAGCGAATGAGAAAGACAAGCCTAAGAGTGCGTTTAAGGAGCGACCACCGTGCGATATGCGAATAAGGCATACTCATCCATCGCGTTGGTCAGTGCGACATTCTCTGCCTGCCGGTCGCACACCCATTGAGTTACCTCCGCATCTGATTTGTATTTTAGGTTCTCAATCCAGTCGGTTAGATCATTACCTAACATCAAATCGTACCAGCAAAGCCAAACAAATTTGATGCGTATTTCGGTGCCACTAAATTGTTGAAACAGGCTGATTAACTTGTTGGCTAATGAACGTTGTTTCAAGCGAACACATTCAGAGAGTAAGACACCTTCAAGCATAGGATGATGAACCAACAGATGTTCCTGCGTGCTCAAGCTAACATTTTGATCATCCAGTGGAGGTTGAGATTTTTCCACCTGAGGGCCAAAAATTATCTTGTGCAAACACTGAGGAACAACCGCATGAGCAGGTTCTTTGTTGGGAAAGTTTAAGCAACCTATCATCAGGTGATGAGAGTAATAAATGTTCTGATGACACATCCCTTGTCGAACAGCGAGCTTTGAAAATTCCATCAGCCAGGTTTGGTAATATTTAAGAATCTCTTCGTAGCGCGTTTTATATTCTTTCATGTTTTTTTCTCATTAGTATCTAGGTGACAAATGCTTTCGATGTCACCTAAATACATTTCCAACGGGTAAGTCGATGGGCCGGATACGTTACTGCCGTGAATGACTGATGCGCTCATTTAGCCAGCCTTCCACTTCGCTTTTTAACCATCGAGAGCTTCGACCAAATTTGATTGGTTTAGGGAAGTGATTCTCCTGGATCAGCTTGTAGAACCATTTGTCTGTCAGGCCAGTTAAATGGGTAATGAATTCCATAGTTACGAATTGATCGTCAATTATGTTTGGATTTGTGGTCATGGTGAGTGGCTCCAGTTGATAGTGAGCCGGAAAGCGATTTATGCATACTCTCCGTCATATCACTGGCTTTTCCTGTAAAAATTTTGAGTTCACTAATCGTTAGTTCTGGCTAGTTCCGAAATTTCTATATCCATCCTCGTTATGTTTACTGCGCACTTTTGCCAGATAAAGCGATCTGTGGCGTAGTTTCTGATAGGACTCATTAAAATCAGGTTTATTAATGTCCAACCACACTAGTGGATCCTTTGGGAAATGAGCCAAAGTATGAGCTCGCAGTACGTTGGTTTCTCCCAACCCTAAGGAACGGCACCATGCTTCTTTAATCATGAAGGCTAAATTATGAATTTCGGAGTCATATTTACCTAGGGCACAGTAAGTGTCCTTATTTAGAAGGAGTAGGATATGGTAGTGAGGTTTGATTCCGCTTTGTTCAAATTCCCGTGCCCATACATAGCGAACGCTAGTTGGATGACTACGCTTGTTATTTTTTTTCTTTCTTAATAAGTCGGCGTGAATCTGCTCCTTCAAAGATTGAAAGAAGCGAGTGATAGCTTTGCTGTCCGTACCTCCAAAATTTTCATGATCTATATCGGATAGTCTTAAATCGAACCTCAACGCTAATGTCCTGGAGTGGGATTCCAATGCTTTACCGATTGTCTCTTCGATTCTTATAACGTAATGCTCCCACAGTTCACCATAAACCGGGTCATTGATAATTCTGTTATTCATTTTCAACCACTCATATTGTTTACACATAGTGGATGAGTGTCATGTGATTTTGTAGACCACAGTGGTAATACAAAGACCTCAGTACATTACTAACGTTCTAAGCCACCATGAATATTACCAATCCGACACTTTTCACTTTGGGAATGACCGTGACTTTTTTAGCAAAACCCAGAGGCATAGGGGGGGTGCACAAGTACAGACATCATCGATACAGCACATTTTCTACTCTTAAGTTAGGGTGAGCACGTTCATTTTGAGAACTAGAGGCCATTTAGCAGGGTAAGACAATCCTTTTCGAAAAAAATTACTACGTAGAGTTTTATGTAGAGTGCTACGATGATTTCTACGAAAAAATTTACACACGAAGCTACACTTAAAGCTACGTATAATTATGGTTGTTTAATATAAATTAAGGTACGAGCATGGTTAAAGAATTAGTGACAACTCAAGAATCAAGAATAAATTTTCAACTGCTCATTAATCTTTTTGAAAAGAGCTTCATTTCAAAAGAAAAAGTAAAAGATCTCTTTTCTTTAGTTAGGTTTAGCCATTTTAAAAAATCTGCATCTGATGAAATAATATCTTCTTTTGATGATTTAAGTATTTCAGGTGATGATCTTTTTGAAAGTGAAAAGAGACAACTCCAGAACAGTTTGGTTGATCTAGAATGTCTGGATTGGTTGAAAAGTGAAAGATCTAGAAACTATATGCTTATTAGTCTCTGGAAAGAATATGCTGTCATATTTCAATCAAATTTTTTCTACAACTTCGCATTTATGAAAATCGTTGAAAACAGATGTTGGGGTAATGTTGATACTAACCTTATTGTGAACTTTATAGATTATTGTGCGTTAAGGCATGGTAGAGAAAGTATAACCAACTTTATAAACTTGAAATGTTCACAATGGCATCAAAGCGTTTGTCGAACATTGCATTCTCTTTGGATAGATAGTGATAAAATCATTAAAACTAAAAATGGTGAGTATGATTGGATTTTAAAAAGACTACATGATGAAAGAATGTTTTTAACTATGCCGTCGTTTGAAAATAATGAGTTAAAAAGTGCATTTATATTTTGCCATTTGGATTTATGGATATCAAATCGTGGAAATGCTGAAGTGGATTTGTTTTTTATAAAACTAAAAAAATCGTGGTCACAGAAGAAATTTAGAGATGGTGTTAAAGATAAGAAGGTATTGAATACCTACATCAGTGGTGAATCCAAGTCGAAAGTTGAGGAAATGGCGAAGTTTAAAGGGATGAAGTTGAATGAAGTTTTAGAGGAGATTATTGATTATTCATACAGGAATTGGAGCTCATCAAAGAACGGATTGAAATAAATAATAAATATATATTATCCCTTTGAAGTAATGATTTTATTAATAAGCTAACCATGGTTACCAAGAGAGATAAATGACAAAATCAAACGGATATAAAGCCATAGAGAATAGATTACAATATTTACCACTGCCTACTACCCATGCCATATTGGGAAAAATCAGTGAAATAGTAAACTCAGAACCTGTCATTGGCATTATGGGTAAAACTGGGGCGGGCAAGAGCAGCCTCTGCAATGCTCTGTTTCAGGGCGAAGTATCGCCAGTAAGTGATGTTAGCTCATGTACCCGTGATGCTTTGCATTTTCGCTTACAAACTGGAGACCGTTATTTAACGCTAATTGATCTTCCGGGTGTGGGTGAAAGTCAGCAACGTGACCGTAAATATACATCGCTTTATCGGCGTTTGCTGCCGGAAGTTGATTTGATAATCTGGGTGATAAAAGCCGATGACCGGGCGCTAGCGGGAGATGAGCATTTTTACAGACATGTATTAGACGTTCCTTCTCAAAGCAAAGTGTTATTTGTCATTAACCAGGCTGACAAAATTGAACCGTGTCACCAATGGGACTTCAGAAGCAACCAACCTTCACCCCTTCAAATCGCTAATCTCGATCTCAAAGCTCGGGACATCACACGGCAATTGCAGCCAGTCAATCCGGTCTGCGCCATTTCAGTTAAAACCAACTGGAATCTGAAAGAGATGGTCGAAGTCATGGTCGAATGTCTGCCGAAAAAATCCAGTAGCCCTGTAACAGCGCAACTATATAGTCATCTTCGAACTGAGCGCGTCAAAGAGACGGCAAGAAACGATTTTGGTAGCGCCGTCGGAGGAATTCTTGATCTAGTGGCTTCGCTTCCTGTGGTTCCCAGGCCAGTAAAATCGATGATTCATCAAATTCGTGATGCAGTCGTTTCAATCGCTCGTTCCTTATGGGATTTTTTCTTCTAAACAGTCATATCCACGAATACATACTGTAAGGCCCCGACGCGTGCGCGTCGGGGCCTTTTGTTTATTATGCAATCAGGAGTTAATTATGGTACGACTTGCTTCACGTTTTGGTTCTGCCAACGTCATTCGCAAAGATCGCCCTCTAACGCACGATGAACTATTTTTCACTGTGCCCAGTATTTTCAGTGAAACTAAATACGATTCCCGTAGCGAGCGCTATACCTATATTCCCACTATCACTCTGCTGGACAATCTGAAACGGGAAGGTTTCCAGCCTTTCTTCGCCTGCCAGACGCGTGTCAGAGATCTCAGTAAGCGGGACCATACCAAGCACATGCTGCGACTGCGCAGGGAAGGACAGATAACGGGCAATCAGGTGCCAGAGATCATTTTGCTTAACTCACACGATGGTTCTAGTTCCTACCAGATGCTGCCGGGGATATTCCGCGCAGTGTGCCAGAACGGACTCATTTGCGGTGAAACCTTTGGAGAGGTTCGCGTACCTCACAAAGGTGATGTGGTCGAGCGGGTAATTGAAGGCGCTTATGAAGTGCTGGGCATCTTTGGGCGCGTTGAAGAAAAGCGGGAGGAGATGCAGCAACTGATGCTTCCTCCACCGGCTCAGCAGGCGCTGGCAAAAGCAGCGCTCATCTATCGCTTTGGTGATGAGCATCAGCCCGTCACTGAGTTGCAAATTTTATCGCCACGACGCTGGCAGGACGAGAGCCCGGATCTCTGGACGACATACCAGCGCATCCAGGAAAACCTGATGAAAGGCGGGATCAGAGGCAGAAATGCGCAGGGCAGAAACCAACAGACCCGCGCGGTGCGGGGCATTGATGGTGATGTGAAACTTAATCGCGCACTCTGGGTGATGGCTGAAACCATGCTTGAACATGTTCAGGGACGCACGCCTGTATAGCTTGGCAGAACAGTTAACAAATTACGGACACACCCTGTCCGCATTGTACCTGGCCTGATTTGGTCAACTGCGGCAAGTTCCACTGTATCCCGCCTGCAACCCCGCTTCAGCAAATATCAAAATATTTTCTCGTGCGGTCATAACCTGTCCGACCCCTCCCTTAAAATAACCCCAATATTTCAGCATGTTAATTACGGAGATGACCTATGTGTCAGGCCGAACGTCGCTATGACAAACTTGCCATAAGGTTGTCGTTGATCATCAGCCGCCTGGTCGCTGGAGAGACGCTGAACCTGAGCAAACTGGCGGTTGAGTTCGGCGTTTCAGTACGAACTCTGCGGCGTGATTTCCGGGAGCGGCTTATCTATCTGGATCTGGAATATCACAACGGAAACTGCCGGTTGCTTACCGGGGGCAACGTGGTCCGGCGTGAGCACATCGCACTGGCTTTTGCCCGGCAGAGTGGTGTGGCTGGATTATTTCCGGGACTCGATCACCGCCTGGTCAATACCCTGCTTGAAAGCGGCATCGAAGCGCCGTGTATTGTCTGGCAGCCCGCATCATCAATGGGTGAGGCTCATCAGGGTATTTTTCAGCGAATTACCTCCGCTATCACCGGGCGGCGTCGCATCACGCTGCTGGCTGAAGGACACCGTTGTGAGCAACTTGCGCCATATCGTCTGATCTCGCTCGAAGGTCGCTGGTATCTCACGGGCGAGCTCAGGGACCATATATCGGTATTTACCCTGACCGATATTCAGACCATCGCCGTCACTAATGAAAATTTCACCATGAACGAGCCTCTGCTGGCGCTGATTTCAGATTCTGAATTCATCAGAGCGCTTCCCCATTTTCGTTTCTTTCAGTCGCTACTCGCCGGACCTGATATTCGGCTAATACCTCAAAAGGACAACCAACAATGAAATACTCCCCTGTTAAGGCATTGATTGCCTCATTGATGCTCGCCGCGACATTTCAGAGTAGCGCGACAATAACCGGAACGGTCAAGGCGTGGCCTTATATGCAATCCGCTGGCTGGAAGTCAGCAGATGGATATGATTTCGATAAGATGCACAACGCACTGTATCAGGCCGAAATCATCGATAACTATCCGTGGACGAAACAATTCCTGCTGCGCGTCCGCGGCGGTGGTTCTTTCTATCTGGCGGATAAAACGTCCAAGACGGTGCGCCATCTGAAGATCAAGTCGGAGAGTGGTTACAGCTCAGATTTGTCTTCAGTGTATCAGGGTGATGATAACGGGAAGGGATGTTTTCTTGCTGTCATCGATGGAAAAGCGCTGGCGCTGAACCAGGCTGAGGATGACATCACCGCCAGTTTTCCTCCCCGACCAAATGCGGCTCAGGAACTGGCGCAGGTCAGAGAGCGGTTTAAGCCAGAAGTTGTTGCTGTTTTCCCGGATAACTGTGTGAACAAGCAGCAGCAAGCGGCTATTAATGCTAAACGCTCGTCTGATGAACGTGCATTGCAGCAGTGGGTCGCTAAAGAGAGCCTAAAAGAATTGTGCCGCAGGACGGGCAATTGTTAATCAGGGAGAGAGCCAATGATTCTGTTTCCAAAACTGCTGGTTGCAGTTGCCTTCACGACTTCAGTGTTGCTGACAGGATGCGACAGCACTGATGATGGTGGTATTAAAACGATTTCTAAATATCACGATTTAACACCGCCTCCTTTCAGCGACATCGTGTCGTCGAAAAAGGATATCGCCTACCAGTGGATCAAAAAAGATGCATTTGGTCAGGAGCAGTACCGGGTAATCAAAACGGTGAAATCACCGGATGGATGTAAATCAGGTCATTATTATTACATCGCCGACATGCGGGAAAAGACCGTCCAGCCACTCATGTCTGCGCTTTGCCTGTCCGATAACATTACGCTGAGCTTTAAAGAAGAAACCGATAACTATACCGGTGAAAAATCGGTCATTTATTCCCATGACGGAAAAGAGATGGGTAAAATCTACATGCCTAAAAATCAGGAAGATAATCAATGATAAAAGGAAATCGAGCCATTCTGGCTATAATAGCTCTGGCTGTATCAGGCATTTCGTCAGCTTCTGCAGAAGAGCAGCGCTACATCAGCATTCGCAATACTGACAGCGTCTGGGTATCTGGCGGGATATGTTCTCTTCAGTTCCGTCTGGACAATGGCGGCAGCGGCCAGGGTTTTAACAAGCTTGCTGTCACTATGCGGGTTAAAGATAACAAGGGAGGCACCCTCGAAGAGGGTGTTATGGATGTCGAGCCCTTTGGCGACAGCGACGCCACACGATCGCAAAATGCTTATCTTGAAACCACTTGCAACGATGACGCTACCTCGGTTGAAGTTGTTAAGGCAACCGAAATTGAAAATGGCAAAGAGGTCAGCTTGCCATTATCAGTATTCGACACACAGTATTATAAACCCCTAACAGTCTCTATGAATAAATAGACTACGCACATAGTTTAAAACATAAAGCTAACAGCCCCCTCTGCTTATGCAGTGGGGGCTTTTTTATTTATCTGTTACCCGTTAGCAAACCGATTTTTATTAAAACCAACGATAGATAAGGCAATATTTCAATGAAAGAGTCTTTAATTACCGCCGATTTAGTTTCAGACGAAATGCGGCTGCAATTCTGGCCTGAACACTTCGGAAAAATCCCTCAATGGATGCTGCTGGAGCCTCGCGCATTCGCCTGGATGGATCGCCTGTGCGGCGCCTACAACGGCGGATACTGGAATTACTACACACTCAGCAACGGCGGAGCCTTCATCGCACCTGACAGCGAAGATAACTGGGCCATGTTCAACAAGCTGAATGGCAACAGCACGGAGATGAGCAGTGAAGCCGCTGGCATTACCGTTTGCCTGCTGAACTGGAGCCACCATGCCTGCAGAACCGGAAGCCGCGCCATGAGTGAGCACTACTATCGCCTTCGTGAATTTGCGCTGAGCTATCCTGAGAGCAGCGCCATCATGCACATCATCGACTGATTGCGGAGAGCACTATGGAAAATACCTTATTGCAGCATCCGCTCACTTCACACCGCACTGTAAAACGCGCCCTGACGCTGCTGGAAAATCACCTGCGCGAACCGGGCGTGGCGTTTACCTCAGCAACCGCCACCCGCGACTGGCTGCGACTGAACCTTGCCGGGCTGGAGCGGGAAGTGTTTATCGTGGTGTTTCTGGATAATCAGAACCGGTTGCTGGCACACGAAACGCTGTTTTGCGGCTCTATCGCCAGCATGGAAATTCATCCCCGCGAGGTGGTGAAAGCCGCATTACGCCATAACGCCGCCGCAGCCATCTTTGCCCACAATCATCCCTCCGGTCATGCCGAACCCAGCGATGCCGACCGGCGCATTACCGAACGCCTGAAAAAAGCACTGGCACTGGTTGAGGTGCGCATGCTGGACCATCTGATTGTCGGCAGCAAAGAGATTGTTTCATTCGCCGAACGCGGCTGGTCATAAAGGAGGCCATATGCATTCTGAACAATGGGGACTGACGTGCGGTAAAACGCCGTGCTTTGGTGCCAGACTGGTGCAGGAAGGCAACCGACTGCATTTCCTGGCTGACAGGGCAGGTTTTACCGGCGACTTCAGCGATGATGAGGCACTGCGCCTTGACCAGGCTTTCCCGCTGATAATGAAGCAGCTGGAACAGAGGCTTTCAGCCGGTGAGCTGAATCCCCGCCATCAGCAACACATCACTCTGTATCACAACGGGCTGACCTGCAAAGCCGACACCCTCGGTTCACACGGTTACGTTTACATCGCGATTTATCCCACTCAGGCAGTCACCGGCTGACCAGCCGCCTCTGACAACAGGATCACACCACATGCAAAATTTACCGTTACCGGAACCCCGGGCGGCTGAGTCATGCCCGTCGCCCGTGCAGGTCTGGCAGTTGCTGCTTACACATCTGCTGGATAAACACTATGGCCTCACGCTCAACGATACGCCGCTTGGAGACGACAGCGTGATTCAGGCACACATTAACGCCGGTATTTCTCTGTGCGACGCCGTCAATTTCATTGTGGAAAGGTATGAGCTGGTGCGCACCGACAACAGCCAGTCCAGTCTCACCGGGCGCTCATCGCTGATTGCTGCCATCGACATCCTGCGTGCACGACGTGCAACCGGGCTGATAGTGAGCAGCGGTTACAGCACCATCACCCGCATCACAACGGGCCGGTATCGGGAGGATAAAACAAAGTGAAAATCGGTCTGAACCTCAGCGCTGACAGCATCAGCGTGCTGGCGCTGAACATGGGCAAAATCGCAGTGGAGGTTGACGGTATCGACATCGCTAAGCTGATGGATGCCGTTAATACGCAGGGACTGTCGCTGCGTATTGCGGAAAAGCCCGGGAAGGTGGTGGTTGAAAACCCGCTGCCTTCTGGCTCTCACCTTACAGGCGTCTGCTGCAGCACCGATCATATCACCAGCGGAGATAATGCACTGCTTTATACGCTTTCTCACGAGGTGCAGAAATACGGCGATGCTGAGTGGATACACTTCACCGGCTCGGGTTATCTCATCCGGCTGGATGCCCGGTCATTTCCGCTGCTGCGCCTGAAGCGGCTGGGGCTGTCGAAGACCTGCCGACGCTTGGTTGCCACACTGATAAGCCGTTACGGCATCGGCTTAATTCATCTCTATGCGTTTGGCGAACTGCTGGCGGGGTTTGACACCTTTGAGTGGTAGCGGTGCTGACTCAATCTTCTTACCTTCATTTCTCATTTCAAATCATGCACCCGCCCTTCAAACAGGCGGGTGTTTTCATTTATGGAGACAACATGCAACCGGAATCTGACGTTCTTACCGACCATACTGATATCATCTGCTCCACCAGCATCGAACGCATCGTCACCGGACGTGATTCAGCGCTGGTGCAGATTGAACAGTTGAATCAGCAGCTTAACGTCATTTCTCAGCTCATTGCCGGAATCGGTGGTGGCAATGCTGCCGACTGGGCGATGAAACAAGGGCATCGATATGACTGCTGGCTGATGGAAAAGCCGGAGAAAGCGATGCCACTAATTACCCGCAATATTGACCGCAGCCTTTGGCGCGACCTGATGCGGAAGTCAGGCATGCTCTCGCTGATGGACGCGCAGGCGCGTGACCAGTGGCATCAGAACTTAGAAGATGGCGATCTACCGGCCATCAGTGAAGCCAATATTCTCAGCACGTTTGAACAATTGCACCAGAGCAAAGCGGAGGTGTTTGAGCGCGGCATCATCAACGTGTTTAAAGGGCTGTCATGGAATTACAAAACCAACAGCCCGTGTTTCTTCGGTAAGAAGATCATCATTAACAATCTGGTGACGCACAACCGCTGGGGATTTAGCCTGACGTGGGGATATAAGCGGGACCAACTGGCAGATCTTGAACGAATGCTGTATTTGCTCGATTACATGGCAATACCGGATAATCGTGCTGACATCGCTATCAACCTGATGAACCACATTCGCGATAATCCTGGCAAGGATGTTTATGACGATTCATACTTCTCAATCCGCTACTTTCAGAAGGGCACAGCGCATATCACATTCAAAAAGCCTGAGTTAGTCGAGAAGATGAACGACATCATCGCTAAGCACTATCCCGGAATGTTGGCGGAAAGATAGCGAAGGATTAGAATACGTTGGCCTCAAACATAGGTGATCTTTGTCAGCAATTGCCTGAAAAATAGCCGAAGTGATTAAAGAGGCCAATTTATCTACAAGGGACTGAATAATGGAAAAGAACGATGAGTGGCAAGATATACGAGAGTTGCTGCGTAGCACTGTGTTAATGCAGGAAGGCTATCATCAAGCAAAGAAACGTTATGCCAGTAAGATAGCTCCTGATTTTCGTTTGTTACGTTTTTTCAATATTAATGAAAATACCCTTTCTAAATGTTTGGCATTCCTTCTCAGGCCTGATGAAAGCCATGCTCAGGGGGATCTGTTTCTCAGTAGTTTTTATCATTTAATAGAGAAATCAGAAACGCTCAAAACTGATATGAAGGCTCAGATTTCAACTGAATACACTATTTCTAATAGCCGTAGAATTGACATATTGATCTCGGATAAAAACGAGTTAACAGGTATTGAAAACAAACCTTGGGCAGCCGACCAAAAAGATCAACTTTATGATTATGCTCACTGGTTAGCAGCGGAAGCAAAACGGCGAGGCGGCGGATGGTCCTTAGTATACCTCTGTAATAACGAGATAAGTGAGTTTGCTTTTCGCTCAAAGTCATCTGACGATATAAACAAGCATGTTAAACCCATCACTTTCTTCCAATTGGAAAACTGGCTTTCACAGTGTGCATTGCATATTGAGGCACCAGCAGTACGATGTTTTGTAGACGCTCTAATAAAATTCATTCGCGAAGATATTAATGGAGAAACAGCTATGGAATTGCAAAATGAACTCACAGAAAAACTGGTAGCTTCACCGCAAAATCTCAGCGCAGCATTTTTAATTGCTCAGAATATGCGCCAAGTTAAAGAACGCCTGTGGAAAGATTTTATCGTATATCTGCGTCAGCAAATATCACCATTGGGATTCAAGGTTGATATGAATGATGAGTTGCGGACGGGCAGCAAATACGCAACGTTCTCGGTGTTATTTAAAGAAGGTGATGATTTCAAATTATGCTGGGAGTTTGAAACCAGCGATTACCGCAATCTGGCTTACGGGATCTGCTCAACTGTCGAGCCAGAGGATAAGTTGCATAATGATTATTTTCCCGCAATCGCTCAAGCGATGAGGCATGTTTTTCCTGAAATCGATGCAAAAATCGAAAGCGAAGGATGGTGGCCTTGGTGGTGCTATGTTGATGCGGGTATGAATGTCCCACGCAATTGGAATATGGAATCAGATGCCTGGGCATTGCTGCTTGAACGTGGCGAAGGTAGTTTTGCGCAATCAATAACCAGCATTGCAAAACGTATCCATGACGAAATGGACTTATCGTTGTTGAGGACGTCTTCCTAAAACCTGAGTGAAGAATAGATCGCTCAGCGTTTGTAGCGACCGTTAACCCTCTGAACTCTTCAGTTTCTGACCGAACTGAAGAGTTAGCTACTCCGGCTTGTTGGTTGCGTTGAAGTTAACAGTTAAAAATCATCTGCCCTGTGCTAAAGGTTACTATGCAGAACCAACCAGCAAACCACGCAAAACAATGTGTTGGTATAATTGTTGGTATAAATTTTTTCGAACGCGATTTTGTGGTTTTTAGTCAATAGGTTACAGTGTTAATTTGAATCCTGTAGGGTACCATATTTTCTTCTGTTAACATCCTTTCTGGTCTACCTTTTCCTTTAAAATCAGAATCTAACAGTTCTCTGTGGTCCAGTTTGGTCCAGGGTCACCTATTGCGTTCTTGTTTCGATTGGGGGCAGGGTAGGGGGCATTGCCAGGTTCAATCAACTGGATGCCCCCAAATGAAGCTGACAGTCCGACAAATTGACTCTGCTAAGCCAAAAGAAAAGTCATACAAACTTGCCGATGGTGGTGGTATGTATCTTGAAATCTTTCCAAACGGAGCCAAAAGCTGGAGACTCAAATACCGTATAGCGGGTAAAGAGAAGCGGGTGTAGTGGCATAGTAAGCTCCGGCTCGTTCTTAGCAGATCATGAACAGTAAAATATTCAATATCACCCATAACATTGGGCGGTTGCTTCTTCAACATGGGCGGTTGCTTCTTCCTGCCAGGCTCAATACCGCAAAGCTTCGCTATGGCCCTGTTAAGAGTGTCTTTTCCCATGTGCTGGGACTTGCTTACACGGCGATTAGTGAAGACATAATTCACTCTGACAATTAGTTCTTCCAAAAATCTCCATTAGGTTTTATGTGAATTATATTGATAAAAATAAATCTGCGTTAAAGGAATTATAAATAAGAATGGAGGGTTTTATGAGTAAAGATAAAATGAAAGATGAACAAATATCATTTACTGAGGCAAAAGAGTTTGTTAACAAAGTGCATGATGATTTGGTAGATTTATTAGAAAAAAATAAAATTACTGAAAGCTATAGAATGTATCCTGCTGAATATATTGTTTATATTATGTTTAGAAAGTATTACGCCTCTCAGGATTGCTTAAAAATCGTGAGCATAGTTGAATATTTTGAATTAACCGAAATTGTTGAATGCAATAGTGTTGACTGGTGGTTTTTTCAGTCTTAGCATCTGATGTTGATACTAATAAGATTGCAAGCATAATTCAAACAAAAATGGTTGAAGAAGAGAAAAGCAAAGTAAATTCTGTTCTTGTTAAAGAAGATGATGTGGTTATTAAAAAGAAGTTAGTCAAAAATATTTTGAAATAGCCTGATTTACCTGGTCAGACTATTTAAATTTTGAAGCGATTTAGTAAAAAATATCTTTTTTATTTTAATGTTACCCTACCATCAGAACTCTGTATATATGTTTTATCGCCTATATTTATAAATGCTTTTCTATCAAGGCTCCCTCTTATAACTAATGCTATGCTGTTGTATACACATTTCTTATGCCCGCCATTAGTATCATCAAAGCAGGTATAGTCATCAATTGAACCATCTCTGGTTCCTGTTGGTAACTTTTCATAACCATCGAAGTTCATGATGATAACAGTGAAGTTATCTGGGGTATTGATAATATGATATTTATTCTGAAGCGAATCTTTGTTTTCTAACCACCATTTTAGTTTTCCTTCTGTAGTCATCGGTAAATGTTCTACAAAAACTGCACCATTATCAACTCTGACTATTTTTGCTGGTCTTACAGCAATCCATATGCAATATACTGATATTAACAAAATCAGAACTGCTCCAATCCTTTTGTATTTAAACATTGGTTTCTCCTGTCAATGTTATAGTTGCTCCGAAATTTGTGAAAAATGGCTTTTGAGCTAAATGCTTAGCCCTCTGTAGAACGAACCATATTCTAAAGAAACTAATTGAGTTGAATTTAGCTTTTAAGATATCTTCTTTATCTAAGCCAAAATGGTCTTGTGCTCTGTATTTGATAGTCGCAGTATATTTATTGCCCTGGAAGGTCAGGCTTTCTATAGAAATTTCTGTGCTGTTTATGTCATGGACGGTAATGCCCATGCCATTGACAAAATCTTTCCATCTTGTGTATTTTGGTAAACGACTTTTAGATAATACATTTGAAAAATGTTCTTTCGTCAATTGTGACTTATTAAAATCAAATTGCTCGATAGTGTTTTTAATTATGGATAATGTGCTATCGATAGAGTTGTCACTCAAAATGAGATTTCTGTAGGCATTATCCATAAACGGATGCTGAAAATCATTTCCATTACTACGTTGCATGTGATTGAAAAGATTTATGATCAAGCCCTGGTATGGTCCTCGGAAAGAAAAGGCATAGGACTGAGAGCGTAGCTCATCATATAACAACGCAATGGCTTTTTCTCTACTAACTGGCTGTATAGAATTAGTAGCAGGATGCTGATAGGAGGGACCAAAAGTAGTCCAGTCGATGAAAGTTGATACTTGCCCGAGATGATAATGCTTTTTCAGTATATCAGCATCCATGTCGCCACTTTGCATGTCATCAGCATTTCTGTCATTGAATCTTTTTTTTGTAGTGAAGATGATAAGTTTTTTGTCGATTCCTTTCATTCAAAATCAATCCCTTTCAGTCAAATGATTAAGTATTATACATTTTCTATTTGTGAGGTAAATTAAGAATTTTATTAATATTTACTATGTTCAGAGTCATTTACGCCCACATAATCATGCAGTGATGAACCTTGAATATCAAGGCGTTCAGCCAGGTTAATTTATTCGGATGTCTATTAGCATCTATTGAAAGTCACACTCATCTGGTGTGCAATCCCGTTCTGATCTGCTCCCCTCTAACCGGCACCATAGGCCACCGCGGGTTCAGCCCCTTGAGGTACTTGTGGATACCGTCGATGAACAGCTTCTTGAATGTCGCTTCGTTATCGTTGGTTAGCTTTGCGATATAGCCAGACACCGATAAAGGCCAGCAGAGCAGAAAGCACCGCCTTAAGTGCAATCACTGTGAATTCGAAACTATCCATAGCGCCTTCACCATCACCGCTAATGTGGTCTTCTACCAGGGATCTGATGATGCTTTCAGGTTTGAGAAACCAGGTTGCGGAGAAGATTATAATAAATATCAGTATTTTCATCGCACTACACACTTTGTGAAATCAGGAACATCAATGCGGCCGTATGCTGGTAATCCTCCTTTCATAAAGCCACGTCCCATTCTTACGGCTCCTTGATAGCTGCCCTGATATCCCTTCCGACCAACGAGTCTATTGGTTATCCCTTCTGTACAGCGCCCACTCCTCAATGCGCTCTCCGCCTGGCAGAGTACAGTAACCTGATTCACCATCCGCGCCCTTCACTATGTCCAGCTTGCCGCCCATCTTTTCACAATACACAGAGGCTGGGTTAGCCATGCCCACAGCGTGTTGTCTGTCATTATGGGGTACACAGGCTGTGAGTAATAAAATGGTCGCTGCGATTGTAATTGTTTTCATTTTTAACCTTATCTGAAGAGATTGATGAGGGTTAATCGTTATATCCACGCTGCTTCATCTCGCGCTGGTTTTTCTGTTTAATTAAACGGCTATTGTGACCCTGTGTAGCCATTGAAATCAGATCATAACCTGGGCTTAATCCCGCCAGTTAGTGTGGATTTATACATACATCGTGTTCATTAGGTGCATCACCTCTATCCCTTACCTTTGGGATCGCATCTCATCAGGTTACAGCCAGAGCTGCGTTGGCCCCATCAACCGGCTTTCAGCAGCTGCATTGCTGGCCGCTTATTCGTCAGCTGTAACAGGCGCATTGATAGAGCACTTAAGGAGGGGCAGCCATCGCGGGATTAACGGGTTACACCACAGCAATGACAGCACCGCAGATAATATCATCGGGCGCTACCGGTGCCGCCCATGTAAAGAGGAGGGTTAGCATGGCTCAGGTACACTGTGCTATATTTTGCTCGTATCGCAACGGCATTCAGGATGAATCAGATGAGCGAATTTGAGCAAGAACTCTATAATAACGGCTTCTCCGATAAAGAGATCGGTAAACTCAAAAGTATTATAAAAAAAGACGAGTCAAAAAAAGATACACTTCAAAGCCTCGTGATTGATCTAAGTAAACGCTTCTGGGGCGGAGTCATTGCTCTTATTATTTTGATGCTTATTGGGCTGGGTGGCATTTTCAATGCAGATGCTTCAAATGCTATTCCATATATTGTTGTTCTGACGTTTGCATTTCTTGTGATCTATTTTGTTACACCTCTCAACCTAGCATGGAAATCATATAAATTTACCAGAGAATGTAAGCGCTAATTTTTATCCAAAGTTAGTTATCTGATTCCTGTTTCTGGCACTTATTTATAGTAGTACGATCCTTACAGGAACATAGTGTGTACATCGATAATCTGTATTTTTCGATAACAATCTGATAATAAACATTTAATAATTCTTCAGAAATCATTCCAATCTATAGATTATCTGTAATCTCATTATAAAAGGCGATTAAAACGGGGGAGCGCTACGCTGGCTTGGCAAAAGTTAATTTAAATTTAAAAACGCGGATAATTATTGCCAGCAATACTGATCTGCCGCTCCCCAACCAGAAGCGGCATCCTTTTACCTCAACGCCACTAACCCGCAACCACACCCGACAAAGCCAGAACCTGCTTCTGTTTCCTGGCGGGCAGCTTATTCAGCTGCGCTAACGCGTTAACCAGCTGCTCATCGACCGGCTCTGGTGGTTTGACCGTCAGCACAATACGGCCCGCCGTGACTTTTACTTCTACTTCGGTGCCAGTGGTAAATCCGGCGGCAGCCAGCCACTGGCCTTTCATGATAATCGACGGAATACGCGCGTAACTGGGATACCGGCTGGCGTAACTCACCGTTAATTTTCGCTGGGAAACGGAAGGGGCTTCTGAATTTAAACCAACTGCATTACACTCTGACTCAGTCATGATCTCTATTCTCACTTAATAGCGGTTGTGATTAGCGATACCGGGGTGCTCCAACACCTCTGTATCGCGCTAAATACCTGTACATATAATCAACTATTGCAGGAAAAGTCCAGCTGAAAATCGATGTAAACCAGTGGCTTTAATCATCTGATAAACAGCGAATTTTACGATAACGATCTCAAAAAAATGCAATTAACTGAAAGCAATCGCCGTTCGGAATATACGAAAGAAAATAGGTGATATCTCGTCATAAATATCTGCCATTAGCCGTATTCAGTAAGCCCGCTATTAGTAACAGGTGCTTAACCCGCAGTGTGCTTAAGCAGAAAGTCGATTAACGTTTTTACTCTTTTCGTTTTACCCGCGCTTTTAGGATAATAGAGATAAACCGGCGGATAAGTTTTCCAGTAACGCTCCATCACCGGAATAAATGCCTCTTTATCCGGCTGTAAATTATGAACCGGTTCAAACAGTCGCCCGATACCCAGCCCGTTGCGAATGCCATCAGCCATCACCTCAATATCATTACTCATCAACTGACCCGGCATCTCAACGGTCAGCTGTTCGCCATGATGATCCAGAATCAGCGGCAGAATACGATTATTGGTGATAAACCGGTAACCGATAAGCCGGTGCTGATGCAGGTCAGACGGAGACTCTGGAATACCGAACGCTGCCAGATAGGCAGAAGAGGCATACAAACCTTCGCGAAACGGCTTCATCAGCGGTCGCGCCACCACGCCACCTTCCAGAATGTCGCCAAACCGGATCCCCAAATCAAAGCGTTCATCAATGATGTTCACGGTGCCATCGTATACCGAAATTTCCAGCTGAATACCGGGATATTGCTGGCAGAAATCGGCCATCGCAGGTTTCAGCACCAGCAGATAGGCAAAGCGCGAAAGGGTGATTCTGACCAGTCCCGACGGTTCATGATTCTGGTCACGGATGCTTTCCAGCGATTTTTCCAGCGAGGCTACCGCTGCTGAAGTTTGTTCCAGCAGCTGCTGTCCGGCATCGGTCAGCTCAATCCGGCGCGTGGTTCGCACAAATAGCGGATGACCGATGTGCGCTTCAAGCAGCTTCAGCGCCTTACTGACAGAGGGGGGAGTAATCTCCAGTTTGCGCGCTGCCGATGAAATATTCCCTTCGCGGGCGATGCTCTGGAAGATGCGTATCTGGTTATAGATGGCGTTGTTCACGGGATAATCCTGACACAATCGGGCTGCTTATTATTAGCCGCAGGCTAAATATCTTTGAGTCAATAGTGGCCTAATCTTCACTAAATCGCGAGCATATACTCCTTATCAGTTCCCCCTGGCCGTGAATCTCAGGAGATTGATATGCGAATTTTGTGTCTGGATAAACCCGCCCCCGATGCCACGCTGGAAAAGTATCACCCTCATCTGGCTGCCGAAGCTTTCCATGCCTGGAGTCTGTATAAATCCGGTGCGCTACGCGATATTTACTACCGACAGGATCGACCCGGCGTTGCGATCTTCCTTGAATGCGACTCGGTGGAACAGGCCCAAAGCCTGCTGGCTGACTTTCCGCTGGCAAAAGCCGGTCTGCTGAGTTTTGACTGCATCCTGTTAGGTGCATTCACCAACTGGGAAAGCCTGTTCGCTGCAGAGTATAAGCCTCAGCAAGAGGGCGCCACCCAATGATCAGTCGCAAACCGCTACCGTGTGTTGTCACCAGTCATCCGACAGGTGTCAGGGAGGCGGCGCAGTAAAAACGCCGAGTGAAGCGCTGGCGGCAGGAAAGGCGGATGCCGTAGCGATTGCATTTGATTAAACGGTGCCGGACGGCAAAAAGTACCCAGCGCTTGATGGCATCGACAACGCCTGGTTATCTGTTAAAAAATAAATGATTAAAAACTGAAAATGAAAAATATATTAATTATTTCCGGTCATCCCGACCTGAGCCATTCGGTCGGTAATGCTACCATTCTCAATGAAGTCGCTTCTGCACTGCCTGATGCTGAAATCCGTCGTCTGGATGCTCTTTATCCGGACAACAACATCAATGTCAGCACCGAACAGGATGCACTGCTGAAGGCAGATATTATCGTCTGGCAATTTCCCTTCTCCTGGTATTCGCTGCCAGGGCTCATGAAGCTATGGCTGGATGACGTATTTGTTCATGGGTTTGCGCACGGATCAACGGCCAGACTCGGCGGTAAAAAACTGATCCTCTCCTTCACCACTGGCGCACCGCAGGCGTTATACGCGGCAGATGGCGTCTTTGGTCATCAGCTGGAGGATTATCTGATTCAGTTTGAAACCACCGCCCGGCTCTGCAATCTGGAGATGCAGAAACCGGTTTATACCTGCGGGATAAGCTATGCCAGTCGTAATGAAACTATTATCACGCAGCAAATTGCTGCAGCAAAGCAACACGCGTCGCGACTCATTGCTCAGCTCAATGCGGAACTCACAACGGCTTAATAGCCAGATGAAACAGAAATCGCGCCGGTTAATACACCGAATGAATCGCAAATCACCTCATCCGATAATTAAGGCAGACCGTGAACAATATTACCGCTCTGACTCTGACTCTGCTGATGGCCGGCCCGGCATCGGCAGCCGCTTTAACAGAACCCACAAATCGTGTCATTAATCTGCATGAAATGGAAATTAAGGCCGGGAAAAACGGACAGTACGATGAAGTTGCCAGAGATAATATTACCCGTTCGCTGGCAGAGCAACCAGGTACGCTGGCGATGTATTCACTGAAACATAAAGAAAATGCTCATCAGGCTTATATGATTGAAATTTATGCGAGTGAAGAGGCATACCAGCAACATCTCAGTTCTGAGCCGTACCGGTCTTTTATTACACGCGCACCTGATCTTATCGGCCAGAAAAAGAGCACCGTGCTGGAGCCGCAGTTTCTGGGTGATAGACCCTTCGTACAGAATAAAGAAACCATTAATAACCTGGTGATTGTTGACGTGAAACCGGCCGATCAGCAGGCATTCCGCGATATTGTGCTGCCTGAAATGGCGGAATCACTGAAGGTGGAACCGGGCGTACTGGCGATGTATGCCGCGACCGATGCAAAAAACAGATATCGCTGGTTCTTCTATGAAATCTACGCCAGTGACGCCGCCTATCAGCAACACCGCGAAACGCCCCATTTTCGCGACTATATCCGGCTGACAGCTGAGATGACCGACCGCAAAGAGGCGATCCCCGTGGTGCCTGCTCTGCTGAAAAACCGCGGCGCTCTTAACTCTTTTGTTAACTGACCTTTACCAGGGAGCTGATCAGAGGATGAAAAAAGTGATTGCCGCCGCCGCGATCTCCATGATGCTGGCCGACCTGGCCGCTGCTGAACCCAAAAGAGGTGAAACTATGTTGAACGTCAATCCATCCAGCCTTTCGGTTGCCGACATTGAGTCCGTCTCTCCCGCACTGGCTCGTTTCGGACGTGAAGCGATAACCGACGATCTCTGGAAACGCGATGCACTTTCGATCCGTGACCGCAGTATCGTCACGCTTGCCATTCTCATCGCCCGCAACCAGCCTGCTGAGTTACAACATTACGCCGGTGTGGCGCTCGATAGTGGAGTGACGCCTGCTGAAGTCTCCGAAATTATTACTCACCTGGCGTTCTATTCCGGCTGGCCCAATGCGATGTCCGCAATTGCGGTGACCAAAAATGTGTTTCAGGCGCGAGGTATTGGTGCCGATCAACTGGCCGAAGCCTCTCCGGCACTGCTGCCACTGAATCAGACAGCCGAACAGCAGCGTTCTGCAACGGTAGAGAAAAATGTGGGGCCGATCTCGCCCGGGCTGGTCAGATTCACCGCCGAGCCGCTGTTTCTCAATCTGTGGCAGCGGCCAGCGCTACAACCTCGAGACAGAAGTCTGGTGACGGTCAGCGCGCTGATTGCTTCGGGACAAAGTGCGCAAATTAGCTACCATCTCAACCGGGCGATGGACAACGGATTGACGGCTGAAGAAGCGGGCGAGATTATCACTCAGGCCGCGTTCTATGCTGGCTGGCCAAATGCCTTTTCAGCGGTTCCGGTGGTGGGGGAAGTACTGGGGGATCGCGCAGCAAAACAGGAATAACCCGCAGCGGGTGAGGGATTCAGGTTTTACTTCACCCGCCGTTTCTTATGCCCGCCGGATACCGACAGAGATCCGGAAAAGTGCTGCGCCATTCTGGTGGTTTTTTCCCTCCCGCCGCAATGCCATGATGACCGCTCCAAACCTTCCACTTACGACCACCCGCCACCGGGCATAAAAACAGGGAGCACCGCGTCATGGAAAGTAAAAATCTGACAGATATTGCTGAAGACGTTTCAGGCGGTGTGAAATATAAAGCAGTAATAAATTAAAGATGGGCAGGGCAGGAGGCGGAAATTACATTGCGGAATAAATAAAATAAGCCGTGGCGGGCGCCACGGCTAATGTTTTATGCAGACTGCCACTCACTTTCAACATCCGCTTTGGCTTTAGAAAGGATGACTTTATTATCATCAACTTCTTTCACCCAGCTGAATGGAATAATGTGGTGTTTGCCGCCCGCTTCAGGATCGCTTTTCGCCAGCTTAATTTTGTCGTCGCCTTCGAAGTGGTCGACAATCCCGACATGTTCGCCATTCACATCAACAACCTGCGCGTGATCTAAAATTTCTGATTTATCTACCATGGTGGCTTAATCCTTATATTTAATGAGTTCAGTTGCCCTCAGACAAAACAAGCCTGGTTGTTAAATGCTGTTTTCGCCAGGGGATTAACAAAATGAAATAGTTCAGTGAACTGGACCTGGTCGCAGTTATTTATTTCCGGCAGGAGAATAAAGGGCATATAAGCGAAACCGCAAACAGAGCCGGAGTCTCTGCAGCCACGGGTCTGCTGACCTCACTGCCTGCCACATCGACACCATCAGATTTGCCGCAATCGTCTGCCGCCTGTTCACCAATCAACGCTATGATAATCAGGTCAATCGCCACGCCGCAGATCGGCCAGCACGCGGGCGGTTTAACTTACCCAAAGGAGTGCCTATGACAGCAGTCAGTTCCATTACCACTGAAGGTGGCGTCTGGATTAATCAGCCGCCGGTACACAGCCTGGATGGCGATACGCTGAGGTTCGAAACCGCGCTGAACAGCGATTTCTGGCAGCGTACCTGGTACGGCTTCGAACGGCACAGCGGCCACGCTTTTGGCTTCTGGGTGGAAAACGACTTTACCGTTCAGGTGCAGGTGAGGGCGGATTTCAGTCAGCTCTACGATCAGGCCGGGCTGTTTATTCAGGATAACGAAACGCACTGGGTTAAGGCGGGCATTGAGTTTAACGATGACCAGCCCGCAATTGGCAGCGTGGTGACGCGCGAGTTTTCCGACTGGTCTACTGGTGTGTTTCCCGGCGATGCGCGCCAGTTCTGGCTGCGCGCCACCCTGGAAAATGCGGCCTTAAGAATTCAGTACTCTACCGACGGCGTGAGCTGGCCGTTGTTACGGCTCTGCCCGTGGCCCGGTCAGGGGCGGCGGTTTGTCGGAGTGATGGGCTGCTCGCCTGAACGTGAAGGGCTGGCGATGAGTTTTACGGACTTCGCTATTACTCCACCGCTCGGCAAAGCACTGCACGATCTCTCCTGAGCCAGGCGGCGCATTGCATATCGTTGCAGAATCGGCTTAATTGTCAGGTCAGAATTTGCGGTGACGCGTCGCCCGTGCAAGACGACGCCTTTACAGGGAAAGCTATGCGTTGCGCCACCTCGTTTATCCCGCTGCTGGTCATCAGTTGCTGCGCCGGATGGGCACAGCAGGCCACTGCCGATACCGTCTGGCTGAATAATGGCGATCGGCTGACCGGCACGATTCGTTATCTCAGCGACGGCAAGCTGGCGATAGAGACACACTACGCCGGTACCGTCACGCTGGACTGGA
This sequence comes from Pantoea sp. EKM10T, assembly GCF_011800685.1. Lineage (NCBI taxonomy): Bacteria > Pseudomonadati > Pseudomonadota > Gammaproteobacteria > Enterobacterales > Erwiniaceae > Pantoea > Pantoea sp. EKM10T. The sequence continues at coordinate 179,769 of NZ_JAALEU010000002.1, forward strand.
GTGCGGTCAGTACGCTCGCCAGCGAGAATCCGGTGAATGTCGAAAACAAAAAGACCGGCGAACATTATCAGGTGCGGCTCTCCTCATCCGATCCCGGCTATGTCTGGGTGGAACGCAACGAGCAGGAGCAGCAGGTTTCGCTGCGGCGCATTGATGAGTTTATGAAAGCCAAAGTCCGCAGCGATCAGCTTGCCTGGACCGGCAACATCGATGCGGGCGTGAAGGTCAAAAAAGCCTCGACCAAAACTGACGACTACAGCTTCGCGCTCAACACCAAACTGAACCAGGGAAAATGGCGTCACGATATCGGTGCGACCTACAATCGCGAGCAGGAAAACGAGAACATCAATACCGATAACTACAGCCTGCGCTACGCCTTTGACTATCTGGTCAGAGAGCAGTTCTTCTGGCAGACCCGCGCCACTTACAAGCGCGACTGGGTGGAGAATCTGTCACGTCAGGCGCTGATCGGCACCGGTCCGGGTTATCAGTTGTGGGACACCGAACTCAGCGCGTTCTCACTCTCGGTGCTGGGCGGTGCCTTTGAGTATGGCTACAGCGATGACCGGGAAGAGCGGCACTTTGGCGGCTCGCTGCGCTGGAACTATCAGCGCTATCTGCTGGGCAAGTCGGTCACGCTTTACAGCAATGGCGATGTTGGCCATTCGCTGGATGATGACGGCGTATTTATGCTGGATGCCGAAGTCGGCCTGCGCTACAGCCTGACTTCGTGGTCAACGCTGCACGTTGGCTATCACCGTAATCTGGTCAGCGGCATACCCGACACCCTGAACGAAGGCATTTTCTCCACCGGATTGGGGCTGAAGTGGTAAGCCGCTGATCGAACAGCGCCGCAGCAAATCCTTACGGTTTTTATCCGGTTACAGGCGCGGGATTGGCTAAGCTGCATGTATTGTCACAACGGGAAAGCAGAAGATGATCGTAAGCAGCAGGGTGTATCGTCCGGGATGCGCGGGCGAAGAGGTCGAAGTCGATGATATCAGTGAAGTGATCAAAGAGCCGGAGGCGTTTATCTGGCTCGGGTTGTGGCAGCCAGACGCTGAGTTTATGGCGAAGATTAAAGAGGAGTTCGGCCTTCATGAACTGGCGGTTGAGGATGCACTTAATGCCCATCAGCGACCTAAAATCGAACATTATGGCGAATCGCTGTTTATCGTGGTGAAAACGGTGTGCGCTAAGGATGACAGCTGCGAACTGGGCGAAACGCATCTTTTTGTCGGAAAAAACTTCCTGATCAGCATCCGTCACGGCGCCTCTGAAAGCTACACCCCGGTGCGGCAGCGGGCGGCTGAAAACCCGGCGCTGCTGAAGTTTGGTCCCGCTTATCCGCTCTACTGCCTGCTCGATTTTATTGTTGATCGCTATGCCGAACTGTCCACCTCGCTGAATGAACGGGTCGGACAGATGGAGAACGATCTCTTCACCAGTGAATTTGATCGTAAGTCGGTGCAGTCGGTCTACACCGTACGGCGTCATTTGCTTAAACTGCGTAATGCGGCGCTGCCCGTGGAGGAGATCTGCAATCAGCTGATCCACCTGCATGAAGATCTGATCCCGCGTCCGCTGCGCGCCTACATCCGCGACGTGCAGGATCACGCCCGGCATGTCGTCACCGACGCGGAAGATATGCGCGAGATGCTGACCAGCGCCATGCAGGTCAATCTGGCTCTGGTGACGGTGCAGCAGAATGAAGTGGTGAAAAAGCTGGCAGGCTGGGGTGCGATCCTGGTGATCCCGACCGTGGTCTTCAGTATGTATGGCATGAACTTCGAGCATATGCCGGAGCTGAAGTCGCTGTATGGCTATCCGCTGGCGGTTGGGCTGACCCTGCTGGCCTGCGGCGGGCTGTGGGCCAAACTGCGTCGCTCCGGCTGGCTGTAAACGGCAGGATGCGGTGCCAGATTGTCCCGCTGAAAAGGTCACGACCCGCCAGATAGTGAACCGATACTGTCTGGCTATGCTTAACGCAGCGTGCAGTTTTTGTTCCTGAGCCAACAGTGTGTGAGGTCACGGTGAAAAAAGAGGATAGCAGCGGCCAGGCAGTACCGATTCAGGAAAACCTCCGCTGGGTACGCCGTGAATGGCTGATTCAGCGTATCGGTGAATACGTCCTGATTGCGCTGGTGATTCTGGGTGCGTGCGGACTCTTTTCCAAAGGCGTGCTGAGTAACGGCAGCGCCCGCTCGCCGGACGGGACCATCCAGGTGGAGTATGAACGGTTTGGCCGGGTTGAGAGCAATATGGATATGCGCATTCGCTACAACGCACCGGTAACCGATCGCTTTACCGTTACGATTGGCGGTGGCGCCCTGGATAACCTGCAAATCCAGACGCTGCAGCCTCAACCGCTGGAGGCGGTGACGATTGGCAGTGATCTGCGGCTGACCTTTTCGGCCCGCAACACCGGACCGGATCACGCGATCTGGCTTGGCCTGCAGCCGCGCAATGCGGGCCGCATTCACGTCACTATTCATGGTGACGGCCATGCTCCGGCCCGTTTTACTCAATGGATTTATCCCTGACAGAGGCGCTTTATGGAAACGGTATTACGTGCCGCAGCGATCTACCTGGTGCTGATGGTCGTGTTCAAAATTGCCGGCAGACGCACTCTGTTGCAGATGACCTCTTTCGATCTGATTCTGCTATTGATCATCAGTGAAGCAACTCAGCAGGCGCTGCTGGGCGACGATTTTTCTGTTACCGGCGCGGCGCTGACTATTATCACGCTGGTAGCGATTGATATTGTGCTGGGCAAACTGAAAAGTCGCTTTCCGGTGGTGGAGCAGGTGATCGATGGCGGCCCGGTGATCCTGGTCGAGAATGGTAATCTGCTGACTGACCGCATGAAGATGACCGGCATCAGTCCTGATGATGTGCTGGAAGCGGCGCGATCCGGGCAGGGGCTTGAGCGGTTTGATCAGATTAAATATGCCGTGCTGGAGGTTAACGGCCATATCTCGATTATTCCCCGAGCCGATAAAGAGTCCTGAGGGGCGATCGCCCTGGCCTGACAGGAGAGCGCCCGTGCCGGAGCCGCGCAGGTTACACACGCCTGAGATATCCTCATCCCCTTGCTGCAGCAGGCCCTGAATGCATTATAGATCCTCATTGCGTCACGCTGCGCTTGTTATGCCGCTTCCCTTGTAATCCTGTCGATTTCGTTCAGACTGAGTATTCCACTCATGCTTTATCATCAGAGCTGGCCTGACTATCAATCAGCGTTATGCTTTTACAGTCAGGATTAAATGAATGAATTTACGCGATTTACCTTCTACCCGGTTACCGGCTGGCATATTGGTCCCCTGAACACTCATCAGGCACTGGTAGTGAAATTCGGTTATATCGATCCCAATGCCCCGCGTGAAAAGGGCCCGCAGGAGACCCTGTTTCTGGGTCTGACCCTCGAAATGGCGAAAAAGCTGGTCGCCAATCTTTCCGAACACATCGACTACGCTGAAAAAAAGAGCACCCAGCACTAGTTTCTCACCGCGATCGGTTACCACGCCCACCGTCGGGCTATTTTGCTGCGCTGTCGCCCGGTGCATAAACCCGCAGTGCACTGGCGATCAGGCGAAAATGCGCGGGTGTCTGACCGATAATCTCACCATCTGCATTGATGTAATGGGGACGGCGCGTCTCAATCGTCAGCTCCGTGGCGCTGAATGCCCGCACGTTACGCCAGCGACCGTGAGTGCCGCGCCGCAGAAAGGGCAGCAGCGCAATGAGCTGCCAGCTATGCTGCAGCTCCAGACTGTAGACATCCAGTAACCCATCGTCCGGTGCGGCACGCTGTTCCACTGTCATGCCGCCCCCATAAAACCGTCCATTGCCCACCGACACCTGAACCGTTTTGATCGGCGTCCGATAGCCCTGATGCACCAGCGTAGCGCTGAAGGGACGGCTCTGCCGCAGCACCCGCAAAGCCGCCAGGGCATAACCGCCCACTCCCCAGCGTTTTTTCGATTCCGCCGTGAGGTTGCGCGCCAGTTCCACCGAAAAGCCGATGCTGGAGACGTTCAGAAACAGGTGCTGATTCACCTCACCCAGGTCCACTGCGCGCAGCTGCCCGTCAGCGATAATCTTTATCGCGGACTCCAGGCTGGCAGGAATGCCCAGCGTGCGGGCAAAATCGTTGGCGGTGCCCAGCGGTAAAATGCCCAGCGGCAGGCCGGTCTGCATCAGTCCTGGCGCGGCCGCATTAAGCGTGCCGTCGCCACCGCCGACGATCACCGCATCAACGCGATGGGCATACGCCGCGATTAATTCGCTGTAGCTGCGGGTATCATCTCCGGCCAGTTGCAGCAGGGTGAACCCGGCCTGAGCCAGCAGCGACTGTGCGCGGCTGGCCTCGGCGCGTCCTTTGCGCGAGCGCTGATTAATCAGCAGCAGGGCAGTTTTCTCCTGTTGAGACATACTTTTGCGTTATCCCGATGTCAAAATGGCTGTAACGAGACGGCAAGTACAGCACTGGCCTGACCGGTGAACAACCCTGCTTGCGCTACTTTACGTAACCTGTTGAGTGCCATAAGCGGCGATAAAGATCGTCTACACTGCTAAGGGTCAGATCCACACTGAGGAGTTGCGATGACAGAACACGAATTCAGAAAATTGTTAGCCGAACAGGGTTTTGACGAGCCTCTGTTGATTGAGCGTGCAGCCGCCGCCCAGCTTGATAATCATGTACATCCCTTTGAAGCACTGGCACTGATTCTGAGTGGTGACATCACCATCAGTACCGAACAAGGCGATACCACCTATCATCCCGGTGAGACATTTCATCTGCAGCCAAATGAACTCCATCGTGAGGCGTTCGGGTCGCAGGGCGTACGCTATCTGGCGGGACGTAAATATGAGTGACTGGCAATCAGCATGAAGGTTTCTGACGATCTTTTTACCCGGCTGTCACGCTCGCCGTTCCGCCAGCGCTTTCTTCTGGGACGCGCGGAATATGATTATGCGAGCAGCAAAGGCGAGCCGGTATTGCGCCAGCACGCCGCTGAGTTTGTGGCACAGCGGCTGGCGCCTGCGCAGCCTGAAAAGGATGGCAAGCAGACGCCGATGCGCGGCCACCCGGTGTTTATCGCTCAGCACGCCACCGCAACCTGCTGTCGTGGCTGTCTGAGTAAGTGGCACAACATCGGACAGCACCAGCCGCTGAGCGCGGAGCAGCAGACCTATATAGTGACGGTGTTGCTGCAGTGGATCACTCATCAGATGCAGCAGCCTGCACTGCCTGCTCGCGTCAGCCGAAGCCAGCCGAAACCTGACGACGATCCGCAACTCGCACTTTGGTAATGGACGAAAAAGCTACAGCCGGCGGCTTTTTCTGGTGAAAACTGGCCCTTTTTCATTCCTGGTTTATTCTTAAATCTTTCCTGGGAACACTATGCCAGGATTAAAACCTACACGGCAACGATTCATACAGAGGGAATTATGAAGAAATCAATTATTGCACTGTCTGCTATTTTGCTGGCCTCGCCGGTATTTGCTGCTACCACCACAGACAACACCGTTGCGGAAGCGCATAAAGGCGCCGATACCGCGAAGGAAAAACTGCATCAGACCCAGAACGAAGGCAAAGAGCTGAAGCTGAAGTCTGAGCATGCCGCTGAAGGCAAAAGCGATACCACCGGCAGTAAAATCACCGAAGGTACGCAGAAAGGCTGGCACAAAACCAAAGAAGGCACTGAGAAAGGCTGGGATAAAACCAAGCAGGGTGCTGAAGATCTGAAAAACAAAGCGACTAACTAATTCGCGGCTGTTCTCAGGTTAAAAAAAGAACCCACCGAAAGGTGGGTTTTTTTATGGGTGATAAAGCCGACTCGTAATGCCCCTGTCAGCAACGCATAAGCTCAACGCGCTGGGAACACGGTCAGAAGAGGAAAGCGTCCCGCGCCTGGGACAAAAACGCCGGGAGCGTTTTTGAACAACGCAAAGCGTTAGCCCGTTTACGGGCGCACCTCAGGGATGAGGTGCGTAATCGCGCGGGCCGAGCATGCCATGGATGGCGGATTTTGCGCCTTTCCGATCTGACCGTGTTTCCTGAGCAGGTCTCGCTCTCACTGCGATACTAACCTGGGTTTGCCTGACTCGGATTACGCTTTCTTTTCCGCTGTTTCTTTCTCCGAGGCGGCTAACGCAGAGACTTTCCTTTCCGTCTCTGCAGCCGCATCGGCGGAGACCGCCGCCGCTTCAGCCGCAGCCTCTGCCGCGGTATCAGACTGTTTCTTGCCTTCTTCGATAAACTCTTCGTCGATGGCTTCGATGTTTTCGCGGTTATCGCGTCCGGAGAGCAGGTTCCAGCAGGCGATAAACAGAGCGGCAATCACCGGACCGATTACAAAACCGTTGATGCCGTAAATCTCCATGCCGCCCAGCGTGGCGATCAGAATCAGATAGTCAGGCATTTTGGTGTCTTTGCCGACCAGTAGCGGACGCAGGATGTTATCCACTAGTCCGACAATCACCACGAAGAAGCCCACCAGGAACAGCCCTTTCCACAGTGCACCGGTGGCGAAGAAGAAGATCGCCGCAGGCACCCAGATAATGGCGGAACCGACTGCCGGAATAAGGGAGAGGAAGGCCATCAGTGCGCCCCACAGCAGGCTACCGTCTATACCGGTAAACCAGAATGCCAGCCCGCCGAGAATACCCTGAACAATACCGACCACCACCGTGCCTTTCACCGTCGCGCGCGCCACGGCCGCAAACTTCACCATCAGGTGATGCTTCACGTAGGTTGAGAGCGGCAGCGCTTCCAGGATCAGATGCACCAGATAGGAGCCATCTTTCAGCAGGAAGAACAGCAGATAAAGCATCACGCCAAAGCCGACGGTGAAGCTGAACGTCCCTTTACCGATGATAAAGGCGCTGCCTGCCACATACTGACCGCCCTTGAGGGCAAACGAGGAGAGTTTCTGCTGAATCTGTTCGGCGTTATCCAGGTTATTTTCAGCCAGATAATGTTTTGCCCAGCGCGGCAGATGCTGCAACAGATCGGCGAAGACCGCCGGGAACTGCGCCGAGTTGGTCTGAAGTTTGTGATAGACCGCGTTGGTTTCGACCACCAGCGATGAGGCGATAATAGCCAGCGGCGTGAACACAATCAGACAGATACAGAGCAGGGTAATCAACGCGGCCAGGCCATTGCGTTCGCCCATTCGGACCCGCAGATACGTTTTCAGCGGATGGAAAATCACCGCCAGAATCGCCGCCCATAAAATCGGCGAGAAATAGGGCGAAAGCACCTCGAAAAAACCGAGGGTGGCAATAGCCAGAATCAAAATGAAAAACCCGATGTTCAATCCTTTAAAACGCATGGAAAAACCTCATCTCGAACAACTCTGATAAACCCGACGCGCGAATTTTCTGTGTCTGGCTTTGCTTATGCGGCTGCCTCGTCACTGATTATCGGTCAGGCTTTGCTTTTTAAACGCTGCTGATGACAGCATCATGCTGGCTAACTCTTTGAAAGGTCTGGCAGAAGTGATGAACGGGCAATGTGCGTTCGCTGCGTGACTTCCTACAGGTAACACGCTGCAACTGACAGCAGCGCGCTGAATCCTACATTAGCGTAGCGGTTTCGACCATTATTGGTAGGTCAGAGACTCATGATCCCGGGGGATGCTGCCGATAACAGTATTAACTGGATAAAAAACAGGCAATGAAAAATGAGTAAACAGAGCGTCTTAATCGTGCTGCTGACGCTGGTATTAAGCGGCTGCGCGACCAAGCAGTATCCGCAGGCGTCCGCGGTCACCCCGGAAGAGACGGCGGTGCTGAATTGCAGCGCGCTGGATCAGGAGCTGGTGAAAGCGCACAGCGTGCAGAGTGATATTGAGCAGACCGGCCAGTTCGATGCACTGACCGTGCTGGGCTTTGTCGGGGATTTCGGGCTGGGCAATGGCATTGCGAAATACAATGCCAGCCAGAAGGCGGAGCGGCGACTGACGCAGTTGCAGTCGCTGAAAGACGCGAAGTGCAGCCAGCGGCTTTCGTAGCGACTGCGCCGGGTCAGCCGAGCGTCCGTTCGCTGACATGCTGCAGCCGGACATTTTCGGCGGCGCGTTTACCGGCAAGGAAGGCGTGATCCGAGTTGTAATATTCCCACTCGCTGTAGCGGCCTGACAGATGAATGTCCTGGGTCAGCAGCCACTGGCGGATCAGCGCCACGTTAGTGCTGCGCGCATGGTCATAGACCACGTAGGCGTAGGGCATATCGACCTCTGAGGCACAGAGCAGCGGATCGTCCGCGGTGATCATGCCAACTCTGATGCAATCCTGACGGCAGCGCTCAATCAGCGCATCCCCCGCCAGCGGCAGCGGATTGGCCGTGTTATAGGTGATTTCGCAGGTTAAGCCGAAACCGCCCGGCGGGTTGCAGTGCGGACTCGCATTGCCCTGCACAAAGATGCGATGAAACAGCGTATCGCCAGGATAGTAAATCCAGTGCTTTTCGGTCAGGTCAGCGCGGCCAATTCCCAGATTAACGCAGCGCACCGAGACAAACTGCAACTGCTGCGCCGCCCGTTGCACACTATCCGGCACTTCATCGCCCATCAGTTTAATCAGCTCCGGCAGCGGCATAGTGCTGATCAATTGTTCATAACGGTAGTGGCGACCATCCGCCAGCAGCGCGACGTGCGCCTGCGGGTAGAGGCGGGTCAGGGTGGCGTCCGTTTCCAGCGTACATTTCAGGTGCGGCAAAAAGCCGGACATCAGCGCCTGGAAGCCACCGCGCAGCGGATAGCCGAAACGGGCATTGGGGCCAACCGGTTTCGCCAGCGGTTGCAGTGCGCCATCAATGATCTGCGCCAGATCGGGCAGCGGTACGCGTCCGCCCAGCCATGAAGTTTCCATGTCGGTCAGCGGCACCTTCCACAGTTTCTGGTTGTAGGGCAGGGCAAAGTGACGCGCGATGCCTTTGCCCCAGGTGCGCATAATGAAGTGCTGGAAATCCTCTTCGCCTTCCACCACGCCTGTGCTGCTGCCCTCATCGGGGATCGCGCCATCTGCGCAGCAGTCCCGCCGTGCCCGCGCCCGATCCAGTGGCACCGCGGCGGCGGCCGTTTCGCCATAACGCGCCTCAATAGCGCCCAGCACGCACTCTTTTACCACCTCGACCGGCAAGCCGTGCAGCGCGGACTGGAAGGGATAGCGGGTATAAACGCCATCGCTGTAGACCCAGGCTTCACGCGCCTGCCAGTGCAGGTTGTCGCCCAGCAACATCTCATACAGCTGCAAGACGTACGGGTCCTGCGAGAACATAATGTGACCGGCATAGTCGAAGGTAAAACCCTGATCGTCAATCGAGCGGCACCAGCCGCCAGGCGTGGCATTTTTCTCCAGCAACACTGCGCCTTCGCCATAGTGATAACCGGCGCTCAGCCCGGTTGGCCCGGCTCCGATAATCAGGCAGGGCACAGCTTCACTCTCCAGCATCAATGGGGTTAACGGCGTGATATTCGCCTGCGCGCTGCCCTGGCTGGCCGACCTTAGTGCGGGCTGACGCTGCGTCAGCGCCTGCTGGATCAGTCCATGAATCTGTTCAGCGGTGCGATCCCATGAGGTGGCATCGACCTTTGCCTGCATCCGTCCCGCCAGCGCCAGCCGTTCTGCGGCACCAATCGCCATTGCCTGTTCACAGGCGGCAATAAATTCAGCGGGGCTCTCTGCCACCGCCACTTCCTCTGCGTAATGCCGCGCTACGTCAATAATCGCGGTACTGACAATCGGCAGCTGCGCCGCCATATACTCCAGCACCTTGGTCGGTGAGATGTAGCGGGTCGAGGCATTGATGGCAAACGGCATCAGACAGACATCCCAGCCTGCCAGAAACTGCGGCAGCGCCTGATAGGGCTGCTGTCCGAGCCAGTGAATATTGTCGCGCTGCGGCAGGCTGGCGGGATCGATTTTTACCACCGGGCCGACCATAATGATCTGCCACTCGGGGTGGCTGTCCGCCAGCGCCGCAATCAGCGGCAGGTCTATGCGCTCATCCAGCACGCCGTAATAGCCAAGACGCTGTGCCGGAATCGCATCCTGCATCGGATGACGATTGCTGCGATCGCGCGCCTGCTCAAAGTGGATAGCATCAACGCTGCTGGGAAAGCAGTAAACCTGAGGATGTTTGTCACGTTTCGCTTCATAGAGGCTGGTGCCGCCGGTAAAGACCAGATCGGCGCGGGTCATCAGCGCGGATTCGCGCTGCTGCAGCTGGCGCGGTGCATTCTGAAAAGCGGAAAGCTCATCCATGCAGTCGTAAATCACCAGTGACGGATCAAAAGGGGTCAGCAGCGGCAGCGCCATCGGCGTATAGAACCAGATCAGCGGCTGTTCATCTTCCTCCAGCAGCGGCGTCAGCAGCAGCAGCAGCGAGGCGATCTGGCTGTCGTGGAAACCAGGCGCGTCGCTGTCGGTATGCGGCTGGATCACCGTGATGTTAGCGGCAGGCGAGCTCTGATGCAGGCCCTGTGGCCCCGCCTGCCAGACCGGCTCTTCGACAAACAGCACGCGATAGTGCTGTGCCAGTCGTGTCAGTAGCTGCTGCGGACGCTGAAAAACAAATCCCCAGCGTAAATGGCTGAAAACGATGAGAACAGGTGGTTTCATAGTGTGCTCCTGACAGGGGTGTTTTGAGGAGTGGATGTGCTGCAAAAAGCGCTGCGCCTGACGCAATGCGTCGGCATAAGGCTGCTGTAGCTGGCGGGCATAGGGATCGGCCCCCAGCAGATCGAGATCCCACAAACCGCTGCGGGTCCAGAAAGTCGTCTCCTCCCATAAGGGACGATCGAGGATCGGATAGAGGCAGATGCCGTGCAGCTCAACGCCTGCCAGTAGCGCCTGCGCAACCTGCGCGGCGATCTCAAGGATCCAGCTTCCGCGTCCGCTGCCGACGTGGCTGGTTTCCGCCAGCAGCAGTGGCCGCTGATAACGCTGCCAGACCTGCTGCAGCATCCGATGCAGCGGCAGGCGTCGGCTGTCGCCCAGATGCCAGTAAAGCCGCCGGTTTGATCCCTGCTCCCACTGATTGTCGTGGTAGTAATTCACGCCAATCAGATCGAGATAGCGTGGGGCGCCGCCCAGTTCCGGGTTGCGCCTGCCGCTCAGCATGTCCCACGCCTGATACTGGGTGTCACACATCTCACGTGCCAGCACGTCGCTGGCCGGATCGGCGGGATCGGGCACGATATGGATCAGTGGATCACAGTGCAGCAGACGCGCTCGCGGATCGGCCAGCCAGATGGCATCACAGGCTGCCAGCGTAGCGCGCACCAGCTGCTGCTTGGCGGCATCCGCCCGATCCGCTTCAGCGATCGCCTCACAGGTGAACAGCCCTACCGAGATACCCCAGCTGACAAAGGAGATCTCATTCATCGGAGAGTAGACTGGCGCCTGCTGATACCAGGGGGCCAGGAAGCGGGCCAGTGCGCCACAGAAGGCGGCGAAACGGCTGACAAAGTCGTGGTCAAACAGGCTGACGCCAGCGGGCCAGCCGTAGTGGCAGATTGTCCAGCTCAGCTGAATGCCCTGCTGCTCTGCGGCCTGCATCCGGGCCGCGACCGTCGAGAAGTCATAGCGGCCATCGTGCTCACATAACCGCCAGCCGACGCTTTCGCGCACTGTGCGAATGGAAAAGGGGGCCAGCGCGGCATAATCTTCTGCTGCACGCGCCTGATGCTGGTTAAGATCGTTCATCGACAGCGCAAGGCCGGCAGGATTGATATGATCGGCACCTTCGTAGCCGGCCTGCCAGAAACTGGAAAAGGGCGTCATGGCATCTCCCGAAAAAAAGCAACACGCTCCCCGCTGACGAGCCGTCGTGAAACGGGTCAGGGCGTCAGGGTATGCATTGCAGACTGATCGATCTGACCACTCTGAACGGACGGGCGATCCATGCCATAAGCCACAGACACTGAGTTGCAGGCATCAGGGCCTGTCGCGGTGTGGACGAGTGAGATAGCAGGTATAGGCCAGTGACGCTATCGGCAGAAAAAGGCTGGCTTCTCTGGATGTTGAAAGGTTTTGCGGAAGCCTTACTGGAAAGTATAGGCAGTAAGGTTTGGTTCGCAATTTATTGAAGTAAAAGAAAAAAGCGCAGCGGTAAAAATTATCCAGCCAGAAACAGGAAGTTTTAGCATGCGGTTTTGCGAACGGCCCGATAAGCGCAGCGTGAATAGTGTCAGCGCCATTTTCAGCTTTGTTAACCTTTTCCTCAACATGCAGAGAGGTCAGACTCGCCCACTTTCGCGTTACAGCTTCGCTTGCCTTTTGGCGGGCTGGCGACAAGATTTACTTATCACTGGCCTGAATCAGCGGGTCATCAACGGGTGATGCGACGATGCGCGCCCCCTAAAACAGGATGTTTTACAGACTATGTTCTCATTCGACTGGCACCGTTTCTTACTTAACGATCAACCGGCCACCTTTTTGTTTGAGGTGGTGGTACGGGTCATGATCGCTTATCTGGTGGTGTTCACCTTTCTGAAAGTCTCAGGACGACGCGGCGTGCGCCAGCTGTCGCTGTTCGAGCTGGTGGTGATCCTGACGCTGGGTTCCGCGTCCGGTGATGTGACATTTTACGATGATGTGCCGGTGCTGCCGGTCATTATGGTGTTTGTAGTCCTGCTGGCGCTCTACCGCTTCACGACCTGGCTGACGGCGCACAGCCCGCGCTTTTCACGGCTTATTCAGGGCGACGTGATTACCCTGATTAAAGAGGGATTGTATGTGCTGGAGAGTCTGGATCGTCTGAATATTTCTGAAGATGAGTTTTATATGGAGTTACGGCAGAGTGGTGTGGAGCATCTGGGGCAGATCCGGCTGGCGCTGGTGGAGGTTGATGGTCAGCTCAGCCTCTATTTCTACGATGACGATGAGATGCGCGCCGGGTTAAGCGTACTGCCTCCTGAGCACCGGCAGGATTACAGCACTGTGCCGGTCAGCGCGCTCTATGCCTGCACCCATTGCGGCCAGACGCAGATCATTGAGGCTGAGCAGCAGGCAGTCTGCCCGCGCTGTCAGCGACAGCGCTGGTCCGCGGCACTGACCGTGCGTCGGCTGCATTAATCGCCAGCATCCGCTCCGCGTTCAGGACTTGTCGCGTTTGCATCAGCCGGGTTAACGTCGGCGAAGCAGGCGCTGAGCGGGCGCTTTTGCTGTCCCCCGGCAGCGAAATTATCCGCACTTAGCCAGGCACTCAGGGCGCGCTGAACATCTGGCCATTCACGGTCAATAATTGATAGCCAGTCGGTATCGCGATTACGCTGTTTACGCGTCATAACCTGACGAAAACGGCCCTCAAAGCGGAACCCCAGCCGTTCTGCTGCGCGTCGTGATGCGATATTGGTTGAATCACAGCGCCACGCCACTCGCCGATAGCCGAGCGAGAAAGCCTGTTGCAGCAGCAGATAAATCGCCTCGCTGCCAATGACACTGCGCTGCATCAGCGGCGACCAGGTGACGTGACCGATTTCAACAGTGCCGTGTCCCGGCTCAATGCTGGCGAAGCAGACCACGCCGCAGGGCTGCTGATTTGGCGAGCAGACCGTGAAGGGCACGAGGGCTGCATCTGCCACTTTATCCGCAATCCAGCGCTGCATCTGCGGCAGAGAGGCGGGCCGCTCTGCGCTCAGCCAGGTCCAGTCGCGATCATCCGGTGCCAGCATAAATGCCTGCAATAGCGGTTCTGCATGATCGATGCTCAGCGGCAGGAGAAGGCAGTGCTGACCCGTGAGTGGCATACAGGGTGGCCTGGTAACCGGTTGCCAGTCGGGCAGAGCCTCACCGACCGGCTGATCAAACTGATTGAGGTTCAATAGCATTCTCCTGAAAGAAAACGGACGGTTAGCTGGGGAACTTATGATGCCGGGCTGACGGACTATCCTGAACCGCGGTTAAACCCGTCGCAGCTTGTTCCCGCTTACCACATAACTTTGCCTGTTACTGACAGAAAATGAAAACCCTTCGGGCAGCATAGCGGCACCGTTACCAAAGAGGTGTGCGTATGAAAGTGAGGCTGGCCAGTGCATTACTGTTTTTGCTGTTATCGTTTGGCGCGTTTTCACAACAGGTGATCAGCGAAAGTCATCCCCATTCACGCAGTGCGCGATGGCTGGAGCAGGGCAGTCAGGTTGATACGGCGGATTCGCCGGATGAACATCTGCTGGAGAGGCGGGAGTGGCGAAGCAGCCTGCAACGCAAGCCGTTCTGAGATGAGATCCCCGGCGAAGAACGGCCGGGGAGCCAGGGGGTAAGCGTTTCAGACCCGTTGTGAAATTATATTGTGGCCTGTGTCGCTGCCATGCCAGGCACCAGAATCACCTTGCGGCACTCCTCTTCGCGTTTGGCGAAAATATCGTAGCCACGCGCAGCATCTTCCAGCGGCAGATGGTGGGTCACAATCTCTTCCGGCGTCAGATGGCCCTGTTCGATCAGCTTCAGCAGGTCGGGCAGATAAGCGTGTACGTGGGTCTGTCCCATCTTAAAGGTCAGCCCTTTGTCAAAGGCGTCACCAAACAGGAAGCCGTGAATGAATCCGGCGTAAACGCCCGGCACGCTGACGATACCGCCACGCCTTACTGCGGCAATACACTGACGCAACGCTTTACCGCTGCTGCCTTCCAGTTTGAGATTGGTGAGCACGGTTTCGGTCATGCTGCCTTTTGCCTCGAATCCTACTGCATCAATCACCGCATCCACACCGCGATTGCCGGTGCTGTGTTCGATAATCCAGCCGGCCGGGTCATCGATCTCATCGAAGTTAATCGGGATAACACCGTAGCGCTCGCGGGCAAAGTTTAAGCGGTAGTTGTTGTGGTCGATCATGTAGATCTGTTCGGCACCCTGCTGTCGGGCGCAGGCGGCACTGAGCAGGCCAACCGGTCCGGCACCGAAAATCGCCAGGCTGGAGCCAGGTTTCACCTCGGCGTTTTTCACCGCCTGCCACGCGGTGGGCAGAATGTCTGACAGGAACAGCACTTTCTCATCCGACAGTACCGACGGCACTTTAAACGGGCCGGTATTGGCTTTTGGCACCCGGACATATTCCGCCTGTCCACCGGGCACACCGCCATAGAGTTTGCTGAAACCAAACAGGGCCGCGGGCGGCGTGATGTTTTTCCGGTTCAGGATGGCACCCCGTCCGCTGTTGGTATTTTCACAGGCAGCATACTGGCTCATCAGGCAGAAAAAACAGTCGCCACAGGCGATAACAAACGGGATCACCACCCGATCGCCTTTGGCCACGGCGGTCACTGCGCTGCCTGTCTCAACCACTTCGCCCATAAACTCATGACCAAAGATATCTCCGTGCCCGGTACCGGGAATTTTGCCGCGGTAAAGGTGCAGGTCTGAACCGCAAATGGCGGTAGCGGTCACACGCAGAATAATGTCATCTGCGGCTTCCAGACCGGGATCGGGAACGTTATCGACGCTGACTTTATGGGGGCCGTGATAAGTTAATGCTTTCATCTGTTCATCTCCTGATGATTAGGGGACGGCGGCCAGACCAGAAGGCGTGGCCACGCACGGGAAAGACTCAGGAAACCTGAAATCGAAACCTGCCTGAAGTGTAGTAATCCTTTAAGGAGTAAGCAGAGCGGTGCAGCCGGCTGGTCAGTTTCAGCCGGGCTGACAGGGCGGCTGCACCTGCGTTGTGGCGACCGTCACGGCTCGGGTGTCGGGTTGCCAGAGAGCGAGGTCGGCAAACGCACGACGATAAACCGTGTCGATTTGTGCCGGAACCTGTTCGATGTAGTGCCAGGCATGCTCACGCGTTTCACCGGTGAGTTGCTGCAGATAGTGCCGCGCGTCGTCCAGCGTCGGGATCTGGCCTTCGACACCCGCCATGCGGGCAGGCAGACCGGTCCAGATCAGACCTTCTATGCCTTTGGTCTTAGCCCACTCTGCCAGTGGACCTGCGGAGGTCGCTGTCACCGTCATCATCCCGATGCCATCGATGCGGCTGTCCGGAATGGCCTCACGCAGGCGCAATGCGCGGCAGGCGCTCTCAAGTGAGGCGGTATTCAGCCAGGCCCAGTACACCGGCACCGGGCTGGCGTTAAGGCAGATCGCGGTCGACAGCTCGCCGCCGTCAGCGATGCGCACAAACTCAATCGGGAGCTCAGGACCATCATGATGCCACTGACTGGCCACCGGCAGTGCGCCAGCTTTCCAGATTAACGATCCCCATCCGAGGCAGGCAATTTTCATTCTCTTCTCCTGTGCGCCTGTCGGCGTAATCGCGACAGAATCTGTTTAAGCGTAGCCCGTTGCGCTGAACCGTTACAGGGATCACCTTTTTAGGGGCGGTAAAACTGCCACAAAGATGGCATGATCGCCGCGCAGTCACTTTGCACAACCTGACGGTTTTTTCAGCAATCCATGCGTGTTTATCTGCACGGCTTGAACTTTTATCGTCAGGTAGTGTAAAAAGTGGCGCACGCAATCGATTACCTATGCACGGGCGGGTCAGCATCACGTTGACTGATCCGGTTGCAGCTGAGGCGCAGAGTGGGGCGGACATTTGCCTGCCTGACGGCTCAGGTTACTGGCGGCTTTTAAAACGGAAGATCTGATGAAAACCACGCAAACTGGCACGCTGGGCGCGCTTGAGAGTGACGTCGATACGGGATGGCGTAAAACCGACACCATGTGGATGCTGGGTTTATACGGCACGGCGATTGGGGCGGGTGTGCTGTTCCTGCCTATCAATGCTGGCGTCGGCGGGCTGATCCCGCTGATCATCATGGCGATACTGGCGTTTCCGCTGACCTTTTTTGCGCACCGCGCCCTGACCCGATTCGTTCTCTCCGGTAAAAATCCGGCCGGGGATATCACCGAGGTGGTCGAGGAGCATTTTGGCGTTGGTGCGGGCAAGCTGATTACGCTGCTCTATTTCTTCGCTATCTACCCGATTCTGCTGATGTACAGCGTAGCGATCACCAACACGGTTGAGAGCCTGATGGTGAATCAGCTCGGCCTGGTGCCGCCACCGCGTGTGCTGCTGTCGCTGCTGCTGATTGTCGGACTGATGACCATTGTGCGTTTCGGCGAGAAGATGATTGTCAAAGCGATGAGCGTGCTGGTTTATCCCTTTGTGGCGGTGCTGATGCTGATGGCCTGCTATCTGATCCCGCACTGGCATGGCGCTGTGCTTTCGACCCTGAACGTTCAGCCCGCGGGCAGCAGCCTGTGGATGACGCTGTGGCTGGCGATTCCGGTGATGGTCTTCTCCTTTAATCACTCGCCGATCATCTCTTCATTCGCGCTGGCAAAGCGGGAAGAGTATGGCGATGCCGCAGAGAAAAAGTGTTCGCGCATTCTGGCCTGCTCGCACCTGATGATGGTGGTGACGGTGATGTTCTTTGTCTTCAGCTGCGTGCTGAGCCTGTCGCCTGAAGATTTACACGCCGCCAAGGCGCAGAACATCACCATTCTTTCCTATCTGGCGAACCATTTTAAGGTGCCGATGATCGCCTGGCTGGGACCGCTGATTGCCATTGTGGCGATCACGAAATCGTTTCTCGGTCACTATCTTGGCGCGCGCGAAGGATTTAACGGCATGGTTAATAAGGCGCTGCGCAGTCGCGGCAAAACCATCGCGCCCGCCAGACTGAATCGCCTGACTGGACTCTTTATGCTGCTGACGACCTGGCTGGTGGCAACGCTGGATCCCAATATTCTCGGCATGATTGAGACGCTTGGCGGGCCGGTCATTGCGATGATTCTGTTCCTGATGCCGATGTACGCTATCCAGAAGGTACCCGCGATGCGGAAGTACAGCGGTCACATCAGCAATCTGTTTGTCGTGCTGATCGGACTTATTGCCATCTCCGCAATCTTCTATTCGCTGGTGAAGTAACACTTAGCGCAACAGGCGCATCTCAATCCCCCTGGGATGCGCCTGCCATTCTGCCCGCCCTTCGCCATTCTCTCCGTGCACCTCCACGTATTCAGCGATATCGCTCCCTGATTTAAGCCCGCTGCCGCGTTGTTAATGCCGCCTCTCAGACGCATCTGGTTAGCAATAGTTACATTTGGTACTTATCAGCATGGTAGAGTTAACGCGAATAATTATTATTCCCTAAAAGGACAGGAGAAAAATGAAAATCGGGATAGTTGCTGCCACCACACTTTTACTGTCAACCGCCTGTGCGGCTACCACCTATCCGGTCACGGTGACCGATATGGATGGTCAGAAAATTACGCTGCAAAAAGAGCCGCAGCATGTGATTTTACAGGATGGGCGTGACGTGATGGCGCTGGCATTACTGGATCGCCAGAACCCGTTTCAGCGTGTCGTTGCCTGGAACAACCTGCCGAAAAAGCAGGATACCCAGACCTGGGACCTGCTGAAGCAGCGCTGGCCGCAGGCGGCATCGATTGTTGATATGGGCTTTAACGATCAGGGGCAGGTCAATCTGGAGAGCGTGCTGGCGAAGCAGCCCGATCTGATGATTGCGCAACTGCGCGCCAAACCGGCCCTGACGCAGTCAGGCGTGCTCGCCACCCTGAAAAATCTCCATATCCCGGTGCTGTTCCTTGATGTTGAACTTCATCCGAAAGAGAACACCCTGAAGAGCGTGAAAGTGCTGGGCACCGTTCTGAATCGCGAAGCCGAGGCGAAAGCCTACGCCGATTTTTACCAGCAGCGCTGGCAGATGCTTCAGCAGAAGATTGCGCAGGTGTCCCACAAGCCAACCGTGTTTATTGAACCGATTGCCGGTAACAGCGACAACTGCTGCTTTACCCACGGTCATAACGGCTGGGGCGCGCTGGTGGAAGCGGTCGGTGGCAAGAATATCGGTTCTGCACTGCTGCCCGGCAGCTCAGGATTTGTGTCACTGGAGAAGATTATCGCCATGAAGCCGGACGTCTATATCATGACCGGCTCTAAACGCCCGAACAGTAACGTTCTGCCGTTTGGTTACGGTGCGAGTCAGACCGACGTGACCGCCACCTTTAACCGCCTGCAGAGCCGCACCGGTCTGGAGCAGATCGAACCGGTGAAACAGAAACGGGTGTATGGCGTTTATCACCATTTTTATAATCACCCTTACAACATTATCGGCATGGAAATTCTGGCAAAAGATCTCTATCCGGAAGTGTTCCGCGATCTGGACCCGACGGCTGATTACCACCACATCGTGACGCACTTTACCGGGTTACCGGATGCGCCAGTGATCCTCAGCACGCCATAACCGCAAAAATGTCAGGGTGCGTTTCAGCATCCTGACTTTTCATCGGCCATCATCCGTCAACCAGAGCGTGATTATCAGACAGCGCAGGTTGCCCGGTTAACCTCTGGATTGCGTCAGCAACGTTGTCATCGCATGTCCTGTGTTAAGAAAGCGATAAGCAAGCGTAATAGTGTGTAAGTTACCGGATTTTAAGACTTTTACAGATGTCTCCCGCCACAATTATTGCCATGATGCCGATCAACGGTGCCTGAACAGCCGTTATTTTCGGAGGCAGTATCATGAAAAAAACAACATTAACGCTTATCGCTTCACTTTTGACATGCAGCACACTCTTTTCTCAGGCCTCACGGGCAGACGATCGTGATGACGCGCACCGCAAGCCTGTGCCGCATCAGAACGGTGACCATCGTGCTGACAATCGCGGTTCTGACCAGAATCAGGAGCGTGGCAACAACCGTCATGACAGCGTCAATCATCGCCCGGATCAGGACAACAACGGTCGGGGCAGAGAGGCACGTAATGACCGCGACCATTTCGCCTGGCAGGGGCACGACTTCCGTCGCGGGCATCCTGTCCCGCAGGCGTACCGCGGCGACCATTACCGCGTAGCCGACTGGCATGAACGTGGTCTGCGTGAACCGCCACGCGGTTATCACTGGGCAAACATCGACGGCAACTATGTGCTGATTGCTGCCGCAACCGGGGTAATTACTGCGCTGGTGCTGAACAGCGCCCTGAACTGATCCCCAGGGGATGGCTGCGGCCATCCCTCTTTCTTTCCGTTTTGCTGCGCCAGCGGCTATCCTGACACTCCACGCTGAAAATTCCCTGTGTAAGGAGTCATGATGACGACGGTTAAGATGGTTGCGGTAGATATGGATGGCACCTTTCTGGACGATAACAAGCAGTACAATCGATCCCGCTTTCTCGACTGCTATCAGCAACTCACCGCCCGTGACATCAAATTTGTGGTGGCCAGCGGCAATCAGTATTACCAGCTCAAATCCTTCTTCCCGGAGAGCGCCAGCGATATCGCCTTTGTAGCCGAAAACGGCGCATGGATTATCGATCGTGATGAGGAACTGTTTTGCGGTGCCTTTGAACGCCGCGATGTTGAAGCGGTAATCGATACCCTGCAAAACGGCGACTATCCGGGTCTGCGTTACCTGCTGTGTGGCCGGGAGAGCGCATGGTACTTCGACGGCATGGAAGAAAACTGGCTGAAGAAGATGCGCCATTACTGTCACCGGCTGAAGCCGATTCATCATCTGGATGAGGTGCAGCATGACCGGCTGTTTAAGTTCGCGCTGAATCTCTCTGATGACTATATCGAGCCACTGATGGCGGATATTGAACGTCTGCATCAGGGGCGTGTGGCAGCGACCTCAAGCGGTCACGGCTCGGTGGATTTGATCGTGCCGGGGAATCATAAAGCGCACGGTCTGGATCTGCTGGCACAACGCTGGGGGATCTCGCATGACCAGGTGCTGGCCTTTGGTGATGGCGGTAACGATCTGGAGATGCTCAGACAGTCTGGCTTCAGTTTTGCCATGGACAACGCGCCACAGCGGGTGAAACAGGCGGCACGCTATGCCGCGCCTTCTAACAACGAGCAGGGCGTGCTGCAGGTGATTGAGCAGATGCTGGCAGGTGAGGGGCCTTTTAGCGCCATGCAGGCTTAGCCGTCTGGCGCTGCGATTAAGCCAGGGCGGTTAGCGCCGTGATTCAGCCAGCCGCCTGGCTCAGAGAGCGGGTGCAAGAGGATAGCGCTGAGGAGCAGCAAAGCCGGGCGAGGCTGGCAGGCCCGGTTGTGCCTGGTCAGCGAATGCGGGCAACGCGGCTCCTGATCACGCCGTGATTTCCCAGGCCTGCGCGATCATCATCTGCATCTGTTCGCGGCTGTAATTCACCAGCGAATTTTTGCTGTTGGCTCGCGCCAGAATCCACTCCACCTCGGCGCGGCTCAGTGAAGGGCCATCCTGCCAGAATGGGGTGATCGCCTGCTGCTGCAGCCACTGTTTCAGAAACTGCGCCGGTGAGTCCGTAGTTTCGCTGAAGAGCTGCGGGTGCAGTTCCGCCATCAGCTTACGCTGCAGTGGCTGTTCGCTTTCGGACAATAGATCCAGGAACGGAAACAGCAGACGTCCGCACACTTCACCGTGATGGAACGGCTTTATCGCGCCCAGTTCCCCTGCAATACCGTGGATCACCCCCAGACCCGCACTGCTGAGACTGACACCGCCCAGCCACGACGCCATCATCATCGCTTCCCGTGCCGCGTCGCCAGCAGCATCCTCACGATTAAGGGCAGGCCAGGCCTGAACAAACTGACGCAGGCCGGTCAGCGCCAGCTGTCGGGTAAAGAGGTTGCCTTTGCTGGAGAGATATGCTTCGAACAGGTGGGTAAACGCATCAATACCGCAGGTTGCCAGCACCCGGTCAGGCGCACCTTTCAGCAGATCGGCATCGAGAATTGCCACCTCCGGCACAAAGACCGGGTGGCGCAGTGACGCTTTTATCTGAATGTCACGCTGATCAGTCACCACCGCATTTTGCGTCACTTCACTGCCGGTACCGGCGGTAGTCGGGATAGCAATCAGCGGCAACGTGATGGGCTGAACCGCGGTGTCGCCCACTTTTTCCAGATAGCGGGCGGTTGGCAACGGATGTTGTACCATCGCACTAAACGCTTTCGCCGCATCCAGCACGCTCCCGCCGCCAATCGCGACGACCCGATCGACATGACCGCGCCAGCGCGCAACCCAGCCATCGATCTCGGCGGGTGAGGCTTCATGACTGACAATTTCATAGCCAATAATATGATCGTTGAGTCCGGCTTTTAGCCGGGCATATGCGGGGCCTTGCAGAAAAGATTGTCCACAAAACAGCAGAGTAGGCTGTGACCGGGCGGCCAGCAGCGGCACCAGTTTATCCAGGCTGCCCCGGCCAAAGAGGGTTCGTTGATTACTGTACAGCTCACTCAGGTTCTCACTCACCAGCGCATCCTTTTTACATTTCGCTAAAATCTGAGTGTAACGAAAAGCAAGGCGCCGGGACTGGCAAACTTTCTGATAACGCATTGGCAAAAAGTTGATCACCTTCGCAAAACAGAAATTCACCCCCGGCGGGGTGGTGCTTTCCTGCTGATGTTACCCTTAACATGTTATCGGTAACAGCGTTTGTCGGGATGTGTAAACATCTTACAGCGCACTGTTTTGTAGCCCTCAGGGGATCATGATAATAAACCGACACTGAATGATGTTCAGTGCACAAGGTGGAGAAAAGCTATGCCATTACTCTATGTGGCGATTGGCGTCGCGTTACTGCTGCTGCTGATGATTCGCTTTAAGCTTAATGGATTTATCGCGCTGATCCTGGTGGCGCTGGCGGTCGGTGTGATGCAGGGCATGCCGGTTAATAAAGTGATTACCTCAATCAAAGCGGGCGTGGGTGGCACACTGGGCAGCCTGGCGCTGATCATGGGCTTTGGTGCCATGCTCGGTAAATTGCTGGCCGACTGCGGCGGTGCGCAGCGTATTGCCACCACCCTGATTGAAAAATTCGGCACTAAGCATATTCAGTGGGCGCTGGTGCTGACCGGTTTTATCGTCGGATTTGCGCTGTTCTATGAAGTCGGCTTTGTACTGATGCTGCCGCTGGTGTTCAGCGTTGCGGCGTCGGCACGTGTGCCGCTGCTCTATGTCGGGGTGCCGATGGCGGCTGCCCTGTCAGTGACGCACGGCTTTCTTCCGCCGCATCCTGGCCCGACCGCAATCGCGACGCTGTTTAACGCTGACATGGGTAAAACGCTGCTGTTTGGTACGCTGCTGGGTATTCCTACGGTGATTCTGGCGGGTCCGGTCTACGCCCGCTTCCTGAAAGGCATCGACAAACCGATTCCTGAGGGTCTCTATAACCCGAAAACCTTTACCGAGGCGGAAATGCCTGGGTTTGGCGTCAGCGTCTGGACGGCACTGGTACCTGTGGTGCTGATGGCGCTGCGTGCGGTGGCAGAGATGCTGCTGCCTAAAGGCCATGTGCTGCTGCCCTATGCGGAGTTCTTTGGCGACCCGGTGATGGCGACACTGATTGCGGTGCTGATTGCAATCTTCACCTTTGGACTGAATCGCGGTCGCACGATGGAACAGGTCATGGATACCCTGACCGACTCGATCAAAATCATCGCCATGATGTTGTTGATCATCGGCGGTGGCGGTGCCTTCAAACAGGTGCTGGTGGACAGCGGCGTGGATAAATACATTGCCAGCATGATGCATTCTACTCAGCTGTCGCCAATCTTTATGGCCTGGTCGATTGCCGCGGTGCTGCGTATTGCTCTGGGTTCTGCCACGGTAGCGGCCATTACCGCCGGGGGAATTGTGGCACCGCTGATTGTTACCAGCGGCGCCAGCCCGGAACTGATGGTCATCGCCGTAGGGTCCGGCAGCGTGATCTTCTCGCACGTTAATGACCCGGGCTTCTGGCTGTTCAAAGAGTATTTCAACCTGACGATTGGCGAAACCATCCGCTCCTGGTCGGCGCTGGAAACCATTATTTCGGTCTGTGGTCTGGTGGGTTGCCTTCTGCTCTCCTGGGCGATTTAACTTCTGGCCGCTGGCAAGCCTGCCAGCGGCTCTCTGCTTTCGCGTCTCTCCCGCTGCCTCTTTGAGCTTTGAACATCCCGTCGCGCTTGCTGCCCCTGTTGCCGGTTAAACCGGGATGTGCGGGACAGACAGCATAAAAAAGGCCGCAAGGTGCGGCCTGACAGAGAAGATTCAGTCTGAATCTGCCACGTTAATGAGGCGGTTCAAAACCGGCTTTCACCATCTGTTCCCGCAGCGCATGTGCAATGTCACGGTTGCCACCGGTAACGGGGTAGATAACGTTATTCACCACATCATCAAGGTAGTGCTCGTCAAACTCCTGCAGAGAGAGCTGCGTGCCGCCTTCATCGTTGATGGCGAAAGTCCCTTTGATGTGGTTACCGCTGTTTTTTGCCTTGAGGCTGTAGCGGCCCATGCTGGTATTAATCGTGCTCATAAGATCTCCTCGCGACTCATTTTCAATCTCATCACTCTTGAGGCCTGCCTTGCCGCCTAAATTTTAGCCAGGAGTGTTCTGTAAAACGAAAAAAGAGAGCCGTTAAAAAGTGGTGTTGCGATCGTTATCTCAGAATTTAAATAAAGCTCAGGGTTGATGAACTTATGACCAGTTGAGCCGTAAGTGAAGCGGCAGGGCGCATTTTCCTGTCTATAATGCTTACAGGAAAAGTGTTTAATTGGTGAGGGGAAAGGAAATGAAAATTATTCTGTGGATTATTGCGATCATTTTTATCGTTGGCTTACTGACCCTGACAGGGGTGTTCAAACTGATTTTCTGATATCTGTTAACGCTTCAGCAACAGCGGGCACCTAATCAGGTGCCCGCAATGTTTTCTGGCTGGCCAACAGAGCGTCTGTAATGGGATCCATCGGCGTATTGGGCAGCAGATCCTGTGAGCCCAGAGGTTTCTTACAGTATGCGCAGCAGGCACCATGAAAGTTTCGCTGGCCCTCGCGGTAATCAGTAAAAACGAATCGGGCGCTTCCACATTGACCGCAACGTATCTTCATCACCATCCTGTGTCTCACCCTCCTTTTACTCAGCATTAACGGATGCCTGTGCCTGACAGGTTAAGCGGACTTTATCTATTGCGCGGCAATATTATTTCGCACTGCGATAAGAAAAGTAGTTTCTTATGCTTTTGATTGTTTGTTGCCAAATGCGCATTCGGCCACTAAAAAGCATTTCATTGATCCAGATCAGTGTTTATTAGTTGTTGGCTAAAATATCCGCGAATAGCCTGCCATGACTGATGATAATGGCACAGCCGACTCATTTTTTTTGGCGAGGGAGCGGGATCTGCGCCAGTGAATTTAAGATTTATCGTACAATAAATAGCCACTGGCAGGACGCAGGCCTGAAAAAGCAGAAAAACGGGTTTAAGGTCATGGGACTTACCGTCTGGATGATAGAAAAAAAATGTCCTTTTAGCGGCGTAAACGTCATTAAGAACAGGAATATATCTTAATCAGATTTTTCTTTTTAACGTCAGTAACGTAACCGCTTAAAATTAAAAAGGGTTTCGTTTCCAGCAGGTTAGCGACCGATACCCGCTCTGCGCCTGATACGCGTTGAGCGATGTTTCGCAAGTCGAAAAGCAGGAAAGTGTGATGGATGTACAGAATGTCGATATTTATCACTTTTTCATCAAATCATGCTGGACAAATCCCTCAGCAATTGCTGTACTAGACCCCGACACAGTTTAGTGTCCATTTTTCATGTAAAGGTAATATAGATGTCTAAGATCAAAGGTAACGTTAAGTGGTTTAATGAATCTAAAGGATTCGGTTTCATTACTCCTGAAGATGGCAGCAAAGATGTATTCGTACATTTCTCTGCAATCCAGAGCAACGGCTTCAAAACTCTGGCTGAAGGTCAGCGCGTAGAGTTTGAAATCACCGACGGCGCTAAAGGCCCATCTGCTGCTAACGTTATCAGTCTGTAAGTTAACAGTCAGAATTCTAAAAACCCGCCTTATGGCGGGTTTTTTTATGGCTGTAATCTGCGCTTCATCCCCCCTGTCGTACTCTCACTCTCGGCGTGTTGCCGCACAAACTGCGCGGCGGTTCACACTAAATAACCGTAACATATTTATAACAACCCGATATGCAGCTTTTTGGCTTGCGACGCTATATAACTGTGCGACAGAACCCGGTGAGTGAGGAGGCAGGATGAACATACGTCAGGCAGAGTTGAAAGACAGTTTTGCGTTGAGTGCATTACTGAGCGAGTTAGGCTACGGCGGCACTGAAAGCTTTATTGAACAGCGCCTGGCGCAGTTATGCAGCGATCCCAGTGAAGCGCTGTTGGTGGCTGAACATGGCAGTCAGGTGCTGGGGTTTCTCTCCTTACATTTTATTCCTCAGCTGGCGCTGGCCGGTGATTTCGCCCGCATCAGCTATTTCTGCATTGCAGAAGGTGAGCGCAGTAAAGGCGTCGGCCAGCAGCTGATTCAGCATGCCGAAATGCTGGCGGCTCGTCGTGGCTGCGATCGTATGGAAGTCCATTGCCATCAGTCACGTCTCAAGGCGAACCAGTTCTACGCCCGCGAAGGCTATGTTGAATCCCCCTGTTATCTCATCAAAGATCTGCAAGCGAGTTAAATTCCCGTCCGCTGGCGATGACCAGCGCCCCGGCAATCATCTCCCGCTGTTCATCCCTGAGGCTGGCGATACTGACGCGAATAAATTGGGTTGGGCCGAGCCGACAGCGCTCGCCTGGCACGACCGCAATACCGCGGGCAGCCAGCGTGATCATGGCAAACTGCTCTGAAGTCACCGGAATATAGAGGCTTAATCCGTCGCGAAGCGGCAGATCAAGTCCACGCTGTGCCAGCGCCGCGAGCAACGCTTCACGCCGTTGCCGGTAGGTCGCGCGTGCGGTGGCGATCTGCCGTTGCGTTTCCTCATCCTCCAGCAGCCACGCCACCGCATCCTGCAGAATGCGGCTGGTCCAGCTGACGCCAAAATTTCGCCATGACTGAATGCGCCTGACCATCTCCGAGGTGGCAGAGAGCACTGCCAGTCGCAGATCCGGTCCATAGGCTTTGGAAAACGAACGGATGTGCAGCGTGCGCTCAGGAAAGATTGAACCCAGGCTCCAGCTCGCCTCCGCGGAGAGATCGCCAATACCATCATCCTCAACGATCAGTGTGTTGCTCTGTTGCAGAACCTGCGCCATTGCCTGACGACGCGCCGGGCTGATGCTGTTCCCGGTGGCCGAGTGGGTGCGGGGCTGATAGATCAACATTACCGGTGCCTGCTCCAGCAGAAGAGAAAGAACCTCTGGCAGCGGGCCTTGATCATCACACGCCAGCGGCAGAATCTCTGCGCCGACGTTATCCAGTATATCGAGCAGCCGGGTCGCGGTCGGATCTTCAATAATCACGCGGTCTCCCGGCGAGACCAGGGTTTGCACCAGCAGATTCATCGCGTCAAAACCGCCATCTGTCGCCAGAAACGCCTCTGCAGCATAGGGCCAGCGCGGCACGATCGCCTGAAGCAGCGGCGCGGAAATCGCCTCACGGGTGTAGCTGTTGAGCTGCGGTGAGTGCAGGGCCGCCTGCAGCGCACGCTGCAGGTCAGGCAGCAGGGCGGGGTCGGGCGCGGCGAGGGTCAGATCGGCGCGGATGTTATCACCGTAGTTGCCGATCTTCTCAAAGCGAATCGGACGCGGCATCACCGTATTACTACTGACCCAGACACCACTGCGCCCCTTGCCCGCCAGCACTTTCTGCTTTCTTAGTTGCGCCCAGGCAGCAGAAACGGTTGCCGGGCTGACACCCAGCTGCTCCGCTATCTCCCGCACCGCAGGCATCTGCATACCTGTCGCGATCTGTCCGTCACGAATCAGCGCGGAGGCTGCCTGTGCAATGCCTTTCACTGAAGGCGATTTTATCTGGCTGCAAAACCAGTTGAGGTCGACGCTCTCTGTCATAAGAAAATACTTTGTTCAGTAACAAATTAATGATTGTTCAGGTAAGTATTCCGGATCTAGTATCAAATTCAAGCACTATTTTATGCCCCGTCCCGACGGTGCAGCGTAAACGGAGAGATCATGGCAAGGCTACTCATCAGACTGGCGGTACGCGACTGGGACTACTTTACCCCGCTGGCGCTGGGCGATATCAGACCAGAAGGTTTTGAACTGCAGATCGACCGCGTCGGCACACTTGTGAATGATCTGGCGACCAGCCCCGACTATGACGCGGGCGAAGTCTCCTTCAGCCGCTATGCTCAGGGCCGGGCCAGAGGAGACGAAACACTGCTTGGCCTGCCACACTTCCTGATGCGCGGCTTCCGCCAGCGCTGCATTATCACCACCAGCAGCAGCCCCATCACCACGCCTGCGCAGCTGAAAGGTAAGAGAATCGGCGTCACCGGCTGGCAGGATTCGGGCAATACCTGGACACGCACGGTGCTGCGTGAAGCAGGCGTCGAAATCGATGATGTGTTCTGGTATGCCGGTCGTCTTACTGCCGATCATCCGATTGTCGATCGGCTGGCGGGATTTGGCCGCCCGGGCCGCATTGAACCCGCGCCTGACGAGCGACCGCTGATAGAGATGCTGCAGGCGGGTGAGCTGGATGCCATCTTCACGCCATTTATGCCGGAGGGCTTTTTCCTGCCGGGTTCGGGATTACGTCAGCTGCAGACCGATTTTTATCAGGCGGAGCGGGACTACTTTAATCGTGTCGGCTATGTGCCGGGCATCCACATTCTGGCGCTGAAACCGG
Organism: Pantoea sp. EKM10T; assembly: GCF_011800685.1. Taxonomy (NCBI): domain Bacteria; kingdom Pseudomonadati; phylum Pseudomonadota; class Gammaproteobacteria; order Enterobacterales; family Erwiniaceae; genus Pantoea; species Pantoea sp. EKM10T. The sequence continues at coordinate 208,329 of NZ_JAALEU010000002.1, forward strand.
CACTGGCGGCGGCGCATCCGTGGCTGCCTGCGGCGTTAAGTGAGGTCATCGATCGCTCTTACCGGCTGTGGATGCAGAAAAGAGAGAAATATGCCGACACCACGCCGTGGCTGCTGGACGATTTGCGACGCACTGCGCAGGAATTGCCCGCTGACTGGAATCAGAATGGTTTTAGCGTTAACAGAAAGATGATTGCGGACTTTGGTCGCGAGCTCTATGAGCAAGGGCTGACTCACCAGGTACTGACGCCGGAAGCAATGTTTCCGGCCGCTGCGGGAGAAGAGAAATGATGAAAGTAGCACTGGGACAATTTGCGGTGAGCCGCGAATGGCAGGAGAACGCCCGTATCTGTCTGGACTTAATGCAGCGGGCGACAGAAGGTGGCGCCGATCTGCTGGTACTGCCGGAAGGGGTACTGGCACGTGATATAGCCGACCCCGATTTAGTGCTGAAGGCGGCGCAGCCGCTGGATGGCCCTTTTCTGAGCCAGCTGCTGGCCGCCAGCAAGCAGACTGCGCTGACCACCATGATGAGCATTCACGTTCCCACCGGGGAGCAGAAAGCGCTCAACGTGCTGGTAGCGATCCGCAACGGTGAGATCATCGCCGCCTATGAAAAGCTGCATCTGTACGATGCCTTTGCGATGCAGGAGTCGCAGCGGGTGAATCCCGGCCACGTCATTCCGCCGCTGATTGAGGTCGCGGGTATGAAAGTCGGATTAATGACCTGCTATGACGTGCGCTTCCCTGAGCTGGCGCGTCGGCTGGTGCTGGATGGTGCAGAGGTGCTGGTGCTGCCTGCCGCCTGGGTTAAAGGTCCGCTGAAAGAGATGCACTGGGAACTGCTGACCCGCGCCCGCGCGCTGGAAAACACCTGCTATATGGTGGCGGTGGGGGAGTGCGGCCCGCGCAATATCGGTAACAGTCTGGTGGTCGATCCGCTGGGCGTAGCGGTGGCGAATGCGGCGGAATCACCGGCGCTGCTGTTTGCCGATCTCGATCCTGAGCGCGTCGCCTATGCCCGCCGGGTGCTGCCGGTACTGGAAAACCGGCGCTTTGCCCGTCCCGAACTCAACTGATCCGCTGAACCAGGAATCCATTATGACGAAGAGAGCAACCGCCTTAATCGTGGCGCTGGGGCTGACTGCATCCCTGGCGCAGGCTGCCGACGCTATTCCGGTGCAAAAAGTTGATCAGGCCCTGCATGACAGGCTGCCGGATGAGATCAAAAAATCGGGCAAAATGATTTCAGTGAATAACGGTTCATTTCCGCCCTATGAAATTGTGAATGGCCCGCACTCAATGGAGGGCGCGTCGGCCGAATTAACGACTGCACTGGCACAACTGCTGGGTGTGAAGATCGAGCATGCGACGGTGAGTGGTTTATCGGGCGTACTCACCGGCATCAATGCGGGTCGTTATCAGCTGGCAATTGGGCCGATTGGTGATTATCCGGACCGTCAGCAGAAAGTGGATTTCATCGATTTTGTGCAGGAGTTCGTGGTGTTCGGCGTGCAGAAGGGCAATCCGGCCAGAATCAATCAGCTGGACGACACCTGCGGCAAGCGCATTGCTGTCATGGCCGCTGGCTCTGCGGAACAGGTTATCCGTAAGCAGTCAGCCCGGTGTGTGGCCGACGGGAAACCGGCCGTGACGGTGCAGGCCTTTACCGATCAGCCTTCATCAATTCTGGCGGTACGCTCTAAACGCTCCGATGCGTTCTTCTCATCACAGGCGCCGCTGACTTACTTTGTTAATCAGGCGAAAGGGCAACTTGAGCTGGCGGGCAAAGGGCAGAAAAACGGCTTTGGCGATATTTTCCAGGGCACGGTGGTGCCGAAAGGCTCGCCGCTGGGTCAGGTGGTGCTGGATGCCTACAAAGAGCTGTATCAGAACGGGACGTATGCGGCCATCATGAAAAAGTGGCAGCTTGAGGGCAACATGACCACCGCACCCGGACTGAATCTGGCGAAAGAGGCCAGCAAATGAGCCCGCCGCGCCATCTGCACAGCGGCGAGGCACAGCTGCGCGACGTGGCGTTCGCTCGCAGCGCCCCCACTTACGGACGCTGGATCAGCTGGATTTTAGTGCTGGTGATCGGCACCAATCTATTGTGGCTGGTGGCGACCAACCCTAATTTTGAATGGCAGGTGGTACTCAAGTGGTTTACCGAAGGATCCGTGCTCAAAGGGTTGCAGGTCACTCTGGGGCTGACAGTGGTGTCGATGGTGCTCGGCACGCTGCTCGGTCTGCTGCTGGGTGTCTGGCGGCTCTCTGAGAACCGGTTGCTGCGCGGCGTTGCCGGACTCTATATCTGGTTCTTTCGTGGCACGCCGCTGCTGGTACAGCTGATCTTCTGGTACAACCTTTCTACGCTGTTTCCGGCGCTGTCGCTGACGCTGCCGTGGACCGATATCACGCTGGCCAGCTGGAATACCAACGATCTGATTACGCCGCTGACAGCTGCTATTGCCGGGCTGGCGCTGAATGAAGCGGCCTATATGGCGGAAATTATTCGCGCCGGTCTGCTGTCGGTGGATAACGGTCAGGTAGAGACTACCCAGGCCTTTGGCATGAGTCGTTCACGGGCGCTGCGGCGCATCATTATTCCTCAGGCGATGCGGTCGATTATTCCGCCCACCGGCAACCAACTGATCAGCATGATCAAGGCGACGTCGCTGGTCAGCGTGATCGCAATGGGCGATCTGCTCTATTCGGTGCAGGCGATCTACAACCGTACCTTCGAGATCATCCCGATGCTGATGGTGGCGGTGATCTGGTATCTGCTGATCACCTCGATCCTCAATCTGGGCCAGTCCGCCATCGAGCGTTACTACGCGCGTGGTACTCGCCGGGTGGCCAGCGCCCCCAGACGCGCCGCCGTCGCCGCTAACGCGCAACCCCAGCAGGAGGAGCAATGAGTCAGCGTGAACCCCTGGTCTGCGCCCGCAACGTGCAGAAAAATTACGGCGACAATCAGGTTCTGAAAGGGATCGATCTGGATGTCTGGCCCGGTGAGGTAGTGGTGATCCTCGGGCCGTCCGGTTCCGGTAAATCCACGTTTTTGCGCTGCATCAATCATCTTGAAGAGATGAACGCCGGATCGATTCGGGTCGGCGATGAGCAGATCGGGTATGTACTTAAAGGGCATGTGCTGCACCGGTTGTCGCCACGCCAGATCGCCCGTCAGCGCCAGAAAATTGGCATGGTGTTTCAGCAGTTCAATCTCTACCCCCATATGACCGTGCTGCAGAACATCACTGAAGCGCCCATCGGCGTGCATAAATTCCCGCGTCAGGAGGCGATGGCCCATGCCCGATCGCTGCTGGCGACGGTGGGGTTAAGCGATAAAGCGGACGCCTGGCCACGTCACCTCTCGGGCGGACAGCAACAGCGTGTGGCGATTGCGCGGGCGCTGGCGATCAAGCCGCAGCTGATGCTGTTTGATGAGCCGACCTCCGCGCTCGATCCGGAACTGGTGGGCGAAGTGCTGGCGACCATGCGTACCCTTGCCGACCAGGGATTAACGATGATCGTGGTGACTCATGAGATTAGCTTTGCGCGGGAAGCCGCCGATCGCGTGGTCTTTATGGATGGGGGGGTGGTGGTGGAGCAGGGCACGCCTGATGAGGTGATCGCGAATCCACAGCATCCGCGCACCCAGGCGTTCCTGAGTCGCTTCATCTGAGATCTTACTCTGTTACAGATTCCAGTTGTCGCCGCAGGCAAACTGCGCGTAAATATCAGTCACCGTGATTCGATAAAGTTGAAAGGTTAAATATGGAAGGTATCAGTATTGCCAAGCTGCTGATTATCGGTGCGCTTATCGTACTGCTTTTTGGTACCAACAAGTTGCGCTCACTGGGTGGCGATCTGGGCTCCGCAATCAAGGGCTTTAAAAAAGCCATGAAAGATGAAGATACCAGCGCAACCCGAACTGCGGCTGAAGACGTGCCGGCAGAACGCGTCGTTCATAAAGATTAATCGGTTATTTGCTGCAAATAACTGTTACTTTTTATTTCAGGCACAGATAAAAAAACCAGACTGTCTCCAGTCTGGTTTTTTGTTTTTTCGGGCGTCCGACCGCAAAAGCGTGCTTATTTCACTTCTTCGCCTTTGGCCTGCATATCCGCATGATAGGAAGAGCGGACAAACGGACCGCACGCGGCATGGGTAAAGCCCATCGCCATCGCTTCTTCTTTCATCTCATCGAACTCAGCCGGGCTGACGTAGCGCTGAACCGGCAGGTGGTGGCGGCTCGGCTGCAGATACTGGCCCAGCGTCAGCATGGTGACACCGTGGCGACGCAGATCGCGCATCACCTCAACGATTTCGGCATTGGTTTCGCCCAGGCCCACCATCAGACCCGATTTTGTTGGGATATGAGGATGCGCCTCTTTGAAACGTTCAAGCAGCTTCAGTGACCACTCGTAGTTCGCGCCCGGACGCACCTGGCGGTAGACGCGCGGTACGTTTTCCAGATTGTGGTTAAACACATCCGGTGGCGTCGCGGTAAGAATCTCCAGCGCGCGATCCATACGGCCACGGAAGTCCGGCACCAGCGTTTCGATTTTGATCGTCGGATTTTTTTCGCGAATCGCGCTGATGCAGTCGGCAAAGTGCTGTGCGCCACCATCACGCAAATCATCGCGGTCAACCGAGGTGATCACCACGTAGCGCAGGCCCATATCGGCAATCGTCTGCGCCAGTTTAGCGGGTTCGTTAGCGTCAGGGGCATTGGGGCGACCATGTGCCACATCGCAGAACGGACAACGACGGGTACAGATTGCGCCAAGGATCATAAAGGTGGCGGTGCCGTGGTTGAAGCATTCGGCGAGGTTAGGGCAGGATGCCTCTTCACAGACTGAGTGCAGCCCGTTTTTGCGCATCGCGGCTTTAATGCCCTGAATACGACTGGAGTCAGCTGGCAGCTTGATTTTCATCCATTCCGGCTTACGCAACATCTCCTGCCGTTCAACAGCCACGGTTTTCACCGGGATCAGCGCCATTTTGTCTGCGTCACGATATTTGACGCCGCGTTCCATCTGAATTGGTTTACTCATAAATCAGCAGGTTCCGGTCGGATTGCGATTTGAAAGCGTTCCCACTCAAACCGGGAAGGCTGCTTTCAACTTTATTTGAAAAAAGTGCAAAAATTATATCATCACATCGCCTGCGAAGCAGCCACAGTCAGCGCGGATAAGTTACATATTTGTAAATTCGCATTCTGCGTTAAGGTTTAACAGGGAGATCCCCTGAAATCCATTCAACATTTTCATAACCTGACAGCCGCGCAAATGCGCTGACCAGCGGAGAGTGTACCTGCTCCGTCGTCACCTCTGGCTGGAAATTTTTCAACTGGGTCATGCTCATGCCGGCGTAACCACAGGGATTGATGCGCAGGAAGGGCGACAAATCCATAGCAACATTCAGCGCCAGACCGTGAAACGAGCAGCCTTTACGGATGCGTAATCCCAGTGAGCAGATTTTCTCTTCCCCAACGTAGACGCCAGGTGCATCAGCACGGGCGCGGGCGCTGACGCCAAACTCTGCCAGGGTGGCGATAACCGTCTCTTCAAGAATGGTCACCAGCTGGCGTACGCCGAGCTTACGGCGTTTCACATCGATCAGGACGTACATCACCTGCTGTCCTGGCCCGTGATAGGTGACCTGACCCCCACGGTCACTCTGCACCACCGGGATCTCGCCTGGCATCAGCAGATGCTCTGCTTTACCCGCCTGACCCTGAGTGAAGACCGGAGGATGTTCAACCAGCCAGATTTCATCACGACTCTGGTCGTTGCGCTGGTCGGTATAGTGATGCATGGCGTCGGAGACAGATTGCCAGTCGCGCAGACCTGACTGGCGGACAAGAAGAGTTTCAACTGACAAAACGATAGCCCGCTAAAGGAAATAACGCTGAGGATAACGTCGGCAAACCGTCAGGCAGAGGCGCCTTGCCGACCCGTAAATTACAGTACCATCCGCACAATTTCGATGTTGCCCAGCTCTTCGTACAGGCGTTCTACCTGCTCGATGTGGGTGGCGGTGATAGTGATGTTGACGGAGTGATAGTTGCCTTTGCTGCTCGGCTTAACTTCAGGGCTGTAGTCGCCTGGCGCATGGCGTTGCACCACTTCAACCACTTGATCAACCAGCTCCGGTTGTGCCAGACCCATTACTTTGTAGGTAAATGGGGTAGGAAATTCGAGCAGCTCATTCAGTTTGGTTTTCATATTAACTCCGGTGCATAAAAAACAGGCTCCCGCCTGAGCGGGAGCAACATAATATCGTGTAATGGGGGCGAAGGGGTGATTTTTCAATCACCCGCCACGCTTAACCGAACCAGTGATGGAACATCAGCTTGATGTAATCAACGATACGGCCAAAGAAACCTCCTTCAGAGATCTCGTTCAGCACCACCAGCGGACGCTGTTCGATAGTCTTGCCATCCAGCTGGAAGTTGATGCTGCCGACCACCTGATTTTTCTTCAGTGGTGCATGCAGTTCCGTGTTGGTCAGCACATAGCTGGCTTTCAGATCTTTCATGCGGCCACGTGGGATGGTCAGGTAAGCATCTTTTTCCACGCCCAGCTGCACACGGTCGTTATCGCCGAACCAGACTGGCTCAGAGGCGAACTCTTTGCCCGCTTTCAGTGGCGCCACGGTTTCAAAGAAACGGAAGCCCCAGGTGAGCAGTTTCTTACTCTCAGTTTCACGGCCTTTGTAGGTATGACCGCCCATGACTGCGGAGATCAGGCGCATCTGGCCTTCAGTCGCAGACGCCACCAGGTTGTAACCGGCAGAGTTAGTGTGACCGGTTTTGATGCCGTCCACATTCAGGTTGGTATCCCACAGCAGACCGTTACGGTTCATCTGACGGATATTATTGAAGGTGAACTCTTTCTCTTTATAGACAGCATACTCTTCCGGCACGTCACGGATCAGCGCCTGACCGATCAACGCCATATCGCGCGCGGAGCTATACTGACCTTCCGCGTCCAGACCATGAACGGTCTGGAAGTGGGTATTCTGCAGGCCAATCGCTTTGACGTAGTTGTTCATCAGATTAACGAACGCATCCTGGCTGCCAGCGACATAGTCAGCCATTGCAACACAGGCGTCGTTACCGGACTGCAGTACAATCCCACGGGTCAGCTGAGAGACCGGCACGCGGTCGCCTGGCTTCAGGAACATCAGCGAGGAGCCTTTGAACACCGGGTTGCCGGTCGCCCAGGCATCCGGGCCGACGGTGACCATATCGTCCTGATGAATTTTACCCGCTTTAACGGCCTGACCAATGACATAGCTGGTCATCATCTTGGTCAGACTGGCAGGATCGCGGCGTGCATCGGCATTTTTCTCTGCCAGCACTTTGCCTGAGTTGTAGTCGATAAGGACGTACGCTTCGGCATCAATGTCCGGCACGCCCGGAATCATGGTCTTGAGATTGACGTCATCAGCAATAGCAGCATGGCTGAGAGAGAAAGCGATCAGTGATCCCACTGTCAGGCGTTTCAGCAAACGAGATGATTTCAGCGTGTTCATGTGTAGGACTACAACATCCGTGAGTTTGAGGTTGAAAATGTCACTCATCATACCCAATGCCAGATTAACTGGCACCGGACGTGATGATTGGGTTGTTAGCAGACGTAACGTGCAGCTGTCTGATAAACGGTTCAGCGACGCGTGTTAGTAATAAATGAGGCGGCCTGGCCTTCACTGCTCAGGCGCTGTTGCAGCGCAGCCGCTTCGGCGCGGGAGGCGTAACCGCCGAGCTGAACGCGATACACATTGTTGCCCGCGTCTTCTACCTTACCGGGCACGCCATAACGCTGGCTCAGGCTTTTCATCATCTGCTGGGCACGCGTCGGGTCATTCAGCGCACCGACCTGCACTACATATCCATCGGCACCACCACTGCTGGCTGCAGGCGCGGCGCTGGCTGCTGCGGGAGCAGCATTGCTGACTGCCGGTGCGGAACTGGCGGGTGCGGCGGCTGGCGGTTCGTTACCTTCCAGTACGCCGGTCGCTAATGGCTGGGGTGCACCAAGAAAGCCGCTGCTCTGCACCGGCGCGCCCATGTTGTCACCGCTTTGCAGCGTACTGTTGCTGATGGCCTCAACATTTTGCGCAGGCGGCTCTGAGGGGGCTGCGCTGCCGCCGTTCATCACCGCGCCACCACTCAGGTCCGGACGGGCAGGCAGAGAGTAGCTCTGTTTTGCCACGACGGTCCCGATGGTGCCGGGGCCAGAGAGCGAACCGTCTGGGGCGACCTTGATGTAATCAACCCGCACGCGCGAATTGTTGGAGATATTCAGGCGGTCACCGGCAGCCCGCGACAGGTCGATAATGCGTCCTGGCGTGTAAGGGCCGCGATCGTTAACGCGCACCACAATCTGACGGCCATTCGCGATATTGGTCACGCGCACATAGCTCGGCAGCGGCAGAGTAGGGTGGGCCGCGGTCAGTGCATCAGGATCGTAGGCTTCGCCGGTAGCGGTGCGGTTGCCCTGCGCCTCTTCGCCGTACCAGGTGGCCAGGCCGACTTCACTGTAGTTCGACGGATCTTTGATGACGCGATAATTTTTGCCGTTCACGCTGTAATCCTGGCTGGTGCCTGGATTGATCGGCTCATAACGTGGCTCAACGCCTGGAATCTCCACCACCGGTCCATTGTAAGCCGGTTGCGGCGGCGCCGTATTTTGGGGTTCCGGCGTGGTACAGGCCGCCAGAACCAGTGATGCCAGTGCAACGCCAAGCCATTCCTTACGCATCTGCAGCCTCTTAGACACTTTTAGATAACATTTTTCGGTGAGTGTGGATCGACATCACAATGCCAAATCCCGCCATAAGCACGATAAGCGCGGAGCCGCCATAACTGACCAGCGGCAGCGGCACGCCAACTACCGGTAAGATACCACTAACCATGCCAATGTTAACGAAAACATAAACGAATAAAATCAGCATTAAACCGCCCGCCATTACCCGGCCAAAGGTGGTCTGCGCCCGGGCTGCCACAACCAATCCCCGCATGATCAGCAGCAGATAAAGGGCCAGCAGCAGCAGCACGCCAACCAGGCCTAACTCTTCGGCCAGAACCGCAAAGATAAAGTCGGTATGACGTTCCGGCAAAAACTCCAGCTGAGACTGGGTGCCCTGCAGCCAGCCTTTACCGCGCAGGCCTCCTGAGCCAATAGCAATTTTCGACTGGATAATGTGATAGCCCGCACCCAGCGGGTCCGTTTCCGGGTCGAGCAGCATCATCACGCGGTCACGCTGATAATCGTGCATCAGGAAAAACCACAAAATCGGGATAAAGGCGGCGACCAGCAACACGGCTACGCCAATCAGTTTCCAGCTCATACCCGAGAGGAACAGCACAAACAAGCCGGAGGCGGCAATCAGAATTGAGGTGCCGAGATCGGGCTGTGCCGCCACCAGCAGGGTGGGCAGGAAGATCAGAATCAGCGCAATGCCGGTATTTTTCAGCGTCGGCGGACAGACATCGCGGTTGATAAAGCGCGCCACCATTAAAGGCACCGCTATCTTGGCAATCTCAGAGGGCTGAAAACGCACAAAGCCGAGGTCAAGCCAGCGTTGAGCGCCTTTACTGATCTGCCCAAAGGCATCCACCGCCACCAGCAGAATGACGCAGACAATATAGAGATAGGGCGCCCAGCCTTCATAGACGCGCGGCGGTACCTGCGCCAGCACAATCATGATGACCAGCCCCATCGCGATCTGACCGAGTTTACGCTCCATCATGCCGGGGTCCTGACCACTGGCGCTCCAGATCACCACAGCGCTGTAGGTCAGCAGGCCGAGAATGATCAGCATAAACAGCGGATCGATGTGGATGCGCATCCAGATCGAACGTTTCTGCGGACTATCTTGCATCGACATGTTTATTCACCTTCATAACCGGGCGGCACAGGAGCGGCGTCCGGCAGGACTGTATTGTTATCACCCAACATAATGTGATCCAGAATCTGGCGCATGACGGTGCCGACAGCCGGACCGGCGCCACCGTTTTCCAGGATAATGGTCACGGCGACCCGAGGTTTGTCATAAGGGGCAAACGCGGTCATTAATTTATGGTCGCGTAATCGTTCAGCAATTTTATGGGCGTTATAGGTTTCGTTCTCTTTCAGGCCAAAGACCTGCGCCGTACCGGACTTGGCGGCGATTTTATAGGGCGCATCGGCGAAGCTCTTGTGCGCGGTGCCGTTGGGCCGGTTCGCCACGCCATACATGCCATCTTTGGCAATTTCCCAGTAGCCGGAATGGATATCACCAATCGGGGCTTCAGGCGGCTGGCGATAGGGCACCAGGGTGCGGCCTTCGCGGGTGGCGCGCAGCATATGCGGCACCTTGACGACGCCGTCGTTGATCAGAATCATCATCGCTTTGTTCATCTGCAACGGCGTAGCGGTCCAGTAACCCTGTCCGATCCCCACCGGAATAGTATCGCCCTGATACCACGGCTTTTTAAAGCGTCTCTGTTTCCAGTCGCGGGTCGGCATGTTACCGGCGCTCTCCTGCGGTAAATCGATGCCGGTACGGCTGCCGTAACCAAATTTATTCATCCACTCCGACAGACGGTCGATGCCCATGTCATAGGCAACCTGATAGAAGAAGGTATCGGCAGACTCTTCCAGCGCTTTGGTGACGTTCAGACGTCCGTGGCCCCATTTTTTCCAGTCGCGGAAGCGTTTTTCTGAACCGGGAAGCTGCCACCAGCCGGGATCAAACAGGCTGGTATTACGGTTAATCACGCCAGCACTCAGGGCAGAGACCGCCACATAAGGTTTAACCGTCGAAGCCGGTGGATAGGCAGCCTGAATCGCACGGTTATAGAGCGGGCGGTTTTCATCTTCCAGCAGGCCGCGGTAATCCTTACTGGAAATACCGTCGACAAACATGTTGGCGTCATAGCTTGGCGTTGAGACCATGGCGAGGATTTCGCCGGTGCGCGGATCGCTGACCACGACGGCCGCGCGACTGCCCGCCAGCAGGGTCTCGACATATTGCTGCAGTTTGAGATCGATAGTCAGATAGATATCACGGCCTGCCTGAGGGGACTCCTCATGCAGCTGGCGAATGACCCGGCCACGGTTGTTGACCTCAACCTCTTCAAAGCCGGTTTTGCCGTGCAGCAAATTTTCGTAATAGGCTTCAATGCCCAGCTTACCGATGTCGTGCGTCGCGGCGTAGTTAGGCCATATGCCCTCTTTGTCGAGGCGTGCAACGTCACGATCGTTGATTTTTGAGACGTAGCCGACCACATGCGTCAGCGTGGCACCGTAAGGGTAGTAGCGGCGCTGGTAACCTTTAACTTCCACGCCGGGGAAGCGGTACTGATTGACCGCAAAGCGCGCGACCTGCACGTCATTCAGACCGGTTTTAACCGGGATAGAGGTGAACCGACGCGAGCGTTTACGCTCTTTCTGGAAGTTTTCGAGGTCGTCGTCAGTCAGCTCAAGAATCGGGCGTAAGTTTTCCAGGGTCTGTTGCAGATTATCAACTTTTTCCGGAACCAGTTCTGCCTGATAGATGGTGCGGTTCAGCGCCAGCGGCGTGCCGGTACGATCGTAAATTATGCCGCGGCTGGGGGCCACAGGCACCAGTTTGATACGGTTCTGGTTGGAGCGGGTGCTGTAATCATCAAAGCGAAGGATCTGCAGGTGGTAAAGGTTAACCACCAGTACTGAAGAGAGCAGTAAGATACCGACGAAGGCGATAAAGGCCCGACGGACAAAGAGTTTCTGTTCGGCGCTGTAATCGCGAAAGGCGTTGCTTTGTAATTTCATCCGCTACTTGTCATGTCTGATGTGGGCTGATCGGTCATTCACGATGATAAGGATGATTTGTCGTTATGCTCCAGGCCCGATACAGACTTTCGGCTACCAGCACGCGCACCAGCGGATGGGGCAACGTCAATGCTGACAGTGACCAGCTCTGCTCTGCCGCCGCTTTACAGGCGGGGGCCAGGCCTTCAGGCCCGCCAATCAGCAGGCTGACATCGCGACCATCCAGCTTCCAGCGTTCAATCTGCTGTGCCAGCTGCGGGGTTTCCCACGGATGACCAGGAATATCCAGCGTGACGATGCGATTGCCTTTGCCGACCGCCGCTAACATCGCTTCACCCTCTTTTTCAAGAATGCGTTTGATATCAGCATTTTTACCGCGTTTACCTGCGGTCACTTCGGTCAGCTCAAGCGGCATATCTTTCGGGAAGCGGCGCAGATATTCCATAAAACCGGTCTGCACCCAGTCAGGCATTTTCGTGCCGACGGCAACAAGTTGCAGTTTCACCGATTAGCCCCAGAGTTTTTCCAGCTCATACAGCTGGCGACTCTCTTCCTGCATCACATGCACGATGACATCACCCAGATCGACCACGACCCAGTCTGCCGCGCTTTTACCTTCAATGCCTAATGGCATCAGGCCTGCTAAACGCGACTCCTGCTCTACGTGTTCTGCGATCGAAGTCACATGACGCGTGGAGGTGCCGGTGCAGATGATCATGAAATCGGTGATGCTGGATTTGCCCTGAACGTCGATGGTGACAATGTCCTGGCCTTTGAGATCATCAATCTTATCAATAACGAACTCTTGGAGTGCTTTACCTTGCAAAAGGTTCCCCTTGGAATCTGGTGGTAACGAGCCGGCTGTAAGCCCGGAGAGTGCAGCCAAAAAATTAAGCGGCGTAGTATAGCATGCCCGGATCAGTCGCGATATAAGCCTTCGCGGTCGATATAATCGATAACCGCAGCGGGCAACAGATCGTCGCAGGGCTGATTCTGGTGGCGACGGCGGCGAATTTCAGTGGCCGAAATATCATAGAGAGGGGTGTCCGCCAGCCAGATATGGCCTGCGGGCTGCTGATGCAGCTGCCGGATATCCTGAGCGAGGTGTTGCTCAAGCCAGCGCTGCATGTCAGGCGAGTCGAACCGGGTCGGATAGCCGGGGCGCTGGCACACCAGCAGATGGCAGAGTGACAGCAGATCCTGCCAGCGATGCCATTTTGATAAGCTCAGCAATGAATCCTGACCAATAATAAATCCCAGCGGTTGCTCTGCACCGCGTTCGGTGCGCCAGGCTTCCAGGGTGGTCACGGTCCAGGACGGCGTGTCGCGTTCCAGCTCGCGGGTATCGATCTCAAACAGCGGCAGGTCGCGGATAGCGCAGCGCAGCATAGCAACCCGCTGGGCAGCGCTGGCTTCCGGTTGCGGACGATGCGGCGGCACATTGTTGGGCAGCAGCGTTACACGCTGCAGGCCGGTCTGTTGCGCCAGCGCTTCGACCGGGCGCAGATGGCCAAAATGAATCGGATCAAAGGTGCCGCCAAACAGTGCGTGTAACTCAGACATGGGCAAAGCTCGTCGGAAAAGCACGACTGCTGAGCAGCAGCGTCAGGGTCTGTAACTGCGGCCACACCGGCTGTCCATAATCCTGCTTCAGGGTGATTTCAATCTGACTCAGCAGATGAATGGCGCGTTGCAGACGCGTGGCATCCAGTCGTTGCAGCGCGTCGGTAAACAGCGCACGGCGGTTCTGCCAGATGCGCTGCTGATCCATCAGCGTGCGAAGCGGCTGCGCTGTCTGGTGGCGTTGCAGATGCAGCAGCGTCAGCAGATCACGCTGCAGCGTACGCAGCAGTATCACCACTTCGCTCTCTTCTTTCTCCAGCTGATGCAGAATATGCAGGGCGCGGCGGCTTTTTCCCGCCAGCAGGGCATCCACCCAGTGGAAAGGAGTAAAGTGCGCGGCATCACTGACCGCCTCTTCAACCCGGGGCAGGGTCAGCTTGCCGTCGGGCCACTGCAGCGAGAGCCGCTCCAGCGCCTGCGCCAGCGCCAGCAGATTACCTTCATAGCAGTAACACAACAGCTGCACGGCCGCGTCATCCACCGATAATTTCAGCGCCTTAGCGCGATTAACGACCCAGCGTGGCAGTTGCGCCTGTTCAGGCGTCTGACAGGGCACTAATACCGCAGAGGTGGACAACGCTTTAAACCAGGCGCTGTTTTCCTGCGCTTTGGTCAGCTTCGCCATCCGGCAGATCAGCAGAATATCGGCGTGCAGCAACTGTGACAGCTTAACCAGCTGTTCTGCCATCGCGGCGTTGGGGCCATTATCGGGGAATTGCAGCGTCATGGTCTGACGCTGAGCAAACAGACTCAGTGACTGGCAACTGACAAACAGGCTCTCCCAGTCAGTCTGTGCATCCAGCGTAAAACTAAAATGTTCTTCGAATCCCTGCGCGGTTGCGGCGACGCGAATCGCATCTGAACTTTCCTGCAGCAGCAGCGGTTCGTTACCGGCTAACAAATAACAGGCGCGCAGCCCCTCACGGAGCTGCGCGCTGAGTTGCTCAGGATAAATCCTGATCATTGCAGGCTGGTAGCAGAGGAAGTGGGCGCTTCCTGTGAACCCTGACCCGGCACCGGAATCACTGACGCCGGTAAGGTCTCTTTGCTGTTGATCTGCGCGGCGTGTACCGTCAGCAGTTTACGTACCAGCTGCTCAGCAGCACGCTGACGCATCTCCTGCGTAATCAGATCCTGCTCGGCATCTTTTGCCAGCGCAGCGTTAGGGTTATCGAAGAACGAGCGATAAACCGTGGTGCTGATAGGATAGATACCTTTGCCCGGCAGCAGCACCTGTGCGGTGAGGGTCATCACCAACTGATACTCGGCAGTGGTGCCGCTGATAAAGACCGAAGCCGTGTTACGGCCCGAGGATTCAGGCCCCAGGCGCAGCGTCGGAATATCGGTGCGATTCTGTTTGCTGTCTTCAACAATTTTGACATCGTTGATACGCAGCTGCTGACGCACAGTACGCGCCAGCGGCCCATAAGGATCGCCGGTTGAAACAATCAGGGTTTTCAGTTCGCTGGGCACCTGAGTGGTGCCGCGCGGATGAAAACCACAGCCAGCGGTGATCACCACCGCCAGCATGACAAACAGCCTGATAATCGGATGTCGCACAGTTCCTCCTGAACTTAACCTACGACCAGGTTAAGCAGTTTGCCCGGTACATAAATGACTTTACGGATAGTCACGCCGTCCAGATACTTCGCTACCAGATGCTCCTGCGCAGCGCGTGCCTGAACCTGTTCCTGTGTTGCATCGGCTGGCACGGTGATTTTACCGCGCACTTTACCGTTAACCTGAACCACTACCAGCAGCGAATCTTCAACCATAGCGGCTTCATCCGCAACCGGCCAGCTCGCTTCATCGATAGTGCCTTCGCCACCCAGCGTCTGCCACAGAACATAGCAGGCGTGCGGGGTAAACGGATAGAGCAGACGGACGATGGCCAGCAGCGCTTCCTGCATCAGGGCGCGATCCTGCTCGCTTTCCTGCGGGGCGCGTGCCAGTTTGTTCATCAGCTCCATGATCGCCGCAATGGCGGTGTTGAAAGTCTGACGACGGCCAATATCATCCGCCACTTTGGCGATGGTTTTGTGCAGATCGCGACGCAGCGATTTCTGCTCGTCATTCAGGCTCTCCACATCCAGTGCCACGGTCGCACCTTTCTGTGTATGCTCGAAGACCAGCTTCCAGACACGTTTCAGGAAGCGGTTCGCCCCTTCAACGCCCGACTCCTGCCACTCCAGCGTCATATCCGCCGGTGAAGCAAACATCATAAACAGACGCACGGTATCCGCGCCGTAACGCTCAACCATCAGCTGTGGGTCGATGCCGTTGTTTTTCGACTTCGACATTTTGCTCATGCCCGCGTAGATCACTTCGCGGCCCTGCGTATCTGTGGCTTTAACAATGCGGCCTTTCTCATCCCGCTCAACCTCAACGTCAACCGGTGAAACCCAGTTACGCTCGCCGTTGGCACCAAGGTAGTAGAAGGCGTCAGCCAGCACCATGCCCTGGCACAGCAGACGTTTGGCTGGCTCATTGGAGTTCACCAGGCCCGCGTCACGCAGCAGCTTGTGGAAGAAGCGGAAATACATCAGGTGCATGATGGCGTGTTCAATACCGCCCACATACTGATCGACCGGCAGCCAGTAGTTTGCCGCTGCCGGATCCAGCATGCCTTCCTTGTAGCTGGCGCAGGTATAACGCGCGTAGTACCAGGAAGACTCCATGAAGGTGTCAAAGGTGTCGGTTTCACGCAGGGCTGGCTGGCCGTTTACCGTGGTTTTAGCCCACTCCGGATCCGCTTTGATTGGGCTGGTAATGCCATCCATCACCACATCTTCCGGCAGGATCACCGGCAGCTGGTCTTCTGGTGCAGGCATAACGGTGCCATCTTCCAGTGTCACCATCGGGATAGGGGCACCCCAGTAGCGCTGACGGGAGACACCCCAGTCGCGCAGGCGGTAGTTCACTTTACGCACGCCCACGCCTTTTGCCGCCAGCGAATCCGCGATGGCGTTAAAACCGGTGGCGTGATCCATGCCGTTAAACTCACCTGAGTTGAACAGCGCACCTTTGTCAGTCATCGCCGCAATGCTGACATCAGGAATGGAACCATCCAGATTCAGGATGACCGGCTTAATCGGCAGATCATATTTAGTGGCAAACTCCCAGTCGCGCTGATCGTGCGCCGGAACCGCCATCACAGCGCCGGTGCCATATTCCATCAGTACGAAGTTGGCAACCCAGACCGGGATAAGCTCGCCGGTCAGCGGATGAACAACAGACAGGCCGGTCGCCATGCCTTTCTTCTCCATGGTCGCCATATCGGCTTCAGCCACTTTGGTATTGCGACATTCAGCGATAAAGTCAGCCAGCGCCGGATTATTGACCGACGCCTGGGTCGCCAGCGGATGGCCTGCGGCAACGGCAACATAGGTTGCGCCGATAAAGGTATCCGGGCGGGTGGTGTAGACAGTGACCTTCTCTTCGCTGTCAGCCACATCGAAGGTGATTTCGACACCTTCAGAGCGGCCAATCCAGTTACGCTGCATGGTTTTGACCTGCTCAGGCCACTCTTCCAGCGTATCCAGATCGTTCAGCAGCTCCTCCGCATAATCGGTGATTTTGATAAACCACTGCGGGATCTCTTTACGCTCAACTTTGGTGTCGCAGCGCCAGCAGCAGCCGTCGATCACCTGCTCGTTCGCCAGCACCGTCTGATCGTTCGGGCACCAGTTCACGGCAGAGGTCTTTTTATAGACCAGGCCTTTTTCATACAGTTTGGTAAAGAACCACTGTTCCCAGCGATAGTACTCTGGCTGGCAGGTTGCCAGTTCACGACTCCAGTCATAGCCAAAGCCCAGCAGTTTGAGCTGGTTTTTCATGTAGGCGATATTGTCGTAAGTCCACGGCGCCGGAGCGGTGTTGTTTTTCACCGCAGCGCCTTCCGCAGGCAGGCCGAAAGCATCCCAGCCAATCGGCTGTAGTACGTTTTTGCCGAGCATACGCTGATAACGCGCGATTACGTCGCCGATGGTGTAGTTACGAACGTGGCCCATGTGCAGGCGGCCAGAAGGATAGGGCAACATGGAGAGGCAATAGTATTTCTCTTTACCTTCCTGCTCAGTCACTTTAAACGTTTCGTTTTCATCCCAGTGCTGCTGCACACGGGATTCAATTTCTTCCGGGCGGTATTGCTCTTGCATGGCTGCCTGTGGTCCTTTATGAAAAACATTTTTCTGGCTCTAAGATCCGCATAGCATACCCATAAGGCCGCGTATCAACAACACTTCCCACTTTTGCCGGCACGATTTCTGCCGAAAGCGTCAGAGCCTTCACCCTTTTGTAATTCACTGTACAGACGACACGGCAAAAGCAACATTACGACTAAACTTAGTTCAGCGAGGGTCTGCATAAAGGAGAATAAAATGAATAAAGTGGCTCAGGAATATCGCGAGTCGTTAGCCGTATTGACCGAACGTCTTCGTCAGGGCGATCGTAACCTTGATGAGCTGATTGCCGGGCGACGAAGCCAGTTGCTGGTGCGCGATGATATGACGGAACAGGAGATTGACCAGGCGCTCAGCTCAGTGCGCCGTGATCTGGGCGAGTTTGCACGCAGCTACACCGATGTGGAAGAACCGCTGGCGGACTCACTGTTTATGCGCATCATCCGCGAGAGCGTCTGGAAAGAGCTGGCGGATATCACCGATAAAAGTCAGCTGGAGTGGCGAGAGGTCTTCCAGGATCTGCATCATCACGGGGTTTATCAGAGCGGGGAAGTGGTGGGGCTGGGCAATCTGGTCTGTGAGAAATGCCAGTTCACCCGGGCAATCTACACGCCTGAAACGCTGTCACGTTGTCCGGAATGCGGCAACGATCAGTTCCAGCGTCAGCCGTTTGAACCCTGATAGTGCGGCGTAGCTAAATGAAGCGGGCCACCCTGGGTGACCCGCCTGTTCGTCAGGTTTAGTGCAGGATTTTTGCGAGGAAATCTTTAGCGCGCTCAGACTGTGGGTTATTAAAGAAGTCATCTTTGTTGGTGTCTTCGATAATTTTCCCTTCATCCATAAAGATCACGCGATTGGCCACTTTACGGGCGAAGCCCATCTCATGGGTCACCACCATCATCGTCATCCCTTCCTGTGCCAGTTCAACCATCACATCCAGCACTTCGTTGATCATTTCCGGATCCAGCGCGGAGGTAGGTTCATCAAACAGCATCGCGATAGGGTCCATGCAGAGCGCTCGCGCAATCGCCACACGCTGCTGCTGACCACCTGAGAGCTGGCCGGGAAACTTCTCAGCATGGGCGGAAAGACCCACACGCTTCAGCAGCTTCAGCCCTTTATCGCGGGCTGCCGCTTTGTCGCGTTTCAGCACTTTCACCTGCGCCAGAACCAGGTTGTTGATAATGCTCAGATGCGGAAACAGCTCGAAGTGCTGGAACACCATCCCGACCTGGCTGCGAAGCTGCGCAAGATTAGTCTTTTTGTTATTCACCTCGGTGCCGTTCACCGCAATCACGCCCTGCTGAATCGGCTCAAGGCCGTTCACCGTTTTGATCAGCGTTGATTTACCGGAGCCGGACGGGCCGCACACCACCACCACTTCACCGGTTTTGACGTCGGTTGAGCAGTCGGTCAGCACCTGAAAGTGACCATACCACTTAGAAACATTTTTCAGGCTAATCATTTAAACCGTCCTTTTTCTTTTTAGATAGCTGACCAACAGCGATGCGCTCAGGCTGATAACGAAGTAGACCAGACCTGCAAACAGAACCATTTCAACCTGGGTGCCATCACGCTCACCAATGGTGGACGCGGTACGGAAGAAGTCCGCCAGGCTTAAGACATAAACCAGCGAGGTATCCTGGAACAGCACGATACCCTGCGTCAGTAACAGCGGAACCATGGCGCGAAACGCCTGTGGCAGGATGATCAGTCGCATTGCCTGCCACTGCGTCATGCCCAGCGCCAGAGCCGCACTGCCCTGTCCACGCGAGATACTGATGATGCCGGCGCGAATAATTTCAGAGTAGTACGCCGCTTCGAACAGCGAAAAGGCGACCATGGCTGAAATCAGTCGGATATCCGTTTTGGGCGACAGGCCCAGCACCTGCTGCAGAAAACTCGGCACGACCAGATAGAACCACAGCAGCACCATGACCAGCGGCACTGAGCGGAACAGGTTGACGTAAATTTTAGCGAACCAGCTGATAGGCTTAAACGTCGACAGGCGCATCACCGCCAGCAGAGTGCCCCACAGGATGCCGAAGACCACGGCGGTAATCGTGATCTTAAAGGTGATCACTAAGCCATTAAGCAGATAGGGCAGGCTGGGTGTAATCGAACTCCAGTCAAACTCGTACATTACTTGCCTCCCGCATTGCCTGGCAGCCGGACTTTGCGCTCGACCAGACTCATCAACAACATAATCACCAGGTTAATCGCAACGTAGGCCAGCGTAATGGCGGTAAAGGATTCATAGGCGTGGGCAGAATAGTCGAGCAGTTTGCCCGCCTGCGCCGCCATATCGACCAGACCAATGGTGGAGGCGATAGCGGAGTTCTTCACCAGGTTCAGCATTTCCGAGGTCATCGGCGGCACAATCACGCGATACGCATTCGGCAGCAGCACATAGCGATAGGTCTGCGGCAGGGTTAAGCCCATCGCCAGACCGGCATTCTTCTGTCCACTCGGCAGTGACTGAATCGCTGCGCGCACCTGCTCGCAGACGCGGGCGGCGGTAAACAGGCCAAGACAGATCATCGAGGAGAGGAAGAACTGAATGTTGGGATCCAGCTCAGACTTAAACCACATGCCAAGCTTTTCGCCCACCAGCTCGGGCGCCACCAGATACCAGAAGAAGAACTGGACGATCAGTGGGATATTACGAAACAGTTCGACATAGCAGGTGCCAATGGTCGACAGCAGGCGATTAGGCACGGTGCGCAGAATGCCGAAAAATGAACCCACACAGAAGGCGATAATCCAGGCGCAGCAGGAGACGGCAATCGTCACCTGAAAACCGGACCACAGCCAGCCGAGGTAGGTCGTGTTACCGAACGGGGCCTGTTCGAGGAATATGCCCCAGTTCCAATCGATACCCATAACGAGCTCCGGAAAAAAAGGGTAGCTAAGCTACCCTGAAGATTGATGAACGGCGTTTTATTTCCTGACTCAGGGGAACGACCCGTGTCAGTCTGTCTGTCCATGCCGCGGTTTCAGCAATCGAGAGGGCAGCCAGGCCGCCCTTGTTATACCCGTCGTCTTTCAGGCTGCATTTTTGTTGGCTACATTCACTCACCCAAATCACTTACCGGAGTAGGCTCATCGGGAGTCATTTTTCTGCTGCCTCAATGCAATCTGAAATCCATTGGGTATTTTTTTGTTAATTCAGTGCTTTATCATTTGGTGTTTTGAACAGCGCTTTCATGTCATCAGAGAGCTCAAAGTTCATGTTCAGGTTCTTTGGTGGAATCGGCTGTTTGAACCAGGTGTCGAACCATTTTTCTGCCTGGCCAGAGGTCTGGGCTTTAGCAATGGTTTCATCCACCAGCGCTTTGAACTGCGGATCATCTTTACGCAGCATGCAGCCATAGGCTTCTTTTGACTGTGGCGTGCCCAGAATTTCCCAGTTGTCCGGCTTTTTGGCTTTGGCGCGTTCGCCTGCCAGCAGGGCATCATCCATCATAAAGGCCACGGCACGACCGGTTTCCAGCGTACGGAAGGAGTCACCGTGATCTTTTGCGCTGATGATGCGCAGATCCAGTTTCTGTTCGTCGTTGAGTTTGTGCAGCAGCACTTCAGAGGTGGTACCTGAGGTCACCACTACGGTTTTGCCTTTCAGGTCAGCGAAATCTTTGATCGGGCCATCTTTCTTCACCAGCAGACGGGTGCCGATAACAAAAATAGTGTCTGAGAAGGCGGCCTGTTTCTGGCGCTCAAGGTTATTGGTGGTCGAGCCACACTCATAATCGTAGGTGCCGTTTTGCAGCAGCGGAATACGGTTTTGTGAGGTGATCGGGATCATTTTGACCTGCAGATCAGGCTTGTTCAGCTTTGCTTTAATCGCTTCAACGATGGCGTTTGAGTAAGCCTGTGAGTAGCCGACGACTTTTTGCTGGTTGTCATAATAAGAAAAGGGAACTGATGATTCGCGATGCCCGACCACAATGACGCCATTGTCATTGATCTTCTTCAGGGTGCCGCTGAGATCTTCCGCCTGGGCCGCTCCCGCCGCTGCGCTGATCAGCAGAAGAGATAATGCCACTTTGCGTAGTTGCATGTTCCAACTCCTTCGTATGAAAAAGGCACAGGATATAACCTGCGCTGATTATGATGTTGTGTCTGTTTTCTGCTGCGTTTCTGCTCATTCTGCGGTTTAAACGGGCGCAGAAGAGTCATTAACATAGCGGATTGTTAACGCAATGAAACAAAAAAGTTTCTTTTTTGCGAGGTGATACGCACCAAAAAAAGGCAATTTTTTCACCCTGCGCGTTAATGGTGCAGCAGCGTCAATTGTTTTGGTGCAACCCGCCCGGCATCAGCGCCTGCAATCAGCCTGTTTGCGAAAAGCAGTGAAACATTTTGCAATCATCGTGCCAGAAAGAGGTTATGGGTTAGAAAGACAGCAGAGTGTGCGGCGTGGGGAGTGAAAAAAACCGGAGAGTCACCATGAAAAAGGCGAAGCACGTGCTTCGCCTTCAGTGAGCACAGGAGGGGAGGTTATCGACGACGGCGCAGGAGTGCTATCACCGCCGCCAGCAGCGTCAGTGACCACACTGGCCAGATGCCAGCCCGCGCATACGGGGTTTCTCCCTGCGTTGGCGTAACCTTGCTGGTCAGCACATCGCGGGTAAACTGCGGCAGCATGGCTTCCACATCACCACTGGCATTGACCACTGCAGTCACACCATTATTAGTGCTGCGCAACAGCGGACGTCCCAGTTCCAGCGCACGCATCCTCGCCATCTGGAAGTGCTGCCATGGGCCGATAGAGTGACCAAACCAGGCATCGTTCGAAACGGTGAGCAGGAAGTTGGTGTCAGGATGGAAGTTGGCCCGCACCTGTTCACCCAGCACGATCTCATAACAGATGGCGCTGGTCAGGTTATAGCCCGCCACGCTGAGTTGCGGCTGGAGGTAGTTGCCACGACTGAATGCCGACATCGGCAGATCGAAGAACGGGGCCAGCGGACGCAGCAGATCGGCCAGCGGCACAAATTCGCCAAACGGCACCAGGTGATTCTTCTGGTAACGATTGCCGCTGAAGTAGTTGTACGGCGCTTTACCGCCCAGCACGATTACGGTGTTGTAATCGTGATATCGGTTCTGCTCCAGCCGGGAGTCCACAATGCCGGTGATCAGCGAACTGCCGCGCTCACGCAGTTCGTCATCCAGCGAACGCAGGAACGGCTGCTGATTACTCTCCAGATCGGTAATTGCCGATTCAGGCCAGATAATAATCGGCGCTTTGCCCATCAGCGGCTGACTCAGACCATTGTAAATGCGCAGGGTAGTGAGCAGCTGCTGCGGATCCCACTTCATCGATTGCGGAATGTTCCCCTGGACCAGCGCCACCTCGACGGCCCGCTCGGGCATCGGCTGAACCCACTGGATGTAGCGCAACGGCCATGGTAGTGCCAGCAGCAGCAGCGCTGCTACCAGACTTCTGACGTTGCGCTGTTGCAGGGCATAAGCCAGCAGGCCAGCCACCACCATCAGAAGGAAGGTCAGCGTCTCTACGCCCGCCAGCGGGGCCAGGCCTTTTAACGGGCCATCGATCTGGCTGTAACCAAACTGCAGCCACGGAAAGCCGGTCAGCACCCAGCCGCGCAGGAACTCGGTGATCTGCCACAATGCCGGTGCCGCCAGCGCCAGGCGCCACAGCGTCGTTCGCGGCCAGATGCGATTCAGTACGCCGGCAAACAGCGCCGGGTAGATCGCCAGATAAGCCGCCAGCAGCGCTACGATAAAGACATTGACCGGGCCAGGCATGCCGCCAAAAGTGGCGACACTGACATAAACCCAGTTGATGCCACTGCCGAACAGACCTAAACCCCAGACAAACCCAATGGCGCTGGCCTGCGGGCTGGAGCGGTTAAGAGTCAGCAGCTGTAAGCCGCACAGCGAGAGCAGTGCAGCGGGCCAGAAATCGTAGGGAGAAAAGGCGAGGGTGCCAAGTGCACCCGTTATTAAAGCCAGCAGCAGGCGAACCCGCTGACGCGGGTAGAGTGAGGCTAAAGCCATAGACTTATTCGTCTTCCAGTTGAGGTTGTGGCGAATTTTCCGGAATAGTCACGTGAACCTGGATGATGCGGCGGCTGTCAGCCATCGCCACCTTGAACTGGTAACCCTCAATCTCGATGCTTTCACCGCGAGCGGGCAGATGACCGAAGCCCTGCATCACCAGACCACCGATGGTGTCGACTTCATCGTCGCTGAACTGGGTGCCAAACACCTCGTTGAAATCTTCAATGGCGGTCAGTGCGCGCACCGTAAAGGTGTGACGGTTGAGCTGACGGATATCACGATCTTCTTCGTCGTCATACTCATCTTCAATTTCACCGACGATTAGCTCCAGGATGTCTTCAATGGTCACCAGACCGGAGACACCGCCAAACTCATCAATGACGATCGCCATATGGTAACGCTGGGAGCGGAACTCTTTCAGCATCCGGTCGACACGCTTACTTTCAGGCACAACCACCGCAGGACGCAGCACTTTCTCAATGCTGAAAGGCTCAGATTCGCTGCTCATAAACGGCAGCAGATCTTTCGCCATCAGAATCCCTTCCACATGATCTTTATCTTCGCTGATCACCGGGAAACGAGAATGGGCGGATTCGATGATGACATCCAGACACTCTTCGAGGCTCTGATTACGTTTCAGGGTGATCATTTGCGAGCGCGGGATCATGATGTCACGCACGCGCTGCTCCGCAATATCCAGTACCCCTTCGAGCATATCGCGGGTGTCCTGGTCAATCAGCTCTTTGTTATTCGAGTCGCGGATCAGCTCCAGTAGCTCATCACGGCTTTTTGGTTCACCGTGAAAGAGTTGGTTGATCAACAGGGAGAAAAATCCCTTTTTACTACTGGGTGCATCGCTGTTTTGAGAATGGTCGTCGCTCATGGCGGTTTTTATAGATCTCTCTGGTGAGGAATAGGTGCTGTCAGTAGCCTGTACTGACAGCAGGATTGCCTGAATTCAGGATTCAGGCGTCTTCTTTCTCCGAAATGTACGGATCAGGATACCCAAGAGCAAGCATTATCTCGGTCTCCAGCCCTTCCATCTCGTCCGCTTCGTCGTCTTCAATATGGTCGTAACCCAGCAGATGCAGCGTGCCGTGTACCACCATATGTGCCCAGTGGGCTTCAGCGCTTTTACCCTGTTCAGCGGCTTCCTGCTCAACGACCTGGCGGCAGATGATCAGATCGCCCAGCAGCGGCAGCTCAATGCCTGGCGGCGCTTCAAACGGGAAGGAGAGGACGTTGGTCGGCTTGTCTTTGCCGCGATAAGTCAGATTAAGCTCATGACTCTCTGCTTCATCAACCAGACGCACCGTGACTTCGCTTTCGGGCTGAAAAGGGGTGACAGCCGCTGACAGCCAGCGATGAAACTGGCTTTCAGCAGGCAGGTCAGCGGTGTTGTCACAGGCGACCTGCAGGTCGAGAATCACCTCGCTCATTTGCTCTCCTGCGTGGCGCTCTGTGCAGCCAGTGCTTCACGTTTACGCTCTTCGGTCTGCTGGTCACGACGGGTCTGATCGGCCGCTTCCCAGGCTTCATAGGCGGTGACAATGCGGGCAACTACCGGATGGCGCACCACATCTTCGCTGTGGAAGAAGTTGAAGCTGATCTCTTCAACGTCCGCCAGCACCTCAATGGCATGACGCAGGCCTGACTTGACGTGACGCGGCAGGTCAATCTGGGTAACGTCGCCGGTAATCACCGCTTTAGAGTTAAAGCCGATACGCGTCAGGAACATTTTCATCTGCTCGATGGTGGTGTTCTGGCTCTCATCAAGAATGATAAACGCATCGTTCAGGGTACGACCACGCATGTAGGCCAGCGGGGCGACTTCAATGACGTTGCGCTCCATCAGCTTTTCCACCCGCTCGAAGCCGAGCATTTCGAACAGCGCATCGTAGAGCGGACGCAGATAAGGGTCGACTTTCTGGCTCAGATCGCCTGGCAGAAAGCCGAGCTTTTCACCCGCTTCGACGGCAGGGCGGGTCAGCATGATGCGGCGAATCTCCTGACGCTCCAGCGCATCCACTGCCGCGGCTACCGCCAGATAGGTTTTACCGGTACCAGCCGGGCCGACACCAAAGGTGATATCGTGGTCGAGCACATTAGCGATGTACTGGGCCTGGTTTGGAGTGCGCGGCTTGATCACACCGCGCTTGGTCTTGATATTGACCGCTTTACCGTACTCCGGCACACTCTCAGCGGTTTGCTCCAGTACCCGGCTCTCTTTGATCGCCAGGTGAATCTGATCAGGCTCGATATCCGGGATGTCGCCACGCACAGGCGCGGTATCGACATAGAGGGTTTTCAGAATATCTGCTGCGGCATTGACGCAAAGTGGACGTCCTGACAGCTTAAAAACGTTGTCGCGACGATTGATCTCAATGCCCAGACGACGCTCAAGCTGTTTTACATTATCGTCGAAAGGCCCACACAGGCTCATCAGACGACGGTTATCAGCCGGTTCAAGGGCGATTTCACGAGTTTCGATATTCAAACGAATCCTTTGGGTCACTCAGGGCCAGTTATGGGATGTGTCTGACGCACCGTTAAGCTTAACCGGATGCACCATAACGAAATTATTTATGCCGTAACGCCTGGGCGCAAGCTTATGGAGAGATATTTGGGCGACACTTTCAGAAAGCAAGTGGTGCAAAGTGAAATTGGCGACAACGCGATGCGCGCTGCCGCACAGTAAAGCGGGCATCACGGCTGGAACAGACTCACGCCGATTTCATTTTCTTTACGGGTACGGGCGATCACGGACGCCGGGCTTTCCGCCATGCGCAGCCCCATCTCTTCTTCAGTACGCACCAGTTTGCCGCGCAGCGAGTTGGTGTAGACATCGACAATTTCAACATCCACAAAGCGGCCGATCATTTCAGGCGAGCCTTCGAAATTCACCACGCGGTTATTTTCGGTGCGGCCAGAGACTTCCATCACGTTCTTGCGGGAGATGCCTTCCACCAGAATACGCTGCACTGTGCCCACCATGCGGCGACTGATCGCCTGCGCCTGCTGGTTAATGCGGTCCTGCAGGATCCACAGACGCTGCTTTTTCTCCTCTTCGCTGACATCATCCGGCAGGTCAGCGGCGGGCGTGCCGGGACGGGCAGAGTAGATAAAGCTGAAGCTGACGTCGAAATTGATCTCGGCGATAAGCTTCATGGTCTGCTCGAAATCCTGCTGAGTTTCGCCTGGGAAACCAATGATGAAGTCAGAGCTGATCTCAATATCCGGGCGCGCCGCGCGCAGCTTGCGGATAATCGCCTTATACTCCAGCGCGGTATGAGCACGCTTCATCAGCGTCAGAATACGGTCTGATCCACTCTGAACCGGCAGGTGCAGGAAGCTCACCAGTTCCGGCGTATCGCGGTAGACCTCAATGATGTCATCGGTGAACTCAATCGGGTGGCTGGTGGTGAAGCGAATGCGGTCGATACCGTCGATGGCGGCGACCAGGCGCAGCAGCTCAGCGAAGGTACAGATTTCACCATCAAAGGTGGCACCACGATAGGCGTTAACGTTCTGGCCAAGGAGGTTAACTTCACGCACGCCCTGCGCTGCCAGCTGAGCGATCTCCAGCAGAATGTCATCGCTCGGACGGCTCACTTCCTCGCCACGGGTGTAAGGCACCACGCAGAAAGTACAATATTTGTTGCAGCCTTCCATGATGGAGACAAAGGCAGTCGGGCCGTCTGCGCGCGGTTCCGGCAGGCGATCAAATTTCTCGATTTCCGGGAAGCTGATGTCGACCACCGGGCTTTTGGTGCCGCGCACGGTGTTGATCATCTCCGGCAGGCGGTGCAGTGTCTGCGGACCAAAAACGATATCCACGCAGGGCGCACGCTGGCGGATATGATCCCCTTCCTGCGATGCCACGCAGCCGCCCACGCCGATAATCACATCCGGGTTGCGCTCTTTGAGTTTTCTCCAGCGTCCCAGCAGGTGGAATACTTTCTCCTGCGCTTTCTCACGAATAGAACAGGTGTTAAGCAGCAGAATATCCGCCTCTTCAGGAACCTCGGTCAGCGTATAGCCGTGCGTACTGTTCAGCAGATCAGACATCTTGGATGAATCATACTCATTCATCTGACATCCCCAGGTTTTGATATGCAGTTTTTTTGTCATCGCGCTAACCATTGATTCAGTGCAGTGAAGTGCGGGGCGCGTATTGTAATGCTTTGATGCTGTTGTGACCAGCCTCAGGGCTTTTCTGCCAGCAATCCGGTTTTCCGGTACACTTTGCTTTATTCAGACCCGTGTTGCGCAGGCTGGCGGGAATAAGAGAGGGACATAAGCAATGCAGGATAATCAGTTTGATGTAGTGATTGTTGGCGGTGGCATGGTCGGTGCGGCGCTGGCCTGTGGACTGACGCAGCAACATTTTCGCGTTGCGGTCATTGAGCGTGCCGAACCCGCGCCTTTTGATGCCGACAGCGATCCCGATCTGCGAATTTCGGCGATTGGGTCATCCTCGGTGGGGTTGCTGAAGCAGCTCAACGTCTGGCCACGGGTAGAGGCGATGCGCAGCGCGCCCTATCGCAGGCTGGAAACCTGGGAGTGGCAGACGGCGCAGGTGAGTTTTGATGCGGCCTCGCTGGGGCTGCCCGAGCTGGGCTTTATGGTCGAGAACAGCGTGCTTCAGCGGGCGCTATGGGAGGAGATGCAGTCGCTGGGCGTGACCTGCTATTGCCCGGCCACACTGGAGAACCTGCAGCCAGAAAATGGCGGCTGGCGCATCGACCTCAACGACGGCGTTGCCTTACACGCCCGCCTGGTGGTTGGGGCTGATGGCGCGAACTCTCAGGTGCGACAGATGGCCGGGATCGGTATTCATGGCTGGAGCTATGCGCAATCCTGTTTACTGATCAGCGTGACCTGCGAACATCCGGCAGGCGATGCGACCTGGCAGCACTTTACGCCTCAGGGACCGCGCGCCTTCTTGCCGCTGTATGGCAACCGGGCCTCGCTGGTCTGGTATGACGCGCCTGCAAGAGTCCGGCAGCTACAGGCGATGCCGATGGCCCAGCTGGAAAAAGAGATAGCCAGCCATTTCCCGGCGCGGCTGGGACGTTTTAAAGCCCACGCGGCGGGCGGCTTCCCGCTGGTACGGCGTCACGCTTCACGGTATGTCCTGCCAGGACTGGCGCTGGTCGGTGATGCCGCGCATACCATTAATCCGCTGGCCGGGCAGGGCGTGAATCTGGGCTATCGCGATATTGATGCGTTGATTAATGTGCTGGTCAGCGCACGCGGTGCGGCGGAGGATTGGGCATCCGAGCGCGTATTGCAGCGCTATCACCGGCAACGTCGTAAAGACAATATGCTGATGCAAGGCGGCATGGATCTGTTCTATTTTGCCTTCAGCAATCAGCTGGCACCACTGCGGTTTGCACGTAATCTCGGATTGATTGCCGCCGAACATTCCGGGGTACTGAAGCGGCAGGTATTGCGCTACGCGCTGGGGTTATAGCAGATTGCGCATGTCGGCTCGCCATACGGCGGGCCTGCAATCAGGAAGGGGAACGACAAAAACAACAAAGCCCGCAAAAGCGGGCCAGGTTGTGCAATTTGGCTGGGGTGCAGGGATTCGAACCCCGGAATGCTGGTATCAGAAACCAGTGCCTTACCGCTTGGCGACACCCCAATAATGGTGTTTTTCAAATTGTCTTTTGTATGGCTGGGGTGCAGGGATTCGAACCCCGGAATGCTGGTATCAGAAACCAGTGCCTTACCGCTTGGCGACACCCCAATTATATGGTGGCTACGACGGGAATCGAACCTGTGACCCCAGCATTATGAGTGCTGTGCTCTAACCAGCTGAGCTACGTAGCCAAATTGTACTGCATTTCAATGATGGCTGGGATACCTGGATTCGAACCAGGGAATGCCGGTATCAAAAACCGGTGCCTTACCGCTTGGCGATATCCCATTCGTCCGTTCTCAGCCTCGAGAATCATCGAAATTGGCTGGGATACCTGGATTCGAACCAGGGAATGCCGGTATCAAAAACCGGTGCCTTACCGCTTGGCGATATCCCATCCACGCTGCCGAATAATGAAATGGTGCGGGAGGCGAGACTTGAACTCGCACACCTTGCGGCGCCAGAACCTAAATCTGGTGCGTCTACCAATTTCGCCACTCCCGCAAAAAAAGATGGTGGCTACGACGGGAATCGAACCTGTGACCCCAGCATTATGAGTGCTGTGCTCTAACCAGCTGAGCTACGTAGCCATCTTTTTTTCGCGTTACCTTCATCGGCGTTGCGGGGCGCATTATGCGGAGTTGACCAGACAGCGTCAACAATTTTTTTACCGTTTTTTGCCAGATAATCGCTGTTTGACTGGCTTATAACCAGCCTGGGTGTTTATTCGGCAATTTTTCAGTGAATACAACGCTAATCGTAAAAAAAATGGGCCGCAGCGGGCCCATTCTGGTTGCTTTCAGCCGGCTTATTTATAGGCTGACTGATGCACACCCACGGCACGACCAGAGGGATCGTCCATGTTTTTAAACGCTTCATCCCATTCAATCGCTTTGGCAGAAGAACAGGCGACCGATGGACCGCCAGGCACACACTCTGCCGCGCTCGCCAACGGGAACAGCTCTTCAAAGATCTCACGATAGAGATAGGCTTCTTTCGAACCCGGCGTGTTGAACGGGAAGCGGAAGTGAGCGGTAGCCAGCTGCTGATCGCTGATTTGCTTCGCAGCCACTTCTTTCAGTGAGTCGATCCAGCTGTAACCCACGCCATCCGAGAACTGCTCTTTCTGACGCCACGCCACGCTCTCCGGCAGGTAAGAGGAGAAACATTCACGCAGAATGTGCTTCTCCATTTTACCGTTGCTGCCACACATTTTATCGGCCGGGTTGATTCGCATCGCCACATCCAGGAATTTTTTATCCAGGAACGGTACGCGGGCTTCAACGCCCCAGGCGGACATCGCTTTGTTGGCACGGGCGCAGTCGAACATATGCAGCGCCTGCAGTTTACGAACGTTTTCTTCGTGGAACTCTTTGGCGTTTGGCGCTTTATGGAAATAGAGATAGCCGCCGAAGACTTCATCTGCGCCTTCGCCCGACAGCACCATCTTAATGCCCATCGCTTTAATTTTACGTGACATTAAGTACATTGGCGTAGAGGCACGAATGGTGGTGACGTCATAGGTTTCAATGTGATAAATCACATCGCGAATGGCATCCAGACCTTCCTGCACGGTGAAATGAATTTCATGGTGTACGGTGCCCAGATGCTCCGCCACAGATTTTGCCGCTTTTAAGTCGGGAGAACCTTCCAGCCCTACCGCGAAGGAGTGCAGCTGTGGCCACCACGCATCACTTTTATCCTGATCTTCAACCCGCTTCGCCGCGTAACGCTTGGTCACGGCTGAAATGATAGAAGAGTCCAGACCGCCTGACAGCAGCACGCCGTAAGGCACATCTGACATCAGGTGGCTTTTCACGGACTCTTCCAGCGCATGTTTCAGGCCAGCGGCGTCGGTGGTGTTGTGCTCAACGTTTTTATATTCCATCCAGTCGCGCTGCCAGTAACGGCGGATCTCGCCATCGGTGCTGGAGAGGTAGCTTCCCGGCGGGAACTCTTTGATTGAACGGCAGGCTGGCACCAGCGCTTTCATTTCTGAAGCAACAAACAGGTTGCCATGCTCATCGTTACCCATATAGAGCGGGATGATGCCGATGTGGTCGCGACCAATCAGGTACGTTTTTTTAACGGTGTCATAGAGGATAAAGGCGAACATGCCTTCCAGCTCATCGAGGAAATCGACACCTTTCTCCTGATAGAGCGCCAGAATCACTTCACAGTCAGAACCGGTCTGAAACGCGTAGCGATCGCTGAGTTCAGCGCGCAGTGCCTGATGGTTATAAATTTCGCCGTTAACTGCCAGTACGTGGGTGCGATCGGCGTTGTACAGCGGCTGTGCGCCATTGTTAACGTCAACAATTGAGAGACGTTCATGCGCCAGAATAGCATGGTCATCGGCGTAGACGCCTGACCAGTCCGGGCCTCGATGACGCATTAAGCGTGAACATTCCAGCGCTTTTTTGCGCAGCTCAACAGGATCGGTTTTCAGATCCAGCACACCAAAAATTGAACACATAACTGACTCCTGAGCTCACCTTACGGCGATGTTATCTTTTGCGTTTGTCCGGCAGCCTGATGCTGCGTGATACATAAGAAAATGCGCTATTTGGTGCATTCAATGCAAGAGGAATCGTGATTTACTGATAAAAAGATTGCTTGTATGGCAATAAAATTGAATAAACGATAATTTTAAAGCTGTTTCGTTAATGGATCAGCAATAAAATAGCTTTTTCGAGCAAAAAACAGACAGTAAAAGTGGGAGATATAGCGCAAAAAGGGGGGACGCATCACAGATTAGCCGGATGCGTCATAAGAGAAATGAATCAGAACAGGTCGATATCGGCCACAGAAGGGTAGATCCAGTCCGGACGGAACGGCATGGCATCGATATCACTCAGCGTCGAGACGCCGGAGAGCACCAGCACCGTCTCCAGACCCGCCTGAAAACCGGCCAGAATATCGGTTCGCAGATTGTCACCGACAATCACGGTCTCTTCCGAGTGGGCCTGCATTTTGTTCAGCGCGGCGCGCATGATGTAGGGGCTGGGCTTGCCGACAACAAACGGGCGACGGCCTGATATCTTCTCAATACCCGCACAGAGTGCGCCACAGGCAGGAATAAAACCGCGCGCATGAGTATCCGGGTTGGTGGCAATAAAGCGGGCGCCATTAGCCACGAAGAAGGCCGCTTTATGCATCATGTCCCAGTTAAACGAGCGCGTCTCTCCGACAATGACAAAATCGGGATTCACATCGGTAATGGTAAAGCCCGCTTTGTAGAGTTCATGAATCAGTGCGCCCTCACCAATCACATACGCCTTTTTGCCCTCCTGACGGCGCAGGAAGTCGGCGGTTGCCATTGCGGAGGTATAGAAAACGGAGTCGGGCACCTCGACACCGGCCGAGGCAAAGCGGTTTGCCAGATCCTGCTCGGTTTGCGAGGGATAGTTCGTCAGCACCACCAGCGGCATCTCTTTGGCCAGAATGCGCTGTAAAAACTCCTGTGCGCCGGGAACGGCCGTGTTGTCGTGCATCAGCACGCCATCGATATCACAAATTACGCTTTTAATGGTCATAGTCAGATCCGATATGGCCCGCCACAGCAGCGGGTTAGCTTAGAGCCTATCCCATTAGGCTATTTAATTTGTCATTCTGAACCTGGGCAGTGCTCACAATCCTCACGTACTACGTGTACGCTCCGGTTGTTCCGCGCTGTCCGTGTCCAGACTGCCTGCACCAATTACGCCTACTGGGATAGGCTCTTAGTCTTCCAGAAGATGTTGCAGCAGAATGCCGTTAAGCATGGCACGTTTAGCGAGCGCAAAGGCGCCAATAGCGGAACGATGATCCAGGGTGGAACGCACGACCGGCAGATTTTTACGGAAGGCCTCTAATGCCTGAGTATTAATGCAGCCCTCAATCGCGGGCAGCAGCACTTTTTCTGCTTCAGTGATCTCACCCGCCAGCACCACTTTTTGCGGATTAAACAGGTTGATCGCAATCGCGATAGCTTTGCCAAGATAACGGCCAACGTACTCAACCACTTCGCAGGCCAGTGCATCACCCTGATTGGCCGCTTTGCAGATGTGGGATATCTGGCACGCCTCCAGCGTCAGTACGCTGGGATAGCCCTGATTCAGCAGATGCCGTACCCGATTTTCAATGGCGCCGTTGGCGGCAATAGTCTCAAGGCAGCCAAAGTTGCCGCAGTGACAGCGCTCGCCAAGCGGGTCGACCTGAATATGGCCGATCTCGCCAACGTTGCCGTTGCTGCCGAGAAAAATATGGCCGTTGGCAATAATGCCGGCGCCCGTGCCCCGGTGTAAACGCACCAGAATTGAGTCAGCACAGTCGCGGCTTGCACCGAAATAGTGCTCAGCCAGCGCCAGGCTGCGAATATCATGACCTACAAAACTGGTAACGTTAAAACGTTTTTTCAGACTGGCGACCAGCGGCCAGCGGCTGACAGAGATGTGTGGCATATAGCGGATCACGCCGTTAATCGGATCAACCAGCCCTGGCAGGATCACTGAAATCGCGATCAGCTCGCGAATTTTACGCTGGTGCTGCTCAATGAAGCTGCTGATGGCGTTAAACAGCGCATGTTCCAGCGTCTCCTGGGTGCGTTCCGGCAGCGCATAATCTTCCTGCGCCAGCGATTTACCGCTGAGGTCAAACAGAGTCAGGGTGGCGTCGTTGCGTCCGAGGCGGACGCCGATGGTATGGAAATGGCGGGTTTCAGTGATAATGGAGATGGCGCGGCGACCACCGGTAGACGCCTGCTGGTCTACCTCTTTGATCAGGCCGCGCTCAATCAACTGACGGGTAATTTTGGTGACGCTGGCGGGCGCGAGCTGGCTAAGTTCGGCAATCTGAATGCGCGATATCGGCCCCTGTTGATCAATCAGCCGGTAAACCGCTGCGCTATTGAGTTGCTTAACAAGATCGACATTTCCTATTTGTGACTGGCCGCCAGTGGTCATTCAGTGCTTACTCGCTCAGGACGTCGTCTCCGTTGACAAACGTCTTTATGATTTTAAAGTCGCGCGTAAACACAGTCAGGTTCGCGATTTTTCCTGCTTCGATCGAGCCTGACTGCCTTTCCACGCCCATCGCCCGTGCCGGGTAGAGTGTTGCCATACGCAACGCTTCGTCCAGTGCGATCCCTGCATGCTCAACGCTGTTTTGTACCGCTTCAATCATCGTCAGGGCAGAACCACTTAATGTGCCGTTTTCGTCGACACAGAGCCCATCGCGATAATAGATTGTTTTGCCTGCAAAAATAAACTCGCTTATGTCCGCGCCAGCCGGTGCAGTGGCATCCGTGACCAGCACCAGTTTGTCGCCTTTGATGCGTTTTGCATTGCGCACGTTAGCGTAATGTACATGTAAACCGTCCGCAATAATGCCGCAGTATACATCAGGCGAATCAAACAGCGCACCGATAAGCCCGGGTTCACGTCCGGCAAAGGTGGGCATGGCGTTGTAGAGGTGCGTCGCGAAACTCACACCAGCAGAAAAGCCCGCTTTAGCCTCTTCATAGGTCGCATTCGAGTGACCGGCTGAGACAATAATCCCGGCATCAGTCAATTGACGAATCACATCGCTACCCGCATTTTCAGGGGCAAGCGTGACTTTGGTGATGACGTCCGCGTTGTCGCACAGGTACTGCACCATTGCCGCATCCGGCAGGCGAATCAGCGCTGGATCGTGGGTGCCTTTTTTCGCTTTGCTCAGCCAGGGCCCTTCCAGATGCAGACCCAGCGCCTGATTCTGATGTTTCTGCAGGTAGGCGCGCATGGTTTCAATCGCCCGCTTCATCAGGGCGTCGCTGCTGGTTATCAGCGTCGGTAAAAAGCTGGTGCAGCCAGACTTTTCATTGGCGCGCTGCATCGTTTCCAGCGTTTCAATGCTGAGCGCCTCAAGGCTGTCATTGAATTGCACGCCACCGCAGCCATTGAGCTGGAGATCGATAAAGCCTGGCGCAATATTCGCCCCCGCCATATCCCGCTGCTCAATATCCGCCGGGAGCGCTTCACGCGGACAGACGCGCGCTATACGCCCATCGGCAACCACCACCGCGTAATTATCCAGAACCTCATGGCCACTGTAGATTCGACCGTTAACTAATGCGTACATCTCTCTTCTCCCGTCCTGGCCTGCTGTCACTCAGCGTAACAGCAGGGCATGACAATGTTCTGTTACACGCCTTTCATATTTTCCGCTTCCATTTCGCGGAAATATTTCACGGTTTTCACTTTCAGTTCCATGGTGGCCGGCTCATCGCACACTACCACCGATTTCGCGTGCAGCTGCAGGCAACTGATGGTCCACATATGATTAACGTTGCCTTCAACCGCCGCCTGTAATGCCTGCGCTTTAACATGGCCGGTAACCAGAATCATCACTTCCTCTGCATCCAGCAGCGTACCGACGCCGACCGTCAGCGCATATTTAGGCACCTGATCAACGTCACCGTTAAAGAAGCGGGAGTTCGCCACGCGGGTGTCATGGGTCAGGGTTTTAATGCGGGTACGGGAAGCGAGAGAGGAAGCCGGTTCGTTAAAGGCGATATGACCGTCGTTACCGACGCCGCCCATGAACAGGTGAATTTTACCCAGCGCGCGAATTTTCTCTTCGTACTGACGACATTCTGCGTCAATATCGGGGGCATTACCATTCAGCAGGTTGATATTTTCCGGTTGAATATCAACGTGATCGAAGAAATTTCGATACATGAAGCTGTGATAGCTCTCAGGATGCTCTTTTGGCAGGCCAACATATTCATCCATATTGAATGTCACGACGTTTTTAAAACTGACCTGGCCCGCTTTGTGCATATCAATCAGGTGTTTGTACGCTTCCAGTGGCGTACCGCCGGTTGGCAGCCCCAGGACAAAAGGTTTATCCG
Source organism: Pantoea sp. EKM10T (assembly GCF_011800685.1). Taxonomy (NCBI): domain Bacteria; kingdom Pseudomonadati; phylum Pseudomonadota; class Gammaproteobacteria; order Enterobacterales; family Erwiniaceae; genus Pantoea; species Pantoea sp. EKM10T. The sequence goes on from NZ_JAALEU010000002.1 coordinate 244,490, forward strand.
CCGTCGGGTTAAACGCATTGATACGATTAACAATATGTCGGGCGGCCCATTTTCCCACCTGGGTTGGCGTCGCTAAAGGAATCAGTCTCATGTTTCACCTCAATTGAAAATAGAAAGGGGATGGCTAAGCCGTTGCGTGAGTCACCAATCTGAACAGATGATTCATTGTCGCCATGGCCAGCGCATAATTCAATATTTCGGATCATAAAATAAGTTTACGGTCATAGCCAGATGTTGCCGTATGAAACGATGTTTTTTAGTGATAAAAATCACATTTACCAGGCTTTTAATTTGCGAGGCGAATTAATTTATCATTACACTTCGCTGCGTGATATGAAGTGTATTAACGATCTTTGCAGCTGACATAACAACATTAAGCAGCGCAAAGCGACAAGTCAGGCTCATAGGGGGAAGGGGATATGTTAGGTTACTTACAAAAGGTGGGGCGCGCACTGATGGTGCCGGTAGCAACCCTGCCAGCAGCAGCGATATTAATGGGCGTGGGCTACTGGATCGATCCAGACAGCTGGGGCGCAGGTAATGCGCTGGCGGCGTTACTGATCAAATCTGGTGCTGCCATCATTGAAAATATGTCAGTGCTGTTTGCGATTGGTGTCGCGTATGGCATGTCGAAAGATAAAGATGGTGCGGCAGCCCTGACCGGCTTTGTCGGATTCCTGGTAGTCACCACGCTCTGCTCACCGGCCGCGGTGGCGATGATACAGAAGATGCCGGTTGACCAGGTGCCTGTGGCGTTTGGTAAAATTAATAACCAGTTTGTCGGTATTCTGGTCGGTATCCTGTCGGCGGAGGTCTATAACCGCTTCAGCCACGTCGAGCTGCCGAAAGCACTCTCCTTCTTCAGCGGACGGCGACTGGTGCCGATACTGGTCTCGTTCCTGATGATCCTGGTCGCCTTTATCCTGATGTATATCTGGCCGGTTATCTTTAACGGTCTGGTGGGCTTTGGTGAACATATCCAGAAGCTCGGCTCTGCCGGTGCCGGTATCTACGCCTTCTTTAACCGCCTGCTGATTCCGGTCGGTCTGCATCACGCCCTGAACTCGGTGTTCTGGTTTGATGTTGCGGGCATTAATGACATTCCTAAATTCCTTGGCGGTGCACAGTCACTGGCTGACGGATCGGCAACTGTCGGCATCACCGGTCGTTATCAGGCGGGCTTCTTCCCGATCATGATGTTTGGTCTGCCGGGTGCTGCGCTGGCTATCTACCACTGTGCGCGCCCTGAGAACCGCGTCAAAGTGGGTAGTATCATGCTGGCCGCGGCGTTTGCTGCCTTCTTTACGGGTATTACCGAACCGCTGGAGTTCTCCTTCATGTTCGTGGCACCCGTGCTTTATCTGATCCACGCCGTCCTGACCGGTATTTCTGTCTTCATCGCTGCCAGCATGCACTGGATTGCCGGATTTGGTTTCAGCGCCGGGCTGGTGGATATGGTGCTGTCGACCCGTAATCCGCTGGCGACACACTGGTACATGCTGATCCCGCAGGGTCTGGTCTTCTTCGTTATCTATTATGTGGTGTTCCGCTTTACCATCAAAAAATTCAACCTGATGACGCCGGGCCGCGAGCTGGCGGTTGATGGTGATGAAACTGATGGTTATGACGTTAACGTTGATAAAACGGATAGCGGTGAAAGTGCCACAGAGTCACTGGCGCGCCGCTACATTGGGGCGATTGGTGGTTCAGCTAACTTAACCAGCATCGATGCCTGTATCACCCGTCTGCGTCTTAACGTGAATGACTCGGCGCAGGTGAATGAGGCGGTTGCTAAGCGCCTTGGCGCGTCCGGCGTGATCCGTCTTAACAAACAGAGCGTGCAGATCATCGTAGGTACCCAGGCAGAAAGCATCGCCTCGGCCATGAAAAAAGTGCTGACCAAAGGTCCGGTCGCTGCAGCGGCTACCAGCAGTGCGCCGGCCGAGCCGGACGTTAAACCGCAGGCGGTGCTGAACAGTGAGAAGCAGGTCATCGCCACGCTGCTGGCGCCGGTCAGCGGTGAAGTCGTGGCGCTGGATGATGTGCCGGATGAAGCCTTTGCCAGCAAAGCGGTGGGCGACGGTCTGGCGATCAAGCCCAGCGACAAATGGGTAGTGGCACCGATTGCCGGTACGCTGGTGAAAATCTTTAACACCAATCATGCCTTCTGTCTGGAAACCGACAATGGCGTGGAGATTGTGGTGCACATGGGGCTGGATACCGTGGCGCTGGAAGGTAAAGGCTTTACCCGTCTGGTTGAAGAGGGGGCCAGCGTGGTCGCCGGTCAGCGAGTACTGGAGATGGACCTTGAATTCCTTAACGCCAATGCCCGCTCAATGGTGAGTCCGGTCGTGGTCAGCAACAGCGACGATTTCGCCGGTCTGACTTTACTGGCACAGGGTCAGGTAATAGCAGGGGAAACCCCGCTGTATGAAGTGAAAGGCTAATCCCCGCAACAGAACCCCACAGGCAGGAAGCGATTCCTGCCTTTTTTGTTTTAAAGGCTTAACAAACGGTTGTTTCCCTCAGACGCTTTGTGGATCATACTCCGTTACTTCGTGGTACAAATCACCCGTTATTCGTATTGAGGATTTTTGAGATGAGTGAGGCTGAAGCCCGCCCAACTAACTTTATTCGTCAGATCATTGACGAAGATTTGGCGAGCGGTAAGCACAGCAGCGTGCATACCCGTTTTCCGCCGGAGCCCAATGGCTATCTGCATATTGGTCATGCGAAATCGATCTGTCTGAATTTTGGCATCGCCCAGGATTATCAGGGGCAATGCAACCTGCGTTTCGACGATACCAATCCGGTTAAAGAGGATATGGAATTCGTTGAATCCATCAAGCGTGACGTTCAGTGGCTGGGTTTTGAGTGGAGCGGTGAGGTCTGTTACTCATCAAACTATTTCGATCAGCTCTACAACTATGCCATCGAGCTGATTTCCAAAGGACTGGCCTACGTTGATGAACTGAGTCCGGATGCGATTCGTGAATATCGTGGCACCCTGAAAGAGCCGGGTAAAAACAGCCCTTATCGCGATCGCAGCGTGGAAGAGAATCTGGCGCTGTTTGAGAAGATGCGAAACGGTGAGTTTGCCGAAGGCACCGCCTGTCTGCGCGCCAAAATCGACATGGCCTCTAATTTCATCGTGATGCGCGATCCGGTGCTTTACCGCATCAAGTTCGCGGAACACCACCAGACCGGCAATAAGTGGTGCATCTACCCGATGTATGACTTTACCCACTGCATCTCCGATGCGCTGGAAGGCATTACGCACTCGCTCTGTACGCTGGAGTTTCAGGACAACCGCCGTCTCTATGACTGGGTGCTGGACAACATCACAATTCCGGTTCATCCGCGTCAGTATGAATTCTCGCGCCTGAATCTGGAGTATGCGGTGATGTCGAAACGTAAACTCACTCAGCTGGTGACCGAGAAGCACGTAGAAGGGTGGGACGATCCGCGCATGCTGACCGTTTCAGGTCTGCGTCGCCGTGGATACACCGCCGCTTCTATCCGTGAGTTCTGTCGTCGTATTGGCGTGACCAAGCAGGATAACATCGTGGAGATGGCCTCGCTGGAGTCCTGTATCCGTGATGATCTTAACGAGAATGCGCCCCGCGCCATGGCGGTTTTAGATCCGCTTAAAGTGGTGATCGAAAACCTGCCAGCAGGCCATAGCGAAATCGTCACCATGCCAAATCATCCGGGTAAACCGGAGATGGGCACGCGTGAAGTGCCGTTCAGCCGCGAGATCTGGATCGATCGCGCGGATTTCCGTGAAGAGGCGAACAAACAATATAAGCGTCTGGTGCTGGGCAAAGAAGTTCGCCTGCGTAACGCCTATGTGATTCGTGCTGAGCGGGTCGCCAAAGATGAAGCGGGCAACATTACCTGCATCTACTGCACCAGCGATGTTGATACGCTGAGCAAAGATCCAGCCGATGGCCGCAAAGTCAAAGGCGTGATTCACTGGGTTTCTGCGGATCACGCGCAGCCAGCTGAGTTCCGTCTGTATGATCGTCTGTTCAGTGTGCCAAATCCGGCTGCTGCAGAGGATTTCCTGGCGGTCATTAATCCTGAGTCACTGACCATCAAAAACGGCTTTGTTGAACCCAGCCTGCGCGATGTGGAACCAACAACACCGTTTCAGTTTGAACGTGAAGGTTATTTCTGCGCCGACAGCGTTTACTCGAAACCGACGCAACTGGTGTTTAACCGCACCGTCGGTCTTCGTGATACCTGGACCAAAACGGGCGAATAAATTTTTTGGGGCTGACCTCATAAAATGACAAAAGGGCGATTTATCGCCCTTTTTTATTGCCCCGATTTTTACCATCGCCGACGTTTATTCTGCACTAACCACAACCGGTTCAATACCGCCTTGTGGGAGTAATCTGAGTTTAAAAAAATTAATCAATTTCAGGATGTGAATTGTCAGCTTTCAGGTAGGCTATCCGCTCTCAGAGGTTGCAAAGCGGGTTACAGAAGGAAAAAAAATGACAGTTCTCGCCCAGGAAGCCAAACACAGTGTCGTCGTTTTACATCAGCTCATTGAACGTATTTTTAATCAGCCAGCCGGATCTGATGACAGTTTCCAGCTGCTGATGTCCTATTTTCATCCTGAATTTCGCATGGTGACCCCAAAGGGCAAAGAGTACAATCTGAACGAGGTCGAGGATCTTTTCCAGCAGTTACAAGGGCAGCGGGAAGGGATGCGCATTGCCACCTGTGAACATGTCATTCTCTCTCATCATGAAAAAGAGATCGTCGTACAGTATCGCGAAATGCAGATGATGAACGGCAATAACCAGAGCCGCATTTCGCTGGCCATTCTGGATTGCAGCAGCTCTATTCCACGCTGGCGCTATCTGCAGGAGACGCTGGTCGCCTGAGGTGAGGGCAGAAAACAGACGAAAAAAAACCGGTGAATTCACCGGTTTTTTTATTTCAGGCCGCGCCAGCGTTACTGGTCGTGCAGCGTTTCGTCTTCACGGCAATCGCCCAGCGTACAGTGTCCATAGAGATAGAGGCTGTGGTTGGTCAGCTTGATGCCATGGCGGGTCGCGATTTCACGCTGACGCGTTTCAATCGATTCGTCGCTGAACTCGATAACCTTGCCGCAATCCAGGCAGATCAGGTGATCGTGGTGATGCTGCTGCGTCAGTTCGAAGACAGACTTGCCGCCTTCAAAGTTGTGACGAGTCACAATACCGGCATCATCAAACTGGTTCAGAACACGGTAAACGGTCGCCAGGCCAATCTCTTCGCCAATGTCGATCAGGCGTTTATACAAATCTTCCGCACTGACGTGATGGCACTCAGGTTCCTGAAGCACTTCCAGAATTTTCAGTCTGGGCAGCGTTACTTTCAGGCCAGCCTTCTTTAATGCGGTGTTGTTGTCAGTCATGCGGATTTTGTCCTGTTACTAATATTCACTTTTGTGGCTTATCGCCTTGAATGTCGATCTATGCTCATTCTCATTTGCGTCTCATTATAGAACTGAAGCGATGAAATGAAAACCAGAGGGCGTGTCTGAATCATCATGGGCTATTGGGGATTCGTCACCGGGCCGGGGAAGATTCTGACAGAGGTCTGTTAGCACATCACTTAGTCTTGCCGCCTGAGAAAATAAGCGGAAGATCGATGCGGGTATTCTACAGATTAAACGGAGAAAGTTAAAAAAATGTGGCTATTATTTCTATAGGCATTTTCATTGCCTCAATGTGAGCTGGCGCTCACATTGAGTCGGGCAGGATCAGGCTTCGATGATCTCTTTCAGCTGCAGTTCATCAAAAATCTGCTTAACCCATTGGTCAACACGCTGGCTGGTCAGCTCAGGCTGGCGATCTTCGTCAATGGCCAGGCCCAGGAAGTGGGTATCATCGGCCAGGCCTTTCGAAGCTTCGAAGTGATAGCCTTCAGTTGGCCAGTGTCCGACAATCACGGCACCGTGCGGTTCGATAATGTCGCGAATCGTGCCCATGGCATCACAGAAATACTCTGCGTAATCTTCCTGGTCGCCACAGCCAAACAGCGCAACCAGCTTGCCGTTAAAATCGATCTCTTCCAGCGTCGGGAAAAAGTCATCCCAGTCGCACTGCGCTTCGCCGTAGTACCAGGTCGGAATACCCAGCAGCAGGATATCAAACGCTTCCAGATCTTCTTTTGTGCTTTTTGCGATGTCATGGACTTCTGCAACATCTGTACCCAGCTGTTTCTGGATCATTTTTGCAATGTTTTCGGTATTGCCGGTATCGCTGCCGAAGAAGATGCCTACGAGTGCCATGAGTAAAATAACCTCTTAAATCCTGATGATGAGATGTGTGCCGCAGCACATTTCAGCGAATAATAGCAGACGAGAGAAAACCGGTGAACGGTTAAAGCCCCGACATTTGCCTCTGCGTGCGATTTGCCCGCATTAATCCAGTTTGAGCTGTGCCAGTAGCATCTGTTCAATCAGTTCGCTACGGCTGAGATTGCGCTGTTCTGCCAGCGTATTGAGTGCATCGACGGCGTCACTGTTCATTTTCAGTTCGACACGACGAAGCCCGCGTCCTTTGTCACGTTTCAGTTGATTGCGCTTGTTAATGCGCAGCTGTTCATCACGCGAAAGCGGACTGGTTTTGGGTCGACCAGGGCGGCGCTCATCAGCAAAGAGATCGAGCGTCGTGCGGTCAGTCTGTTCTTTTGCCATGGCTTAGTAAAACTGAATGGGGGCGGGCGCCAGACACTCACCGCGCAGATTATAAATTATTGGCCATTGCCGCAGCAAAACTGACCCGCGGCAAAATTTTAGCGCGCCATCATACTTCACGCTTACGCCGGACGCCAATCCTAAACCTTTACCGCCATCTATTTGCTTTTAAAGCGCAAAAAAGCGACGGACGCTGCGCAAAACGGCATCGGGTTTCTCTGCATGAACCCAGTGTCCTGCGCCACCGATCACATGCGCCTGAGCGGCCGGGAACTGCTGCAGCAACGCATCGCGATAGCTGTTATCCAGGTAGCTGGAGTCGCCGCCGCGAATAAACAGCGCCGGGTGATTCCAGGCGGGAACCGGCTGCCAGCCAGAGATCGTGGTGTAGTTATTCCACAGCACCGGAACGTTGAAGCGCCACTCCCCCTCCTGGAAGGATTTCAGCAGGAACTGGATCACCCCTTCTTCCTCGATCAGCGTTCGCATGACCTTCGCCGCCTCGCTGCGGGATGAGACGCCCGCATTGGTGACGGCACGAATGCCGGCAAATATCTGGTCATGACGGCGCGTCTGGTAATCCACCGGGGCGATATCGATCATCACCAGGCGCTCAATGCGTTCCGGCACCAGCGCGCTCATGGTCATGGCGATTTTACCGCCCATCGAGTGTCCGATCACCGCGACGCGATCAATGCCATGTGCATCCAGTGTTTCGACCATATCCTGCGCCATTACAGCGTAGTTCATCTCGTCAGATCGTGGTGAAAGTCCGTGGTTGCGGACATCTACCTGCAGCAACGGACCGGCATCTTTCAGCCCGCGCGCCAGCACGCCAAGGTTATCGAGACTGCCAAACAGACCGTGAATAAGCAGGATGGGCAGAGAATCAGCAGGGGATTGTTCAGTTTGCAGACGGGCGTTCAAAATCATAGCAAAGTTCTTAAGTTTGAGACCTGAGCTTAGGTTATCATGGTTTCACCTTTTCAGGCGCGCCGGTTCCGGCGGCATTAGGACATATTCTGACTTTTGCCCGTAAACCGTTTGATTGCTAACAACCCGCCTGACTTTAACTTTATAATCCTGATGTTAGAACCCACACACCCTTTGAATTGCCTGACTATACTCAGAGCTTTTCAGGAAACAGGTGGTTCTGTCATGAGAAAGAACCGTACGGAATAAGATGAAAACGATCGAAGTTGACGAAGAGCTCTACCGTTATATTGCCAGCCACACGCAACACATTGGTGAAAGCGCATCCGACATTCTGCGTCGTATGCTGAAGTTCACGGCCGGTCAGACTGCACCCGCTTCGCCTGCACAGCCAGCCTCAAAAGATGCAGCGAAAGAGTCCCAGCCTGCGTCTGTGGGTTCGCGCCCACAGGATCGTGTCCGCGCGGTGCGCGAGCTGCTGCTTTCCGATGAATATGCGGAGCAGAAGCGGGCGGTGAATCGCTTTATGCTTATCTTGTCAACGCTCTATCGTCTTGATACCGCAGCCTTTGCTGAAGCTACTGCATCTCTGCAGGGCCGCACCCGCGTCTATTTTGCAGGTGATGAGCATACGCTGTTGCAGAATGGCACCCATACTAAGCCGAAGCATGTGCCCGGCACGCCGTACTGGGTGATCACCAACACCAATACTGGTCGTAAATGCAGCATGATCGAACACATCATGCTCTCGATGCAGTTCCCTGCGGAACTGACCGAGAAAGTTTGCGGCACCATTTAAAACTTAAGCGTCAGGGAGCAGCGCCAATGGCCAATCACCCACGTGCCGGGCAACCCGCCCAGCAGAGCGATTTGATTAACGTTGCACAATTAACGTCACAATATTATGTCCTGCAGCCCGATGTGGCGAACCCGGAACATGCGGTGAAATTTGGCACTTCAGGCCATCGCGGCAGTGCAGGGCGTCAAAGCTTCAACGAGATGCACATTCTGGCGATCGCTCAGGCGATTGCCGAAGAGCGTAAAAAGAATGGTATCACCGGGCCTTGCTACGTCGGTAAAGACACCCATGCGCTGTCTGAACCCGCCATCCTGTCTGTTCTGGAAGTGCTGACGGCGAACGGCGTTGATGTGATTGTGCAGCAGGATAATGGCTATACGCCGACCCCTGCGATCTCGAATGCGATTCTTGAGCACAACAAAGCGGGTGGCGCGCTGGCTGACGGCATCGTGATTACGCCGTCACATAACCCACCAGAAGATGGCGGCATCAAGTACAACCCACCTAACGGCGGACCTGCTGATACTAACGTTACCAAAGTGGTGGAAGATCGTGCCAATCAGCTGATCAAAGATGGCCTGAAAGAGGTGAAACGTCTGCCGCTGGAGCAGGCGATGGCCAGCGGTCATGTGGTCGAGAAAGATCTGATCCAGCCTTATGTTGAAGGTCTGGCAGAGATTATCGACTTCCCGGCGATTCAGAAAGCGGGCCTGAAGCTGGGTGTGGATCCACTGGGTGGTTCCGGTATTGCTTACTGGCAGCGTATTGCTGAGCACTACAAGCTGGATCTGACGCTGGTGAATGACGCGGTCGATCAGACCTTCCGCTTTATGCATCTGGATAAAGATGGCGTGGTCCGCATGGACTGCTCGTCTGAAAGCGCAATGGCAGGCCTGCTGGCTTACCGTGACAAGTTCGATCTGGCGTTCGGCAACGATCCCGATTATGACCGTCACGGCATTGTGACTCCGGCGGGTCTGATGAATCCAAACCACTATCTGGCGGTGGCGATCAACTATCTGTTCCAGCACCGCCCACAGTGGGGTCAGGATGTTGCCGTGGGTAAAACCCTGGTCTCCAGCGCCATGATTGACCGTGTGGTCAACGACATTGGTCGCAAGCTGGTGGAAGTGCCGGTGGGTTTCAAATGGTTTGTTGATGGTCTGTATGACGGCAGCTTTGGTTTTGGTGGCGAAGAGAGCGCAGGCGCTTCTTTCCTGCGTTTCGACGGTACGCCGTGGTCTACGGACAAAGATGGCATCATCATGTGTCTGCTGGCCGCTGAAATTACTGCCGTGACCGGTAAAAACCCGCAGCAGCACTATGACGAACTGGCAGCGCGCTTTGGCGCACCAAGCTACAACCGTCTGCAGGCATCAGCCACCTCAGCGCAGAAAGCCGCGCTGTCGAAGCTGTCACCGGAGATGGTCAGCGCTGATACCCTGGCGGGTGATCCTATCACCGCTCGTCTGACTGCCGCGCCAGGTAATGGTGCATCTATCGGCGGTCTGAAAGTGATGACGGAGAATGGCTGGTTTGCTGCCCGTCCTTCAGGCACCGAAGACGCTTACAAAATCTACTGTGAAAGCTTCCTGGGCGCTGAACACCGCGCGCAGATTGAGAAAGAAGCCGTTGAGATTGTCAGCGAAGTGCTGAAAAACGCCTGATTAGTCGGGCAGATGAAAGATACGCTCGGTACCATTAAGGTTGCTGGTAAAGTCCAACCCGGCTAGCTGTTGGATCGTGCCAGCACAGGAAACAGGATCAGATCGGAAAGACGCAAAAGATGTCATCCATGACAGCTCGGCCCGCGCCATCCATGGCGCGGGACGCTTTCCTCCTCTGACCCTGTTCCCTGCGCCTCGGGGTTTATCCGTTGCGGTCAGTATTTGCTCAGATTTGAGTTTGTTTGCAGTCATGAAAGGCGCCTCTGGCGCCTTTTTTTATGGCATAAAGCGATAGCCGATCCCGGTTTCCGTCAGCAGATGAGCCGGTTGTGTCGGATTGGCTTCCAGCTTCTGGCGCAGATGTCCCATATAGATGCGCAGATAATGGCTGTGCTCCACCGCATTGGGTCCCCAGACCTGGCTCAGCAACTGCCGCTGCGTCAGCACCTTACCGGCATTGTTCAGCAGAATACTCAACAGACGAAATTCAATCGGGGTAAGGTGAATCTCGCTGCTGCCGCGCTGTACCCGTCGTGCGGCGAAATCGACGCTGACGTCGGCGAACGTCACCCTGGCATCCGGCTGCTGGCCACTATGACGACGCAGCGCAACCCGGACGCGCGCCAGCAGTTCGCCAATGCCAAAGGGTTTGGTCAGATAGTCATCTGCCCCCGCATCCAGTGCGGCGATCTTATCCTGCTCATCGCTGCGCGCTGACAGCACAATCACCGGTATGGCGCTCCACTGGCGCAGGTCACGAATGAAATCGGTGCCATCTCCATCCGGCAGACCCAGATCCAGGATCACTAAGTCCGGCTTGCGGGTCGCCGCTTCAATCAGTCCGCGTTGCAGCGTATCGGCATCAAACACCTTAAGGGCTTCATTTTCCAGCGCCAGCCGGACAAAACGCCGGATCTCTTTTTCATCTTCGACGATCAAAACCGTGGTCACGCATTACCTGCCTTGAGTGGGGACCGAAGCGCTACTTTATCAACATTTTATGCTGGCGTCCGCGACCATAATCTGTCGGCCCTTTCAACGCTAACGCAACCAGGCGGTAACCTTTTTGTAACTTAATTACAGGTTGATTCTTAAACAGCAAAAATAGCGGTAAATAAGTGGTCAGATGAGTAGTAAAATTACACAACCTGGCGTAAAGTTGAACACAGATCACATTCACACTATTTCACTTACCGGGAGGAGAAACCATGTATCGGGCTTATCCACGTTATAAAATTATTGCGCGACGTACGCTGGTGGTTCTTCTCGGCGTACTGGCGCTTCCTGTTATGCTGTTTCGACAGGATCGGGCACGTTTCTACAGCTATCTGCACCGCGTCTGGTGTAAGACCAGCGCCAAGCCGGTCTGGCTGGCGCAGGCGGAAGCGGGCGGTGGCGCGTTCTGGTGATTTCCCCTGCCGCAAAACAGGCCTGGTCAACTGACCGGGCTTTTTTTTGCGTTTTTTCTGAGAATAAGCGATCCGGAATCCCGTTTTAACCCTTTATTCCTGACCATTTTACGCTACACTTAAACCTCTACAAGATTTCGGAGGTTGTACAAGTATGAGCAAAAAAATCCCCGTTGGAATCAGTGCATGCCTGCTCGGCGACCGCGTCAGATTTGATGGTGGGCATAAGCGTCTTACTTTTGCGACCGACGATCTCACCCCATTTGTCCGTTTTGAGCCCATCTGCCCTGAGATGGCGATTGGTCTGCCAACGCCGCGCCCGGCATTGCGTCTGGTGAAGCAGGGCGATGATGAGCTGCATCTCTGCTTCAGCAAAGATGGCGGAGAAGAGGTTACGACGCAGATGCGTGACTGGTCTGCTGAGCGGGTAAAATCGCTGCATCACCTCTGTGGCTATATCCTCTGCGCCAAATCACCCAGTTGTGGCATGGAACGGGTGCGGGTCTATGAGCCCGATAACAACAATAACCGCAAAGCAGGCACCGGTATTTTTACTGAATTCCTGCAGCGCGAGATGCCCTGGCTGCCGCTGGAAGAAGATGGTCGTCTGCACGATCCCGCCCTGCGTGAGAACTTTATCGGTCGTGTCTGCGCGCTGCATGAATTTAATCAGATGTGGGAAAGCGGTCTGACCCGGCAGGGACTGATCGCCTTCCACAGCCGTTACAAGCTGATGATGCTGGCGCATTCGCAGGAGAAATACCGCGAGCTGGGACCCTTTGTCGCCTCCATGAGCCAGTGGGAGTCGCTGGACGCCTTTGCCTTTGAATACCGAAATCGCATGATGGAACTGATGTCACGTCCCGCCTCACGTCGCAATCACACCAATGTGCTGATGCATGTGCAGGGCTACTTCCGCACGCACCTGAGTTCACCGCAGCGCCAGGAACTGGCAACGCTGATTGACCGCTATCGTCAGGGCACACAACCGCTGCTGGTGCCGATTACCATTCTCAAACACTACATGGCGGAGTACCCGCACCCGTGGCTGGCCCAGCAACGCTATTTCGATCCCTATCCCGAAGCCTTGTGCTTACGCTACGGACAGTAATACAGGAGGAGTATGACCACCCATCTGGTCTGGCTGCGTAACGATTTACGCGTCAATGACAATCTGGCGCTGCACGCCGCCTGCCGCGACAGCGATGCAAAAGTGATTGCGCTCTACCTTGCCACGCCAGCACAGTGGCAGCAGCATGACATGTCACCGAAGCAGGCGGCGTTTATCCACGCCAGTCTGTTGCAGGTGCAGCGTGCGCTGGCGGAGCGGGGCATTGAACTGCACTACCAGGCGTGTCACGCCTTCAGCGACAGTATTGATGCGCTGCTGCAGTTCTGCGCTAAGCAGCAGGTCGATCAGCTCTTCTACAATTACCAGTATGAAGTTAATGAACGCCAGCGCGATGCGGAGGCTGAAAAGCATCTCGACGACGCGGGCGTGATTTGCCAGGGCTTTGATGACAGCCTGTTGCTGCCGCCCGGCAGTGTGCAGAGCGGCGATCGCTCGATGTATAAGGTGTTTACCCCGTTCAGCAAAGCCTTTGTCCGCCGCTTGCAGCAGGGGCTGCCTGAGTGCGTGCCTGCGCCGAAAGCGCGCGAAGGCGCACCGCTGAAAGCTACCCCGATTCCCGCCTTTGACTATCCAACCGAAGACTTTGATCAGGATCTGTTTCCGCCAGGCGAAGCGGCGGCGCTGAAGCGGTTGCGCCATTTCGCCACGCAACCGGTTATCGACTATCCCGCTAAGCGCGACCTTCCGGCGCTGGACGCCACCAGCCGTCTGTCGGTTTATCTGGCGACCGGCGTACTGTCGCCACGTCAGTGCCTGCATCGCGTGCTGCATGAGCATCCCGATGCGCTGGACAACAGCCGCGCGTTCACCTGGCTGAACGAGCTGATCTGGCGTGAATTCTACCGTCATCTGCTGGTTGCCTGGCCGGCGCTGTGCCGACACAAGCCGTTTATCGACTGGACGCGAAACGTTGAATGGCAGCGTAACGACGCACATTTCGACGCGTGGAAAGCGGGTAAAACCGGCTATCCGATTGTCGATGCCGCAATGCGTCAGATGAAGGCGCTGGGCTGGATGCATAACCGCTTACGGATGATCACCGCCAGTTTCCTGGTCAAAGATCTGCTGATCGACTGGCGTGAAGGTGAACGCTATTTCATGCAGCAGCTGATTGATGGTGACCTGGCCGCGAACAACGGCGGCTGGCAGTGGGCGGCCTCGACCGGCACGGACGCGGCGCCCTATTTCCGCATCTTTAACCCGACCACGCAGGGCGAGCGCTTCGATGAGAAGGGGGATTTTATCCGTCACTATCTGCCTGAACTGGCCGGGGTCCCTGACAGCGATATTCACCAGCCCCATGTCTGGGCGGAGAAGCATCATAAGAAACTCGATTATCCGGCACCAATCGTGGATCATAAGGTGGCACGTAAAAAGACATTAGACGCCTTTGAGCGCGCCAAGAGCGCAGCCTGAGGCCTCGAAGGAGCCTGAATGAACCATTACGAATTAGAGACGCTGATCAATCAGCAACTCGACAGCCACAGCTTCAGCGATTACGCCCCCAACGGTTTGCAGGTTGAGGGACGCAGCGAGATCAAAACGATTATCACCGGCGTCACTGCCTGTCAGGCGCTGCTGGATGAGGCGGTGGCGCGTCAGGCCGATGCGATTATTGTCCATCATGGCTATTTCTGGAAAAGTGAACCGGCCGCGATTAAAGGTATGAAGCGCCGTCGTCTGCGGACCCTGCTGGCCAACGATATCAATCTCTATGGCTGGCATCTGCCGCTCGACGCGCATCCTGAATTAGGCAACAACGCCCAGCTGGCGAAACTGCTGGATATCGAAGTGCGCGGCGAAGTGATGCCGCTGGTGTTCTGGGGTGAGCTGGCTGAGCCCCTGTCAGGCGAACAGCTGGCCCGCCGAATCGGTGAGCGGCTGGGACGTGAACCGCTGCATTGTGGTGACAACGCGCCAGCGCTGATCCGTCGTATTGCCTGGTGCAGCGGGGGCGGGCAGGGCTTTATCGACCAGGCCGCGGCGGCGGGCGTCGATGCCTTTATCACCGGTGAAGTCTCTGAACAGACTATTCACAGCGCGCGTGAGCAGGGGCTGCATTTCTTTGCCGCAGGCCATCACGCCACCGAGCGCGGCGGCGTAAAAGCGCTGGGCGACTGGCTGGCGCAACACCACGATCTTGATGTGACCTTCATCGATATCCCTAATCCTGCCTGACACTCTCCCTTGTCCTGCGCGCCTGCGCAGGACCTAAATCTGTTGACACATCCCTGTCACTTTCGCATAACTGTTTGCTTTACGTAGATAAGCAATGGGCTGTACCGGGCATCCGGTCAGGTCGGCCAGGCGCGATCTCAACTGAGCGGGAGGTAGCTGTTGCAACGAGCACGGTGTTATTTATTGGGTGAACGCGCTGTCGTGCTGGAGCTGGAACCGCCGGTCTCACTGGAGAGCCAGCAACGAATCTGGGGACTGAATCAGCGCCTGCACGACTATGCCAGCGTGCTGGAGGTGATCCCCGGCATGAACAACATCACCCTGATCCTGCGAGATCCCCAGCAGAGCGCGCTGGACGCGATAGAGCGGCTTCAGCGCTGGTGGGAAGAGAGTGAAGCGCAGTTGCCGGAGTCACGTCAGGTGGAGATCCCGGTGATCTATGGCGGCGAGTCTGGCCCCGATCTGACGGTGGTGGCGGAACACGCCGCGCTGACGCCCCGCCAGGTGGTTGAGCTGCACAGCAGCAGTGACTATGTGGTCTTTTTTATCGGCTTTCAGCCCGGTTTTCCCTATCTGGGCGGACTGGATCCGCGCCTGCACATTCCGCGGCGTGCTGAGCCCAGGGTTGCGGTGCCCGCCGGCTCGGTAGGCATCGGCGGCAGCCAGACCGGCGTCTATCCGCTGGCTTCGCCCGGCGGCTGGCAGTTGATTGGCCAGACGCGCACCGCGCTGTTTGATCCCCTGCAGCAACCGCCTACGCTGCTCCGTCCCGGTGACAGGGTTCGCTTTGTGCCGCAACAGGAGGGCGTATGTTAAACATTCTGCGAGCCGGCCTGGCCGCGACTATTCAGGATGCGGGCCGTTACGGCTGGCGTCAGTATGGCATCAGCCCTGGCGGTGTGCTGGATCATCCCGCGATGTTCACCGCCAATGTGCTGGTGGGCAATGATCCCGACAGCGCGGTGCTGGAGATGGTGCTCGGCCAGTTCAAAGCGGAGTTTACCCGCGATGGCTGGTTTGCGCTGACCGGCGCAGGCTGCCATGCGGAGCTTGACGGCCAGCCGGTCTGGACGGGCTGGCGCACGCCGGTGAAACGGGGGCAGCTCCTGTCACTGGCGATGCCGCAGCGCGGTATGCGCAGCTATCTGGCAGTGCAGGGCGGTTTTGATATCCCCGCGATGCTCGGCTCCGCCAGCACCGATCTAAAAGCAAAATTTGGCGGATTCCAGGGGCGAGCCTTGCAGGATGGCGATCAGCTCCCGCTGGGTAAACCGACCCGCACGTTTGACCGTAAAGTCGGGGTGCGGCAACTGCTGTGGGGCAACCGCATCCGCGCACTACCTGGCCCGGAGTATCACGAGTTCAGCCGCGAAGCGCAGCAGGCATTCTGGCGTACCGCATGGAAACTCAGCCCGCAAAGTAACCGGATGGGATACCGGCTTGAGGGACGCAAGCTTGAGCGCGAGAGCCCGCGCGAGCTGCTGTCACACGGCGTAATGCCGGGTGTGATTCAGGTGCCGCCGAACGGACAGCCTATCGTGCTGATGGCGGATGCCCAGACCACCGGCGGCTATCCGCGCATCGCCTCGGTTATCGAAGCCGATCTCTATCACCTGGCACAAATCCGGCTGGGTGAGCCGATTCACTTTATTCACTGCACCCTGCCGGAAGCGATGCTGGCACGTCAGCATCAGCAACGCGCCCTGGACCAGATGAAGTGGGGACTCCATGAAAATTGATTTAAACGCCGACCTGGGCGAGGGCTGCGCCAGCGATCAGGCGCTGCTGCAACTGGTGAGTTCCGCCAACATCGCCTGTGGCTTTCACGCAGGTGATGCGCAGACCATGCTGCAGTCGGTGCGCTGGGCACAGGCATCCGGCGTCGCGATTGGTGCGCATCCCGCTTTTCCCGATCGGGAGAACTTTGGCCGCAGCGCCATGCAGCTGCCGCCGGAAACGGTCTACGCCCAGATGATCTACCAGATTGGTGCGCTGAAAAGTCTGGCGGAAAGCGAAGGTGCGCGGCTGCTTCATGTTAAACCGCATGGCATGCTCTACAACCAGGCTGCGGCCGATCCGGTGCTGGCGGACGCCATTGCCCGCGCCATCAGGGCGGTCGACAGCCAGCTGATTGTGGTGGGACTGGCTAACAGCGAATCGATTCGCGCGGCGGCGCACTACGGCTTACGCACGCGGGAAGAGGTGTTCGCTGACCGTGGCTATCTCAGCAGCGGTGCGCTGGTGCCGCGCAGCGAGCCGGGCGCGCTGATTGAAGATGAACAGCAGGCTATCAGTCAGACGCTGACGATGGTGCAGCAGGGCAAAGTAAAAAGTATCACCGGAGAATGGGTTGCGGTGAATGCACAGACCGTCTGCTTACATGGCGACGGCGCGCACGCCCTGCAATTTGCACAGCGGTTGCGTGATGCGTTTGCCGATCAGCAGATTCGTGTCACCAGCAACTGAATAACCACATTTAGCCCGGCGTATGCCGGGTTTTTCAACTCTGAGGGAAATCCATGGATAGTGCAGTAAATCTCTGGCCATTACTGGGCATCGCCGCCATCGTCGTCGGCTTCCTGTTACGGTTCAATCCGGTGCTGGTGGTGATTGTCGCCGGGTTTGTGACCGGTCTGGCCGCGATGATGCCGCTGGCGGACATTCTGGAAAAGCTCGGGGCAGGTTTTCTCAACACCCGCAACCTGCCGCTGATCCTGCTGCTGCCGCTGGCGGTCATTGGCCTGCTGGAGCGTCACGGACTGAAAGAGCGGGCGCAGGCGTGGATTGCACAGATCAAAACGGCAACCGCCGGACGACTGCTGATCGTCTACCTGTTTGTGCGCGAAATCACCGCCGCGCTGGGGTTAACTAGTCTCGGCGGACATCCGCAGATGGTGCGTCCGTTGCTGGCACCGATGGCGGAAGGAGCAACTGAAAGCCGCTATGGCGAGATCTCACCTGAGCTGCGCCATCGGCTGCGCGCGATGTCAGCGGCGACCGATAATGTCGGCCTCTTCTTTGGTGAGGATATCTTCGTGGCGTTTGGCGCGATTATCTTTATGCACAACTTTATGCAGGAGTCAGCCGGGATTCAGACCGAACCGCTGCACATCGCCTTATGGGGTATTCCGACTGCCGTCGCCGCGTTCCTGATCCACTCGGCACGTCTGGTGCGGCTGGATCGGCAACTGGCGCGTGAGCTGCAGCAGCTGAACCGTCAGGCGCTGAAAGCCAAAGGAGGTGAGTAATGTTCCAGCAACAATATCTGATGTGGCTGGCGGGCATTATCCTGCTGGTGGTGGCGGTGCTTTCCTGGCGTGACAGCGCGAATCCACGTCGCTTTACCACCGGCCTGTTCTGGGCTTTGTATGGCCTGGTTTTTCTGGTCGGTGACTGGACGACGCAACTGATGAGCGCCTGGATGGGGTCAGATGCGGCGGGCACCCGTATGCTGCACATTGGCATCGGTGTCATTGTGGTGGTGATGGCGCTGATTGCCGGGTTTGGCGGTGTCAGGCTGGGTCGCTATCATCAGCGCAGCGATGAAGAGAAACAGGCCAGTGCGCTGCGTCTGCGCAATAAACTGTTTCTGCCTGCACTGTCGATTCCGGTCGTGACCGTGGTCGGTGTGCTGGCGTTTAACCATATTCCCGGTTTGCAGGATGCGGTGTTCGGCCCCGGTAACCACGCCACGCTGGTGACGCTGTTTTCAATGATGGTCGGCTGTGTGATTGGCTGGCTGGTGGCGTTAAAACTGACCCACGAGAAACCGGTGCAGTCGATGCAGGAGACCCGTCGCCTGCTGGATTCGATTGGCTGGGCCTTTATCCTGCCGCAGATCCTTGCCACCCTGGGGCTGCTGTTTACCAGCGCAGGCGTGGGCAGTGCGATTTCGCATCTGACAGAAACCTGGCTGGCGGTAGATAATCGCTTTGTCGCGGTCACCGTCTATGCCGTCGGGATGGCGCTGTTAACCATGATCATGGGTAATGCTTTTGCGGCGTTTCCGATAATCACCGCAGGCGTCGGCATCCCGATTCTGGTGTTGCAGCACGGCGGAAACCCGGCAGTGATGGCGGCAATTGGTATGTTCTCCGGCTACTGCGGTACGCTGATGACGCCGATGGCGGCCAACTTCAATATCGTCCCGGCGGCACTGCTGGAACTGCCCGATCGTAACGCGGTGATCAAGGCTCAGATTCCGACCGGTGTGCTACTGTTAATCGTTAATATTTTCCTGCTCTATTTCCTGATGTTCCTGTGAGGTTGCATGAAAACTGTCCTGATGACCGCCTTTGAACCTTTTGGCGGTGAAACGATTAACCCTTCATGGGAAGCGGTGCGCGCGCTGGAAGGCAAACAGATTAGCGGGGCGACGATAGTGATCCGCCAGTTGCCGGTGGTATTCAGCGACGTACTCAGGGTGCTGAATCAGGCGCTGGAAGAGGTGAAACCGGATGCGATTCTGTCGGTGGGGCAGGCGGGCGGGCGAAGCGACATTACCGTTGAACGTATTGGTATTAATGTCGATGACGCCCGTATCCCGGACAACGCCGGTCATCAGCCGGTGGATGAGCCCGTCGTAGCAGGTGGCCCGGCAGCCTATTTTTCCCGTCTGCCCATCAAAGCGATTGTGGCGGCGGTGCGGGAAGCGGGGATCCCTGCTTCAGTGTCGCAAACGGCGGGCACCTTTACCTGCAACCGCGTAATGTACGGCCTGCTGCACTGGCTTGAGCAGCATGACAGTCCGGTGCGGGGAGGTTTTATCCATATTCCTTATCTGCCAGAACAGGCAGCGCAGCATCCGGGCGCACCGAGCATGGCGCTGGCGTCCATTATTCAGGCGCTGGAAATTGCGGTAAAGGTCACGCTGGAGACCGGCGAGGATATCAGACAGGCTGGCGGCGCCACCCATTAAGAGGATGAACGATGCCTGAAGGACCGGAAATTCGTCGCGTGGCGGATAAACTTGAAGACGCCATTGTGGGTCAGCCCTTAACGGAAGCGTGGTTCGCGTTTCCTCAGCTCAAGACCTATGAACCGGCATTGATTGGTGAGCAGGTTCAGGCGATTGAGACGCGGGGAAAAGCGCTGCTGACTCATTTCAGCAATGGCCTGACGCTCTACAGTCATAACCAGCTGTATGGTGTCTGGCGCATTGTAAAACCTGACACCGAACTGAATTCCACCCGTCAGTTGCGGGTGCGACTGGCGACGGCGGGCAAAGCGATTCTGCTCTACAGCGCCTCAGATATTGAGCTGCTCAACGCAGATACGCTGGCGGCGCATCCGTTTCTTAATCGTATCGGGCCGGATGTGCTGAACAGTGCCCTGACAGTGGAAGAGGTGAAAGAGCGGCTGCTGTCACCCCGTTTCCGGCGGCGGCAGTTCAGTGGTCTGTTGCTGGATCAGGCTTTTCTGGCCGGGCTGGGAAACTACCTGCGTGCCGAAATTCTTTGGCTGGCACAGCTGCTGCCAAATCATCGGGCGCAGGATCTCAGTAACGATCAGCTGACTGCTTTCAGCGAAGCGCTGCTTTCAGTGCCGCGCCATGCCTATCGGATGCGTGGAACCATGAAGAAATATCATGAGGAAGCGGCGTTTCAGTTTGAGGTGTTTCATCGACAGGGCAAAAAATGCCGGCGCTGTGACACGGTGATTGAGAAGGGCACGCTCTCATCACGGCCTTTTTACTGGTGTCCGGGTTGTCAGAGATAGGGGCGACCGCATTGGCGAACAAAACAGGAAAAGGTTCTTACTGCAAACAGCTGACAAACTCGAATCCGGGTGACTCCAGCCGCTACGAAGAAGTCTGACGCGCAGGGAATACGGTCAGAGGAGGAAAGCGTCCCGCGCCATGGACAAAAACGCCGGGAGCGTTTTTGAACAATGCAACGCGTTGGCCCGGCAACGGGCGCACCTCAGGGATGAGGTGCGTAATCGCGCGGGCCGAGCGGCCATGGATGGTTTAAGCGACTTTCCGATCTGACCTTGTTCTCTGCGCAGGCGCGGTATCACAGCCAACCGCCCCCGGCTTTAAAGCAACATCAGGCGGAGATCCCTCTCCGCTATTAACTGAACCTTACTTTTTCAACTGTGAGCTGAATTCGCGCTCGGTATAACCGGTGTAGAGCTGACGTGGACGGGCAATCTTCATGCCTTCGTCATGCATCTCTTTCCAGTGTGCAATCCAGCCAACGGTACGGGCCATCGCGAAGATCACCGTAAACATGGAGGATGGAATACCCATCGCTTTCAGAATGATACCGGAGTAGAAGTCCACGTTTGGATAGAGTTTACGCTCGATGAAGTACGGGTCGTTCAGCGCAATGTGTTCCAGCTCCATCGCCACTTCCAGCAGGTCATCCTTCATACCCAGCTCATTCAGGACTTCATGGCAGGTATCGCGCATCACGGTCGCGCGTGGATCGTAGTTTTTGTAAACGCGGTGACCAAAGCCCATCAGACGGAATGAATCATTTTTGTCTTTGGCGCGTTTAACAAATTCCGGAATGTGCTCAACGGTGCTGATCTCTTCCAGCATACGCAGGGTCGCTTCGTTGGCACCGCCGTGCGCCGGTCCCCACAGGGAGGCGATCCCGGCGGCGATACAGGCAAACGGATTCGCGCCGCTT
The DNA here is from genome assembly GCF_011800685.1 of Pantoea sp. EKM10T. NCBI lineage: Bacteria > Pseudomonadati > Pseudomonadota > Gammaproteobacteria > Enterobacterales > Erwiniaceae > Pantoea > Pantoea sp. EKM10T. The sequence continues at coordinate 265,943 of NZ_JAALEU010000002.1, forward strand.
GAACCAGCGGTACGAACGGTAGAGGTTGAGGCGTTCTGCTCATGGTCAGCATGCAGGATCAGGATGCGGTCCATGGCGCGTTCCAGCACCGGATTCACTTTGTACTCTTCGCACGGCGTGGCAAACATCATGTGCAGGAAGTTACCCGCATAGGAGAGATCGTTGCGCGGATAGACAAACGGCTGGCCGATAGAATATTTGTAACACATCGCTGCCATCGTCGGCATTTTAGAAAGCAGACGGAACGCTGCGATTTCGCGGTGGCGCTCAATGTTTACATCCAGCGAATCGTGGTAAAACGCAGCCAGTGCACCAGTGACACCGCACATTACCGCCATCGGATGCGAATCGCGACGGAAGCCGTGGAACAGGCGGGTAATCTGCTCATGAATCATGGTGTGGCGGGTAACCGTGGTACGGAACTCATCAAACTGTTTCTGGTTTGGTGCTTCGCCGTTCAGCAGGATGTAGCAGACTTCCAGATAGTTAGAGTGGGTCGCCAGCTCAGAAATAGGGAAACCACGGTGCAGCAGGATACCTTCATCCCCATCGATAAAGGTGATTGCAGATTCGCAGGACGCGGTAGACGTAAAACCGGGATCGAAGGTGAACAGGCCACTTGAACCCAGAGTGCGGACATCAACGACATCCTGGCCCAGCGTACCTTTCAGCACGTCCAGTTCAATAGATGTTCCATCTTGCAGGGTTAGCGTTACTTTTTTATCTGTCATTTTCGTCTCCATAGCGCCTTATGTGGGTAAGGATCTTTAGACACCTGAAACGCGTTCATGTTGCGGTTGGCAAAACTACACAGTATCACTCTGCGGGGATAAAACGGGTGCAGGGTACAGAGTGAGCGGCGCGTTCCCAGCGGGAACCGGTGAGCCATGGACATGCTGCATATCGCGGTTGTTAAAGATCCGGTCAGGACATAACTTCTTGGTAACCAATAACCTGATGCTTTTTAATGCTCATTATCGCAATGTTACATAACTTGCGCTTAGGGGAAAGTGTATCCCCATAACTTTTGCGCATCATAGGAATTTACAGGCTTAGTTTGTAACTGAATTGTTGAACTATTGTCAAATCAGATAATTAAAATTGTATCAATTGTGAAAATCGTGAGTAGGATCACTGTTCCACCTAAAATATACCAAAGAGTTTGTAGGGGAATTGTAATCAGAATGTGATCCTCCTATACTCCAGGCAGGTCTCCGGAACACCCTGACACCAGGAGCCACCCAGCGTTTACTACCGCGTCAATTAACACTGGATGTTGCTTTTTTGGTGACGGTTAAAGTCTGCCACGCGTTGTGATTAGACTCCGCCTCAGGTCCGGAGGAAGCAAAATAAAAAAGAGCTGTGTGGGCAAAACCGTGAAAAAACAAAGACCTGTCAACTTGGATCTCTCGACGATCCGGTTTCCCGTTACTGCAATATCGTCCATTCTTCACCGCGTCTCCGGCGTAATCACATTGGTTGCCATTGGCATCCTGCTGTGGCTGCTCGGTCTCTCTCTCTCCTCTCCTGAAGGTTTCCAGCACGCTGCGTCCATCATGGATGGCTTCTTCGCGAAGTTCATTATGTGGGGCATCTTAACGGCGCTGGCCTATCACGCGGTGAGCGGGATTCGTCATATGTTGATGGATTTTGGTTATCTGGCCGAAACGCTGCAGGTTGGTAAGCGTTCCGCTCATATGACTTTTGTGATCACTGTCGTGCTGGCAATTCTGGCGGGAGTCCTCGTATGGTAAGCAATGCATCCGCATTGGGTCGCAACGGCATTCAGGACTGGCTGCTGCTGCGGGCAACTGCAATTCTCATTACGCTCTACATCGTCTACATCCTCGGTTTCGTGGTGATGACAGACACGCTGACTTATGACCTGTGGCGTGGCTTCTTCGCTTCCGCATTCACCAAAGTGTTCACGCTGCTGACGCTGTTCTCCATTCTGATCCACGGCTGGATTGGCATGTGGCAGGTGTTAACAGACTACGTTAAATCACTGCCAACCCGCTTGTTGTTGCAGTTTGTGATTGTCGTGGCGCTGTTGTGGTATGCGATTTATGGATTTGTTGTGGTGTGGGGTGTGTAAATGAGTTTGCCAATCAGAGAGTTCGATGCCGTGGTAATCGGCGCAGGTGGCGCAGGAATGCGAGCCGCACTGCAAATCTCCCAGGGCGGCCAGAGCTGTGCCCTGTTATCTAAAGTTTTCCCGACCCGTTCCCACACCGTATCTGCGCAGGGCGGTATTACCGTTGCGCTGGGTAATACCCATGAAGATAACTGGGAATGGCACATGTACGACACCGTCAAAGGTTCCGACTATATCGGTGACCAGGACGCGATTGAATATATGTGTAAAACCGGCCCGGAAGCGATTCTGGAACTGGAACACATGGGTTTACCTTTCTCGCGTCTGGAAGATGGTCGTGTCTATCAGCGTCCGTTTGGTGGCCAGTCAAAGAATTTCGGTGGCGAGCAGGCGGCGCGTACGGCGGCTGCGGCTGACCGTACCGGTCACGCATTGCTGCACACCCTTTATCAGCAGAACCTGAAAAACAAAACCACTATCTTCTCTGAGTGGTATGCACTGGATCTGGTGAAAAACGCCGATGGCGCAGTCGTGGGTTGTACCGCTATCTGCATCGAAACCGGCGAAACCGTTTATTTCAAAGCGAAAGCGACCATTCTGGCCACCGGCGGCGCGGGCCGTATCTATCAGTCCACCACCAATGCACACATCAACACCGGTGACGGCGTAGGTATGGCACTGCGTGCGGGCGTACCGGTGCAGGATATGGAGATGTGGCAGTTCCACCCAACCGGTATCGCCGGTGCGGGCGTGCTGGTCACCGAGGGCTGCCGTGGTGAAGGCGGCTATCTGCTGAACAAACATGGCGAACGCTTCATGGAGCGTTATGCGCCGAACGCCAAAGATCTGGCGGGCCGCGACGTGGTTGCGCGCTCGATGATGATTGAAATCCGTGAAGGTCGCGGCTGTGATGGCCCGTGGGGTCCACATCTCAAACTGAAACTGGATCATCTGGGTAAAGAGGTGCTTGAGTCACGTCTGCCTGGCATCCTTGAGCTGTCACGCACCTTTGCGCACGCCGATCCGATTAAAGAGCCGATTCCGGTCATTCCGACCTGCCACTACATGATGGGCGGTATTCCGACCAAAGTGACCGGCCAGGCACTGCGCGTCAATGAGCAGGGCGAAGATGTAGTGATTCCAGGCCTGTTCGCCGTCGGTGAAATCGCCTGCGTATCGGTGCATGGTGCCAACCGTCTGGGCGGTAACTCACTGCTCGACCTGGTGGTCTTTGGCCGTGCAGCGGGTCTGCATCTGCTGGCGAGTATTCAGGAGCAGGGCGACCTGCGTGATGCCACAGAAGATGAGATCGCCGGGGCGATGGCGCGTTTCAACCGCTGGGAAAATAACACCACGGGTGAAGATCCGGTTGAGATTCGTAAAGCGCTGCAACGCTGCATGCAGAATAACTTCTCGGTATTCCGTGAAGGCGAAGCGATGGCACAGGGTCTGGAAGAGCTGAAAGAGATTCGCCAGCGCCTGAAGTCAGCGCGTCTGGATGACCGCTCACCGGATTTCAACACCCAGCGTATTGAGTGCCTGGAGCTGGATAACCTGATGGAGACGGCCTTTGCCACGGCGGTAGCGGCTAACTATCGCACCGAAAGCCGCGGTGCGCACAGTCGCTTCGACTTCCCGGATCGTGATGATGAAAACTGGCTGTGCCACAGTCTTTATGTCCCGGAAACCGAAAGCATGACGCGCCGTGAGGTGAACATGCAGCCGAAACTGCGCGCGGCCTTCCCGCCGAAAGTGCGTACCTACTAATTTCGGAGACGATCATGAGACTCGAGTTTTCAATTTATCGCTACAATCCGGACGTCGATGACAAACCGCGCATGCAGGATTACACCCTGGAAGCGGAAGATGGTCGCGACATGATGCTGCTGGACGCGCTGATTCGCCTGAAAGAGAAAGATCCGACCCTGGCGTTTCGTCGCTCCTGTCGTGAAGGCGTCTGCGGTTCCGATGGCCTGAACATGAACGGTAAAAACGGACTGGCCTGCATTACGCCCGTCTCGGCGCTGGGCAACGGCAAACAGAAAATTGTTATCCGTCCGCTGCCAGGTTTACCGGTGGTGCGTGACCTGGTTGTAGACATGAGCCAGTTTTATGCACAGTATGAGAAAATTAAGCCTTTCCTGTTGAATAATGGGGAAAATCCGCCAGCTCGTGAACATCTGCAGTCGCCGGATGAGCGTGAACACCTGGATGGCCTGTACGAATGTATACTCTGTGCCTGCTGCTCAACCTCATGCCCATCATTCTGGTGGAATCCTGAGAAGTTCATCGGTCCTGCTGGCCTGCTGGCCGCTTACCGCTTCCTGATTGACAGCCGCGACACCGAAACCGAGGCGCGTCTCGACAATCTGAATGATGCTTTCAGCGTATTCCGCTGCCATAGCATCATGAACTGTGTGAGCGTATGTCCGAAAGGGCTGAACCCGACGCGCGCCATCGGCCATATCAAGTCGATGCTGCTGCAGCGCGGCGCATAAGCAGTTTCTGCCGGGAACCTCAGGTTCCCGGTGTTTTACGGAAGCCTCTGTAAGCGCGGTGATTACCACGTTTACAAAGGTTCCCTTACGGGCCACGCGCGCTGCGCAAAGTGCTCGTATCGCTGAACTCACTACGGCAAACCGCGAAAGCGGCAACAAATGAAACCTCAAAAAAGCATAGCAATGCTTAAGGGATCACAATGCAGAACAGCGCGATGAAGCCCTGGCTGGACTCTTCCTGGCTGGCCGGCGCGAATCAGTCTTACATAGAGCAGCTCTATGAGGATTTCCTGACCGATCCTGACTCTGTCGATGCAGTGTGGCGCTCGATGTTCCAGCAGTTACCGGGCACCGGAATGAAACCTGAGCAGTTTCACTCCACCACACGTGAGTACTTCCGTCGCCTGGCGAAAGACGCATCTCGTTACACCTCATCTGTCTCCGATCCTGAAACCAACTCCAAGCAAGTAAAAGTGCTGCAGCTGATTAACGCGTTTCGTTTCCGCGGTCATCAGCACGCCAATCTTGACCCGCTTGGTCTGTGGAAACAGGACCGGGTAGCCGATCTCGATCCCGCTTTTCACGATCTGACCGAGGCCGATTTTCAGGAAAGCTTTAACGTCGGCTCTTTTGCCATTGGCAAAGAGACCATGAAGCTGGCCGAACTGTTCGAGGCGCTGACTCAGACTTACTGCGGCTCGATCGGTGCAGAATATATGCACATCAACAACACTGATGAGAAACGCTGGATTCAGCAGCGTCTTGAGTCCGTCGCGGGCCGTGCAGCCTTCAGCAATGAAGAGAAAAAAGGTTTCCTGAAAGAGCTGACCGCGGCCGAAGGGCTGGAAAAATATCTCGGAGCGAAATTCCCGGGTGCCAAACGCTTCTCGCTGGAAGGCGGCGATGCACTGGTTCCGATGCTGCGCGAAATGATCCGTCATGCCGGTAAGAGCGGAACCCGTGAAGTCGTACTGGGTATGGCGCACCGTGGTCGTCTCAACGTGCTGATCAACGTGCTGGGTAAAAAGCCACAGGATCTGTTCGACGAGTTCGCCGGTAAGCACAAAGAGCATCTGGGCACCGGTGACGTGAAGTACCACATGGGCTTCTCGTCTGACGTGGAAACCGAAGGCGGTCTGGTTCACCTGGCGCTGGCGTTTAACCCGTCGCACCTGGAGATCGTCAGCCCGGTAGTCATGGGTTCAGTACGTGCCCGTCTGGATCGTCTGGATGAGCCAGCCAGCAATAAAGTCTTACCGATCACCATTCATGGTGATGCGGCCGTGATTGGCCAGGGCGTGGTTCAGGAAACTCTGAACATGTCACAGGCGCGCGGTTATGAAGTGGGCGGTACCGTTCGCATCGTCATCAACAACCAGGTTGGCTTCACCACCTCCAACCCGAAAGATGCGCGTTCGACCCCTTACTGCACCGATATCGGCAAAATGGTGCTGGCACCGATTTTCCACGTCAATGCTGACGATCCGGAAGCGGTCGCGTTTGTGACCCGTCTGGCGCTCGACTATCGCAACACCTTTAAGCGTGATGTGTTTATCGATCTGGTCTGCTATCGCCGTCATGGTCACAACGAGGCGGATGAGCCAAGTGCGACCCAGCCGCTGATGTACCAGAAAATCAAAAAACACCCGACGCCGCGTAAAATCTATGCCGACCGTCTGGAAGGTGAAGCCATTGCCACGCAGGAAGATGCGACCGAAATGGTCAATCTCTACCGTGATGCGCTGGATGCGGGTGAGTGTGTGGTGCCGGAATGGCGTCCAATGAGCCTGCACTCCTTTACCTGGTCACCTTACCTGAATCATGAGTGGGATGAACCTTACCCGGCTCAGGTCGACATGAAACGTCTGAAGGAACTGGCGCTGCGTATCAGCCAGGTGCCTGAAGAGGTGGAAGTGCAGTCGCGTGTTGCCAAGATTTACAACGACCGTCGCCTGATGGCTGAAGGCGAGAAAGCCTTTGACTGGGGCGGCGCGGAAAACCTGGCATACGCCACGCTGGTTGATGAAGGCATTCCGGTGCGTCTGTCGGGTGAAGATACCGGTCGCGGAACCTTCTTCCATCGTCACGCGGTAGTCCATAACCAGGCGAACGGCTCAACCTATACCCCTCTGCACCACGTGCACAGCGGACAGGGTCAGTTCAAAGTGTGGGACTCCGTGCTGTCAGAAGAGGCGGTACTGGCCTTTGAATATGGTTATGCCACCGCAGAGCCGCGCATCCTGACCATCTGGGAAGCGCAGTTTGGTGACTTCGCCAACGGCGCACAGGTTGTTATCGACCAGTTCATCAGCTCCGGTGAGCAGAAATGGGGCCGGATGTGTGGCCTGGTGATGCTGCTGCCGCACGGTTATGAAGGTCAGGGGCCAGAGCACTCCTCTGCGCGCCTGGAACGTTATCTGCAACTCTGCGCTGAGCAGAACATGCAGGTCTGCGTGCCGTCTACCCCTGCGCAGGTTTACCATATGCTGCGTCGTCAGGCGCTGCGCGGTATGCGCCGTCCGCTGATTGTGATGTCGCCGAAATCACTGCTGCGTCATCCGCTGGCGATCTCCACGCTGGATGAACTGGCTAACGGCAGCTTCCAGCCTGCGATTGGCGAAGTCGATGATCTGGATCCGCAGGGCGTGAAACGCGTCGTGCTGTGCTCCGGTAAAGTCTATTACGACCTGCTGGAGCAGCGTCGTAAAAATGAGCAGACCGATGTGGCTATCGTGCGCATCGAGCAGCTCTATCCGTTCCCGCATCACGCGGTACAGGAAGCATTAAAAGCGTATGCTCACGTGCAGGATTTTGTCTGGTGTCAGGAAGAGCCACTGAATCAGGGCGCCTGGTATTGCAGCCAGCATCATTTCCGTGAAGTTGTGCCGTTTGGTGCCACTTTACGTTATGCAGGCCGCCCGGCATCCGCCTCACCGGCCGTGGGATACATGTCCGTACACCAACAACAGCAGCAAGACCTGGTTAATGACGCGCTGAACGTTAATTAATTAAAAGGAAAGATAATGAGTAGCGTAGATATTCTCGTTCCCGACCTGCCTGAATCGGTTGCCGATGCCTCCGTGGCAACCTGGCATAAAAAACCAGGCGATGCAGTCACTCGCGATGAAGTGCTGGTCGAAATCGAAACTGACAAAGTTGTACTGGAAGTGCCAGCCTCTGCGGACGGTATCCTGGAAGCCGTTCTGGAAGAAGAGGGCGCCACCGTCACTTCCCGCCAGATCCTGGGTCGTCTGAAAGAGGGCAACAGCGCCGGTAAAGAGAGCAGCGCGAAGTCTGAAAGCAAAGAGTCTACCCCGGCTCAGCGTCAGACTGCGTCACTGGAAGAAGAGAGCAACGATGCGCTCAGCCCGGCTATCCGCCGTCTGATTGCAGAGCACAATCTTGATGCCTCGCAGATCAAAGGCAGCGGTGTCGGCGGTCGTCTGACCCGTGAAGATGTTGAAAAACATCTGGCCAACAAACCGCAGGCTGCCAAAGCCGCTGCGCCAGCTGCTGATGCGGCCGCCGTGCAGCAGCCAGTGGCTAACCGCAGCGAAAAACGCGTGCCGATGACCCGTCTGCGTAAGCGTGTTGCCGAGCGTCTGCTGGAAGCGAAGAACAGCACCGCGATGCTGACCACCTTCAACGAAATCAACATGAAGCCCATCATGGATCTGCGTAAGCAGTATGGTGAGGCCTTCGAGAAGCGTCACGGTGTACGTCTGGGCTTTATGTCCTTCTACATCAAAGCGGTTGTTGAGGCGCTGAAACGCTATCCGGAAGTGAATGCTTCCATCGATGGTGAAGATGTGGTTTACCACAACTACTTTGACGTCAGCATTGCGGTCTCTACGCCACGTGGTCTGGTTACACCCGTCCTGCGTGACGTGGATGCGCTGAGCATGGCGGACATCGAGAAGAAAATCAAAGAGCTGGCAGTGAAAGGCCGTGACGGCAAGCTGACAGTCGACGATCTGACCGGCGGTAACTTTACCATTACCAACGGCGGCGTCTTTGGTTCACTGATGTCCACCCCGATCATCAACCCACCGCAGAGCGCCATCCTGGGCATGCACGCCATCAAAGATCGCCCGATGGCGGTCAATGGTCAGGTTGTGGTGCTGCCGATGATGTATCTGGCGCTCTCCTACGACCACCGTCTGATCGATGGCCGTGAATCAGTTGGTTATCTGGTTGCAGTGAAAGAGATGCTGGAAGATCCGGCGCGCCTGCTGCTGGATGTCTGATTTTCACCGGGCGCGCCTTGCCGCGCGCCCAACCTCATTACTCTTTTCAGACCTGAATGGATAGAACATCATGAACTTACACGAATACCAGGCGAAACAACTGTTTGCACGGTATGGCATGCCGGCACCAACGGGTTACGCCTGTACTACACCACGTGAAGCGGAAGAAGCGGCCTCTAAAATTGGCGCAGGCCCGTGGGTAGTTAAATGTCAGGTTCATGCCGGTGGCCGCGGTAAAGCGGGCGGTGTGAAAGTGGTTAACAGCAAAGAAGAGATTCGCGCTTTTGCTGAAAACTGGCTGGGCAAACGCCTGGTTACCTATCAGACAGACGCAAACGGCCAGCCGGTAAACCAGATTCTGGTTGAAGCGGCGACCGATATCGATCAGGAGCTCTATCTGGGCGCTGTGGTCGATCGCGCAACGCGTCGCGTAATTTTCATGGCCTCCACTGAAGGCGGCGTGGAAATTGAAAAAGTGGCGGAAGAGACCCCGCACCTGATCCACAAAATGGCGCTGGATCCACTGACTGGCCCGCAGCCTTATCAGGGCCGTGAGCTGGCGTTCAAACTTGGCCTGACCGGCAAGCTGGTTGGCCAGTTCACCAAGATCTTCATGGGTCTGGCGACACTGTTCCTGGAGCGCGATCTGGCGATGGTTGAGATCAACCCGCTGGTGATCACCAAACAGGGCGACCTGATCTGCCTGGATGGCAAACTGGGTGCCGATGGCAATGCCCTGTTCCGTCAGCCAGAGCTGCGCGAAATGCGCGATCCAAGCCAGGAAGATCCACGTGAAGCCCATGCGACACAGTGGGAACTGAACTATGTTGCGCTGGAAGGCAACATCGGTTGTATGGTTAACGGCGCAGGTCTGGCGATGGGCACCATGGACATCGTTAAACACCACGGCGGTCAACCGGCCAACTTCCTTGATGTCGGCGGCGGCGCAACCAAAGAGCGCGTGACCGAAGCCTTCAAAATCATCCTGTCTGACGATGCGGTTAAAGCCGTATTCGTTAACATCTTCGGCGGCATCGTACGCTGCGACCTGATTGCCGACGGCATCATCGGCGCAGTCGCTGAAGTGGGTGTGAACGTGCCAGTTGTGGTACGTCTGGAAGGTAACAACGCCGAGCTGGGCGCCCAGAAACTGGCGGACAGCGGTCTGAACATCATTGCAGCAACCAGCCTGACAGACGCCGCACAGCGTGTTGTTGCTGCCGCGGAGGGTAAATAATGTCCATTCTGATCGACAAAAACACCAAAGTCATTTGCCAGGGTTTCACCGGTGGCCAGGGGACTTTCCATTCTGAGCAGGCGCTGGCATACGGCACCCAACTGGTTGGCGGCGTGACGCCAGGCAAAGGTGGCACGACCCATCTCGGCCTGCCTGTGTTCAACACCGTTCGCGAAGCGGTAGAAGCAACAGGCGCGACCGCCACTGTGATCTACGTTCCGGCTCCTTTCTGTAAAGATGGCATCCTGGAAGCGATCGACGCGGGCATCAAACTGATCATCACCATCACCGAAGGCATCCCGACCCTGGATATGCTGACCGTGAAAGTGAAGCTGGATGAAGCAGGCGTGCGGATGATCGGTCCAAACTGCCCAGGCGTTATCACCCCAGGCGAATGTAAAATCGGCATCATGCCGGGCCACATTCACCAGCCGGGCCGCGTCGGTATCGTGTCACGTTCAGGCACCCTGACCTATGAAGCGGTTAAGCAGACCACGGATATCGGCTACGGCCAGTCAACCTGCGTTGGCATCGGTGGTGACCCGATCCCAGGCTCTAACTTCATCGACATCCTGAAAATGTTCCAGGATGATCCACAGACTGAAGTTATCGTGATGATCGGTGAGATCGGCGGTAGCGCAGAAGAAGAAGCTGCAGCCTTCATTAAAGAGCACGTGACCAAGCCGGTTGTGGGCTACATTGCTGGCGTCACCGCGCCGAAAGGCAAGCGTATGGGCCATGCTGGCGCCATCATTGCCGGTGGTAAAGGTACAGCAGATGAGAAATTTGCTGCGCTGGAAGCGGCAGGCGTGAAAACCGTCCGCAGCCTGGCGGATATCGGTGACGCAGTTAAAGCCGTATTACCTGCTAAATAAGTCAGCGTCATCTGAGACTAAGCCACCTTCGGGTGGCTTTTTTTATGCCTGTAAATGAGAGCTATAACGCAGGAAGCTAAAGAGAAGAGTGAGCGATTAAATAACCGGCCCGCGGCTCATCACGTTAAGGAAAAGTGTCAAAGGTAAATTATTTCTTCGCGCTTTATTTCATTACTGACATCTCATTAACAAGAAACCTACCTGACCCTATCTGGAAACTTATTGCGTTAATCCAGATCAATTAATCGCGACTTATATCCAACTATATCTCTGGCAAAGCGCAACGCTAAGGGCGTAAATTGCGCTGCATCAATCCAGCCTTTTACACAAATTTTCAAACGTCTGCTCAACCCGGGATTACACCCGCTTTCCTCCTGTTAAAGCACGCGTTAATGAAAGCGCTGATTGACAATTTTCTGAGCTGCTTCATTTGCTACTCGCCTGTTCGGGCAGCTCACAGACCTGTTCTGCGGGTAATAAAAAACTGGAATCAATAAACAGTCGTTGCTGACTCTGATTGCGTTCGATCTGTTCGCGCGCGTGACGGAGACAAAGCGAGGAGCAAGGAGTCCTTATGTTAGATATCGTCGAGCTGTCGCGGTTACAGTTTGCCTTAACGGCGATGTACCATTTTCTGTTCGTCCCTTTAACGCTGGGTATGGCGTTTTTGCTGGCGATCATGGAAACGGTATATGTCCTGAGCGGCAAACAAATCTATAAAGATATGACGAAGTTCTGGGGCAAGTTATTTGGTATTAACTTTGCGCTGGGTGTCGCCACCGGCCTGACCATGGAATTTCAGTTCGGGACTAACTGGTCATATTACTCTCACTACGTCGGCGATATCTTCGGCGCGCCGCTCGCCATCGAAGGTCTGATGGCGTTCTTCCTGGAATCCACCTTTGTTGGCCTGTTCTTTTTTGGCTGGGATCGCCTGGGCAAAGTGCAGCACCTTGCCGTCACCTGGCTGGTGGCGCTGGGCTCAAACATGTCGGCGCTGTGGATTCTGGTGGCTAACGGCTGGATGCAGAATCCGATCGCCTCTGAGTTCAACTTCGAAACCATGCGCATGGAGATGGTCAGCTTCTCAGAGCTGGTGCTGAACCCGGTCGCGCAGGTGAAATTCGTTCACACCGTGGCAGCCGGTTACACCACCGGTGCAATGTTTATTATGGGCATCAGCGCCTGGTACATGCTGAAAGGTCGTGACTTCGCCTTTGCTAAACGCTCGTTCGCTATCGCGGCCAGCTTTGGCATGGCGGCGGTGCTGTCAGTCATCGTTCTGGGCGATGAGTCAGGTTACGAAATGGGTGACGTGCAGAAAACCAAACTGGCCGCTATCGAAGCGGAGTGGGAAACCCAGCCGGCACCGGCCTCGTTTACCCTGTTTGGCCTGCCCGATCAGGCCACTCAGGAGAACCGATACGCAGTACAGATCCCCTGGCTGCTGGGCCTGATCGCCACCCGATCTACCGATACGCCGGTCACCGGCCTGAAAGATCTGATGGCACAGCATGAAGTGCGCATCCGCAACGGCATGAAAGCCTATGCCCTGCTGAATGAGCTGCGCGGTGGCAGCCAGGATCCGGCGGTGCGTGACGCGTTCAACAGTCATAAACAGGATCTCGGCTACGGTCTGCTGCTGAAGCGTTATACCGACAACGTGGCTGATGCGACCGAAGCGCAGATTAAACAGGCGACGCAGGACTCTATCCCGCGTGTCGCCCCGCTCTATTTCGCCTTCCGCATCATGGTGCTGTGTGGCGTACTGCTGCTGGGCATTATCGCGCTGGCATTCTGGAGCGTACTGCGTAACCGCATCGGTAAAAATCGCTGGTTACTGAAAGCGGCGCTGTTTGGTATTCCGCTGCCGTGGATCGCTATCGAATCAGGCTGGTTTGTGGCGGAGTATGGTCGTCAGCCCTGGGCTATCGGTGAAGTTCTGCCGACTGCGGTAGCCAACTCCTCCCTGACCGTTGGCGATCTGCTGTTCTCCATGATCCTGATCTGCGGACTCTACACAATGTTCCTGGTGGCTGAGATGTACCTGATGTTCAAATTCGCCCGCCTTGGGCCGAGCAGCCTGAAAACCGGGCGTTATCATCATGAGCAGATCACGGCAATCACCCAGCCGGTACAGGGATAAGGAGAGCGACTATGTTTGATTATGAAGTTCTGCGCTTTGTCTGGTGGCTGTTGATTGGCGTACTGCTGATTGGTTTTGCCGTCGCAGATGGTTTTGATATGGGTGTCGGGATGCTGACACGCATTCTGGGCCGGAATGATACTGAACGTCGCATCATGATTAACAGTATCGCTCCACACTGGGACGGTAACCAGGTCTGGCTGATCACCGCAGGTGGCGCGCTGTTTGCCGCCTGGCCGATGGTTTACGCGGCAGCCTTCTCTGGCTTCTACGTGGCGATGATTCTGGTGCTCGCGTCGCTGTTCTTCCGTCCGGTTGGCTTCGATTACCGTTCGAAGATTGAAGACAATCGCTGGCGCGGTGCCTGGGACTGGGGGATTTTTATTGGCAGCTTCGTGCCGCCGCTGGTGATTGGCGTGGCGTTTGGCAACCTGTTACAGGGCGTGCCGTTCCATGCCGATGAGTATCTGCGCCTGTTCTATACCGGTAACTTCTTCCAACTGCTGAATCCGTTTGGGCTGCTGGCGGGTGTGGTCAGTGTGGCGATGATTCTGGCGCAGGGTGCAACCTATCTGCAGATGCGCACTACCGGCGAACTGCATCTGCGTTCGCGCACCGCAGCACAACTTGCCGCCCTGGTGATGATGGTCTGCTTTATCCTGGCGGGCGTCTGGGTGAAATATGGTATCGATGGTTATGTGGTGACCAGCACTATGGATCACTTCGCCGCCTCTAACCCACTGGGCAAAACCGTGGTGCGCGAAGCGGGTGCCTGGATGGTCAACTTCCAGAACCACCCTGTGTTGTGGCTGTTCCCGCTGCTGGGCGCTGTGCTGCCGCTGCTGACCATACTCTGCTCGCGGGTTGAGAAGGGCGCCTGGGCGTTCCTGTTCTCCTCACTGACGCTGGCCTGCGTCATCATGACAGCCGGTATTGCAATGTTCCCGTTCATCATGCCATCCAGCACGGTGCCGGGTGTGAGCCTGACCATGTGGGACGCAACGTCCAGCCTGCTGACGCTGCAAACCATGACCGTTGCCGCCGCTATCTTTGTGCCGATCATTCTGGCCTACACCACCTGGTGCTACTGGAAGATGTTTGGTCGTATCACCAAAGAGCATATTGAAAGCAACAGTCACTCACTCTATTAATTAAGGAGACGTCGCATGTGGTATTTTGCCTGGATTCTCGGCACGTTGCTGGCCTGTGCCTTTGGTATCGTGACCGCGCTGGCGATTGAGCACATTGAAGCGCAGGATGAGCCTCACTGATGCGAACGCTAATTCGGATGCTGTATGATCTGATGGATAAGGGCCCGTTACGGGCCCTTTCACTGCTGCTGGCGCTGCTGACCGCAGGCGGCGTGATGTGGGATCCGACACGCTTTGCCAGTCAGGCAGGCCAGTTACCGGCTCTGCAGGGGCTGGTGCTGATCTGGGCGGTCTGCAGTGGGGTGATCCACGGTGTGGGCTTCCGGCCACAGCAAACCCGATGGCAGGCGCTGTTTGCCCCGTTACCCGCCATGCTGGTGCTATTTATTGCGCTTTACCGTTTTTATCTTTAAGACCCCGCCTCATCGGCGCTGTCAGTGAATTTTTGTCAGCGTCTGGTCAATTAATCTCCCTGAAATCGTTCCGTTTGTTACGGAGCGATAATTATTTTCGCCTGGCTCTGACGAGCCATTCCCAACCCCAATTCTCTTGCGTATAGTAACAACGTTTAAAACGAGGCCGGGATGTAGAGTGAGTACAACGCTGTTTCGCTGGCCGGTTCGGGTCTACTACGAAGATACTGATGCCGGTGGTGTGGTTTATCACGCCAGCTATATCGCTTTTTATGAACGAGCACGTACTGAAATGTTGCGACAGCACCATTTTAATCAGCAGACGCTGTTAGAACAGCAGATAGCTTTTGTGGTACGGCGTATATCGGTGGACTATCTGGCGGCGGCGCGTCTTGATGACCTTCTGGAGATCCAGAGCGAGGTCACATCAATGACACGGGCTACCATGACGTTCACTCAGCGTATCGTGAATACTGAAGGCAAAGTGCTCAATGAGGCAGAAGTCCTGATTGCCTGCATTAACCCACATCTAATGAAGCCGATTGCGCTTCCCAAGTCTATTGTCGCGGAGTTCAAGCAGTGACTGACATGAACATTCTTGATTTGTTCCTGAAGGCGAGCCTTCTGGTCAAACTTATCATGTTGATTTTGATCGGCTTTTCTATTGCCTCCTGGGCCATCATTATTCAGCGCACACGTATTCTGAATGCGGCGGGAAGAGAAGCGGAGGCGTTTGAAGACAAATTCTGGTCCGGCATCGAACTCTCGCGCCTCTATCAGGAGAGCCAGGAGCGCCGGGAAGAACTGGGTGGTTCGGAGCAGATTTTCTATTCCGGCTTTAAAGAGTTTGCCCGCCTGCATCGCGCCAACAGCCATGCGCCGGAAGCGGTCATTGATGGTGCGAGCCGTGCGATGCGCATCTCGATGAACCGTGAGCTGGAAGCGCTGGAAAACCACATTCCATTCCTCGGCACCGTCGGTTCTATCAGCCCTTATATCGGACTGTTCGGCACCGTCTGGGGGATCATGCACGCCTTTATCGCACTGGGTGCCGTGAAGCAGGCAACCCTGCAGATGGTTGCACCGGGTATCGCTGAAGCGTTGATTGCGACCGCTATCGGTCTGTTTGCCGCGATTCCGGCGGTGATGGCGTACAACCGTCTGAACCAGCGCGTGAACAAACTGGAGCAGGGCTACGACAACTTCATGGAAGAGTTCACTGCCATTCTGCATCGCCAGGCTTTCTCCAGCGATAGCGCTAAGTAAATAGAGGTTAATGATGGCCAGAGTACGTGGTCGCAAACGCCGCGACCTGAAGTCGGAAATCAACATCGTTCCGCTACTGGACGTCCTGTTGGTGCTGTTGCTGATCTTCATGGCAACGGCGCCCATTATTACCCAGAGCGTGGAAGTGGATCTGCC
Source organism: Pantoea sp. EKM10T (assembly GCF_011800685.1). Lineage (NCBI taxonomy): Bacteria > Pseudomonadati > Pseudomonadota > Gammaproteobacteria > Enterobacterales > Erwiniaceae > Pantoea > Pantoea sp. EKM10T. Next base: position 282,027 of record NZ_JAALEU010000002.1, read on the forward strand.
TGATGCGACCGATTCGAAAACCGTTGCCAGCGATGATAATCCGCCGGTGATTGTCGAAGTGGCGGGCGTGGGTCAGTACAGCCTGGTCGTGGATCACGATCGTATGGATCAACTTCCGCCAGAGCAGGTAATCAGCGAAGCGCAGCGTCGACTGGAAGCGAATCCTAAGACGGTCTTTTTGATCGGGGGCGCGAAAGAGGTGCCTTACGATGAAATTATTAAAGCGCTCAACCTGCTGCACCAGGCGGGTGTTAAATCTGTCGGTTTGATGACGCAGCCGATTTAAAATCGAACCGTTTTTTGGGAACCGAGTGTGTCGAAGGCAACCGAGCAAAACGAGAAGTTAAAGCGCGCGATAATCATTTCGGTGATTCTGCATATCGTGCTGATCGCGCTGCTGATTTGGAGCTCGTTTAATGAGCACATTGACGCCAGCAGTGCGGGTGGCGGAGGCAGTGATATTGATGCAGTGATGGTCGATCCCGGTGCCGTCGTGAGTCAATACAATCGTCAGCAGAACCAGCAAAGTGACAGCCAGCGGGCTGAGCAGCAGCGTAAAAAGCAGGCGCAGCAGCAGGCTGAAGAGCTGCAACAGAAACAGGCTGCTGAACAGCAGCGTCTGAAAGCGCTGGAAAAAGAGCGTTTAGCCGCGCAGGAAACCGCGAAAGAAGAGGCAAAACAGCAGGCTGAGCAGCAGAAGGCTGCCGAAGACGCTGCTAAGCAGGCGCAGGAGCAGCAAAAAACGGCGGAAGCGGCGGCTGCCAAAGCCAAAGCGGATGCAAAAGCTCAGGCAGATGCGCAGGCAAAAGCCGCGGCTGAGCAGGCGAAACAGGCCGCAGCCGAAGCAAAGAAGCAGGCTGATCAGCAGGCGAAAGCCGCCGCTGCCGCTGCTGCAAAAGAGAAAGCCGTTGCGGAAGCGAAGGCGAAATCTGAAGCAGATGCGAAAGCCGCGGCTGAGGCCAAAGTGAAAGCGGCGGCGGATGCCAAAGCCAAAGCGGCTGAAGAGGCTAAACAAAAAGCAGCTGAGGCCAAAGAAAAAGCCGCAGAGGCGGCGAAAGAGAAAGCCGCAGAAGCAGCAAAAGAGAAAGCGGAAGCGGCTAAAGAGGCCGCCAAAGAGAAGGCGGAAGCTGCCGCCAAAGCGAAAGCCGATGCCGCGGCGAAAGCCAAAGCCGATGCTGCCGCTAAGGCCAAAGCGGATGCTAAAGCGAAAGCCGCCGCCGATGCTGCCAACGACAGCGATGTCGATGATTTGCTGGGTGGACTTGCTTCCGGTAAAAATGCACCGAAAAGCGGCACCTCTGGTGGCGCAGCAGGGCAGGGAAACCAGAAGAAAGCGGGTGCATCAGGCGCGGAAATCAACTCCTACATGGGTCAGGTTGTGAGTGCGATTCAGAGCCGATTCTATGATGCGGATCTGTATCGCGGAAAAACCTGTGATTTGCGGATTAAACTTGCGCCTGATGGCTTGTTGATTGATGTTAAGTCAGAGGGTGGCGATCCCGCGCTCTGTCAGGCCGCGATTGCTGCCGCAAAACAGGCACGTATTCCGAAGCCGCCTTCGCAGGCGGTCTACGAAGTGTTTAAAAACGCCCCAATGCGTTTTAAACCGCAATAATGCAGTAACGGGCGGCAAGTTGATCTATGTTTAGCGTGCCGTACTTAAGTTGTACTCGTGGTTTCCAGGAACAGTGCCAATTATCGTGGACTGAGGTTCAGATAAGGGAGATAAAATGAAGCAAGCTCTTCGCGTTACGTTAGGCTTTTTTATCCTGCTGTGGGCAGCCATGCTGCATGCAGAAGTTCGAATTGAGATAACCCAGGGTGTCAACACTGCGCGCCCGATTGGCGTGGTGCCGTTTAAATGGGCCGGTGCTGGCGCAGCGCCGGAAGATATCGGCGGCATCGTTGCAGCTGACCTGCGCAACAGTGGCAAATTTAATCCACTGGATCGCTCGCGTCTGCCACAGCAGCCTGCCAGCGCGCAGGAAGTTCAGCCTGCCGCGTGGAGTGCACTCGGCATTGATGCCGTGGTCGTCGGTCAGGTCGCGTCTAACCCGGATGGCAGCTATCAGGTTTCGTACCAGCTGGTCGACACCGGCGGTGCTCCCGGTACCGTGCTGGCACAAAACAGTTATAAAGTGACGAAGCAGTGGCTGCGTTATGCCGCTCACACGGCCAGTGACGAAACGTTCCTGAAGCTGACCGGCATCAAGGGCGCTTTCCGTACCCGTATCGCCTATGTGGTGCAGACCAACGGCGGCCAGTTCCCGTATGAGCTGCGCGTTGCTGACTACGATGGTTACAACCAGTTTGTCGTGCATCGTTCACCACAGCCGCTGATGTCGCCAGCCTGGTCTCCGGATGGCAGCAAAGTCGCTTACGTGACCTTTGAAAGCGGCAAATCTGCGCTGGTGGTACAGACGCTGTCGAACGGTGCTATCCGTCAGATCGCCTCCTATCCACGTCACAACGGTGCCCCAGCGTTCTCGCCGGATGGCTCTAAACTGGCGTTTGCGCTCTCTAAAACCGGCAGCCTGAACCTCTATGTGATGGATCTGGCCTCAGGTCAGACGCGTCAGATTACCGATGGTCGCTATAACAGCACCGAACCGACCTGGTTCCCGGACAGCCAGACGCTGGCTTACACCTCCGATCAGGCTGGTGCTCCACAAATCTACAAAGTCGGACTTAACGGTGGCGCGCCACAACGTATTACCTGGGAAGGCGGTCAGAACCAGGATGCGGATGTCGCAACAGATGGTAAGTCAATGGTGATGATTAGCACCAACGGTGGTGCTCAACACGTCGCCAAACAGGATCTGGAAACGGGAGCCGTTCAAACGTTAACGGACACGTTCCTGGATGAAACGCCGAGCCTGGCACCCAATGGCACAATGGTAATCTACAGCTCTACTCAGGGTATGGGTTCCGTGTTGCAGTTGGTTTCTACCGACGGCCGTTTCAAAGCGCGTCTTCCGGCAACTGATGGACAGGTAAAATTTCCTGCCTGGTCGCCGTATCTGTAATGTCTGACAGTTCAGACATCACAAACAATAAACAATAATGGGATTTTGAAATGCAACTGAACAAAGTGCTGAAGGGTTTGATGCTGGCTCTGCCGGTTCTGGCAGTAGCGGCTTGTAGCTCACACAAGAACAACAACAATGACCAGACTGGCATGGGCGCTGATGGCGGCGCTTACGGTGCAAATTCTGGCATGAACGGCAACGGCGGCAACATGTCTTCTGACGAGCAGGCTCGTCTGCAGATGCAGCAGCTGCAGCAGAACAACATCGTGTACTTCGGCCTGGACAAGTATGACGTTCAGTCTGATTACGCACAGATGCTGGATCAGCATGCAACCTTCCTGCGCAGCAACCCGTCATACAAAGTGACCATCGAAGGTCATGCGGATGAGCGCGGTACGCCGGAATACAACATCGCCCTGGGCGAACGTCGTGCTAACGCGGTTAAAATGTACCTGCAGGGCAAAGGCGTGTCGGCTGATCAGATGTCTATCGTATCTTACGGTAAAGAGAAGCCAGCTGTTCTGGGTCATGACGAAGCAGCGTATTCTAAAAACCGTCGTGCCGTTCTGGTCTACTAAGAGAATCACATGGTTAGTAACTTCAGACATCACCTGTTGAGTCTGTCGTTACTGATTGGCGTAGCGGCCCCCTGGGCCGCTAATGCCCAAGCGTCAATCAGTAGCGTTGGCTCCGGCTCGGTCGAAGACCGTGTCACCACTCTTGAACGAATTTCTAATGCCCAGGCACAGCTGATGCAGCAATTGCAGCAGCAGATGAGCGATAACCAGCGTGATATCGACGCGCTGCGTGGGCAAATCCAGCAAAACACCTATCAGTTGAATCAGGTGGTTGAGCGGCAGAAGCAGCTTTACCAGCAGATTGACAGCCTGAGCAGTGCCAGCACCAGCGGCGGTCAGCAGGCAGCGGGCAGTAATGCGGCAGCGGATACCGGCGCAGCAGCAACCGCAGGCGCGGCAGCATCAACGGATAGCGCACCTGCGCAGACCGGTGACGCTAACAGCGATTACAATGCGGCTGTGGCGCTGATTCTGGAGAAGAAACAGTATGATCAGGCGATCAGCGCGCTCCAGGCGTGGGTAAAACGTTACCCGGATTCGACCTATCAGCCGAACGCCAATTACTGGCTGGGACAGCTGAACTATAACAAAGGCAAAAAGGACGACGCGGCTTACTATTACGCCACGGTAGTGAAAAACTATCCGAAGTCGCCGAAAGCTGCAGAAGCGTTGTTGAAAGTGGGCGTCATCATGCAGGAGAAAAAAGACACAGCGAAAGCTAAAGCGGTCTTCCAGCAGGTGATCAAACTTTATCCAGACACCGAATCTGCTAAGCAGGCGCAAAAACGTCTGACAAGTCTGTAATCTGTACGGTTCAGGCCAGATATCGTGTGATTTCTGGTCTTGCCGTATGAAAGGTAAGCAACTGAAGCATTTAGCAGAAATAAGAGTTGCGCTACCCCGCTAAATCAGTAATATATGCCGCCGTTGCCGGGACACATTGCAAAGTGTCTGGTAAGCCTGAAGATGGGTCGTTAGCTCAGTTGGTAGAGCAGTTGACTTTTAATCAATTGGTCGCAGGTTCGAATCCTGCACGACCCACCATCTTCCTCAGACGCGCTTTTACCGCGCAGTTTTAAGAAGAACACTTCAGCATTGCTTCACAACCTAAGATGGGTCGTTAGCTCAGTTGGTAGAGCAGTTGACTTTTAATCAATTGGTCGCAGGTTCGAATCCTGCACGACCCACCATCTTATCTCAGCCGCCTGGCGTGTTGAACGGTTGTAAGCCCCCAGCGGGTCGTTAGCTCAGTTGGTAGAGCAGTTGACTTTTAATCAATTGGTCGCAGGTTCGAATCCTGCACGACCCACCAATTAAGAAAAAAGCGCCCTCAGGGCGCTTTTTTTGTTTCTGCGGCACGGCGTTCCCCGTGCAGGGTGAGAACCTGCAGCAGGTTCGACTGAATCGCCAGGCGATTCACGCTGATGCGACAGCATCACCCGAAGGGCGAGGCCCCGGATGGGCCGAGGCAATCCTGCACGACCCACCAATTAAGAAAAAAGCGCCCTCAGGGCGCTTTTTTTGTTTCTGCGGTATCTGAAAACTTTTTCAAAGCAAAACGTCATTGGTTTTTGAAGTTGTGAGCAAACTCCGGCCCGTTCCGCTGTGAGATCGAGCCTGCGCAGAGAACAGGGTCAGATCGGAAAGACGCTAAAGCCAATCCATGACCTGCTCAACCCGCGCGATTACGCACCTCATCCCTGAGGTGCGCCCGTAGCCGGGCCAACGCGTTGCGTTGTTCAAAAACGCTCCCGGCGTTTTTGTCCCAGGCGCGGGACGCTTTCCTCTTCTGACCCTGTTCCCTGCGCGTTGAGCTTTTTCGTTGCGGCCAAATCCAGTCGGGTGCGAGTTTGTAAGCAGTCTGGAAAAGCCTCTGGCGATGGCTGTCGGCCCGCGCCATTCTCTTCTGACCCTGTTCCCTGCGCGTTGAGCTTTTTCGTTGCGGTCAGATTCAGTCGGGTGCGAGTTTGTAAGCAGTCTGGAAGAGGCTCTGCATTTTTAGTTTCTGCGATACCGACTATGCAGATCAGGGCAGACTATCTGCATCCTTACATCAACCGTCACGGCTTTTTCTTTGCCTTTGCCACTGCCAGGCTCTCCCAGATATGCATCACTGCATAGCTGCGCCAGGGACGCCATGACTGCGATCGCGCCTCCGCTTCTTTCGATGACATGCCGCCCAGGTTATTCCGGATGGCAATATCCTCTTTGGGAAAGGCATCCGGCCAGCGCAAAGCGCGCATCGCGATGTAGTGCGCGGTCCAGGGACCAATACCCGGCAGGCTGACCAGCTTTTTGATGACCTCGTCTGGCGCCTGAGCGGCACTAAGACGCAGATCTCCGCTGGCGCAGGCATTTGCAAAGGCGATGATGGCGCGGGAGCGGGCGGCACTGACAATCCCCATCGGCGCGACATCGTCTACCGTCAGTCCGGCGATGCGTTCAGGATGGGCGGTGTAGCGGGTCAGATCGGCGAACGGCGTCTCACAGGGTTCGCCAAAGGCGGCGGCAAAACGGCTGCTGACCGTGGTGGCCGCTTTGACCGTCACCTGCTGGCCAATAATGGCGCGCACGCCCAGCTCAAAGGCGTCGAATGCGCCAGGCACACGCAGACCCGGATGCGAGATCAGGCTGGGTGCCAGCAGTGGGTCCTGCGCCAGACAGGCGGCGATACGCTGCGGCTGTGCGTCGAGATCGAACAGATCACGCAGACGGCGCAGCAGCAGAGGCAGAACCGGCGTCAGCGAGGTTGAGAGCGTCACCTGCAGCGCATTCTTTTGCGGCAGATGCGAAACAGAAACCCAGCCCCGGCAGCGGCCGAGCACCACGGTGCGTCGCCAGCAGCCATCTTCCACCGCCTCGACCTCTTTCATCAGATGCGTCTGCAAAAACCAGAGCATCGCCGCCCAGTCGTAGGGAGGGCGATAGGCCAGCCGCAGCGTCACGCGGTCGCCGGGCTGCGCGCACTGAGTGCCCGTATCGTCCCTGCGCAGCGCGCCTGGCGTCATGCGGTAACGCGCCTGGAAGACATCATTAAAGCGCCGCAGGCTGCCAAAGCCGCTGGCATAGGCAACGTCAATAATCGGCAGCCGGGTTTCGGTCAGCAGCTGTTTAGCCAGCAGCATGCGCCGCGTCTGCTTCAGTTCCAGCGGCGAGACACCCAGCTCCTGCTGCACGATACGGCGCAGCTGACGCAGGCTGATACCGAATTCAGCGGCAATTGCCTCCAGTCCTTCACGTTCCTCCAGCATGCCTTCCTCGATACGCTGAACCAGCCGCTCTGCCACACGGTGCGGCTGATCAACCGGCGCATTACCGGGTGCCAGTTCGGGCCGACAGCGCAGGCAGGGGCGAAAGCGGGCTTTCTCCGCCGCTTCGGCGCTGCTGAAGAAAAGGCAGTTCTTCTGCATCGGCGCTTTGACCGGGCAGACCGGACGACAATAGATACCGGTTGAGGTCACGCCAACAAAGAAAACGCCGTCAAAGCGGGTATCACGAGAGGTCAGCGCCTGATAGGCAATGTCGGGATCGAGCATGGCAGTTCTCCGGTAAATAAGCGCAGCCTACACCGGTGAATCCCGGCAGACTGGCTGTTTTCGGACAGCACAACAGTTTATCGCCATGACCGAAAACAGCCAGTCAGGCTGATGAAAAGTGCGATAATAGGTGACAGAATCGTGACGGGAGAATCACCATGTTCTACTTCAAACCGATAGTCACCCCGGTGGGTGAACTGAAACTGGTCGCCAGCGATAGCGGCCTGGCGGGTATTTTGTGGGAAAACGACGATCCAAAACGCACCCGGTTTTTGCCGCAAACGCGCGATGACGATCATACCATTCTGATCGAAACTGAGCGTCAGCTCAGCGAGTACTTCACCGGTGCTCGTCGCTGCTTTGAGCTGCCGCTCGATTTTGTCGGCACTGAGTTTCAGAAAAAAGTCTGGCAGGCGCTGGTGGCTATCCCGTTTGGTGAGACGCGCAGCTACAGCCAGATTGCGCGGGAGATCGGCCATCCGCTGGCGGTGCGTGCCGTCGGGGCGGCCAATGGGCGTAATCCGCTCTCGATTGTCGCACCGTGCCACCGCGTGATTGGAGCCAACGGCAAGCTGACCGGCTTTGCGGGCGGACTGGATATCAAAGCCTTTCTGCTGGCACTGGAAGCGCCGCAAAAACCGCTGGTACTGGCAGATGAAACGCAGCCCGGCAGGGTCGGCGCTGTGATGCAGACAGAATAAATATCGCACGACACAGGCAGGCTTTTCCGCTATCGTGTTTAGCATATAAAACACGATGGCGGATTCGACGCCATAAGTCGCCGGAACAGGCGATTTTCGTTAATTAGACAAAACGAGAGCTGTGTCATGAGTGTGATGTTCGATCCAGAAAGCGCCGTTTATCCCTTTCCGCCCAAACCCGCCCGTCTGAGTGACGACGAGAAGGCGTTCTACCGTGAGAAAATTAAAGCGCTGCTGAAGGCGCGAAACGCGGTGATGGTGGCGCACTACTACACCGATCCGGAAATTCAGGCGCTGGCAGAAGAGACGGGCGGCTGCGTTTCCGACTCGCTGGAGATGGCACGCTTTGGCAGCAACCATTCGGCGACGACACTGCTGGTGGCCGGCGTGCGCTTTATGGGGGAAACCGCCAAAATCCTCAGCCCGGAGAAAACCGTACTGATGCCGACGCTGCAGGCGGAGTGCTCACTGGATCTCGGCTGCCCGATTGAAGAGTTTAACGCCTTTTGCGACGCCCATCCCGATCGCACCGTGGTGGTCTACGCCAATACTTCGGCGGCGGTAAAAGCGCGGGCCGACTGGGTGGTGACTTCAAGCATTGCGGTCGAGCTGATTGAGCACCTCGACAGTCTGGGCGAAAAAATTATCTGGGCGCCGGATCGCCATCTTGGCCGCTACGTCACCCAAAAATCGGGCGCGGACGTGCTCTGCTGGCAGGGTGCCTGCATTGTGCACGACGAGTTCAAAACCCAGGCGCTGCAGCGTATGAAAGCGCTCTATCCCGACGCGGCAGTGCTGGTGCATCCTGAGTCACCGCAGGCGATTGTCGATCTGGCCGATGCGGTCGGCTCGACCAGCCAGCTGATTCAGGCCGCCAAATCCCTGCCGCATCCGCAGATGATTGTGGCGACCGATCGCGGCATCTTCTACAAAATGCAGCAGGCGGTGCCGGATAAAGAGCTGCTTGAAGCGCCGACCGCCGGTGAAGGTGCCACCTGCCGCAGTTGTGCTCACTGTCCCTGGATGGCGATGAACGGCCTTAAAGCCATCGCAGAGGCGCTGGAGTCGGGTGGGGTGGAACATGAGATTCAGGTGGATGAGACGCTGCGTGAGGCGGCGTTACTGCCGCTTAATCGCATGCTATCCTTTGCAGCGGAACTTAAACTCAACGTGAAGGGAAACGCGTAAGCGTTTTCCGGACAGGTGCTCAGCATGGACTTCTTCAGCACACATAATATTCTGGTTCACATTCCTCTGGGTGCCGGAGGCTACGATCTCTCATGGATTGAGGCTATCGGCACGCTGGCGGGCTTACTCTGCATCTGGTTTGCCAGCCTGGAAAAAATCATCAACTATCCCTTTGGCCTGATTAACGTCACGCTGTTTGCGGTGATTTTCTTTCAGATCCAGCTCTACGCCAGCCTGCTGCTGCAGCTCTTCTTTTTTGCCGCCAATATCTACGGCTGGTACGCCTGGAGTCGGCAAACCTCCGATCATCAGGCGGCGCTGAAAATCCGCTGGCTGCCGCTGCCTAAGGCGCTGGCCTGGACGGCGGGCTGTGTGATTGCGATTGCGCTGATGACCCTCTATATCGATCCGGTGTTTGCGCTGTTAACCCGTGCGGCCGTCACGCTGATGAACGGCCTTGGCCTGTCGGTGGCGATGCCCGCGCTGCAGCCGGATGCGTTCCCGTTCTGGGACTCCTGCATGATGGTGTTGTCGATTGCGGCGATGGTGCTGATGACGCGCAAATATGTTGAGAACTGGCTGCTGTGGGTCATCATCAACGTGATTAGCGTGATGATTTTTGCCCGTCAGGGCGTCTATGCGATGTCGCTGGAGTATGTGATTCTGACGCTGATTGCGCTGAACGGCTCACGCATGTGGATCCGCAGCGCGCGGCAACAGGGTTCCCGCGCGCTGTCGGCTCAGTGAGTGTGCACTTCGCCTTTAGCGTGAGCATGCTCATGGTCGTGTGAATGGCTGTGATCATGGCCGGTGGCGGCAGCGCCGCTTAAGCCGAGTTCACACTCGGCACCGGCACAGGGCTGATACTCCATCTGCACGGTTGCGTGCGCAATCTGATAGTGCTGGCGCAGATAGTCGTGGATACGATGCAGCAGCGCATCGTGATCGTAAGGCGGGATCACCTGCGCATGCAGCGTCAGCATCGGCTTTTCGCCCACCTGCCACAGATGCACATGGTGAACATTGCGCACCTCTGCGATGTTCAGGGTGAGATCCCGTATCAGCCGGTTCACATCCAGCGAACGCGGCGCCCCTTCCAGTAACTCCTGCAGACTCTCACGCAGCAGCGCCCAGGCGCTGCGCAGCACCAGCAGTGACACCAGCAACGAAAGAATCGGGTCGATTGGGGTCCAGCCGGTCAGCATAATAATCACCGCCGCGACAATCGCACCCACCGAGCCAAGCAGGTCGCCCATCACATGTAGCGCCGCGGCCCGCACGTTGAGATTCTTCTCTTCGCTGCCGTGATGCAGCAGCCAGAACGACAGAATATTGGCCAGCAGGCCGCCAATAGCAATCCCCAGCATCAGGCCGCCGGTCACCGGTTGCGGGTCGGCAAAGCGGCGCACCGCCTCCCAGACGATCAGTGCGGTAATGCCCAGCAGCGCAATGGCGTTAACAAATGCGGCCAGCGTGGTCAGACGCAGCAGGCCAAAGGTGTGGCGTGCATTGGGTTTACGGCGCGAGAACTGCACCGCCAGCAGGGCCATCAGCAGCGCGGCGGCATCGGTCAGCATATGCCCGGCGTCCGCCAGCAACGCCAGTGAACCCGAGAGCCAGCCGCCAATCACTTCAGCCACCATAAAGACAACGGTCACCCCGAAGGCGGCCGCCAGACGCGTGCGATTACTATCCTGCCCGCTATGAGTGTGGGTATGTGCCATAAGATTCCAGTTTTTTCAGTAACCTGTTTGCTAATAATATCAGTAATTGCCACGTCTCAGACGTGTCCTGATGCTGTTTTGCCTGCTCCGCCAGTTGCTGGCTGAGCTGTGCGCCGTGATCCAGTCCCACCAGTAACCAGCTTCCTTTCATCCGGTGTGCCGCTTCGGCGAACGGCATCCACTCCTCGCGCTCGCGTGCTTCGCGCATCACGGCCAGATCCTGCGTCACCGTGTTGTGCAGCGTCTGGCTCAGACGGCGGAGGAATTTCTCATTCTGCTGCGCCAGTTGCCACAGATTATCATCCAGCGCCGCCAGCGGATCTTCCTGCCACTCTGCCAGCAGCGCGCTGAGATCGGCTAACTGCACCGGTTTGATCACTACCCGCTCCCGCGCCTCCAGCGGTCGTGACAGCAGCTGGGCATCCGCGGAGCAGAGCACCCGCATCGCCTGACGCTTCCGCTGACGGTCACGCCGCCGCAATATCCGCAGCAGCAGCGTGCCGTCAGGCCGCGGCATCATCTGGTCGATAAACAGCAGGTCATAAGGCTGTTGCGCATCGGCCTGCAGTAGTGCGCGTCCCTGCTCAAAGATGTCAGCCTGAATCGCAAAACGCGACAGCTGCTGCTGCATCACCAGCAGATTGGTCGGATGGTCATCGACAATCGCCACCCGCAGCGGTGGAAGGTCGGGAAGGGCGGTTTCATCCACGTGGTTTGCTGGTGCGCAGACCGCCAGTGGCAGCGTCACGGTGACCTGGGTGCCGTGACCGGGTTCAGAGGCGAGCCGGATGTCGCCGCCCATCCGCTGCACCATTTCCCGGCAGATAAACAGCCCCAGGCCGCTGCCCTGCACCGAAACCGATTTACCGGACGGCGCCTGATACCAGGGATCGAACAGCTTCTGCTGCTCCTCTGGCGGAATGCCGCTGCCGCTGTCGCTCACCGTCAGAATCAGCTGTTGTTGCTGTGCGGCCAGCGTCAGGCGAATCGCGCCGTGGCGGGTAAATTTCAGCGCATTGGTCATCAGGTTGTTGACCACCTGCTGCAGGCGATCGGCATCGATCATCACGGCATCAGGCAGCGGCGTCAGCGCCTCGACGATCAGATGCGGGCCGTCTTCGCGCATTAACGGGTGATAAAAGTGCTGCTGCTGATTGAGCCACTGCGCCAGCGACAGCGGACGGGGGGCCAGGGTAAAACTGTTGCTCTCGATGCGCGCATGATCCTGCAGATCATTCAGCAACGTCAGCAGCGATTGCGCACTGCTGTGCAGCAGCGTCAGGTTCTGGCTGCTGTGCTGCTGCTTCTCCAGCTCCAGCAGTCCGAGGATCGCCTGCATCGGCGTGCGCAGCTCATGGCTGACGGTCGCCAGGAACTGGCTCTTCATCGCATTGGCGTGCTCAGCCTGTTCACGCTGCTGACGCTCCCGGCGCTGTTGCCAGTAGCGGCGCGCCAGCAGCAACAGCAGCAGCGCAATGGCCGCACCTGCCACCGCCAGCACCATCATCGGCAGCGAACGCATCACCATCACGCTGCCGGGCTGTGGCGGGGTTGACCAGCTGTCGCGCATCTGACTCTGTGTGTCAGCCGGGATCTGCTGCAGCGCGCGATCCAGCAGGGTGCGCAGCACCGGCTGGTCAGCCGTCACGCCCAGCGCGATCGGCCAGGCGATGTCGCTGGCGGCAAAGGCGAGGTGGATGCGCGCATCATCGCGGCTGGCGATACGCCAGCGGGCGGAGAGCACGTTATCGACCAGCGCATCGATCTGCCCTTTTGCCAGCGCGTCATAGAGGCTATTACGATCGGCAAACTGCAGCGGCTGCAGATCCGCAGGCAGCAGACGCAGCGCCAGGTCATTCTGTAACACGCCGACCCGCTTGCCGCGCAGGTCGCGCCAGTGCGCCAGCGTATCGGGCTGGAGGGTGTAGATGCCCCACAGCGCGCGCCACACCGGCAGCGAGGTGCTCTGCATCGCATCGCCGTTCAGCGGCTGCATCAGCTGCAGCATCGCCTGCTGCTGACCGATCAGCGTGTTCGCCTGACGCGGATTGCTGACCCACACCGGTTCAAACTGCAGGCCGGTGCTCTGAGCTATCGCTTTCAGCAAATCCACGCCATAGCCTCTGGCGGTCCCGCTGGCATCGCGATAACTCCAGGGATAGTTGTCCGGTTCGGCGGTGTAAGTAATACGCGGATGATCGGCAATCCAGGCGCGTTCAGTGGGGCTGAGCATCAGGGTCTGCGTATCCTGGTAGCGCGGCAGGGTACTGCTCCAGCGCGCCTGTAGCGTGTTCATCAGTTCTGCTGGCAACTGACGCAGGCTCTGATTAATCCAGCTGATAAGCTCCGGATCGCGGGAGACCGCGCGCAGGTTGAGCTGTCCGGCCTCGATGTGTGAGGCGATCTGATAAATCTGGCCCTGTTGCAGCTGGCTCAGCAGAAAACCGGCGCTGGTCTCATCCGCCACCACATAATCATTCTGCTGATTCAGCAGGGTATAGAGCGCCTGCAGATCACTGCTGTAGTGTCGCCAGCTGTGGCGGGCCGCCAGCGCAGGCGGCAGTTGTGCCAGCGTGCTTTCGCTGATCGCCAGTTGGGCATTCTGGCTGTTAAACATCACGGCACGCTGGTTTTGCTGATTGCGGTAGACCCGAAGCGGGCTGCTGTACCAGTTATCGCTGCTCAGCGCGCCGGCTGGCAGGGGAGAAATCCACATGCCAAGCGCAAAATCGATCTGGCCGCTGTTCAGCGCCTGCATCAGATGCGGCTGATCGCTGTAGAGGTTGAGGCTGAACTGCGCGCCAGTCAGCTGGCGCAGTGCGGAAAGATAGTCAGCATTGATGCCATACAGGTCGTTGCCGATGCGCATCGCCCAGGGGGCGTGGTTCTCTTCCAGCAGGCCAACTCGCAGGATTTTGCCCTGCATGGTTTCCGCGTGTGTCACCGGCAGCATCATCGGCAGATTGATGCTGCTCACCGGACGCACCTCAGCCAGAACGGATCCGCACAGCAACAGCAACATCAGCAGGAGAGTTCTCACTGCTGCGCCTTCCACAGGTCAGCCAGTTCCACCACCGAACGGGCGCCGGTTTTTTCCAGAATGTTCTTTTTATGGGTGCTGACCGTTTTATTACTGATGTGCAACTGGGCGGCGATTTGCAGATTGGACAGGCCGCTGGCCAGCAGCGCCAGAATCTGACGCTCTTTCTGGGTCAGCGGGAGTTCCGGCTCATCATCCATCACCGGAAACGCCGTCTGACCGCCCAGCACCGCCAGGATAGCGCTAAGCAGCTGCGCCATGCGCTGGCTCTTCACCACATAACCGGCGGCACCCAGCGCCTGGGCGCGACGCACATAGTGGCGGGTCTGCTGAGCAGAGTAGATCAATACCGGACAGTCGGGCCGATGGATCTTCAGGCGACGCAGGAATTCCAGCCCATCGCTGTCCGGCAGGCCAATATCCAGCACGATGATGTCCAGTGGCTGCTGAAGCAGGGGACGGGCGGCTTTTTCACTGCTGGCAGAGAGGAGCTGAACCGGAATAGGCGACTGGCTCAGAGCGGCTTCAAGTGCCACTTCAACCAGCGGATGATCGTCAATCAGAAGCAAAACGGCCATGAAGGATTTCCTGTAAAATTCACAGGATTAGCATAGCGGAAGAGTGGGACAGAGGGGAGAAAAACCAGGAGAGCGTCAGCTCTCCTGGCTAAACAGAATTACTGGGTGGTACCGTCGGTTTTAGTATCTACGTCACCGCCGCCCACTTTAGTCTGAACTTTTTTATTGATGTTCGGACATTTACCATCTTTACACTGGGCGTTCTGGTCCATTTCGTTAGCAGACATATTACCATGGCTGGTGGTGCTGCCGGACGTTGCAGGATTGGTATCGTTGCCAGTGTTATTAATTTTGCTGTTATCGACATTATTTGGCGGCAGATTCTCTTTCGCTCCGCCCGCTGCTGCACCTGCACTGGCTGCCTGATTCGATGTACCGTTATTGCTGCTGCTGTCTGCAGCCAGTACCGCACCGCTGCTCAGTGTCATTGCTGCTGTCAAAAAGAGTAAGGCAAACTTTTTCATCATTATGCTCCCGTTAATAAATGAAGATGCTTTAAGCCCAGAGGTGCAATTTCGGGTAAGAAAATCCCTGACGAAATATAATTCGCCGGTTGGCTTAAACAGGGTGATTTAATTTGGTAAGCGGGACGTTCCTCAGTGCTTACCATTAAAAAGTCTAGTCGCTAACCTGATTAATGCAAATATCACCCGCACATTTAACCCGCAGCGGGAATTTACACCCCAGGCGCTTCGGGCTACATTGGGCAGGTTGTGTCCGGCGGGCGCCGGGCCAGAAATAATATGGAATCAGTATGAATTACCAGAACGATGACTTACGCATCAAAGAGATTAAAGAGCTGTTACCCCCGGTTGCGCTGCTCGAAAAATTCCCGGCGACCGATCGTGCTGCACAGACCGTTTCACAGGCCCGTCAGGCGATTCATCAGATCCTGCAGGGCAAGGACGATCGCCTGCTGGTGGTGATCGGCCCCTGCTCAATTCATGACACTGAAGCGGCAAAAGAGTATGCCGACCGCCTGCTGGCGCTGCGTGATGAGCTGAAAGGCGAGCTGGAAGTGGTGATGCGGGTCTATTTTGAAAAGCCGCGCACCACGGTGGGCTGGAAAGGGCTGATCAACGATCCCTACATGGATAACAGCTACCAGCTCAATGACGGTCTGCGTCTGGCGCGTAAACTGCTGCTGGATATTAACGACAGCGGCTTACCGGCGGCGGGCGAGTTTCTGGATATGATTACCCCGCAATATGTGGCTGACCTGATGAGCTGGGGCGCGATTGGCGCGCGCACCACGGAATCCCAGGTTCACCGTGAGCTGGCGTCCGGTCTCTCCTGTCCGGTCGGCTTCAAAAACGGCACCGATGGCACCATTAAGGTGGCGATCGATGCCATTAACGCGGCGGGATCGCCGCACTGTTTCCTGTCTGTGACGAAGTATGGTCACTCCGCCATTGTGGAAACCAGCGGCAACGGTGACTGCCATATCATTCTGCGCGGCGGCAAAGAGCCGAACTACAGTGCGCAGCATGTTGCAGAGGTCAAAGAGGGCCTGGCAAAAGCGGGTCTGCCACAGCAGGTGATGATCGATTTCAGCCACGCCAACAGCAGCAAGCAGTTCCAGCGTCAGATGGTTGTGGCAGACGATGTCTCACAGCAGCTGATTAATGGTGAGCAGGCGATTGTCGGTGTGATGATCGAGAGTCATCTGGTGGAAGGCAACCAGAGTCTGGAGAGCGGCGAGCCGCTGGTCTATGGCAAAAGCGTCACCGACGCCTGTATCGGCTGGGAAGATACCGACAAGGTGCTGCGTCAGCTGGCGGCAGCGGTTAAACAGCGCCGCGGCTGAGTGGGATAACTGACAAGGTCTGACCCGGTTCGCGTTGAGGATTGTGCCATTGACCGTATTCCCTGCGATTTGAGCCAATCAGTTGTTGCCTGGTTCATTGATCTCTTTATTCTGACAACGAACACAGTGCGCAGCGTCCGTGCGCGCAGCCCAATAAAAAAGGCCAGACTTCCGTCTGGCCTTTTTGCATTTCAGCGAGAAATTACTTCGCTTTACCCTGATTCGCAACGGCTGCAGCTTTCGCGGCAATCTCGTCCTGGTCGCCCAGGTAGTAGCGTTTCAGCGGTTTGAAGTTTTCATCGAACTCATAGACCAGCGGTACGCCGGTAGGGATGTTCAGTTCGAGGATTTCATCTTCGCTCAGGTTATCCAGATATTTCACCAGCGCACGCAGTGAGTTGCCGTGTGCGGCAATGATCACTTTCTCACCGCTTTTGATGCGCGGCAGAATGGTTTCGTTCCAGTAAGGGATAACGCGGTCAATAGTCAGCGCCAGGCTTTCGGTGGTTGGCAGCTGCTCTGGGGTCAGTTTCGCGTAACGCGGATCATGGCCCGGGAAGCGCTCATCTGAACGATCCAGCTCTGGCGGAGTAACGGCAAAGCCGCGACGCCACTGCTTAACCTGCTCATCACCATATTTGGCAGCGGTTTCCGCTTTATCCAGACCCTGCAGCGCACCGTAGTGACGCTCGTTCAGACGCCAGGTTTTCTCAACCGGCAGCCAGGCCTGATCCAGCTCATCCAGCACATTCCACAGCGTGTGAATGGCACGCTTCAGTACTGAGGTGTAAGCGAAATCGAAAACAAAACCCTCTTTTTTCAGCAGCTGACCTGCTGATTTGGCTTCGCCACGACCTTTCTCAGAAAGGTCAACATCATACCAACCGGTAAAGCGGTTTTCGTTGTTCCACTGGCTTTCGCCGTGTCGCACCAGAACCAGCTTAGTTACAGCCATAGCTTAACTCCTTAATACTGTGATGTTTCTGTGAGATTGGAAACCTGCTGCTGCCCGCCTGACACGCGAGCTGATTGCGCCATACCATAACGGAAAAGCGGGCAGCGCGTAAGCCTGTGTGTGACGCACTGCGCGTTTTTCAGCCGGAGGCTCAGCGTGGCGTGAAGCGATAACGCGTCACGGATTCCCAGCGATCTCCCGGCTGCAGCCAGCAATCAGGCTGAGGCCATTCAGCATGATTAGGCGAATCCGGTAAAAATTCGCTCTCCAGCGCAATACCCTGAAATGCAGTATAGCTCGCCTGTTCACGGGCACGGGTGCCCGCCAGGTAGTTGCCGGAGTAGAACTGCAACGCCGGTGCCGAAGTGGTCACGCTGAGCTGCAGTCTGCCATCTTCCGACCAGAGTTCTGCCGCAGGCTGAGTGTCGTCGCCTGCGCTGTTGAGCAGAAACGCATGGTCATAGCCCTTCACCGCTCGCTGATCGTCGTCTGCCAGAAACTCCTGTGCCACGACTTTGGCCTCGCGGAAATCAAAACTGGTTCCGGCAACCTCTTTCAGCGGCGCATTCGGGATGCCTTCGCTGTCGACCGGCAGATAATGGTCGGCGTGTAGTTGTAAGCGATGCTGGCGGGCGTCGCCATGATGCGCATCAAGGTTAAAGTAGGCGTGGTTAGTCAGATTGACCGGGCAGGGCTGATCGCAGCGCGCTTCATAGCTAATGCTCAGGCAGTTCTGGTCATCCAGCTGATAGCGCACATCGGCAATCAGATTGCCGGGATAGCCCTGATCGCCATCGGGCGAATCAATGCGGTAGTGCACCTCGCTGTCAGACTGGCTGACAATCTGCCAGCGGCGCTTATCAAAGCCTTCCGGTCCGCCATGCAGCTGATGTGCGCACTGGTTCGGCACCAGCTGGCGGTTCAGTTTATTCAGTTTTGCCCCGGCGATGCGGTTAGCGTAGCGGCCGACCGTCGCGCCCAGATAGGCATCCTGATGGAGATAGTCAGAGGGCGTGGCGCAGCCGAGCAGCGCTTCACGCACCGTGCCATCCTGCATCGGCACGCGGGCGGAGAGCCAGGTCGCGCCCCAGTCCATAAAGGTTGCCAGCATGCCGTTGGCATTGCGCAGCACCGTTATGCGCCACGGCTGACCGTCGGGCGCGTGGGAGTTGACGTCGTTCAGCATTGGCCGGCTCCTTCAGAGGCTTTGCAGACGTAGAAGGTCTCTTTGATGCCGGTCGCAGCTTCATACTGCTCCGCTACGGCGGCTTTGACCTGATCGACCAGATCCAGTGGCATCAGCGCGACGATACAGCCACCAAAGCCGCCGCCGGTCATACGCACGCCGCCGCGCTCACCGATCTGCGCTTTCACGATCTCTACCAGGGTATCGATCGGTGGCACGGTGATCTCGAAGTCGTCACGCATCGAGGCGTGAGATTCGGCCATCAGCTGGCCCATACGGGTCAGGTCGCCCTGCGTCAGCGCATCGGCTGCTTCCAGGGTGCGGGCGTTCTCGGTCAGAACGTGACGCACGCGTTTTGCCACCTGCGGGTCGAGCTGCGCCTGTGCCGCTTCAAACTCGACCAGTTCAACGTCACGCAGCGCCTTCTTATTGAAGAAACGCGCGCCCGCTTCACACTGCTCACGACGCGTGTTGTATTCGCTGCCAACCAGGGTACGACGGAAGTTGGAGTTGATGATCACCACCGCGATATCTTCCGGCATCGACACCGGACGCGTGCCCAGCGTGCGGCAGTCGAGCAGCATGGCGTGATCTTTCCGGCCCAGCGCGGAGATCAACTGGTCCATGATGCCGCAGTTACAGCCGACGAACTGGTTTTCCGCTTCCTGACCATTCACGGCAATGGCGGCGCCATCCAGCGGCAGATTATAGAGCTGTTGCACCACGGTGCCGACCGCCACTTCCAGCGACGCAGATGAGCTGAGGCCCGCGCCCTGAGGCACGTTGCCGCTGATCACCATATCGATACCGCCGAAATCGGCATGACGCTGCTGCAGATGTTTCACCACGCCGCGCACATAGTTGGCCCACATCGGTTCCTGCAGGCTGACGATCTCTTCATCGAGAGAGAATGTGTCCTGCGCATTCTCATAATCCGCCGCGACCACCCGAATCTGGCGATCGTCACGGCGGGCACAGGCAATTACCGTCTGGTAATCGATGGCGCACGGCAGCACGAAGCCGGCGTTATAGTCGGTATGCTCGCCAATCAGGTTAACGCGGCCCGGTGCCTGAATGGTATGCGTAGCGGCGTAACCGAAGGTGTCAGAGAAAAGCTGCTGCGTGATGGTTTTTAAGCTCATTGTTGTGCCTCACGGAAGTGAACGTCGCTGACAGAACGCAGACGTTCCGCCGCCTGTTCCGCCGTTAAATCGCGTTGGGTTTCGGCCAGCATTTCATAGCCAACCATAAATTTACGCACCGTTGCTGAGCGCAGCAGCGGCGGATAGAAGTGAGCATGCAACTGCCAGTGATCGTTGGCTTCGCCGTTAAACGGCGCGCCATGCCAGCCCATGGAGTAGGGGAATGAGCACTGGAACAGGTTGTCGTAGCGGCTGGTCAGCAGCTTCAGCGCCAGCGCCAGGTCGGTACGCTGCGCCTCATTGAGGTCGGTAATTCGTTTGACGTGCGCTTTCGGCAGCAGCAGGGTTTCAAACGGCCAGGCGGCCCACCACGGCACCACCGCCAGCCAGTGATCGGTTTCCACCACGGTGCGGCTGCCATCCTGCTGTTCACGTGCCAGATAGTCGACCAGCATCGGCGAGCCATGTTTAGCGAAATAGTCGCGCTGATGATCATCTTCACGCTGCGCTTCATTCGGCAGGAAGCTGTTGGCCCAGATCTGACCATGGGGATGCGGGTTGGAGCAGCCCATCGCCGCGCCTTTGTTCTCAAACACCTGCACCCAGGGATAGTGCTGACCCAGATCGGCGGTCTCTGCCTGCCAGGTACGCACCACCTCTTCCAGCGCGTTCAGCGACATCTCCGGCAGGGTTTTGCTGTGATCGGGCGAGAAGCAGATGACCCGACTGGTGCCGCGTGCGCTTTCACAACGCATCAGGATATCGTCGCTCTCGGGCGCGTCTGGCGTGTCGGTCATCAGCGCAGCAAAGTCATTGGTAAAGACGTAGGTGCCTGCATAGTCCGGGTTTTTGTCGCCGGTGATGCGGGTGTTTCCGGCACACAGGAAGCAGTCCGGATCGTGCGCCGGTAACGTATTGACCGCCGGGGTTTCCTGCGCGCCTTGCCACGGACGTTTGGCCCGATGAGGTGAAACTAAAATCCATTGATCAATCAGTGGATTGTAACGGCGATGCGGGTGATCGACCGGGTTGAATTTTTCCATGTTAGATCCTGGTAAGCGTCAAAAGCCAAAGAGGCATCGGTAAAAAGTAGCACATCAGCGCGCCCGAAAGCGTGATCAAGTCTGGATAAATGGTATCGTTTACACAAGCTGAATATTCTTATTTCGTGGCAATGTGCGCGGATATATGGCGTGAAAGGTAATGTGGAATGGTAGCGCTTACACAAGAGCGCTTTAAAACGCCGCAGCAGCGGCGTGGGGTGACGCGTTACAAGAGCCCTAGTGCAGGGTTTCCTGCTGATAGTGATAGCCGCCGTCATGGGCGATAAAGCTCAGGCGATGTGTAATGCAGGCGGGCGCATCTTCCGCGTGATGCGAAACAAACAGCAGCTGAGTCCGTCCCTCGCCAATCAGCACATCGACAAAGCGCCGCACCAGCTGGCGGTTAATCGGGTCGAGACCCTGTAGTGGCTCATCCAGAATCAGCAGCGTCGGATGCTTAACCAGCGCGCGGGCAATCAGCACCAGCCGCTGCTGTCCCCATGAAAGCGAGTGAAACGGCGCATCCGCCTGTCCGTTATCCATCCCCAGCAGTGCCAGCCACTGCTGTGCCAGCGCTTTTTGCCGGTCAGAAACCGCCTGATAAAGACCAATAGAGTCGAAGAAGCCCGACAGGATCACCGTGCGCACATTGGTGCTGACGCGGTAATCGAGATGCAGGCTGCTGCTGACATAGCCAATATGCTGCTTGATATCCCAGATGGTTTCACCACTGCCGCGACGGCGGCCAAACAGGGTTAAATCATTGCTGTAGCCCTGAGGATGATCGCCGGTCACCAGGCTGAGCAGGGTCGATTTTCCGGCGCCGTTCGGGCCGGTAATCTGCCAGTGCTCGCCGGCGTTGACCTGCCAGTTCAGCCCCTGAATTACTGGCTTATCGTTATACGAGACGGTGCCGTTGCGCAGGATAACGCGCGGCGCATCATCCGCCAGCGATGGCAGCTGATCCGGCACATCCGCCTCAGGTAACGCCATTCCCATCAGCTGTTCACTGTGTGCCAGCTGTGCCACCAGCGCTTCCGTTAAAATGGCCTGGCGTGGCCCGCTGTGGGTGAGGGTGCACTCCGCCAGCACGCCAACCTGCTGAATGAAGTCGGGAATATCGTCAAAGCGATTGAGCACCAGCACCAGGGTAAATGTCGGCTGCTGCAGGCCGCGCAGCGTGTCGGTCAGGCTGGAGCGCGACGCCACATCCAGCCCGTCAAACGGCTCATCCAGAATCAGCAAATCTGGCTGGTTCATCAATGCCTGACAGAGCAGGGTTTTGCGGGTTTCGCCGGTAGAGAGATATTTGAAGCGGCGTGAAAGCAGCGCTTCGATGCCGAACTGCTGTGCCAGCTGCTCGCAGCGCTCGGGCTGCTGCACCTCCGCCTGAATCACCTCTGCCACGGTCAGCCCGGTATCCTCTTCACCTTCGCTGAGCATATCGGTGTTGTTGCGCTGCCACTCCTGCGCCACCAGGGTTTGTAGCTGCTCCAGCGACAGCCGGACCGGCCGTCTGAAATCGCTGCTGACTGAACCGGCCAGCGGCGGAAGTTCTCCAGAGAGTGCACGCGCCAGTGATGATTTGCCGCTGCCGTTGGCTCCGACAAACGCCCAGCTTTCGCCGCGCTGCAGTTCCACCTGATTCAGACTCAGTATCCGGGTATCGCTAAGACGAAACGTGCCTTGCGAAATGTGCAATGAAGCCATGATCTGTTCCATTTTTTGCATCGTGTCACTGAGTTGTAACCATTGCCCTTAATGAAGTCAAATCAACCGCTAGAGCAGGGTGGCGACGATGGCGTGTTCGGCATTGAAACTGGCGATCACGGCGTCGCCGGGCTGCAGCGTCAGTTGCTGCAGCTGATCGTTGCTCAGGGTCGCGCACAGGGTTTCGCCGCTGGGGAGCTTCATCAGCACTTCACTCATCTGCTCGCCGGGTTCGATGGCACTGACCGTCGCTGCCAGCTGATTGTCATCCTGTGCGGCGTCACGACTGATGCGGATCCACGGCGCCTTGATCAGCACCAGCACCTCTTTACCGGCGGCCAGTTGCAGGCGATCGGCGCTGCGCTGGGTCAGCGCCACATTAAGCAGCGTGACGCCATCGGCCAGTTGAATCAGCAGATGCTGGACCACCTGCTGCGCATCGTTACTGACAACGGTGCCAAACAGCTGGTTACGGGCGCTGGTCTGCAGCGAGAAGCGGGCGATGGCCGCCAGCAGACTGTCGAGCGGTAACGTATCCTGCTGCAGCGCATCAAAGGCTTTCTGCTGGATCTGCTCCATCAGCTGGAACAGCTGAATCAGGCGTTCACCGTAGCGGGTGAGCGTTGCACCGCCGCCGCCTTTGCCACCGGTGGCCCGCTCCACCAGCGTTTCATCCGCCATCTGGTTCATCTCATTAATCGCATCCCAGGCACTTTTGTAGCTGATACCGGCCAGCTTCGCCCCCTGACTGATCGACCCGGTCTGCTGTACGCGTTTCAGCAGCTCAATACGTCGCGGATCGGCAAACAGTTTCTGTTGTAAACGGATATGAAGGGACAGTTCGGCTTCCATGACAGCTCCGGCAAAGGGTTAAGGCGAAGGCCGATGATAGCGGCGTTTTGTGACCAAAGTAAAAGCACGAAAAGGGCTGCGCAAAATTTTGCTGACCCGTTACAATCTCTTTTTTGTTAGCAGAGTGAGACTCTCCATGCTGGAATTACTTAAAAGCCTCGCCGTTGCCATACTGATGGTGCCTGTCGTGATGGCGCTGATGCTGGGCATGATTTATGGCCTGGGTGAAGTGTTTAACGTCATCTCTAAAATTGGTCATCGCGAAAAATCCTCAGCCCGTTCGCACAATTAATTGCTGCCACGCCCGCCATCTGCGCGGGCGTGGTCGTTTTTATCTCTCCGGATTTAACCTTTTGTTCCCCCTGCCGATAATTTACTGAACCTCACTGATATTGCGCTATATTATCCGCTACACAACGAATAGCCGGAGAAAATCATGTCATTTAAACACTATCGCTGGGGCGTCGCGGCCCTGATCACCGTTTCGCTGGCCGGGCAGGCTGTGGCCGCCGACAACATCACTGTGTTTGCCGCGGCTTCACTGACCAACGCGATGCAGGATATTGCCAGCCGTTACAAGCAGGAAAAGGGGGTGACGGTGGTCTCTTCGTTTGCCTCCTCTTCAACGCTGGCGCGCCAGATTGAGCAGGGTGCTCCTGCCGATCTCTTTATCTCTGCCGATCAGCAGTGGATGGATGATGCGGTGGCGAAAAAAAGTGTGATTACCAGTAGCCGCTATACCCTGCTGGGCAACGATCTGGTATTGATTGCGCCACGCAGTGCCGCCGCGAAAGCGGTGACGCTGGACCCGCAGACTGACTGGAAAACCTTGCTGCACGGTGAGCGTCTGGCAGTCGGCGATCCGGACCACGTTCCTGCGGGCATCTACGCCAAAGAGGCGCTGCAAAAGCTGGGTGCCTGGGAAGGCGTTGCGCCTTCGTTAGCGCCAGCCAATAATGTGCGGGCAGCACTGGCGCTGGTCGAGCGTAATGAAACGCCCTATGGCATTGTCTACGGGTCCGACGCGGTCGCCAGCGACAAAGTGCAGGTCGTCGGGCATTTTCCGGCAACCAGCCATAAACCCGTAGAATATCCGATGGCGATCGTGAACGATCACGACAACGCTGCCGTTAAAGCGTTTTATGATTATCTGAAAGGGCCTCAGGCCGCGGCTATCTTTAAACATTACGGATTCACACCGACGAAATGATACTCAGCGATCCCGAATGGCAGGCGGTACTGCTTAGCCTTAAAGTCTCTGGCATAGCCGTGATAGGCAGTCTGCCGTTTGGCATCCTGATGGCCTGGATTCTGGTGCGCTGCCGTTTTCCTGGTAAAGCGCTGCTCGACAGCCTGATCCACCTGCCGCTGGTGCTGCCGCCGGTGGTGGTGGGTTATCTGCTGCTGATTAGCCTTGGACGGCGCGGCATCGTAGGCGAAAAGCTTTATGACTGGTTCGGCTTCAGCTTTGCTTTCAGCTGGCGGGGTGCCGCACTGGCCTCTGCCGTGATCGCTTTTCCATTGATGGTGCGCGCCATCCGGCTGGCGCTGGAGGCGGTGGATTGCCGGCTGGAGCAGGCGGCGCGCACGCTGGGCGCTGGACGCTGGCGGGTCTTTTTCACCATTACGCTCCCGCTGACGTTGCCGGGCGTGATCGTTGGAACGGTGCTGGCGTTTGCCCGATCGCTGGGCGAGTTCGGCGCCACCATCACCTTTGTGTCCAATATTCCCGGCGAGACGCGCACGCTGCCGCTGGCGATGTTTACCCTGATAGAGACACCGGGTGCGGAAGGGGCGGCGGCACGGCTCTGCGTCATCGCGATCGTGCTGGCCCTGGCGTCACTGCTGGCGTCGGAATGGCTGGCACGTGCAGGCCGTAAGCGGATGGGAAACTGATGCTATCACTCAACATTATGCAGCAGCAGGGCGATCACGTGCTGGAGGTCGACCTGCAGATCCCGGCCAAAGGGATCACCGCTATTTTCGGCGTGTCAGGTGCCGGAAAAACCTCCCTGATCAACGCGATCAGCGGGCTGACCCAGCCGCAGCGGGGACGGATCCAGCTGCACGATCGCCTGCTGTTTGATGCAGAGCAGAAGATTGCGCTGCCGCCGGAAAAACGGCGTATCGGTTATGTATTCCAGGATGCGCGACTGTTCCCGCACTATCGGGTCCGTGGCAACCTGCAATATGGTATGGCACCTAAGATGAAAGCGCAGTTCGACAGTCTGGTCTCTCTGCTGGGTCTGGAGGCGCTGCTGCCGCGCTTTCCGCTATCGCTGTCGGGCGGGGAAAAGCAGCGGGTCGCGATTGGCCGTGCGCTGCTGACCGCACCGGATATGCTGCTGCTGGATGAGCCGCTGGCGTCACTGGATCTACCACGCAAACGTGAACTGATGCCCTATCTGCAAAAGCTGGCGAAGCAGGTCGATATTCCGATGCTCTACGTTTCGCACAGTCTGGAGGAGATCCTGCAGCTGGCTGATAACGTGCTGGTGCTGGATGCGGGCAAGGTCAAAGCCTTTGGTCCGCTGGAGCGGGTCTGGAGCAGCAGCGCGATGCGGCCCTGGCTGCCGGTGAGTGAACTGACCAGCGTGCTGCGGGTGCAGGTGCTGGAACAGCATCCCGACTATCCGATGACCGCGCTGTCGCTGGGCGATCAGCACATCTGGGTCAGCCGGGTGAATCAGCCGGTTAAAACCCCGCTGCGTATTCGCATTGCCTCGGCCGATGTCTCGCTGGCGCTGCAGCCGCCGCACAATACTTCCATCCGCAATATCCTGCCGGCACAGGTGGTGGAATTGCTGGAGGTCGGGGACCAGGTTGAGGTGAAGCTGCGCATCGGCATCAGCGAACTCTGGGCGCGCATCACGCCGTGGGCGCGGGATGAGCTGGGCATCCGGCCGGATCAGTGGCTTTATGCCCAGATCAAAAGCGTCTCGGTGACGCCCTGATTACAACACGTACTGATAGAGGGTATCGGCAATACCGGTTTCAAGGTTGGTGCCGATCACCATTTTCGCCCGCGCTTTGATCGCCTCATCGGCATTACCCATCGCCACGCCCAGTCCGGCCGTTTCCAGCATGCTGAGATCGTTATAGTTATCACCGAACGCGATCACATCGGACATACTCAGCCCCAGTGATTCAACCCACTGCGCCAGTCGTTTGCCTTTGCTGTTGCCGCCTTTGGCGATATCGACCTGATCGTGCCACGACCATTCGCAGGCCAGCCCCAGTTCCGCTTCCACTCTGGTGGCGAACTGCTGCAGTTCCGGAATGTTGTTGTGCGACAGGGCAAACTTCCAGATCGAACCGGCGTCGCGTGCCGCCTGGGCTAAGTCGGGCACCTGGCGGAACAGTGGACGCTGGTGGGCGGGCAGCGATTCGGCCCACTTCAGGGTGCGCATCACGTGGCCGGTCGGGGTCTGATAGAGCATCGCATCATCCACGTAGAGCAACCCGTGAATCTGCTGCTGATTCAGCATCTCAATCACCTGCAACGCCAGTTGCGGGTCGAGGGGATCGGACGCCAGCACCTTTTTCGCCTGGTAATCATACAAATAGGTGCCATTACAGCAGATTGCGGGTGTATCCAGCTGTAACGCCTGATAAAAAGGGTGGATAGCGCAGTGATGGCGTCCGGTCACGATAGCGACATGAACGCCCGCCTGGCGTGCCTGATTTAGCGCTTCGATTGACTGCGGCAGAATCGTTTTGGCTGGGGTCAGCAGCGTGCCGTCGAGGTCGAGGGCAATTACACGGTAGTTCATTAATCCTCTCGTTTTTCCTGGTTTGCAGGGGCTGAAGTCTACACCTCACCACGGTCCGGAGACAAAAAACAGGGCACAAATGATCCCAGCGCAGGGCAATAAAACAGGCTACAGTGATTCACAGATCATGATCAGGCAGCAAAAAAGGAGAATGCATGAAACAAGTTGTCTACACCGCCAGTCCCGAGAGCCAGCAGATCCACGTCTGGCAGATGAATGATGAGGGCGGGCTGACGTTGCTTCAGGTGACCGATGTCGCCGGCCAGGTTCAGCCGATGGTGGTGAGTCCAAACCGCGATTTTCTCTATGTCGGTGTGCGTCCCAATTTCCGCGTGCTGGCGTTTCGCATTGCCGCCGATGGCACGCTGACCGAAGCGGGTCAGGCACCGTTGCCCGGCAGTCCGACTCACATTTCCACCGATCGCCAGGGCAGGTTCCTGTTCTGCGGCTCCTACAATGATGCCTGCGTCAGCGTCAGTCCGATTGGCGATGACGGCATTCCACAGGCCCCGTTGCAGGTGATCAGCGGACTGGATGGCTGTCACTCGGCCAACATCGATAATGACAACAAGACGCTCTACGTGCCGGCTCTGAAGCAGGACCGTATCTGTTTATTTAAGCTGGGCGAAGATGGTCAGCTGACGCCGCGTAAACAGACGCAGGTCACGACGGTAGAAGGCGCTGGCCCGCGTCATATGCAGTTCCATCCGGGCGGCCAGTACGCTTACTGCGTGAACGAGCTCGACAGCACGGTTGAGGTGTGGGCATTAAATACGGGCGAAGGCGAAGCAGAAAGCGTTCAGACGCTGGATATGATGCCGCCTGACTTCAGCGGTACGCGCTGGGCTGCCGATATTCATCTGACGCCGGATGGCCGTTTCCTCTATGCCTGCGATCGCACCAGCAGCACGCTGGCAGTCTTCAGCGTCAGCGACCTGGGCGATGAGCTGACCCTGGAAGGGTTCCAGCCGACGGAAACGCAGCCGCGCGGATTTAATATCGATCACAGCGGACGCTATCTGGTGGCGGCGGGACAGAAATCTCATCACATCGAAGTTTATGCGATTACCGAACCGAAAGGGCTGCTAAAGCCGCTGGGACGTTATGCGGTGGGGCAGGGCCCGATGTGGGTTGTGATTCATCAGTTACAGGCGTAACCCGCTACGAAAAACGCCTCTCCTGTCAGGGAGAGGTATGAGATAGTTGACGAAGTCTGCCGCAGCCCAGCTGTGAGATCGAGCAGACACAGGGAACGGCGTCAGATCGGAAAGACGCAAAAACCGCCATCCATGGCACGCTCTGCCCCCGCGATTACGCACCTCATCCCTGAGGTGCGCCCGTAGCCGGGCCAACGCTTTGCGTTGTTCAAAAACGCTCCCGGCGTTTTTGTCCCTGGGCGTGGGACGCTTTCCTCTTCTGACGCCGTTCCCTGCGTTTTGAGCTAATACGTTGCTGCCAGGTCACCCAGCCTTGGGTTTGCCAGTAGTCTGGCGTGCTGAATTACTGATAATTCACGGTCAGCGAGACGCTCGCCAGTGCGTGGAAATGCACATTAAAGCCGACCATTGCGCCACTGGCGCCTTCATCTACTTCAATCGTCTCCACATCCAGCGCATGCACGGTGAAAATGTAGCGATGGGTTTCGCCCTGTGGCGGCGCCGCGCCACCGTAGCCCGCCTGACCGAAATCGGTACGGGTCTGGATTGCGCCTGCTGGCAGTGATGCTTTGCCGGAACCGGCACCCTGCGGCAGTGACGTCGTGCTGGCCGGAATATTCGCCACCACCCAGTGCCACCAGCCGGAACCGGTTGGGGCATCAGGATCGTAGCAGGTCACCACAAAACTTTTGGTGCCTTCCGGCGCCGCTTCCCAGGCAAGGTGGGGAGAGATATTCTCGCCCTGATAACCCATGCCGTTGAAAACATGCTTTTCAGGCATCTTCTCGCCGTCATTAAAATCCTGACTAAAAACGCGCATCACATCTCCTTAATTGTCGATGAATAGCCTGTCATCATAACCAAAAGTGCCGTCAGTGCCAGCGGTCAGCCCGCTTCAGGCGGCAAAATGTTGAGAATGCTCCAGCGCGCCGCCAATCGCCTGCACCAGCCTGCTCAGCGCCTGCGGCGTGATGATGTAGGGTGGCATCAGGTAGATCAGCCGGCCAAAAGGCCGGATCCAGACGCCCTGTTCAACAAAGAACTGCTGCAGCGCCGCCATATTAACCGTCTGATGGGTTTCCACTACGCCAATCGCGCCCAGCACGCGCACATCGGCCACCTGCGGTGAACTGCGCAGCGGCAGCAGCTCAGCCCGTAACTGCTGTTCGATCGCCGCCACCTGGCGCTGCCAGTGACCTTCCGCCAGCATGGTCAGGCTCTCTGCCGCGACCGCGCAGGCCAGCGGATTGCCCATAAAGGTCGGGCCATGCATAAAGCAGCCCGCCGCGCTGCGGCTGATGGTGTCCGCGACCTCGCGGCTGGTCAGGGTCGCCGCCAGCGTCATCATGCCACCGGTCAGCGCTTTGCCGACGCAGAGAATATCCGGGGTAATGCCCGCATGCTCGCAGGCAAAGAGTTTGCCGGTACGGCCAAACCCGGTGGCGATCTCATCCGCAATCAACAGCACGCCATAGCGATCACAGGCTTCCCGTACCTGCTGCAGATAGCGCGGATGGTAGAAACGCATGCCGCCCGCACCCTGCACAATCGGCTCCAGAATGACGGCTGCCAGTTGCCGGTGATGCTGTTCTATCAGCCTGGCAAAATCATCGAAATCAGGCTGGTGCCATTCATTATCAAAGCCGCAGGCCGGGGCCGCCGCAAAGTGATGCTCGGGCAGATAGCCGCGCCACAGGCTGTGCATCGAGTTCTCGGGGTCGCACACCGACATCGCTGCAAAGGTATCGCCGTGATAGCCGCGTTTCAGCGTCAGGAACTGCTGACGCGTCTCGCCACGCCCCAGCCAGTACTGCAGCGCCATCTTCATCGACACTTCCACCGCCACCGAGCCTGAATCGGCCAGGAAGACGCACTCCAGCGCCTCAGGCGTCATCGCCACCAGCTGACGGCAGAGCGCCACCGCCGCCGGATGGGTAATGCCGCCAAACATCACGTGCGACATCTGGGTGACCTGCTCTGTCAGCGCCCGGTTCAGGCGCGGATGGTTGTAACCGTGGATCGCCGCCCACCACGAGGACATCCCATCCACCAGCTCACGGCCATCGGCCAGTTGCAGCTGAAAACCCTGTGCGGCGACCACCGGGTAGCAGGGCAGCGGATCCTGCATCGAGGTGTAGGGATGCCAGATATGCTGGCGGTCAAAGCGGGCATCGTCTGAGGAGAAAACGGGGATAGTCATCGGAGTTGTAAACCAAAATAAAAAAATATAGTTTACAAGTATAACCCTGCTTTTCGTCGGGATGACACCCTTTTTGGAGTAAGTAATGGCTCAACGCTGGACAATTGCACAGGCGCAAGCGCTGTTTGATCAACCCTTTCTTGAACTGATGTTTAACGCGCAGCAGGTGCATCGGCAGCACTTCGATCCGCGCCAGGTGCAGGTCAGTACCCTGCTGTCGATTAAAACCGGTGCCTGTCCGGAAGATTGTAAATACTGCCCGCAGAGTGCGCGCTACAAGACCGGCCTGGAGTCGGAGCGGCTGATGGAAGTGGAAGAGGTGCTGACCTCAGCGCGTCAGGCCAAAGCCGCCGGTTCAACCCGCTTCTGCATGGGTGCCGCGTGGAAAAATCCGCACGAGCGCGATATGCCCTATCTGGAGAAGATGGTGGAAGGCGTGAAGGCGATGGGAATGGAAACCTGCATGACGCTGGGCACGCTCAGCGAGCACCAGGCGCAGCGACTGGCGGGCGCGGGTCTCGATTTCTACAACCATAACCTCGACACCTCACCGGAATTCTACGGCTCCATCATCACCACCCGCAGCTATCAGGAACGTCTGGATACGCTGGGCAAAGTGCGCGACGCCGGCATTAAGGTCTGTTCGGGTGGCATTGTCGGCCTGGGCGAAACCGTTAACGACCGCGCCGGTCTGCTGGTGCAGTTAGCCAACCTGCCAACGCCGCCGGAGAGTGTACCGATCAATATGCTGGTGAAGGTCAAAGGCACGCCGTTGGCGGATAACGATGATGTGGAACCGTTCGATTTTATCCGCACCATCGCGGTGGCGCGCATCATGATGCCGACCTCGCATGTGCGCCTCTCAGCGGGCCGTGAGCAGATGAGCGAGCAGACCCAGGCGATGTGCTTTATGGCCGGGGCGAACTCGATTTTCTACGGCTGCAAACTGCTGACCACGCCGAATCCGGAAGAGGACAAAGACCGCGTGCTGTTCCGCAAACTGGGTCTTAACCCGGAGCATACTCACACTCAGCACGGCGATCAGCAGCAGGAGCAGCAACTCAGCGAGCAGCTATTCCATGCCGACACTGAACAGTTCTACAACGCGGCGCTGTAATGGGCTGGCAGCAACGTATCCGTCAGGCGCTGACGCAGCGCCGGGCGGCCGATGGCTGGCGGCAGCGACGGGTGATCGATCAGCAATCGACCCGCACGCTGCACAGCGGCGGCCGCAGCTATCTCCACTTTTCCAGCAATGATTATCTCGGCTTAACCCAGCATCCGGCGGTGATTGCGGGCTGGCAACAGGGCGCGGCGCAGGCGGGCGCAGGTGCGGGTGCCTCGGGGCATGTCACCGGTTATCACCGTCAGCACGCCGATCTTGAGGCGCAGCTGGCCGACTGGCTCGGCTACGACCGTGCGCTGCTGTTTATCTCTGGCTTTGCGGCCAATCAGGCGGTCATTCATCTGCTGGGCGAGAAAAACGATCGCATCCTGGCCGATAAACTCAGCCACGCCTCGCTGCTCGACGCCGCCAGCCATAGTCCGGCACAGCTACGACGTTTCCATCACAACGCGCCGGAGAGTCTGGCAGCCCGGCTCGCCTCTCCCTGCGAGGGCGAAACGCTGGTGGTGACGGAAGGTATTTTCAGCATGGATGGCGACAGTGCGCCGCTGGCCGCCCTGGCGCAACAGACGCGCCAGGCAGAGGGCTGGCTGCTGGTGGATGATGCGCACGGCATCGGCGTGGTGGGTGAGCAGGGGCGCGGCAGCTGCTGGCAGCAGGG
This sequence comes from Pantoea sp. EKM10T, assembly GCF_011800685.1. Classification (NCBI taxonomy): domain Bacteria; kingdom Pseudomonadati; phylum Pseudomonadota; class Gammaproteobacteria; order Enterobacterales; family Erwiniaceae; genus Pantoea; species Pantoea sp. EKM10T. The sequence goes on from NZ_JAALEU010000002.1 coordinate 314,013, forward strand.
CGTTAAACCGGAACTACTGGTGGTCACCTTTGGCAAAGCCTTTGGCGTCAGCGGTGCCGCGCTGCTGTGCGACGCAGCCACCGCCGACTATTTTCTGCAGTTCAGCCGACATCTGATCTACTCCACCGCGATGCCCGCGGCGCAGGCGAGCGCGCTGCAGGCGTCGCTGCGTGAAGTTCAGCAGGGCGATGCCCTGCGGCAGCAACTGCAACAGAACATCGGGCATTTCCGTCGCGGTGCGGTCTCGCTGCCGTGGCAACTGATGGACTCCGGCAGCGCGATTCAGCCGCTGCTGGTGGGCGAAAATGGTGATGCGATGGCGCTCTCCCAGCGGCTGGCTGAGGCGGGCTGCTGGGTCAGCGCAATCCGGCCACCGACCGTGCCGCCGGGGACGGCCCGGCTGCGCATCACCCTGACCGCGGCTCATCATCCTGAGGATATTGACCGGTTACTGGAGGCGCTGCATGACGCTGCGGGTTGACAAGCAGGCGGTGGCACGCGCCTTTGGCCGGGCGGCCAGCCATTACGATGCCCATGCGGCGCTGCAACGCCTCAGCGGCGATGCCCTGCTGGCACTGGCGCCCGCACAGAGTGGTCTGCAACTGCTGGATGCCGGTTGTGGCACCGGCTGGTACAGCAGGCTGTGGCGCGAACGTGGCAAACAGGTAACGGCTCTGGATCTCTCTCCGCAGATGCTGCAACAGGCGCGGGACAATGACGCGGCGCAGCACTATCTGGCCGGTGATATCGACGCGCTGCCGCTGGCGGATAACACGATTGACCTGGTGTGGAGCAACCTGGCGGTGCAGTGGAGCGAGGATCTGCCCGGCGCGGTGAGCCAGTTCCGGCGGGTGCTGCGGCCCGATGGCACGCTGCTGTTTTCCACTCTGGGCGACGGGTCTCTGCAGGAGGTTCATGAAGCCTGGTCCCATCTGGATGCGCTGCCTCACGCCAATCGCTTTCTCAGCGAGCCGCAGATTGCGGCGGCCTGCCACGCAGAGCACCTGCGCTGTACCTCAGAGGTGGTGACCCTGCATTTCCCCGATGCGCTCAGCGCCATGCGCTCCCTGAAGGGGGTTGGCGCGACCCATCTGCATCAGGGGCGTGACGGGCAGGTATTAACCCGACAACGGCTCAACCAGTTAGAGGCGCACTGGCCGCGCGATCGGCACGGCTATCGCCTGAGTTACCATTTAATCTATGGAGTAAGTGCATCATGAAACGCCTGTTTATCACTGGCACCGACACCGAGGTCGGTAAAACCGTGGCCAGCGGCGGGCTGCTACAGGCGGCAGCCGCAGCGGGCTATCGCTGTGCGGGCTATAAGCCGGTTGCCTCAGGCTGTGAGATGACGCCAGAGGGCATCCGTAACAGCGATGCGCTGGCGCTGCAGCGCTACAGCAGCGTGCCGTTAACCTATCAGCAGGTCAATCCACTGGCGTTTCTTGAGCCGACATCGCCGCACATCGTTAGCGCCGAAGAGGGCAGGCCGATTACCCATCTGGCGCTGTCGGCGGGTCTGGCGGCGCTGCAACCGCTGGCTGACTGGATTCTGGTAGAGGGCGCGGGCGGCTGGTACACCCCATTGTCGGAGACGCACACTTATGCGGACTGGGTGGTCAGCGAAAAGCTGCCCGTGATTCTGGTGGTGGGGATTAAGCTCGGCTGCATCAATCACGCCATGCTCACCGCTGACGCGGTGCGGGCAAGCGGCCTGCCGCTGGTGGGCTGGATCGCCAACACCGTCGAACCCCCGGGTAAACGCTATCAGGAGTATCTCACCAGCCTGAAAAACAGGTTACCTGCGCCCTGTCTGGGCACCATCCCGTTTCTCACCGATGCGGCGCAGCAGGCGTCCTGTGGTCACTACCTGACGCTGCCGGAGTAACCGCGTGGCCTGGCTATTTTATTTGTCGTGCTGAATCCGGGCAATGCTCTCCATCCTTGCGCGCTGTGTACACGCTCCGGTGGTTCCGCGCGCTCCGTCTTCAGCCTGCCTGCAACACTTACGCCCGGTGGGGCAGGCGCTGAATGTCAGGCCACCGTCAGCCATTTATCGACGGTGTGGTCATCAAGCTGTTCCATGCTGCCCTGCGCCACATTGCGGCCGCGGTGCAGCAGCAGGAAATAGTCCGCCACGCGACGGATCAGCGACAGGCGCTGCTCCAGCAGCAGGATGGTCAGCCCGTAGTCGAGGTTAAGCCGACGGATCAGATTGCCCATCTCCTCTTCCAGCCACGGCGACATCCCGTCGGTCGGCTCATCCAGAATCAGCAGTTTGGGCTGCAGCACCAGCGCGCGCGCCAGGGCCAGCTGTTGCTGCTGATCGATCGGCAGATCGCCGCTGCGCTGCTGGCGCAGAGAGTAGAGCGCCGGGAAGAGGTCGAACACCATTTCGGGAATGGCGCGATGGCGGTCGCGCTGGCTGGCACCCGCCAGCAGGGCAATCAGCAGATTATCTTCCACGCTCATCTGGGTAAAAATATGGCGGCCCTGCGGCACATAGCCAATCCCCATCTGCGCCCGCTGTTCAGCCGGTTGCAGCAGCAGATCTTCCGGCGGCGAGCCATCCTCTTTCCAGGAGATAGAGCCGCTGTTAATCGGCAATCTGCCCATGATGCAGTTCACCAGCGTGGTTTTACCCATGCCAGGACGGCCCAGAATGCCGGTGCAGGTGCCAGGCGACAGATCCAGGTCCACATCCCACAGAATATGGTTTTGACCGTAAAATTGATTTACCGAACGTAAACTCAGCATCTGACACTCTCCTTCCCGATCGTTAGCCTGATTGCTTCCGCGCTCTGTCGTCTGGCAAACAAGTCATCAGCAATGGCAGCCTCGCCATTGCAGCACAGTGCGCGTTCCGCGCGGTGACGCCACTGAACTCCTGCAATTCCCAGGCCAGATCTAAAAACGGCCCTGTTTCCTGCCGGAGCGCCGCGTGTCAGGGAAGAAAGGTGAGAAAAACTTATCAATTCCCCACGGTGACCACGCATCTGCACTTTTGCAGTGCCCTGGAGCGCTGTTTCTGGTGCAGACGTACTGTAACGTGGCAGGAAGTCCGATTAAGAATCTTAGTATGAGGCGTGCAAATTTGCGTACGACACCCGGTGACAGATTAAAATTGCAGAATAATCCGTCAGCAGGCGACGCGAAATTTAACGCAAAAAAAATTATTTTCACGGTAGTGAGAAGGCAGGGAAAAATTATACACAGCAGATGGCGTCGGGGCTGCCATCACTTATCCACCATTCCTGTGGATAACCTTGTGCATTAGGTAATGAAAACCAGTTGGAAGCGAGGAAATACGCGGCCTGGTAACATAATGACGAGAATCTGGCCTCATAGCCTTATGTCAGTAAAATCAGTTGCTTATCAAAAAACAAGCCTGAGAATTATCTGTCAGGTAACCGTACTGTAATTTTGTGACACTCTATTGACAAATGTTAAATCAGATCCCTTCCTGGGGATAACATTGCGCAACATGCTGAGCGATAACGCTGCCAGCCTGCAGGGACATCAGGTGCCATCCTGCTGGCGTTAACATTGCACCAATACTGTTTTTATATCCAGTATTATTTTCTGGCAAAATCACCATAGCAGAGTAAAATAAGTGCCTGCCCGCCGACTTCTCCAGCAGGAACTGCATTCATGAGCAAAGCCTTTAAATTGAACTCCGCCTTTAAACCTTCGGGCGACCAGCCTGAGGCGATACGTCGCCTGGAAGAGGGGCTGGAGGATGGACTGGCCCATCAGACCTTATTAGGCGTAACCGGCTCCGGTAAAACGTTTACCGTCGCCAACGTGATTGCCGACCTCAACCGTCCGACCATGGTGCTGGCGCCCAACAAGACGCTGGCCGCCCAGCTCTATGGCGAGATGAAAGAGTTTTTCCCGGATAACGCCGTCGAGTTTTTCGTCTCTTACTACGACTACTACCAGCCTGAAGCCTATGTGCCGAGCTCCGACACCTTTATCGAAAAGGATGCGTCGGTGAACGAACATATCGAACAGATGCGTCTGTCGGCCACCAAGGCGCTGCTGGAACGGCGCGATGTCATTGTGGTGGCATCGGTTTCGGCTATCTACGGTCTGGGCGATCCCGATCTCTATCTGAAAATGATGCTGCACCTGACCCGCGGCATGATTATCGATCAGCGCAGTATTCTGCGCCGTCTGTCAGAGCTGCAGTACACCCGCAACGACCAGGCGTTCCAGCGCGGCACCTTCCGGGTGCGCGGCGAAGTGATCGATATCTTCCCGGCGGAGTCGGACGATATTGCGCTGCGCGTCGAGCTGTTTGACGAAGAGGTTGAGCGTCTGTCGCTGTTTGACCCGCTGACCGGCCAGATCGATTCGGTCGTGCCGCGCTTTACCATCTACCCCAAGACGCACTACGTCACGCCGCGTGAGCGTATTCTGCAGGCGATGGAAGATATCAAAGTCGAGCTGGCGGACCGCCGCCGGGTGCTGCTGGAGAACAATAAGCTGCTGGAAGAGCAGCGCATTACCCAGCGTACCCAGTTTGACCTGGAGATGATGAGCGAGCTGGGCTACTGCTCCGGCATCGAGAACTACTCACGCTACCTCTCCGCACGCGGACCGGGCGAAGCGCCGCCGACGCTGTTTGACTATCTGCCCGCCGATGGCCTGCTGGTGGTGGATGAGTCGCACGTGACCATTCCGCAGATTGGCGGCATGTATAAAGGCGACCGGGCGCGTAAAGAGACGCTGGTGGAGTATGGCTTCCGCCTGCCGTCGGCGCTGGATAACCGTCCGATGAAGTTTGAAGAGTTTGAGGCGCTGGCCCCGCAAACCATCTATGTTTCGGCGACGCCGGGCAAATATGAGCTGGAAAAGTCGGGCGACGAAGTGATCGATCAGGTGGTGCGTCCTACCGGTCTGCTGGATCCGATCATCGAAGTGCGTCCGGTCGGTACCCAGGTCGACGATCTGCTGTCAGAAATCCGTCAGCGCGTGGCGATCAACGAACGTGTACTGGTGACGGTGCTGACCAAACGCATGGCGGAAGATCTCACCGAATATCTGTCTGAGCATGGTGAGAAGGTGCGTTATCTGCACTCCGATATCGACACGGTAGAGCGTATGGAGATTATACGCGACTTACGTCTGGGCGAGTTTGATGTGCTGGTGGGCATTAACTTACTGCGTGAGGGGCTGGATATGCCGGAAGTGTCGCTGGTGGCGATTCTCGATGCGGATAAAGAGGGCTTCCTGCGCTCCGAACGCTCGCTGATTCAGACCATTGGCCGTGCGGCGCGTAACATCAACGGTAAGGCGATTCTCTACGGGGATAAAATCACGCCGTCGATGGCGCGTGCCATTGAAGAGACCGAGCGCCGCCGTGAGAAACAGCAGTTGCACAACGAAGAGAATGGCATCGTGCCGCAGGGCCTGAATAAGAAGATCACCGATATTCTGGAACTGGGCAAAAACGTGGTGAAAACCCGCGGCAAAGCGAAACCCGCCCGTCCTGGCGAAGCCCAGGCGCTGGCCGATTTCCAGCTGTTAACGCCGCAGGCTCTGCAAAAGAAAATCCACGAGCTGGAAGGGCAGATGCAGCAGCATGCGCAGAACCTGGAGTTTGAACAGGCGGCCAACGTGCGCGATCAGCTGCATGAACTGCGAACGCTGTTTATTGCGGCCTCGTAGCGCCGTTAAAGCCCTGAATGGCGTGTTCCAGCGCCACCCGTAACAGCTGGCGGTCGTGACGATATTGGATATCGGCGGCCTCCAGCGGTTCACGGACAATCAGCCGGTTTTCAATGCCACGGGTGTCCACTGCCGGGCTGACGACCAGCGCATCAATCACCCGCTTGCCGATATAACGCTCCATCATCTGCAGCTTGTCAGCCACTGAGAGACTGGCGGCGGCAGGACTCAGCTCGCGGCCCAGATTGCCGATAAACACCATAGTGGCAGGCGTGCGACGCAAGGCCTGCGCCATCTCTTCCATCAGCAGAATCGGCATCAGGCTGGTGTAAAAGCTGCCGGGTCCAATCAGGATCAGATCCGCTTCACCAATCGCCTGCAGCGCTTCCCGCGTTGGCTGGACGTTGGGATGCAGCATCAGCTCCTGCGGCGGCTGCTTCATCTCGTCAATTGCGGTTTCGCCATAAACCATGTTGCCTTCAACATCCATCGCCACCAGATCCACCGGCTGCTCTGACATCGGGATTAAAAAGGCGTCGACCTTAAGCAGGTTACGGATGATGTTGATCGCTTCCAGCGGACGAACGCTGAGATGATCCAGCGCCCGCAGCATCAGATTACCCAGGTTATGTCCGGCCAGTTCGCCGTTACCGGCAAAACGGTACTCAAACATCGCCGAGGCGACGCTGGGTTCTGCAATCAGCTGGTTAAGGCAGTTACGCATATCGCCCCAGGCGATGCCGCCTTCTGAGCGACGAATACGGCCGGTCGATCCGCCGTTGTCGGTGGTGGTGACGATGCCGGTGAGACGCGAGCCCAGCGGGGAAAGGGCAGACATGACGCGGCCTAAACCGTGTCCGCCTCCCAGTGCCACAACGCGATCAAGATCGGCCAGTGTGCGATTCATACTTCTCCTTAATATCCGTTCGCGTGGCGAGGCTCTAATCGCTAAGCCCGCGCGGATGACTTACGTCAAAATCTGGATCGCATTTTAACGTATCCTGTCGCGAAAATGCGGTGAAAATTCGATATGTATAAGAATATATAGCGAAAACAGTAAATGGAAGAGTGACGAAAATCACGCTACCATCATGCTTACCGCGCTGATCAACGGGTCAGCGTACACTCAAGCCTGAATGCCTACGTCTGCGGATAGGGGGTTCAGGCCGTAGCCATCGAGCTGCCAGGGTGCAGGAAGAAATGACTGCATCTCCCAATCTGGAAAGGTGTTCTGGTGTCACAATTTACTGATGCATACGCGCGTAAGTTCTATTACCTGCGCCTGTCGGTCACGGATGTCTGTAATTTCCGCTGTACCTACTGTCTTCCTGACGGCTACAAACCGCAGGGAATTCGTAACAAAAGCTTTCTCTCCCTGGATGAAATCCGCCGCGTCACGCGGGCCTTTGCCGCTGCCGGAACGGAAAAAGTGCGGCTGACCGGCGGTGAGCCGTCGCTGCGCCGTGATTTCACCGACATCATTGCGGCGGTGCGCGAAAACGCCTCCATTCGCCAGATCGCGGTAACCACCAATGGCTACCGGCTGGCGCGTGACGTGAAACAGTGGCGTGACGCGGGGTTAACCGCACTCAACGTCAGCGTCGACAGCCTGGATGCCCGTCAGTTTCACGCCATTACCGGTCAGGATAAATTCCATCAGGTCATGAGCGGTATTGATGCTGCCCTCGACGCCGGTTTTCGCCAGGTCAAAGTCAACAGCGTGCTGATGCGCGATCTCAACAGCCGTAATCTGGCTACGTTCCTCGACTGGATCCGCACCCGTCCGATTCAGCTGCGCTTTATCGAACTGATGGAGACCGGCGACGGCGGCACGCTGTTCCGCGATCAGCATGTTTCCGGCATGGTCATCCGCGATCAGCTGATCGCCCAGGGTTGGCAGCGTCGTGAGAGCGGACGCAGCGACGGCCCGGCGCAGGTCTTTTACCATCCCGATTATGTCGGCGAGATTGGTCTGATCATGCCTTATGCCAAAGATTTCTGTGCCAGCTGCAACCGTCTGCGCGTTTCGGCGCACGGTAATCTGCACCTTTGCCTGTTTGGTGACGGCGGTGTGCCGCTGCGCGATCTGCTGGCGTCAGACGACCAGCAAGCCGAACTGCAGGCGCGCATCGCCAGCAGTCTGGGGCAGAAAAAGCAGACGCACTTTCTGCATCAGGGCAACACCGGCATCACACAGAATCTCTCTTACATTGGCGGCTAATTTCAGGAGGCAGTATGGGTAAACCAGCCAGCGAATTTCAGGCAGTGCAGATTGCGGTGATGACAGTGTCAGATCGTCGCGATGCCAGTGACGATACCTCCGGCGACTATCTGCGCGAAGCCGCAGCCGAAGCGGGGCATGAGGTGGTCGATCACGCCATCGTGCCGGATAATCTCTATCGTATTCGCGCCACCGTGTCGCGCTGGATCGCCAGTGAAGATGTTCAGGTCGTGATTATTAATGGCGGAACCGGCTTTAACCTGAAAAACAGCACGCCGGAAGCGCTGCTGCCGCTTTTCGACCGCGAGATTAGTGGATTTGGCGAACTGTTCCGGATGATCTCCTATGAAGAGATTGGCGGTTCGACATTGCAGTCGCGCGCGATTGCCGGTCTGGCTAATCAGACGCTGATCCTGGCCGTGCCGGGTTCCACCAGTGCCTGCCGCACCGCCTGGGAACGCATTATCGCTGACCAGCTTGATGCGCGAACCGCGCCCTGTAATTTTGTCTCACATCTCAAAAAACGGTAAGTATGTCTCAACTCACACACATTAACGCCGCGGGCGAAGCGCACATGGTGGATGTCTCCGCCAAGGCGGAAACCGTGCGCGAAGCGCGGGCAGAAGTGCTGGTGCTGATGCAGCCGGAAACGCTGCAGATGATTATCGAAGGCAGTCACCACAAAGGGGATGTCTTTGCCACCGCGCGCATCGCCGGTATTCAGGCGGCGAAACGCACCTGGGAACTGATTCCGCTCTGTCATCCGCTGATGCTGAGCAAAGTGGAAGTGAACCTGGAGGCGGAACCGGACCACAGCCGGGTCCGCATCACCACGCTCTGTCGCCTGACCGGCAAAACCGGCGTGGAGATGGAAGCGCTGACGGCCGCATCGGTTGCCGCGCTGACTATCTACGACATGTGCAAAGCGGTACAGAAAGATATCGTTATCGATCAGCTGCGGTTAATCAGCAAGAGCGGTGGCAAAAGCGGCGATTTCCAGGCGGTCGCGCATGATTAAGGTGCTGTTTTTCGCCCAGGTCCGTGAGCTGACCGGCACCTCATCGCTTGAGGTCGGTGCTGATTATCCGGATGTGGCCGCGCTGCGCAGTGCGCTGGCAGAACGCGATGACCGCTGGGCGCTGGCGCTCGAGTCGGGCAAGCTGCTGGCGGCGGTGAATCAGACGCTGGTGCCGATGAGTCATCCGCTGCACGCCGGTGATGAAGTGGCCTTTTTCCCGCCCGTGACCGGAGGCTAAGATGGAAACGCAGATTCGCGTCGGCCCCGCGCCCTTTGATATGGCGGAAGCCTATCGCTGGCTGGCGGCCTGTGATGAAGATGGTGCGGTCGTGACCTTTACCGGCAAAGTCCGTAACCACAATCTGGGCAACGACGTCGCGGCACTGACGCTGGAGCACTATCCCGGCATGACCGAAAAAGCGCTGCAGGAGATTGTTGATGCGGCGCGCGAACGCTGGCCGCTGCAGCGCGTCACGGTGATCCATCGCATGGGCGAACTGTTTCCCGGCGATGAAATCGTGCTGGTGGGCGTGACCAGCGCCCATCGCGGCAGCGCCTTTTCCGCTGCAGAGTTCATCATGGATTACCTGAAAACCCGCGCGCCGTTCTGGAAGCGAGAAGCGACAGAGCAGGGCGATCGCTGGGTGGATGCCCGCGACAGCGACCACCAGGCGGCTCAGCGCTGGGACTAAGCTGTATTAACGGCTTAGCGGGCAGAAGTGTCTGCGCCCGCTGAGCCGTTAACCGCAGACACGCCGCTGCCCGCATCACCAGGCATCACGACGCTCAGCGCGGGATTAAGGCTGCTTTAGCTGCTCAGCCGGACCAAAACCGGTCTGACCGTGGCTGTGTTCGCCGCCGCCGGGGGTGCGCTTCAGCTGAATGACCTGGCCCTGTTGCCAGGCATTGGCACCTGCTGCGGCAGGATGCGCCACGATATCCGCACGCTGGGCGCGGATCTTTTTGCTGTCGACGTCAAAACGACGATCGCGGTCCGCCAGCAGTCGCGAGTCCATCTGACCATCCTCCGTAAAGCCCATCATCAGCGCCGGAATGCCGATCGGCAGCGTTTTGTCGCGATCGGTGTGCCAGGTGTGCCAGGTTTTCCCGTAGGTGTTCACAATGCGCTTCATCAGGGCGTGGTCGGCGGCTTCCGGTAAGCCTGGTGCAATCAGGGTGCCCGATTTCACCTCATACTGATGGCTGTGCCAGAGCTTCTTCTCTTCGGGCGGCAGGGTGTTAAACAGCCGTTCGCTGATAATGTACTCCACGCCCATCAGCCGTGCATCGCGCGTGTTGCCGTCGTAAATCACCGCCTGCATCACATCGTCGTTCAGCACGGTGACATAGTGGTGCGCCTCCATCTGACCGTTCTTATCGCCGCTATAAAAATGGAATCCGTCAAGATAGGTGTTGATGGCGTCGATGGGCGGACGTGACTGCATCACGCTGGCGCCGGTCTCCAGCACCTTAAGCGAGGAGGAGGTGGGGGCGCCCGGTGATTTTACCTGGGCAGGCGTATTATTGGCGCCGCAGCCGGTTAAGAACAGGCTGAACGCCGCAACAGGCCAGAGTTTAAACATCGTAAGTTCCTTTAACGGTAAAAAAGATAACCTTAGTTCAGTTCTCGCCTGCCTGTGAAACTCTGGCGATGGTAGAGTAGAGCTTTGGTTCATTCTGAGGACAGGCATGTCATCCACCCCGATTCTGCAACGTCTGACACTGGTCGCCGCACTGGTGCTGGCAGGTTGTAGCAGCAAGAAAACCCCTGAGGCGCCGGTGCGGCAGCCTGAAGATGTCAAAGCGCAGATCCAGCGGCTGTTGCCCTCGCACGTCAGCAATAAAGCGGCATGGAGCGACGATATCTACACCACCTTCCGCACTCAGCAGATCGATCCCAGCGCCAGCAACCTCTGCGCGGTGATCGCCGTGGCGGATCAGGAGAGCAACTTCAGCGCCGAGGCCGCCGTGCCGGGTCTGCCAAAAATCGCCTGGGGCGAGATCAACCGCCGTGCGGCGCAGGTGCACGTCCCGGCATTCCTGGTGCGTACCGCGCTGCAGATCAAATCGCCCACCGGTGAAAGCTACGCCGCCCGGCTGGACAAAGTGCGCAGTGAGAAAGAGCTGAGCGCTATTTTCGATGACCTGATCGATATGGTGCCGATGGGCCAGACGCTGTTTGGTAATCTCAATCCAATCCACACCGGCGGGCCGATGCAGGTCAGCATTGCGTTTGCCGAAGCGCATGCCAAAGGCTACCCGTGGCCGATCGATGGCACCATCCGGCGTGAAGTCTTTACCCGTCATGGCGGGATCTACTTCGGGACGATGCACCTGCTCGGCTATCCGGCTGACTACAGCCAGCCGCTCTACCGCTTTGCCGACTACAATGCGGGCTGGTATGCCAGCCGCAATGCGGCCTTCCAGGCGGCGGTGTCGCGCGCCACCGGCATGAAGCTGGCGCTGGATGGCGATCTGATTCTTTATGGATCGGATGCGGCGGGCGGCACCGAACTGGCGGTGCGCACGCTGTCGAAGCAGATCGATATGAGCAACAGCGACATTCGCCGCGATCTGGAGAAAGGGGAGAAAGCGTCGTTCAGCGACAGCGAACTCTGGAAACAGGTCTTTACCCTGGCGGATAAAATGGCGGGTCGAAAATTACCGCGTGAAATGCTGCCGGGCATCAAGCTGGAAAGCCCGAAAATTACCCGTAATCTCACCACGGCGTGGTTTGCGCAGCGTGTCGACAGCCGTTATCAGCAGTGCCTGTCGCGACGTTAAGCGGCATGTTGTGGCGCAGTTGAGCTGAGCTGTGCCACACTTAGAGCCAGTTCCGGGCGACTTTTATTGTTATTCTGGCCCTGAACTGTGCGCATCCTCATAAGGCCGTATGGGCCCGTGGCGGTTGTGTCGCGCTGTCGCTGGCCCAACGGGCTGAAACAGAAACAACGTATGCCTGCCAGACCAGGTTATTCATCCGGTTCCCTGTGTGGGGCCGGTCCTAATCCGTTTAACAAGAGGTGCATCATGGACCGATATCCACGAAATGATTCCATCGTTCAATCCGCATCTCGCGGTTTACAAGCTTATATGGCGCAGGTTTATGGCTGGATGACCTGCGGTCTGTTACTGACGGCGTTTGTCTCCTGGTACGCTGCGCGCACGCCAGCGATCATGGAGCTGGTGTTTGCTAACCGCATCACCTTCTTCGGACTGATTATCGTGCAGCTGGGGCTGGTCTTCTTCCTGTCAGGCATGGTGCATCGCCTGAGCGGGGCCGTGGCAACCGGGCTGTTTATGCTCTATTCGGCGCTGACCGGCCTGACCATGGCGAGTATCTTCCTGGTTTACACTAACTCCTCGATCGCCAGCACCTTCTTTATCACGGCGGGGATGTTTGGCGCGATGAGCTTCTACGGCTATACCACCAAACGCGATCTCAGCCGTTTTGGCAGCCTGCTGTTTATGGCGCTGATTGGCATCGTGCTGGCGTCGCTGGTGAACTTCTGGCTGAAAAGCCCGGCGCTGATGTGGGCGATTACCTACATCGGGGTGGTGGTATTTGTGGGGTTAACGGCCTATGACACGCAGAAGCTGAAAAATATCGGTGAGCAGATCGATGCCCGCGATACGGAAAACCTGCGTCGCTACTCGATTATGGGCGCACTGACGCTGTATCTCGACTTTATCAACCTGTTCCTGATGCTGCTGCGGATTTTCGGCAACCGCCGTTAAGCCTGAGGGAGTAGCGGGGGAGGCGCACTGTCTGCGCCTCCCCTTTTTTATTACGACTTCTGCAACTTCTGCTCGTTCTTCTGACGCAGATGCTTCGCCCGACTCTCCAGCCCCAGATAGAGCACCAGCGCTAACAGCAGCGGCAGGATAAAGTAGAGCACGCGATAAGCCAGCAGCGCCGCAATGATAGTGCCATGCGAGGCGTGCTGACCGCTGAGTAACGCCAGGAAGACCGCTTCCAGCACGCCAATGCCCGCCGGAATATGAATGATTACCCCGGCAATACTGCTGATCAGCAGCACGCCCAGCACCATCGGATAACCGACGTCTCGTCCCAGCAGCAGCCAGATAATCGCCCCCATCACCATCCAGTTGGCACAGGAAACCGCAAACTGCAGCAGCGCCATGCGCAGCGAGGGCAGCTGCAGCGTTTGGCCTTTTACCGTCCAGCGACGCTGCTTTGAGAAGGCACAGGCCCAGAGGTAGACCGCCACCAGCACCAGCAGAGCGCCACCAATCAGCCGCAGGGTGGTTTCACCAATAAACCAGCCGCTGGGAATCGACACCATGCCCGCACTGAATACCACGCCCGCCAGCAGAATATAGCCCAGCCAGTTAGTGGCGATGCTCAGAGAGAAGATGCGGGTGATGGTGCCGCTATCCAGCCCTAACCGTGAATAGAGCCGGTAGCGCATCGCGACGCCACCCACCCAGGTGCTCAGCGTCAGGTTGAAGGCGTAACAGATAAACGACACCAGCATCACCTGCCGCTTCGCCAGCTTATGGCCGCAGTAGGCGCGTCCAATCAGGTCATAGCAGCCATACACCAGGTAACTCAGCACCACCAGTCCGGCGGCGGTCAGTACCACAAAGCGGTTGTAGTTAACGATGACGTCATAAACATCTTCCCAGTTCACTTTGCGGGCATAGACCACCAGCAGAACCACCACCGCGATGAAAAAGAGCACGGTGAGGATTTTTTTCGCCAGTTGCCAGCGTGGATGTTTTTTTGCCATCAGGATTTTGCTCCCGGGTTATCAGTTTCAACGCGATCCTGCGTCTCCATTTCAGGCTGTACCGGCTCACCCACCTGGGCCAGCAGCGGCGTATGCGCCGGCAGCCAGCCAGCGATGGCCGGGAAATGGCGCAGGAAGTGGAATACCACCACGCTTTTACTCAGTTGCCACCAGTTGCGCGGCGGTAAGCGATCTTCCTGTACGCGCTGGCAATCGTTGGCCAGCAGCGCTTCCAGGTTATCACGCAGCGTCTGGTTAAACGGTCTGTCGTGGATGATCAGATTGGCTTCAAGGTTAAGTGACAGGCTGAGCGGATCGAGATTGCTGGAGCCGACGGTGGCCCAGTAGTCGTCTTTTACCGCGATCTTGCCGTGCAGCGGGCGACGGATATATTCGTAAACTTCAACGCCGCCATCGACCAGATAGTTGTAGAGCAGCTCCGCGCCCACTTTCACAATCGGCATATCTGGCTCGCCCTGCACAATCAGTCGCACCCGGACGCCACGCTGCGCGGCGTTGCGCATCTCACGCAGCAGCCGGTAACCCGGGAAGAAGTAGGCATTGGCGATAATCACATCCCGCTTCGCCTCGCGCAGCATCTCCAGGTAGTGGACTTCGATGTCGTCACGATGCTCGTCGTTATCGCGATAAACATAGAGCACCTGAGCATCGCCGGGCGTGGCGTTGACCGCCGGACGATGAGAGCGCGATCCCCACCAGCGGCGGGTATTCTGTTCGCTGCCAATCGCCTGTTGCAGATAGCGGGCGATGTCGCCCACCACCGGGCCTTTGACCTGCACCGCATAATCCTGTTTGGCTTCCGGGCCATAATCGGTGTTGTGCTCGGCCGAGAAGTTAATGCCGCCTACAAAGGCTACCACGTCATCCACCACCACGGTTTTGCGGTGCAGGCGGCGGAAAACGTTGGTGCGCATCCCCATCACCAGCGGACGCGGATCGTAATAGATGAAACGCACGCCAGCGCTGGTCAGGCTGTTAACAAATTTGTCGGAGAGTTCGGCAGAGCCATAACCATCGACCATCACTTCGACCCGCACGCCGCGCTGGGCTGCCGCCAGCAGTTCGCGGTGCAGGGCGTTGCCCACGTCATCCTCAAACAGAATAAAGGTTTCGATTAATACCGTACGTTCCGCCCGCTGGATCGCGCCAAAGACCCGCGGGAAAAACGCTTCGCCATTTTCCAGCAACAGCAGCCGGTTGCCTTCCTGCCAGCTAAAATTCATAGGTGAATCTCCACCGCCAGCGGCGCATGGTCGGAAAGATGGGACCAGGGCTTGCGCGGCAGCGCCCACGGATGACTGACGGTGGCGTTGCGGACATAGATGCGGTCAAGCCGCAGGATCGGGAAGCGCGCCGGGAAGGTGCGCGCCGGGCGTCCGGTTTTCATGCTGAATACCTCTTTCAGGCCTGCGCCATGTTTCAGAATGGAGTTAGCGCGTCGCTGCCAGTCGTTGAAATCGCCCGCCACCACCACCGGCGCGTCGGGCGGCAGTGAGTTAACCATTTCACATATTTTCTTCATCTGCGCGTGACGATGGGCCACTTTCAGACCCAGATGAACGCAGATGACATGCAGCGTGCCGTGCGGCTCGGGCAGGGCGATCTGGCAGTGCAGCATACCGCGGTTTTCACTGCCCGCCACCGAGATATCCCGGTTCTCATAGTCGGCGATCGGGAAGCGAGACAGCACCGCATTGCCGTGATGCCCCTCCGGATAGACCGCATTACGCCCATAGGCGAAATCGTTCCATATGGTGTCGGCCAGAAACTCATAATGAGGAGAGTCGGGCCACTCCTCATGGTTAAGGGAGTGGATGGCATGCGTGCCCATCACCTCCTGCAGAAAGACCACATCCGCCTCCGTTGCGCGAACGGCGTCGCGTAATTCGGGCAGGATGAAGCGGCGATTGAAAGGGGCGAAACCCTTATGTGTATTGATCGTCAGGACTTTTATTGAAAATCCTTGCTTGTTTTGTGGCATACTCGCGACGCACTCCTTTTCATCATCAATAGAATCAAAGTGTAGTCTTTGTCACAAATGGGTGGTGAAAGAGGGCGAAAATTAGGGCGTTATCCGAAAATTGTTTTACATTGAGGAAATCGTTTCCGGCTTGTGCCGGTAGCACTTGGGCGACCTGTTGGGTCTGCCAGGAGAACTGAATGAAATGGTCTAATCGTATTCAAATTATCACGGGTCAAACGTTGTTGCATATTGCTATGCATCTGCTGGTGATCGCTGCACTGATCTGGGGCTGGAAGCACAAAGCGCTGGTTGATGTCTGCAGTACGCTGGTGGCGATGTACGCACTGGTTTTTGTTGCCATGCTGGTGACACAGCGCATTGCCCGTTTACGTACTCTCGGCGATTATCTTGAAGAAGCGACCACCACTTACTACTTTGGCGCCGCCATGATGACACTGTTCCTGGTGTCGCGGATTTACCACAACAACCTGCTGCTGGCGTGTCTCGGCGTAGTGATGTTGCTGGGTCCGGCGCTGGTCTCGCTGCTGGCGAAAGAGCCACCGCGACGAATCGAAAACAAACGTAGTTAAGTTGAAGGCCACCGGAAGGTGGCCTTCCTGTTTTCAGGCGGTTAAGTTGTGTCAGGAAATGTGAGCTATCTCGCACACTTCTCTTAAAGCTGTTACACTCGCCCGCTTACGCATCGTAGTTTGCGCCCTTTTCACGCGTCAGCCCTGGCTGGCGTCACTATCCCTCTGAAAACTACACCGTGAATCACGGTCAGAGCGGACCGGAGTAAATCACTTAATGTCTTTTGACTCTCTCGGCCTGAGTGCCGATATTTTGCGCGCGGTCGCCGAACAAGGCTACAGCGAACCCACACCTATCCAGCGCCAGGCGATTCCTGTTGTGCTGGCAGGCCGCGATCTGCTGGCGAGCGCCCAGACCGGCACCGGCAAAACAGCCGGCTTTACCTTACCGATGTTACAAAAACTCTCTGCCACTGCCACGCCCATCCGCGGTCGTCGCCCGGTGCGCGCCCTGATCCTGACCCCAACCCGTGAGCTCGCGGCGCAGGTCGGCGAAAACGTCAGCGACTACAGCAAATATCTCTCGCTGCGTTCCATGGTGGTGTTTGGTGGCGTCAGCATCAATCCACAGATGGTAAAACTGCGTGGCGGCGTCGATATCCTGGTGGCAACGCCTGGACGCCTGCTGGATCTGGCACAACAGAATGCGGTTGACCTGTCACAGGTCGAAATTCTGGTGCTGGATGAAGCGGACCGTATGCTGGATATGGGCTTTATCCACGACATCCGTCGCGTACTGGCACGTCTGCCGGCCAAACGTCAGAACCTGCTGTTCTCTGCCACCTTCTCTGATGAGATCAAAGGCCTGGCTGAAAAACTGCTGACCAACCCGGAAATGATTGAAGTGGCTCGCCGCAACACCGCCTCCGAGCAGGTCGCGCAGCAGGTGGCTTTCGTTGATAAGAAGCGTAAGCGTGAATTGTTGTCGCAGCTGATTGGCGAAGGCAACTGGCAGCAGGTGCTGGTCTTTACCCGTACCAAACACGGCGCGAACCACCTTGCCGAGCAGCTGGGCAAAGATGGCATCTCCGCCGCCGCGATCCACGGCAACAAGAGCCAGGGTGCACGTACCCGCGCGCTGGCCGACTTTAAGTCAGGCGGAATTCGCGTCCTGGTTGCCACCGATATCGCGGCCCGTGGCCTGGATATCGAAGAGCTGCCACACGTCGTGAACTATGAGCTGCCTAACGTCGCCGAAGATTACGTTCACCGTATTGGCCGTACCGGCCGTGCGGCGGCGACCGGTGTCGCACTGTCACTGGTCTGCGTCGATGAGCATAAACTGCTGCGTGATATCGAACGTCTGCTGAAGCGTGAAATCCCGCGTCTGGCCGTTGAAGGTTATGAACCCGATCCGAGCATCAAAGCGGAGCCGATCATCAACGGTCGTCAGCAGCAGTCTCGCGGCGGTGCAGGTGGTGGCGGCGGCCGTGGTCGCAGCCAGGGCGGACAGGGTGCAGGCGCATCGCGCTCATCTTCATCCGGCGAAAAGCGTCCTCAGGCGCGTCGTCAGAGCCAGGCCGCTCCTCAGGGCGATAGGCCCGCAGCCCGTCCGCGTCGTCCGGCAGCAGCGAAGCGTACCGGAAACGTCTGAGTATGAGGGTTTTACTGGCACCGATGGAGGGCGTGCTGGATTCACTGGTGCGCCAGCTGTTATCGGAAGTAAACGACTACGATCTCTGCATCACTGAGTTTTTGCGCGTGGTCGATCAACTGCTGCCGGTAAAATCTTTCTACCGTCTCTGCCCCGAACTGCATAACGCCAGCCGCACGCCTTCCGGCACGCGGGTGCGTATGCAGCTGCTGGGGCAGCATCCCGAATGGTTAGCCGAAAACGCCGCACGTGCGGTGGAACTGGGCTCATGGGGTGTGGATCTCAACTGTGGTTGTCCTTCTAAACTGGTCAACGGCAGCGGAGGCGGCGCAACTCTTCTTAAAGATCCCGATCTGATCTATCGCGGCGCGAAAGCGATGCGTGAAGCGGTGCCTGCAGATTTGCCGGTAACGGTGAAAGTGCGGCTCGGCTGGGACTCCAGCGCCCGCAGTCTGGAGATTGCCGATGCGGTGCAACAGGCCGGTGCCAGCGAGCTGGCGGTGCATGGACGAACCAAAGAAGAGGGCTACCGTGCAGAGGCGATCAACTGGCAGGCGATTGGCGACATTCGTCAGCGGCTGCGCATTCCGGTGATTGCCAATGGCGAAATCTGGGACTGGCAAAGCGCGCAACACTGTATGGCGGTAACCGGCTGCGATGCGGTGATGATTGGCCGTGGCGCACTGAACATCCCCAACCTGAGCCGGGTAGTGAAATATAACGAACCGCCGATGGCCTGGCCTGATGTGGTGCGGTTATTACAGAAATACAGCCGGCTGGAAAAGCAGGGCGATACCGGCCTCTACCACGTGGCGCGTATCAAACAGTGGCTCGGTTATCTGCGTAAAGCCTATGGCGAAGCCGATGGCTTATTCAGCGAAATCCGTGCGTTAAAATCGTCGGGCGACATTGCACAGGCGATTGATCGTCACGCGCATGTTCATGGTTTGTGATAAAAAATCAGGCGACCCTTTAGCGGCCTGACGGTATAGTGGGAAAAATTTCCTGGACCCCTTGCCTGCTATGTCTGACTCCGCTGTGTTGAGCAACAGCCAGCTCAACAAACGAATCCTCTCCGTTATTATCTTCACCTTCTTCTGCTATCTCTCTGTCGGACTGCCGCTGGCCGTGCTGCCAGGCTTCGTCAAAAATCATCTTGGCTTCAGCTCCTTTATCGCCGGACTGATTATCAGCATTCAATACTTTGCGACGCTGCTCAGCCGTCCGCAGTCGGGCCGTCTGGCCGATCGCCTTGGGCCAAAGCGGGTGGTGATGCTGGGACTGCTCTGCTGCGGTATGAGCGGGGTGCTGACTATCGTGGCCGCACTGCTGAGCGGCTGGCCGTGGCTGAGTCTGGCGCTGCTGGCCATCGGACGGCTGTTTCTCGGCGTAGGTGAAAGCTTCAGCAGCACCGGCTCAACCCTGTGGGGCATGAACATCGTCGGGCCAATGCAGACCGCGCGCGTGATCTCCTGGAACGGTGTTGCGACCTATCTGGCCATGGCCGTCGGTGCACCGCTGGGCGTGCTGCTGAACAGTGAATTTGGTATGAGTGGATTTGCCGGGCTGATTGCGATAATGGGCGTGGCGGGCTATCTGATGGCCAGCCGCAAACCGGCGGTGACGGTCAGTGTGGGCGAGCGCATTCCGTTTCACCGCGTCTTCTCCCGCGTCTGGCTCTATGGCCTGGCGCTGGGCTTCGGCACCATCGGTTTTGGCGTTATCGCCACCTTTATCACCCTCTATTTTGCCAGCCGTGACTGGCAGGGCGCGGCCTATGCGCTGACGCTGTTCAGCCTGGGGTTTGTGCTGGTGCGACTGGGTTTTGGTCGCTTTATTACCCGTTTCGGCGGGCTGCGCGTGTCGCTCTTCTCATTCCTGCTGGAATGTCTGGGACTGCTGATTATCTGGCAGGCGGACAGCGCCTGGCTGGTAGGGGCGGGCGCATTCCTCACCGGTAGCGGATTTTCGCTGGTCTTTCCGGCGCTGGGCGTTGAGGCGGTTAAACGGGTTGAGCGCCAGGATCAGGGCTCGGCGCTGGGCACCTATTCCGCTTTTCTCGATCTGGGCCTGGGTTTAACCGGCCCGGTGGCGGGATTGCTTATCGGACACTGGGGGATGCAGTCAGTCTATCTGGCGGCGGCGTTGATGGTGCTGGGGGCGCTGCTGATTACCCTGCGGCTTTACTGGCAGCAGCGGCTTATCGCCTGAATGACGATAAGCCGCAGACCGTTAAAAATGGCTGAACGCCCAGTAAAGCAGGGCAGAGAGCAGAACAGATACCGGCAGCGTTAAAATCCAGGCGACGGCCAGGTTACGCAGCGTCGAGAGCTGCAAGCCGGAACGGTTCGCCGCCATGGTGCCCGCCACGCCGGATGAGAGCACGTGTGTGGTAGAAACCGGTAAACCGAAACCGTCTGCCGCGCCGATGGTCATCATCGCCACCAGTTCGGCGCTGGCGCCCTGGGCATAGCTCAGATGGGTTTTACCGATCCGTTCTCCCACTGTGACTACAATCCGGCGCCAGCCGACCATGGTGCCCAGTCCCAGCGCAATCGCCACCACCACTTTCACCCACATCGGAATAAAGCGGGTGGCGCTGTCGAGTTCCGTTTTCACTGCCTTGAGATTGCGTTCCGTCTCCTGCGGCAGTCTGACCTCGGCGCTCTGCAGATGCTTGATCGATTCTGACGCCAGATACATCTGGTTGCGGGTATTGGTCACCGCCTGGGCTGGAATGTTTTCCATTGAACCGTAACGACGAATCTCATCGCCGACTTCGCGCAGCGTCATCGCCAGCGCGGGCAGCACGTCGGGATTCATGCTGTTGCTGCCAACAAAGCCGGTCAGTACCTCACGGGCCGGAGGAGGGTTCGCCGAAGCGGGTTGCAGTTGCAGCAGCTGATGGGCGGTCACTTCGTTCAGCGCCGCGACGCGCGGGATCTGATCGGGTGGCAGCGATCGGTTCAGGGCGTAGGCGATCGGCATGGTGCCCACCAGGATCAGCATAATCAGCCCCATTCCTTTCTGACCATCGTTAGAGCCGTGCGCAAACGACACGCCGGTACAGGTCAGGATCAGCAGGCCGCGGATCCAGACCGGTGGCGGCTGATTGCTTTCCGGCGCCTGATAAAGCTGGCGATTGCGGATAAACAGTTTCATCACCCACAGCAGCAGCCCGGCGCAGACAAAGCCGACCACCGGCGACAGCAGCAGTGCATAGCCGACCTTCAGTGCCTGATCCCAGTCAACCCCGCTCAGACCGCTGCGTCCGTGCAGCATCGCATTGGCAACGCCGACGCCGATGATCGAGCCGATCAGCGTATGGGACGACGACGACGGCAGCCCTAAATACCAGGTGCCCAGGTTCCAGATAATCGCTGAGAAGAGCAGCGCATAGACCATGGCAAACCCGCTGCCGCTGCTGGCCTGCAGGATCAACTCCACCGGCAGCAGTGAGATAATGCCAAACGCCACCACGCCGCTGGAGAGCAGCACACCCAGAAAGTTACAGAAACCGGACCAGACCACCGCGACGCCGGGCGTCAGCGAATGGGTGTAGATCACGGTCGCCACGGCATTGGCGGTATCGTGAAAGCCATTCACGAACTCAAAGCCGAGCGCAATCAGCAGTGCCAGCCCCAGCAGAAAGAACGGCAGATAGCTGGTGACCGGCATATTGGTCTCTTCAACATCGCTGACCAGATTGAGGCCAGCGAACGCCAGTCCGGCAACCAGCAGAATAAAGAACAGCGGTTTACTGAAACGGCTATTTTTGCCGTTGAAATCGGGGCGACCTCGGGCTGATGAGGAGGAGAGACTGTTTTCGCTCATGGTGTACCTCTGGTGGCTGATGCCGGATGCTGATTTGCACCGGGTCAACGCAGTGTGATACGCGCTTTATATGACAGATTAATGATCGTCGGACGGGGCATTCTGAGCGGAGTGCGGGGAAAAACGCGGAAACGCAGGCAATAAAAAAGCCAGCGAAAGGCGCTGGCTTCTGCAAGCAGGGCGGCAATTACGAGCTGGTATTGGCCGCGGCTGCAGGTGCTGCTGGTGTTACCGGAGCGGCCGGTGCGGCTGGCTCAGTGGCCGGCTGCTGTGGCTGCGCGGCATCACTGTTTGCACCCTGAGAGGTGACTGGCGTCATTGGCTCTTCCTGTGGCACAGCCTGCGGGTTTTCCGGCATCGGAACTGGCGCAGTCTGGATGTTGTTCTCCACGCCGTTCACTTTTACTGGCATACCGGTACGGCCCTGAATCGCGCCATTAACCTGATCCTGATTGACGCTGGCATCAACCAGAACTTTGCTCACCGCCTGATTCAGCGTAATCGGCACCAGCTCACGCGAGTTGAACTGCTCTTCGGTGGTCGACAGCGGGTTATGCACTTCTACATACCGTGAACCGTCTGGCTCCACGGTCGCTTTTACCGGCTGATCAACAAACTGTACGCGCGTGCCGACCGGCACGTTCTGATACAGCCATTTAATATCGTCAGCGCGCAGACGCACACAACCATGGCTCACGCGCAGGCCGATACCGAAGTTGGCGTTGGTGCCGTGAATCGCATAGAGACGACCGATATAGAGCGCATACAGGCCCATCGGGTTATCCGGGCCTGGCGGGAAGACCGCTGGCAGGGTTTCACCGCGCGCCGCGTAATCCGCATGCATGCCTTTGGTTGGCGTCCAGGTTGGGCCATCTTTTTTACGTTCTACCGCTGTGGTCCAGTTAATCGGGGTATCTTTACCCAGTTCACCGATACCAATAGGCAACACCACCACGGTTTTGCTGCCTTTCGGATAGTAGTAAAGACGCATCTCCGCGCTGTTAATCACAATGCCTTCACGCGGTGCGTCCGGCAGGATGAGCTGCTGTGGGATGATCATTTTGCTGCCAGCCTTAGGCAGATAAACGTCAACGCCCGGATTGGCTTCCAGCATATTGCTGAGGCCCATCTGGTACTGCGCCGCAAAAGCTTCCAGCGGCAGTTTGCTGTCTTCAGGGACAGTAATTTCGATATTTTCGCCGATCAGACGGCTATTGGCCGGCGGTAACGGGTAAACCACAGCAAAGGCTGACTGGCTGAAGGCCGCCAGAGCCAGTGCGATTGAAGCGAAAGCGCGAATGATTTTCATATTTTACAATTCTTTATCGCCATATTTCAGGCTGTTCAGTGTGTCGAATTCATGCTGGCCAATGTGACCTGCTGCGCATTATATGTTCATTAATCTGACGTTGTGAATCGGGATTTTAACCTGCCTGCAATACTTTACGTAAATTCACCGCGGATGTTAGCGCATTTCCGTAAAGCAGGGCGCTAAAAATGGGGCTTTCCGGGGTTATCCCTGACTAAGGTTGCCACTGCGTTTGTTCGCCGCTGAGTTTGCGGTTCAGGAAAAAGGCGGCACTGATTAACGCCAGATGGGTCAGCGCCTGCGGCGTGTTGCCCAGCGCATGGCCGTGGCTGTCAAACTCCTCCGCGTAGAGGCCCAGTGGATTGGCGTAGCTCAGCAACTTTTCAAATTCAAAATGCGCTTCCTGAATCCGGCCCGCGCGCGCCAGACACTCGACATACCAGAAGGAGCAGGCTCCGAACGACCCTTCTGAGCCTTTCAGGCCATCGGCGGGCGTCTCATGCGTATTGTAACGGCGCACCATACCGTCGCTGACCAGATTGGTTTTGATCGCATCCAGCGTGGCAATCCAGTCCGGGTCGGTGGCTCCCACAAAACGCACCAGCGGCATCAGCAGCATTGAGGCGTCGAGATATTCGCCATGACGGGTCGAAGAGAAGTGACCCTTCTCACTGTTCCAGAAGTTAGCCCAGATATCTTCGCGGATCTCCCGGCGCGCCCGATCCCAGCGTTCATAAGGCATTGGCAGCGATCGCTTCATGCCCAGACGCAGCGCGCGATCCATCGCCACCCAGCACATCAGACGAGAGTGCAGGAAATGTTCCGGTTCACCGCGCATCTCCCAGATACCGGCATCGGGCTGATCCCAGTTCTCACACAGCCAGTCGATCATTTTGACGACATGTTCCCAGCCGCGCTGGGAGATCGCCTCACCATATTTATTGGCCAGATAGACCGCATCCATCAGCTCGCCATAGATGTCGAGCTGGGTCTGCTGCCAGGCGTCATTGCCGATGCGCACCGGACGGGAATCGGCATAGCCGGAGAGATTCAGCAGCTCCATCTCGTGCAGTTCGGTGCCGCTGTCCAGCCGGTACATGACCTGCAGGCGCATCTCATCGTGATGGCTGTTTTCAACGCAGCGACCAACCCAGTGGGTAAAGTGTTTGGCTTCATCGATATAGCCCAGCCGCATCAGGGCATACATGCTGAACGAGGCGTCACGGATCCAGGAGGCGCGATAGTCCCAGTTGCGTTCACCGCCCAGCTCTTCGGGCAGGCCAAAGGTCGCTGCCGCCGCAATAGAGCCATGCTGATGCGAAGTCAGCAGTTTGAGGACCAGCGCCGAACGCTGCACCATTTCGCGCCAGCGTCCCTGATAGTTACTGTGGGCGCTCCAGCGTCGCCAGTAGTTCAGCGTCTCTTCAAAGCAATGTTCGGTGGTCAGGGCTTCGATATGCGCATCATCCACGCTGCCAAATTCAAACTGCGCATGTTCACCGGGTTGTAACGTGAAGAGGGCGGTCGCGCTCTCATCCTCCAGCGTCATCGCCACGCTGGCGGCGAGGCGCAGCGACGGCTGGCCTTCGGCATGAAAATCGATACAGCCGTTGTGCGCCTCTGCACGGGTCTGCGCCCGGGCATAGTCGTGACGCGGTGAACAGCGCAGGCTAAAGGTCGCGCTGCCGCGAACCATTTTGACCCGCCGGATCAGACGCGGCAGCTTGTCCTTGTCATCACAAATCGGCATGTAGTCGGTGATTTCCGCTACGCCTTCATCATCCAGCCAGCGGGTCTGCAGGATGTTGGTATCGGGCAGGTAGAGCTGCTGACGTCGCGCATTGGGCCAGTCAGGGGCCAGGGAGAAAAGCCCGGCATCATCGCTGTCGAGCAGGGCGGCAAAGACCGACGGGCTGTCGAGTTCCGGCCAGCAGAGATAATCAATGGTGCCATCATTCGCGACCAGTGCGCAGGTGCGCAAATCTCCGATCACGCCATGGTCTTCAATCTTACGTTTTACCTTACTCATCCTCATCTCCCTGTCAGTGTCCATCCTAACTATAGCTGAGCCATCTGATGCGGCTTCGTTTGGGCACAGATGGTTAACGTAAGGTTGAATGAGGCAGGGAAGGGGTGAGGGCGGGTGAGACATGGGAAATCGCCAGCAGGGTCGCCTGGCGCTGCTCAGCGTCGGCGACCCTTACCACCGGTCAGCTCACTCTCATAGCGGGTGGCGTCTGCTGGCGAATCCGTGGTTCATTTATTCCTGGTCGGCACGACGGTTGTGCCAGCGGCGGATCACCCAGCGCAGCGCAAAGGCGAATACCACTGCGCCGACCAGCCACAGCAGATGCTTCAGATGCTGGTCGAGTTTATGCAGCCACGGCGCGATGATGCCGCCCGCGAAATAGCCCAGTGTGACAAAGATCAGCGCCCAGATGGCCGCCCCGATGACGTTAAGAATAAAAAATTTCATCGGATTAAGGCGGCTGGCCCCGATGATGATTGGGCCAATCAGTCGAAAGCCATACATAAAGCGCACGCCAATCACAAACAGGCTGGGACGGCGTTTAATCAGGCGGTTCGCCTTGACCACTTTATCCTGATGCTTTTTAAAGCGGCGCAGGATCTGTGTGCCCCAGCGGCGACCGACCCAGTAGAGCAGTTGATCGCCGACAATACCGCCACCCATTGCGGCCAGCACCACTCCCACGTAATGCAGCAGCCCCTCATGCGCGGCGACGCCGCCCAGCAACGTAAATGTTTCCCCCTCGGCGATACAGCCAATAAAAAGTGCCAGATAACCGTACTGCGTAATTAATGCGTTGATATCCAGATGCAAAATGACCCTCCCTGTTCAGTGACTGTTTCTTCCAGTCTATACGCGATTTGGCTTCGCTTCCGCCCGTGCCTCATGGGTCCGTTTATTTATGCTGTTTTTTTGTCCGATCACCACGAAAGTTTCGCTGCCGTTTATACTTGAGAGGACGCTGCCCCCAAAGACGGATGCATCATCGGGCGGCCCACTGCATCAGAGGAGTGAATCTATGAATCATGTCTGGGGTCTGCTGGCGCATCCGAATCAGGAAATGCGTCATATCAAGCAAGAGAATGAGAGCGTATCGCACCATTACACCCACCATGTTCTGCTGATGGCGGCGATTCCGGTGATCTGCGCCTTTATCGGCACAACTCAGCTGGGCTGGAATCTGGGCGAGGGGCAATATGTGCAACTCAACCTGTTGACCGGGATTGGGCTTGGCATTCTGTTCTATCTGATTATTCTGGGTGGCGTCGCGGTAATGGGACGCGTGATTCACTGGATGGCACGTGATTATCCGCAGCGCCCCGGCGTACAGCGCTGTACGGTGTTTGCGGGCTATGTGGCCACGCCGCTGTTTCTCAGCGGGCTGGTGGCACTCTATCCACTGGTCTGGCTCTGCGTGCTGGCGGGCGCCCTGGCGCTACTCTACACCGGCTATCTGCTCTATATCGGTATTCCACTGTTTCTTAATATCGACCGCGAAGAGAGTCTGCGTTTTTCCGGTTCAACGCTGGCCATCGGCGTGCTGGTATTTGAAGTATTACTGGCATTAACCGTGGTGCTGTGGGGATATGGACCGCATCTGTTCTGACCGATCGCTGCCGCCGCTCTGGCGGCAGTTCTCTTTTTACGCCCGGAAACACTCTCACCAGGAAATTTCTTAACCTTACGGGTATGATATCGCCGCCAGCCCGCGCTCCGACCTCACTGAAGCGGGCGGCCTGTGTCGGTCTGACACAGTACATATTCATAACCGGGTTTTTTCTACGATGCCTGCAAAAATTCGTTCCACCCTGCTTTCGCTGGCGCTGCTCGTTTCAGGGCAGATTGTTTCACTTCCGGCGCAGGCGACGACGTCGCTGTCGCAACTGGCGCCGATTGCTCAGCCGCAGATCGCCTCTGGCAGTGCGATGATTGTCGATCTCACGACCAATAAAGTGCTGTTTTCAAGCCACCCTGATCGGGTCAGGCCCATTGCCTCCATCACCAAGCTGATGACTGCTATGGTGGTGCTGGATGCGCATCTGCCGATGAACGAGATGATAACTGTCGATGTCAGCCAGACGCCGGAAATGCGGGGTGTCTTCTCACGCGTTAAGCTCAACAGCCAGATCAGCCGCCGGAATATGCTGCTGCTGGCGCTGATGTCCTCAGAAAACCGCGCCGCCGCCAGCCTGGCTCATGCTTATCCGGGCGGCTATAACGCCTTTATCCGGGCGATGAACGCGAAAGCGCGGTCACTGGGCATGAAACAGACCCGCTACGTGGAGCCAACCGGCCTGTCGACGCAAAACGTCTCCAGCGCCCAGGATCTGGTTAAATTACTCAAAGCAACGCGGGAATATCCGCTGCTTGGCGCGCTCAGCACCACTAAAGAGGAGACGGCAGTGTTTGCCCATCCGAGCTATGCGCTGCCGTTCCGCAACACCAACCATCTGGTCTATAAAGATGACTGGCACATTCAGCTGACCAAAACCGGTTACACCGATGAGGCGGGCCACTGCCTGGTGATGCGCACCATGATTAATAATCGTCCGGTGGCGCTGGTGGTGCTGGATGCCTTTGGCAAATATACCCACTTCGCCGACGCTAACCGTCTGCGCAGCTGGATTGAGACCGGTAAAGCGGCGCCGGTGCCGGCTGCCGCACTGGCCTATAAAAAACAGAAGTCGGGCCAGGTTGCCAGTAATGGGGCCAGCAGCGCCGACGTTGAGTAGAAAACAGCCGGTGTTGCGCGCTGCGGACACTGGCATTACCTGCAGGCTGAGCGGGTATCCGGGATGATGCAGGCAGAGGCGTACAGCGATTTTCACGCTTCTGTCTGCACCGAATTAGCCCGAAAAATGCCCGTTATTCCTATATTGCCATCCCTTGCAAAGCCCTACACTACGCGCGACTGGCGAGGGACGATCGCCTGATTTAAGCTGCCGGAATCTTACTCATATGTTTAAGCTACGATCCTTTTTTGCATTGTTAATGCTGGCGCTGGTGGCGTTTGCCCCGGCGCTGACGCTGGCCGCGGATGATAAGGCCACTGCTGCTCAGGAACAGGATGCTCCGCCGAAGCTGAATGCTGCGGTTGAACTGCCGAAAATGCAGAAGATCCTCGATAAAATCAAAAGTCAGGTCTCCGTTGATGCTGGCGAAAACAAGCTGACTCAGCTGAATGAAATGGCGCTTGAGCTCTCAGGCAGTGCCGACACGCTGGGCCAGGCGCTGCTCCCCGATCGCCAGCAACTGGAAGCCCAATTGCAGGTTCTGGGGCCGGCACCTAAAGCCGACAGCGGCGTAAAAGAGACGTCGGAAGTCACGCGCAAGCGTAACGCGCTGGAGAGTCAGAAAAGCAAACTCGACGACCAGATCAAACAGGCCGAAGGCATTAAAAATGGCGCGCTGATGCTCTCCTCGCAGATTGTTAACCTGCGCCGCGATCAGCTGAAAAGCCAGCTGGCGCTGAACTCCGGCACCATTCTGGGGCCGCGCTTCTGGTCACCACTGCTCAATAGTCAGGATCTGGATGGCGAAAAAATCGGTGAATTCCTGCAGGAGTTGCAGGACACCGCGGCACTCTCATGGGAGCCAGGCTGGCGCGTGGGCAGTGTCTTCTGGCTGCTGGCTGCGATGCTGGTGATGACGGCTGGCCGTCGTTACAGCGAAGAGTTTCTGGCCTGGATTAGCATTCACAAACTGCCGGAAGGGAAGCTGCGCCGCAGTTTCCTGGCGGCAGCGATAGCCCTGACCACCCTGGTGGCTGTCGTCCTCACCTTTAACTTTATCGCCCTGGCCTTTACCCGCCGTGATGAGGTTTCTGAAAACGTTCAGGACTTTGTGGATCAACTGGTTCGGCTCAGTGTCTTTTGTGGCCTGATTGCCGGACTGGGACGCGCTTTCCTCTCTACCCGTCGACCCAGCTGGCGTTTACCGACCATCTCCAATGAAGTGGCGATGGCGTTAAAACCGTTTCCACCGATTACCGCCGTGCTGGTCTTTATCTTCCAGACGGTCGAAGCGTTTAACTACAGCGTCGGCACCAGCCTGAATACCACCATTTTTGCCAACGGGCTGACGGCACTGCTGATTGGTACTACCGCGCTGGCGATCAGCATGCGCACCAACCGGGTTCGTCGCCGTATGACCCAGGCGGGCACACCACCAGAGGCTCGTTCTACGCTGGTCGGACTGATCCAGATGGGCCTGACGCTGACCGGCATCGCCATTCTGGTGTCGCTGCTCATCGGTTACGTCACGCTGGCGCGCTTCCTGAGTTATGAAGTGATCTGGTGCGGCCTGCTGTTTGGTTCGTTCTACTTCCTCAGTCATCTGCTCAACGATGGCTGTGAGAGCCTGTTCTCGACCAGTAACGCAACCGGTCGCCGCATTCAGAGTTCGCTTAACATCAATGAGCGTCATCTGCAGCAAACGGCTACGTTGCTGACGGCCATCGGTAAAACCTTCCTGGTGCTGGTTGTGGCGCTGGCGCTGGTCAACGGGACCTTTGCCTCTTCAACGCCGATTGAACTGCTGCAAAAAGTGATTGAGTTCTGGGGCGGTAAAGGGCTTGAATCCCTGAATATCGTCCCGGCGCATATGGTGAATGCGATTATCTGCCTGATCGTCGGCATCTATGTGCTGCGAACGGTGCGCCGCTGGCTCGACACTGATTTCCTGCCGAAAACCACCATGGATGTGGGCATGCGGGTGTCGCTGGTGACGCTGTTCAGCAACATCGGTTATGTACTGGTCATCCTGCTGACGTTGTCGATCATGGGTCTGCAGTGGAATAAGCTGGCCTGGATCGTCAGTGCCTTGTCGGTAGGTATCGGTTTTGGCTTACAGGAGATTGTGAAGAACTTTATCTCGGGGCTGATTCTGTTGACCGAGCGGCCAGTGAAGGTTGGCGATCTGGTGAGCATCAGCGGTATCGAAGGAGATATCCGCCGGATTAACGTGCGCGCCACCGAGATCCAGCTGGGCGATAAATCCACGGTGATTGTGCCGAACTCGCAGTTTATCTCGCAGAACGTGCGAAATGCCACCATGGGTAATGCGCAGGGGGTGGTCACGATTACGCTGACGTTCCCGCTCGACATCGATCCGGCGAAAGTGCGCGATATTCTGCTGGAGGTCTACAACGAAAATGAACGCATTCTGGAGACGCCAGAGCCATCCGTTTCGTTTAAAGATCTGACTCAGCAGGGAATTATACTGAGCGTCACCGGTAACGTGGCGGGTCAGCGCCAGATCGCAGGGGCGAAGAGCGATCTGCTGTTCGATATTCTGACGCGTCTGCGTAAAGAGGGCATTCTGCTCTCCACACCGCAAACCATGATTATCGAGCGCCGTCAGCAGATGGCGGGTGCGGAGCCGGTCCCCGAAGAGAAGCTGGTTTAGGTGTGAAAGGGCCGACTGCTGTCTAATGCTGATCAGTTAAGATCAGATTTGTAAAGGCTGCCACGGTCAAACGTGGCAGCTTTTTTTCTGGGCGAGCGAGCAACAGCGGCGCTCAGGCCTTCACTATCGTGCCCTTTTTAACAATACACACTGAAGTTTCAGAGCAGGCTGGGGCCGGGCAGGGGCAGGTAATCCGCAGCGCTGAACAGAATGAGTCTGCCAGGAGAGCCCGCAGGACGCGGGCGAAAGGCGGGGCGGCACAGGATGTGCCATCCCCGTCGGTCCGTCAGGCAGGCGAATGAAGTGAAGGAACCGCGCAGCGGCGCGAGGACCGCCAGCCCCTGCCCGGCACCAGACTGCGTTATCCCCTGTCGCTTAACTGACTGCCATTAGACTTCTGTCGGCCTTTTTCATATTCAAACGCTGGCTTCTCAGCCCGTTCACACTTCGCTTTCTACAGGGATTCAACGCGCTACAGGGATTCAACGCGGCTGGTGCGCTGCCCGTCGCGGCTCACCGAGCGAATTGCCACCGCACCGCTGACCTGCGGCGGTCTGGTGGCATCGTAGCGCTGCCAGTTTGTGCCCTTGTCCAGGCTGTACTCCAGCGTAACGCCCGGTAAGGCCACGTTCATCGACAGGATGCCATCAACGATTCTGGCTCCCGGCACTGGCAGGCGATAATCGATACCCGCCTTATCCAGCTTCGCCAGTTCCCGCTGTCCCAGCAGATTGGCAAATCGCTGCCAGTCATTCAGGCGTGCCTGCAGATCGACGAGATGGGTTTTACCCCCCGCATACTCCTGACCCGCCTTGTAATCCTGCTCCCAGCTGGCGCGGTGCCAGCTTCGTTCCGCTGCTGCAAACAGGCGAGGATAGATCATGTGCTCCATTTGAGCATCAGTGCGTACCGTTTCGCTCCACAGCTGGGCCGAAATGCCGTAAGCACCGCTCCAGAGCTTCTCTGATTTGGCGCTGAAAAAGTTGCCGTCGCGATCCACCGAGGTTTCAGCATTCTGCGGCAGGTTGTCCGGCGCGAAGCCAAAGATTTTGCGCTCGTCGTTGAAGCGCGTGCCCCAGTAATAGCCGCGTTCCAGCGGGTTAACTTCATACGGAAAATCCAGATAGAGATAGTCGGGGCTGGAGATCACCACGTCGTAACCTTTCTGTGACCAGTCGCTGGCTGTGTCAAAACCGCCCCAGTAGAGGGTGTCCCAGAAGTTGACCGCGACGCGCGGTGTGGCAAAGGCTGCTGAATCTTTGGCATGTTTTAAACCATCCTGCCAGGCCTGCATTTTGCCAATACCGTGCCGGTTAACAATGTCACTGACGGTCAGGGCAAAGTAGCTCGGCAGGTGCGCCAGATCGTCCACTTTGCCGCTCTTCACCAGCGCCTGACAAACCTGCGATTTCGCCCACGGCAGATCTTCTTTACTCCAGTCGCGCAGACCGGTGCCCGGTTTAGGGTCGCGTTTATCCGAGTAGCCAGCACCCAGCCGGATATTCTTCGCTTCGTCACCGCCAAAATGCCAGACGCCGAGCGGCTGTCCCGCTTCCCGGTGCATCGCCTGCATCTCACCGATCACTTTATCGACAAACCGCTGTGAACCCGCAATGCAGGGATTAAGATAGCTCGTGCGGTCATAGAGCTGCACCGAGGTGGTATTAGAGTCGTCGGTGGGATCGATCAGGCGATACGCACTGGCCTGTTCAGATTGTCCCTCCTTCATCAGCCGCTGATAGCGCGCTTCCATGGCGATGACGGCGGCACGGGCATGGGCGGGCATATCGATTTCCGGGATCACCTGGATGTGACGGGCCTGCGCATACTTCACAATCTCGATGTAGTCGGCACGACTGAAATAGCCGCTGCCGTTGTTATCGCTGAACGGACCGGAACCGAGCTGCGGCAGCAGGCAGTGCTGTTCGCTCAGGTCATGGCAGCGCTTAGCCCCCACGTCAGTCAATTCCGGTAAGCCGGGAATCTCAATCCGCCAGCCCTCATCGTCACTAAGGTGAAAGTGGAAGCGGTTCATCTTCCATGCTGCCATCTGATCAAGCAGCCGCATCACTGCCTGCTTAGTGTGAAAGTTACGGGCAACGTCAAGAAACGCGCCGCGATAGGCAAAGCGTGGCGCATCATGGGCTTCCAGCGTGGCAATACGCGGCGCGCCTTCGGTGGGTATCAGCGAGAGAATCGACATCAGACCGTAGAACGCACCGGCAGCATCGTAGCCCACCACAATGGCGCGGCGGGGAGTGATATCCAGATCGTATGCGCCTGGTTTAGCCTGTTTGCCGCTGAAGTGATCCGGTTTGATCTGCGTCCTGATAGCAAATCCATCAGCCGCTTCTTTCAGGCCGAGCAGGGTCAGACGCTGCTTCACCGCCTCACCGGTTTCACGGGTCAGCCCGGTCAGAGACAGACTGACGCCACGGCTGAGATCGGCATCCTGCGGACGCAGTTTTACCGCAAGCGGCGTGGGTGTGATTTGACCGCGCAGCGCGGAGGCGGGCAGGGTGGCAACATCGCTGTTTTTATCAAACCGGCTGGCGGGTTGCATCAGGATATTCCAGTCATCGGCACTGCGTCGCCAGTTATCCCCTAGCGGCAACACAA
This sequence comes from Pantoea sp. EKM10T, assembly GCF_011800685.1. Taxonomy (NCBI): domain Bacteria; kingdom Pseudomonadati; phylum Pseudomonadota; class Gammaproteobacteria; order Enterobacterales; family Erwiniaceae; genus Pantoea; species Pantoea sp. EKM10T. Next base: position 347,044 of record NZ_JAALEU010000002.1, read on the forward strand.
ACTGGCTGGGATCTTCATGATCGGTGCTGGCAATAATTTTGGGGGTGGCCTGCCCGGACGTCACATACCAGCGCGGCATCACATCCGTGGCAAACAGCTGCCAGTATTCGTTAACGATCGGAATCTGCACCGATTCGCCCGCGCCAATGCCGGTGAACTTCTCAGTCGGCTCCAGCCGGGTCAGGTCGCCGACCAGATGGGTCATTTTAAACTGATCGTTATCGACACGCAGGGTCTGGTGGACGTTGCTCATGTAGATTGCCCAGTGTTTGTCGGTCAGGGCTGGGCCGTTATTGGTCAGGGTAATGGTGGCGCGATTGCAGGCGGCATAGTCGGCACCCAGCGCAGCGCAGTCGGTGCCATGAAGGGCGGCCTGATTATCGTTCACCTGATAAGTGACGCCAAACTGGCTGATCTGATTCACCACCTGCTGCGCTGACGAGCTGGCGTGGCCTGTGGCTGCAACGCCCAGCAGAGTGAGCGCGATAAGGCTTAACTTAAACATATTGATTCATCCTTGCTGCTGAAGAGATATCCGGGAGTCTGCAGGGCGTCAGAACAGCGTAAACGGCACGATAACCATAAATTTGATGTCCTTCTCGTCCTGAAAAATGTTGCCGTAACCGCCGCTGTAACTGGGCAGATTGCTGTGATTGTCGTAGCGGGTGTAATGCAGTTTAAACAGGGTATCTTTGGCGCGGCCCTGCTGGATTTGATAGATCAGATCAAGGTTCCAGGCGGACTCTTTCAGCCGCTGGCTCTGGTCAACGGTGAGCAGCGTGGCGGGTCTGGCATCCCAGCCCCAGACATACGATGCGCCCACTTTCCATCCCGCCAGTTGCCACGGCGTTAAGTCGAGCATCGCCCCGGCAAAGATCGCTTTTTCGCCATTGGCGTTCCAGTCGGAACGGGCATCCCACCAGATATCCAGTCGTCCATTGGAACTGGCGTAGCCTGGCGTCATGCGCTGCAGGAAGAAGCCCTGATTCCCCTCTGCTTTGACCCAGCTGCCTTCGAGTCGCAGATCAACCGGGCCGACGGTATAGCCGACCGTGATTGCCTGTAACCAGGCCAGGCCGTCATAGACATCACGCGGATTAGCGGCACCCCCCGATACTTTGTCGTGTGCCCCGTAAAACTGATAGCTGGTGTAAAGTGCATTGCCACCGGGCGTAGCTGACCACGAGGCTTTGGCAAAATATTGATCCATATAATCCGCCGCCTGGCCAAATGCGCCCTCAAGCACCAGGTTATTTTTGAAGTCATATTTCATACCGAACGAATGCAGGTAGCTGACAGGGGTTTTGCCATCAGCCTGACGAAAATCATATAAGTCACGATACCAGGGCGCTTTATATTTGTCGCTCCACATCCAGGAGAGCGATAATGTACCAGCCTGCTGCAAATCATACAGCGCACCGACTTCGACGCCGCGATAAGTTCCGGGTAAGAAACTCCAGTGTGGCGCAATAATTGTCTGGCCGGTTGGCTGAATATAACCGGCACGCAACCAGTAATCGTTATATTTTAATTTCAGTGCGGCTTTATAAACAGAAGCACCGCCGCTGTCGCCATTCCACTTTTCATCCCAGCGGGTACGCGCCTTACTGAAGCCAATTTCATTGGGTGCGGCGGGGCCGCTGTTGGAAAGCTCAGCAGCACCGAAAATGGCGAGGTCCAGACCAATCCACTCTCCGGCATAGCCTGACTGATAGTCGAGATTACTGTTGAGCGAGGCATGATGTAAATTAGCCCGATACTGCCCCTGATATTCACTGGCGGGATCGGTGTCTCTGCGATCTCGCTGACGCTGCCAGTAAAAAACATTACCTTTAAGCGATGAGTCCTCAATAAATCCGCTGGCGTAAGCCGGTGATGAACTTATTGCAGTTAACGCTATTAATACGGTGGCTATTTCAACTAACGCTAACGCGTAATTAATTTTTCGCATGATCATTCCTCCCTGAATACAATCCGGATAATTAAGCAGAATATTATTATTGTGGCGGTACTCTATTTTTCGCGACGCGAATTATCAATTAGCAGCGTGGTGATTTGTGAACTATTGCGCAGAACCCGATGAGATAAAATAAAGCAGGTGCAATATGGGAGGGGAGATTAATATTTTGATGAAGATGTTAGCTATTGGCAGGGCTACTGCAACGGGAAGCTGGCGGTGCGAACGGGCCTCCCGGTTGTATGACAATCAGCCTGCTCAGATAAGCAGGCTGATCGATAAGGCGATTAAACCTGCTTCACCGCCCATCCCTTTTGCTTGCTGGTTTTGCCAATCCCAGGATTGAAGCTGTTGGTAGGATCGAGCTGGCGATAGAACGCCGCCAGCTGCGGTTTGGCCTGATAGAGATGACCGACATTATGTTCAGCGGGATATTCCGCGCCCCGCGCCTGAAGAATCTCCAGCATCTGCGCTTTGAGCGCATGCACATCGACGCCTTTTCTGACGATGTAATCCTGATGAAACACATGACAGAAGAAGTGACCATAGTAGAGACGATGGCTCAGCGAGGCGCGGATCTCATCGGGCAGGGTTTCGAACCAGTCCGCATCATTACGACGCAGGGCGATATCCAGCGCCAGAATGTCCTCGACCTCATCAGAATGCACCGCGTGGTAGCGCACTGCCGCACCCGCCGCTGCGAAGCGATGCAGAAAGGCGTGCGCACCTTCTTTGCCTTCACACTCGAAGAATTCGCCACCGCCTTCACGGAAGTAGTCGCGCAGATAGTTACGCGCTTCCGCCACGCCGTCGCCAGACATCTTCAGCATCAGATGGTGTTCATATTTGTCGCGATACTGCTTCATGCGTTTCGGCAGATGCGCCGGGAACAGTTTACTCAGGCGCTGCAACAGGCGATCGCTGAAGTGCGGTTTAACGAAGGAGAGTTTGCTCAGCCAGGCATCAACCCGCCCCTTCAGCGTGAAAAACAGCGGCATCTTGTCGGTGCCCAGCTTGTCGATCATCAGGAAGGTATCTTTGCCGTAGACTTCCGCAATGTCATAGATGTCGCGGTGCATATATTCGCCCGCCACCGGCAGATGGGTGAAATGCGCCAGCATGTGACGGCGAATATCGCTGAGAACACCGGGCTCGTTGGTGCCGATGTAAAACACCTGCTGCTGCGGTTCGCTGGCGAAGGTATCGAGTCGCACCGCGAAGACCGCCAGCTTCCCGGCACAACCGGAGGCTTCAAACAGGCGACGCGCATCGGCGTTATAGCGGGCGGGCGTATCCGCATCCACTTCACGAACCCGGTCGGCATATTCATGATCGGAGGCGTGACGGCCATCGTGCTGCACATCTTTGGGCTGCCAGCGGTCATCATCCAGCCGCCCCAGAATCTCTTCCGGTGACGTCCCAAGATCGATACCGAGATGGTTCACCAGCTTCAGTTTTCCCTGCGCATCAATCTGGGCAAACAGCGCCATTTCACTGTAGGCCGGTCCGCGCTTGATCAGCGATCCGCCGGAGTTATTACAGATGCCGCCCAGCACCGAGGCACCAATGCAGGAGGAGCCAATCACCGAGTGGGGTTCACGCCCCAGCGGCTTCAGCGCTTTTTCCAGCTGATAGAGTGTGCTGCCGGGGAACGCCAGCACCTGCTGGCCTTCGTCGATCAGCTGAAGCTTATCCAGCCGCAGGGTGCTGACAATCACCAGCGGACGATCGTAATCGTCGCCATGCGGCGTCGAGCCTTCGGTCAGGCCGGTATTCGCCGCCTGCATCAGGATAATGACATCGGCATTTACCAGCGTTTGCAGTACCCGCCAGAGCTCCAGCAGCGTACCGGGAAACGCCACCGCCAGCGCCTCGCCTTCGCCGGAGCGAAAGCCTTTGCGATAGCGCGCGGTCTGTTCAGGTTCAGTCAGCAGATGGGTGGGGCCGACCAGGCGGCGCAGGTCAGAAAGCAGGGCAGAGGTTTGTATCATGAGCAATTCCCTTGTCTTATCAGTGCGTCCTAACTGTAGCACGTCAACTCACCTCAACGCAGTGTGACAGCGGCAGCTACCTGCTATTCTCATCTTGTGGCACACTGCCGCCTGTTAATTCGATATTGCGCAGTTACTTAAGAGAACCCAACCTGATGAAATGGATTTACTCTGTTAGTCTCGCTGTCTCCCTCGCGATGCAACCGGCATTGGCTGAGACAGTGCCAGGTAACCACCCGATGACCGAACAGGCGCGGGATGCCTTCGTCAACCAACTGCTTAAAAAAATGACGCTGGACGAGAAGATCGGCCAGCTGCGTTTAATCAGCGTCGGACCTGATAATCCGAAAGAAGTGATTCGCGACATGATTCAGAAGAGTCAGGTTGGCGCGATTTTTAATACCGTAACCCGTCAGGATATCCGCGCGATGCAGGATCAGGCGATGCAGCTCAGCCGCCTGAAGATCCCGCTGTTTTTCGCCTACGACGTTATTCATGGTCAGCGCACCATTTTCCCGATTCCTTTGGCCCTGGCGTCGAGCTGGGATCTGGATGCGGTGAAAGAGGTGGGGCGCGTCTCTGCCTATGAAGCGGCCGACGATGGTCTGAACATGACCTGGGCGCCGATGGTGGATGTCAGCCGTGAACCGCGCTGGGGCCGTGGCTCCGAAGGCTTTGGTGAGGATACGTATCTCACCAGCGAAATGGGTCGCAGCATGGTGCAGTCGATGCAGGGCAAAAGTGCTGCCGATCGCTACAGCGTGATGACCAGCGTGAAGCACTTCGCACTCTATGGCGCAGTTGAAGGCGGACGCGATTACAACACCGTGGACATGAGTCCGCAGCGCATGTTCCAGGACTATCTGCCGCCTTATAAAGCCTCACTGGATGCGGGCAGCGGCGGCGTGATGGTGGCGCTGAACTCGATCAATGGCGTACCCGCCACGGCGGACAGCTGGTTGCTGAAAGATCTGCTGCGCGATAAGTGGAAGTTCAAAGGCATCACCATCAGCGACCATGGCGCAATCAAAGAGCTGATCAAGCATGGCGTCGCTAGCGATCCGCAGGAAGCGGTGCGCATCGCCCTGAAGTCGGGCGTCGATATGAGCATGAGCGACGAATATTACAGCAAGTATCTGCCCGCGCTGGTGAAGAGCGGCGACGTCACCATGGCGGAGATTGACGATGCGGCGCGCCATGTGCTCAACGTCAAATATGACATGGGCCTGTTTAACGATCCCTACAGCCATTTAGGTCCGAAAGAGAGCGATCCGCAGGACACCAATGCGGAAAGCCGTCTGCACCGGGCTGAAGCGCGCGACGTCGCGCGTAAGAGCATCGTGTTGCTGAAAAACCGCCTGGAAACGCTGCCGCTGAAAAAATCGGGCACCATTGCCCTGATTGGTCCGCTGGCAGACAGCCAGCGCGACATTATGGGCAGCTGGTCCGCCGCTGGCGTGGCGAAGCAATCCGTTTCGCTGCTGCAGGGCATGCGCAATGCCACCGAAGGCAAGGCTACGCTGCTCTATGAGAAGGGCGCTAACGTCACCGACAACAAAGGGATTCAGGACTTCCTGAACCTCTATGAGCAGGCGGTTTCCGTGGATACGCGTTCACCGCAGCAGTTGATTGATGACGCGGTCGCCAAAGCGAAGCAGGCCGATGTGGTGGTTGCCGCCGTGGGCGAAGCGCAGGGTATGGCGCACGAAGCCTCCAGCCGCAGCGACCTGGTGATCCCGCCGAGCCAGCAGAAGCTGTTAGCAGCACTGAAAGCCACCGGTAAGCCGCTGGTGATTGTGCTGATGAACGGACGCCCGCTGTCAGTGGTGAATGAAGATCGGATGGCCGATGCGATGCTGGAAACCTGGTTCAGCGGCACCGAAGGCGGCAACGCCATCGCCGATGTGCTGTTCGGCGATTACAACCCGTCGGGCAAATTGCCGGTTTCCTTCCCGCGTTCAGTGGGTCAGATTCCGATCTACTACAACCATCTGCCCACTGGCCGTCCTTACAACTTTGCTAAGCCGAACAAATACACGTCGCACTACTACGACGCGGCTAATGGCCCGCTCTATCCGTTTGGTTACGGCCTGAGCTACACCACTTTCACCGTGTCGCCGGTAAAAATGTCCTCACCGACCATGCCGCGTGACGGCAGCATCGAAGCCAGCGTAACGGTGACCAACAGCGGTAAACGCGATGGCGCGACGGTGGTGCAGATGTACCTCAACGATCCGGTCGCTTCCATCAGCCGTCCGGTGCAGGAGCTGCGTGGCTTTAAGCGCATCATGCTGAAAGCGGGCGAGTCGCAAACCGTGACCTTTAAAATCGACGTGGATGCGCTGAAGTTCTGGAACCAGCAGATGCAGCATGTTGCAGAGCCCGGCAAATTCAACGTGATGATTGGACTCGATTCCGTTCGTACCGAGGATGGGCAGTTCAACTATTTATAACCGTCAGCCTTTCCCCTGACGTCAGGGGAAGGTGATGCGGCGCGTCGTTAGCGTCCTGCTACGGCGCGCCGCGTCATATCCACTATCAGAGCCATCATGATTAATCTGCGTGACCGCATTCAGCAGCAGGTATTCCGCCTTAACGGCCTGTCGATGAATGAATTTGACCTCTCTCAACCGCCTGGCGATCCCGGCCTGTTTGGCCCGGACAGCGTGATCTGGCGCGTCCACGGTGACTTTACCTCAATGATGTGCGGCGGGATCAGCGCGCTGCTGTTGCAGATGCTGCATCCGGCGGCACTGGCGGGCGTCTGGGATCACTCCAATTTCCGTGAAGATATGATGGGCCGCCTGCGGCGCACCAGTCAGTTTATCGCGGTGACCACCTACGGTAATTCGCAGGATGCACAGACGCTGATCGACCGGGTGAAACGCATTCACCTGAAAGTCAGCGGCGTCGACAGCGAAGGTAAACCCTATGCCGCCAGCGATCCGCATCTGCTGACCTGGGTGCATGTGGCGGAGACCAGCCGTTTTCTGGCCGCCCATCTGCGCTACAAAAATCCACACCTCAGCCGCGCCGGGCAGGATCAGTACTATCAGGAAGCGGCGCAGATTGCCGAAGCGCTGGGGGCGGAGAAGGTACCGAAAAGCGTTGTTGATGTTGCGGATTATCTGCAACAGATGCGTTCAGAGCTGCGCTTTGATCATCGCACTGCCGAAGTGACGCGATTGCTGATGAATGCTCCCGCACCCAGCTGGCAGGCAAAACCGGTGATGAAAATCATGCTGAAGTCAGGGTTCGGGCTGATGCCAGCCTGGGCGCAGGCAATGTCCGGTACTGAGATCGGCCGCTTTCAGCAGGCGATCATTGACAGGAAGATTAATGCGATTGCGGTGGGATTAAGGTGGTCGATTCAGCGCGGTGCCTGGTATCGGGCAATGGTGCGGATGGGCAGGGATGTGGGGTGAGGGGTTCACTGGTAAAAGGGTGGGGGGCTAGTGGTCATAAAGAGATTAGGCAGCACTAGTGATTGATGCTGCTAATTGGATAGACGCTTTTGTTCACCCAATAAATTTATTTGGGTTATTCAAAATAGGCTGATCGGGGCAGATATCAACGTCCGCTTTGTGCCAGGAGCGGACATTTCGTGCGTATGAAAAAAGGGGTAATGCCTATGGCAATCCCCTTTGTATTGAGAAGAATAAATCAGCTTTGACAGAATCGGAGCCGGTTTCCAAATGGGTTGAAGACTTCCAGAATATCTCCCCAGTCCTGCTTCACTATTTCCGGGCGACCATAACGGAGATGGATGGTGTGAAGCAGCAGAATGCGTCGCTGGTCGAGGAATCTGCGTCGGCCTCGCAGAGCCTGCGGGAACACGTCTCCCCGCAGCTGCAGTCAGTGTCAGTGTCAGTGTTCACGCTTGCTAAAGTCTCACATCCCACAGCCACCCGGCATGCAATTGTATCTTCACCAACCGCAGTTAAGAAGGAAGCGCCTGCTGATACAGACGGAAACTGGACCACCTTCTGATGTCTGGCTGCGTCCTGCAGGGCGCAGCCGCCCTCCTTTATTCATATCATTTCTGTCGTCTCGTAGGCCTGCACGAATATAACTATCTTTGACAGACCAGCCTGCAGGAAGGGAGCCATGTACGGTGTTTTACGCGACAATGTCCAATAAAAGTGATGGACATTATTTTTGCGAACCCGGAGTGCGCCGGAGATACTGTCTAAATGCGAGGCTAACCTTTTAGTAGGCTTGAATATCTGAAGAATAGGCGGTTTTTAATTTTTCATAAATGCTTTTTTAAATAATCTATACAGCCTTTACTATTTTAAGAATGAAATTTTATAATTAATAAAAATGTAATGTGCTTCAGCTTGTAAAATATGTGACCGTGACGTGCATCTCACTTTGTGATTATGCCTAATAAATTAGCGCCGCACAGAAACATGCATTCGAAATCATGCAAATACTTTTGCTGCTTTATACACATCAGCTAATCCCGAGACACTTCTGATTACACCTGAACTTCTTCTATTTTCCTGTTTTTTTTAATTTACTTGAGGTACCCCTACAGCGGGGTTATCCGTAATGTATTTTTTCTCATGTGTTTCTTACTTTAAGGATAGATTATGAGACCGAACAAAATCACTTTTGCTTTAGGGTTGTTACTGATCACTGCAGCTCGTCTGTCTGCCGCAACTCCATTGCACAGTGTGCCTGTCACATCAGACTCTGTGCATCCCTTTGTCTTAATCGGCGATGCCAATGGTGCCCCTGGTTCTGCCGGTGGCAACGGGGGTAATGGTGGTAATGACAACTCACCAGGAGCTCCTGGTGGGGATGGCGGTAATGGTGGTAATGGCGGTAATGCCGACAGTGGAAATGGCAGTAGCAATGGGAATGACAGCGGGGACAATAACGGAACCGGTAATGGTGACGGCAGCGATAATGGCGGCGGAGATGGCGGTGGAGATGGCGGTGCATAATAAAAGGCATGCTTAATTTTAATACGCGGTGGATTATTTCATCGCGTTTTCATTATGGAGATATAAATATGAAATCCAATCATATAGTCATCAACTCTCTTATTTTCTCAGTTCTGACAATCAGTGCCTTGAGCGCCCACGCCTCGAACAAGCATCATCATAAACATAACGACTGCTCATATCTGAATGGGAAAAATGGCGGTACGACTGAAAATGGTGACGCTAATGGAGAAAACGGTAAGAAAGGGGTATCGGGGACGTCATGCATCGACGGTGGCAACGGCGGTAATGGCGGCAACACAAGTAACGGAAACGCAAATGGCGGAAGCGGCGCGCCCGGAGCTAATGGAGCTAACGGATGAATAGCAGAATAAATAAGGTTTTCACGTTGAGCATTTTTACCGTTGTGTCTCTCAACTCAATGGCAAATGCGTGGGCAAATAAGGAAGATACTAATGTAGTGTCTGTTTCCCATCTGGTTCATCAAATAGCTGATGGCGGGAATGGTGGTGACGGTGGCAGTGGCTCTGCAGGGGGAAATGGCGGGAATGGAGGAAACGGAGGAAGCGGGCCTGAGGGTGGTAATGGCGGCAACGGTGGCAACGGTGGCAATGGCAATAGTGCTGATTCGCCTGGGGGGAATGGCGGTGATGGAGGGGATGGGGGCAATAGCGGTAACAATGGGCAAGGAGGAGAAGGAGCTGCAGGAGCGAATGGAGCTGATGGTGGAAATGGAGGTGATGGCGGCAGCAATAATTCACCAGGAGGGAACGGTGGTGATGGTGGTGATGGCGGGGATGGGGGAAACACCTGATTAAATAAAGTGATGAATTGAATGAAGGAGATTTTAAATGCGAATTTTTCCTTTACGCACGTTTTTAAGATCATTATTGGTTATAGCTGTCATAACACTTCGAATAGCAATCTTCTGTACGCCTTCTTTTCTGCTGCCGGCTTTGACTTTCACCGCCAGCTTTAGTGCCATCGCAGAGGATGGAGATGGCGGGAATGGCGGTGACGGGTCTGGCAATGGGAACGGTGGTGATGGCGGGAATGCCGGAGCCGGTTCTAATGGAGATGGAGGAGATGGGGGAAGCGGCGGCGAAGAAGGAGGTAATGGAGGAAACGGCGGCAACGGTGACGGTTCAGGCAACGGTGGAAACGGCGGCAACGCGGGACCCGGCGGATTAGGTGGTCAGGGTGGACAGGCAGGCAGCAATGGAGATCACGACGGCTCGCCGGGAATGAGCGGTGCCAGGGCTTCAAAGTAGTGTTGCTATTGAAAAGATAACGTGATGAATATCTGTCAGTCAGGTCACCGAGATTCCGGTATTAAGTGATTTCGCCCTGGCTGACTTCTTGACTCTTCAGTAGTTCCACTTCGTGCTAAAAACGGGCATTTCAAGGTCACGTGTTAAATTTGAACGCAGCTATCGTTTGTTTAAAACAGGAGCCAACAAATGAACATTGACTGGCATAGTTCTTCATTAACACGCTTTACAATCGTAGATAAAGACTACAAAAAACACACAAAACGTTCGCCGTTTTATGGTCAATGAGTGTGGTCCAGATTTCCGGTTTGATCGCGAGTTTATGGCCTGGATACGAAATGACGTACAAAAAAATCTGGGTGATGTGGTTGATGAGTGGAAGCGCAGACATCCACTTTCACTTTAGTGCAGGAACGTCCGGTCTTCGCTCATAGCGAACTACGCAATTGCAGATCTGCTTTATGCCAGTCGCGTGATTACCTGTATGCGGTTAGCGCAATAAGGCACCTGCCTCTGACAACCAGGATTTCTTACGGTCAGCTGAAAGAGGGGGGGTATGCGCGTTTCAACATAACTGCGCGCTTCAGCAACCGAAAAAATCACTGCGACCGAGCAACGCCAGCGTTATTGGCGTGCCGCAGACCTTTTGCCCACATAGCTGTGGGGGGACCAGTGCGGTTCAGCTGGCTGACTATGATTTGCTACCACGAGGCATACATTAAGACGTATGAACGAAGAACCGTTATGTGTAACTTGCTGAGTCTTGCAGCCTTAAAGTCTTGAAAGATTAGTTTGCTTCGTCCTTCAGCCGGTGACGATAATTTTTCAGGACAACGAGTGTCACGATCTGACTGTAAATAAATCCGCCAAGCCCAGCTAATATTACGGTGCCGACTATGCCGCCAAAGTACGCTCCCGCGCCAGCAAGGACTCCGCAGAGAACGAGACCACCCCAGATCTGCCAGTGCCGGAAAGCCGATTTATACGCGCTCCGCCAACGCCTTCCACGCTCCCTCATAGATAAGTCTTTCAGTTCGGGGATACTTTTGTGGGTCCAGTAGATTTTCATGGCGAAGTACTAGTTCAGATGGCTAAGCGAAGGAAAACATAAAACGCCAGCATAGGAAAGGTTCTGTCGATATCTGCTTCCCGCTCATAGCGGACTTTAGCCTGCTGAACGTCCGCTTTGTGCCAGAAGCGGACATTCGTAGTTCTGCAAAATTTAATGCCCCGAGAAGCGGTAACGTGCCAGGTGCTGTAACAGTAGGCATCTAAACTTCCTAAATGGACACTAAAGGAGAATAGATTCCCTATGCGAACCCCTGATTATGCCTCCCGAGATTCTGATAAATGGTCACAGGTAGATGCCTGGTTTGCTGAACAGCTCGCGCCTGAAGGAGCAGATTTAAAATACACACTTTCTAATAACTTAGAGCAAGGATTACCCACACACGATGTGTCTGCTTTGCAGGGAAAAATGCTGGCCATTTTCATTAAAATGACTCGCTCTGTCCGCGTTCTTGAAATAGGAACGCTTGGAGGTTACAGCACGATATGGATGGCCAATGCTTTGCCCCAACATGGAAGCATAACGACCATTGAGTTTAATAAGCATCATGCAGAGGTTGCCCGCCAGAATATAAAAAATGCCGGATTAACTGAGCGCGTCGAGCTTCACACTGGTGCTGCACTTGATGTCCTACCTACGCTTAAAGCGCCGTTTGACCTTATTTTTATCGACGCCGATAAAGTAAATAACCCACGCTATCTGGAATGGGCAATCAAATTGTCGAAGCAAGGCACTGTAATTGTGGGGGATAACTCAGTACGTGGTGGTAATGTGATTAATTCTGCTAGTGATGATCCTAATGTGAAGGGTCTGAGAGAGTTTATTCAGATAATTTCAGCTGATGAGCGACTTGAGGCCACAGCCATTCAGACTGTTGGTGAAAAGGGATGGGATGGTTTCGTCATGGCTGTAGTTAAAGCCATATAATTATCTATCTTACCAACGCAAAGTTCAGCCGCCGCCGGGCGGTCTTTTCATACCATTCCCTGTAGATTATTAGACGCCAAATTCCTCATTGATTATCGCGTACTGGTTTTACTCATACTTTCGTTCTGGCCCGATTAATTCTGAAGTTTTTTAGCAAGCAGGTCTGCTTCTTGCTCAAAGCTGCCAGTCAGTTCCTTTGATTTCCTGAAGATGTTTAAGCCGCCGTTCTGAATGCCTGGTCAGAAACGCAGAGTGTCCAGGGCGGCGCGGATTTAACTGTAAAAGCTCTGATTTGCCGGAAAGTGGTTCGGTTTGGTTACGTCAGGGCTGTATCTCGTCAGGCGTTCCTGAAAAGCGGTTCACTGGGCAGAATATGCGGTCTATCCAGGACGTGACTATATCAACGCACTGGGTCTCTGAGACAGAGATGGTGCGTGACTTTTTCTATGCCAGTCAAAGCAACAAAGCCAGCTCGTTCATAGAATGTGAATGCCGATGGAGGAGAGTTTGTGTTGATAAAATCAAACCAGTGGCCAGAATTCTTAAGTATCTCACTGAGCAGGGCACTGCCAACCTGCCTTTTTCTCCATCCTGAGTCTACATAGAGATGTCGCAGACGTCCGATGCCAGTTTTTAGCGTAAACGGGTCGATGTTGAGTCCACAAACGCCAATGATTAATCCGTCTACAGAAGCCCCAATTAGTTTTTCTCCGGGTCTGTCAAAACGGTTGTGTCCGCTAAGCCAGTTATCTTCCAGTCGGCGCAACATGTTAAATCCTTCAGCCATGCTCTGCGATCTTAACTCAGTAAATCCTGGGCTGTCCGGGGTGACGCTTGTGAGTTGGATATTCATGATTCTTCCAGTGATTTCAATCTGCATAGTCTGGACAGTATTATGATTGTGTCCAGTATGACAATGGCACACTCATACTTCCTACTGCCATCAATGTCCGCTCTGTGCCAGAAGCGGACATCTCATATTGGAGCTTTATTTCAACGTAGTAATGCATACTAATAGTCTAGAGTTAGTTAGTCACTGCTAAAAAATCTTAAATAAATCAGGTGTTAAAAACGTTAAGTTTGTAATTGCGCCAGTGAAAAACGGAGGTGATGTGTTGGCTAATCAGATAGATGAGTTGGAAAAGTCTTTAGGTGGGAAGCTAGAAAGATCAGATGCCAGAGTCATCCCTGGCATGGATGGCGCACCGACAAGGGAAACTATGTATTTTTCTGATGATGGGAAAAACAAATTCCGAAAGCAATTTAAAAATATTACATGCTTCGCTGATCCTACGAACGCAACTAGTGGGGGGGTCAATGAAGCAGGGTGCAGCATTCCTCCACTGGATGGTCCGCTATTTCATGCTGTCATATATCACGGTGATATTGACGGATGGAGAAAGGATATCGAAGCTGGTGCCAAAGGCATGGGGTTGTTACTGGCTCAAATTGAAGGTGATCAATTTGTTATTACCGATGGCCGCTCTATTCCTCTGTCAGAGTGCAAAATAGAATTCTCTTAACCTTATCCTACTGATACCGGCCTGGCGCCGGTGTTTTCGCACTTGGTCTGCCCCTTTTTATCACTGACCTGCTCCCTGTTGATTAATATGTAGCTACGACAAGTCTTCATCTGTTGCAGAACAACTTTGACCGTCCGCTTCTCGCTCATAGCGGACCTTGTCCTGTTGTCGGTCGGCTTTGTGCCAGAAGCGGACGTTACTGGGATTAGTTGACAAAAAGGTGGTCCCATTTTTGAATAAATAATTCAAAAATTAATGACATGTGAAGTATCACCTTCAAAAAACCGCACAATATTATTAAATGCCGTTCTGAAATAGAGTGAATAGCTGGTCTTTTCAGCATATCCCAGATGTGGAGTACAAAGAACATTAGGCATTTGTAGATAAGGATCTTGTGGGTTGTACAAAGGTTCTTCTTCGTAAACGTCCAGTGCTGCAAATCCGGGCCGACCCTGTTTCAGTGCGTTATGCAGCGCGCCTTCACAAACAAGTTCAGCACGACTGGTATTCACGAATAACGCATCTGTTTTCATCAGCGCGAGATCAGCAGGCGTAATATTTCCTTCGGTTGCAGCTACCAATCTTTGATGTACTGTTATGACATCGCTGGTTGCAAAAAACTGCTCGCGGCTCTCCGGAACCAACAATCCGGCAGCACGTGCTTCTCCCTGCGCTCGCATACTTCCCCATACCTGAACCTGCATACCGAAAACGGCTGCAAATGAGGCGAGACGTTTACCTATTTTTCCATAGCCCAAAATGCCTATCACCTGATTATGGACGACTGAGCCTATTTCCGTTTGCCATCGGCCCTCAGCCATAGCATTCACCGACGAAACTAATTTTCGTCTGGATGCCATGATTAACAACCAGGTTAATTCAGCAGGCGCAACCGGGGAGCCAACACCTTCTACAATGGATACGCCAGCCCGTGTGCACGCATCAATATCAACATTTCTCGCCAGCTTACCGGTCTGACTGATTAATTTTAGATGCGGTGTGCGTCGCAGAAATGCTTCATCAATAACAGTTCTTTCGCGGATGAGTATCAATGCCTCTGCACATGATAACTGCTGATCTGCTAGTGAATCTTTGCTGAGATCTCCCAGCACTGAGCAATGGAATCTATCATTATGTTGGAGGAAATCCAGCTGTTGAGTTGCAAACTGATAGTCATCAGGAATTAAAATATGAATAGCCATCAAAAACCCTCATTTTTTATTTTATTTGAACGCTATTGTTTTCAGTAAGTTCAGATTGCATCATGCTTCCGATCCTCGAATTGTGGAGCATTTTCTGATATTTAACTCCTTAATTATTATATGTCAGTCTTTATGCTGGACGTCAATGTCCGCTTTTCGCTCATAACGGACCTAAGCCTGCAGTAAGTCCGCTGTGTGCCAGGAGCGGACGTGGCTAACATCGGAATGACTAATCTGCGGGGCTGGTCAGCACATATGACAACGTATGACGCTGTCGTGACCTCAGCTTGTAAAGTTGTATGAGTTGTTCTGCATTTCACACTTGGGATAGTCAGTGACATTACAAGCGACCTATATTGAACAGCTTACGCCCGGCGCTGAAACGGAAGGTGTTTCGATCATCGACGTCAATCCTTTTGGCTCTAAGGGGGAAAAGGATCGGCGACTGCTAATCAGAAACGACGGTGAGCCCCTTCTGATTTTACAGTTATATATACGTGCAGATGAGGATGGCTGGCTTATTTCCAGCGCCTTTTCTGATTTTCTCCTCAATGAATCCCACGTGGCTATCATTTGTGGGGACTATTTTCATGTTTTTGACATAGCCACACACGCGTTCAGAAGCCATCCACTAGGTGATTACGTCGGCCATATTTATTCAGTGCCTGACATCCATACTGACAAGCTACATGATCGGGTTTTGGTTGCAACTTACTGCCACGTTTTTCTGATGGATATTGCTGCAGGCATTCTCTGGAAATCCAGGCAGTGCGCCATTGATGGTGTAATCATAACATCAATAGAGAATGATACCGTGCTTGGCCAAGGAGAGTGGGACCCGCCAGGAGGCTGGGAATCTTTTAAGCTCGATCTTAAAACGGGTATCCTGATTTGAAAAAGGAGTTACCCTCACAGTAATTGCTAAAAGCGGATTTTGCTAGCATCGCAATATCATAATTTATGGGGACAAGTCAGGTTGACCTGCTCCCATTTGATTAATACACCTAGGTTTAACTAGCTCTTCATGGTACTGAGAACAACCGCTAAGTCTGCTTCTCGCTCATAGCGGACATTGTTTTTGACAGTCCCTGCTTCATTCGTTCGGGCGCACTACTGCTCTATAACTGCGGTCGCAATTAATTCTTTAAAGGGAAATCTGATGAAAGCAGGACTGCTTTCACTGGTTTTGCTGGCTACCACGCTGCTTACCGGTTGGGATGCTGGCGCGAAGGGTATTGATTGGTATAAAGCGCATGACGCGGAGCGCAAAGCTAAATATGAGGAATGCACGAAAGCCTTTGATCCACGCGATACCGAAGACTGCCGCAATGCGATTGATGCCACTGTCCACGGCGGCTCTTTTACAAAGAGTCCTAATAAAAGTTGGTAAATTCAGGCGAGCCGCCGCCTGGCGGTTTTTTATGCCCTTCTGCGGGCACAGGTAACGTCCCTCCAGTCAGCCACTCAAAGGCAGATGCCGGGCACAATTGACATTGTTCTCCCAAAAAGCAATAGTTAATTTTTAGAATCAAGTGGATCTACTATATTCGCACATAAGGAATGGAGTTCTCATGTCATATAGCTGCTATTTACTTCTCAATCGGCGTGAAATGACCAGCCTGAGCTGCCCTGGTATTGGTACATTTCCTGCTTTTTCTGGTCAAAAAGAAGGCCGCAATAATCCTGAAAAAACAAACGTACCTGATATAGGCCCAATAGTTCGTGGCCGTTACTTTATTGTAGAACGACCTTCAGGTGGAAGATTGGGGCCGTTTAGAGAACGCTTGTTAAAAGACATATACGGTACGGATCGTTCAACATGGTTTGGACTATTTCGTGACGATGGAAAAATCGATGACTACACGTTTGTACAAGGCATCAGGCGGGGCAATTTCCGTCTGCACCCTATTGGGCCATTAGGGCTGAGTGAAGGCTGCATCACACTTCAACATCCTCTTCAGTTCAATTACATGCGCGACATGTTCCTTAAATCTGGCCCAACGCTTAACATCCCGGGCAGCCAGCTCAAAGCCTATGGAACGGTAAAGGTATACTAACGATGCGCTTTATTTTAACTATTTTTCTGTTTGTTTTTTGCGCGATTGCTATTTCAAAAGCTATTGCTGTCATAGTGCCGGTAACATTCTTTTATGCCATCGCAGGATTTTTCAATATTAATGGCGATGAGGCAACCATCGACTTTGTACTCTCAGCCAACATCCTTATTTCTGTCATTATGTCTGTTGCGCTTTTATGGGTGCTGAAAGCTTTTTTCAAAAAGCATTAAACAGGACGATATGAGTACCATGGATTAGAGAAGTCAGTCTGCTAACCATAGTGAACGCTACAATCAACACCGTATCCGGTTAACTTTATGGGGCAGTGCATCGCGCTCCTTCGCTGCATCCACCCGTTACTGTAAGAGCATTATCAGACCGTGATGGTATGAGTATGCTGCCAGATGGGCCTCTGCTCCCGCCAATTGCGCCTGCTGTACTCTTCACCACCCCTCCAACTCCCACACTTTGAGACTATTACCCTTGTCTCAGATAGCCGCAGCCAGGATCCTGCTCTATTCTCGGGGAAAATGGATTCCTCCAGGCTTTGTCGAGGCACTATGACGTACAAATCCCTGATTGCTGAAGTCCACAATCAGCAGCGTACCCTGACCGCTATTGTCGAACAGGATGAGCGCACTGCCTATTTTTACATCTGGCCAACCGACCTGTTCCGCAGCCAGTATGCGGTACGCGGCTGCTGGCTACGAAACCTGCTGCCGGCACCGGCGCAGGAAGATCGCGAGGCGATGGAGCAGGGCATAGCGCCGCTGCTCAGCGCCGAGTATTGCCGTAATCTGGAAGCGGAACCCGCGCTGGATCCAGCCGGTCTGCAGGTGCTGTGGGAGCCGAGCGATGATGGCGCGGCGCTGTGGTATTACGGCCAGCTGCTGGCGGTGATCCCCGGCTGGAGCCTCTATCAGGAGAAGCAGGTGAGCTTCTCTGCAGGCTGCATCAAAAAGAACCGGCTGACGGCACCGCTGGGGTCGGCATCAACCAATGACTACTACGCCCGTGCAGAGCATCAGCGTCAGTTCTGGCGCGAATGGCACGACGGCAGCGAGTGGGATAAGGTGCAGAACGATCTGATGGCCTGCTATCAGGCGCGCTTTGGCGAGTCAGTGAAGTATTACGCTATCGATCAGGGCAGCTGGCCGCCGATGGCAATCTCCCAGCACTGGCATCAGGGCGTCTGGTATTTCCTGACCATCGGCATGAGCATCCGGCCGATGCCGCAGGTCGATTATCTGTTTGATGAGCTGGCGCCGCAGTATCGCCGCATTGAACTGGGCATGGCGGTTGACGGTGAAGTCATGACTGAAGGCAATGCGGTGCAGATGGCCAGCGCGCTGGCGGAGTTCGTGCATCTGCCGTGGGCGCGGCTGACCTGGCTGGGCGAGGGCCATACGCTGGCGTCGGAAGTGGCACCGGTTGGCTTTGAAAGCTTCCTGCTGGCTAATGAGCTGGCAACCGAACAGGCGCAGTTCTCGCTGCCAAAACGCGACGGCGATCGCCCGACTCTGCTCTGGACCACGCCGATTACAGAAGCGGAACGGCAGTTCGCGCAGGCGGATGAACATGGTGGTCAGAAGTTACGGGAATTGTTAACGGCGGATGGCAATAATCACATCTTCCGTCCGCGCCAGCAGGTCGTGAGTTCAGAAGAGTAGGCCAGCAATACTGCGCCTGTTCGCCCATTCCCCGGCGCCCGCCGGGGATGTGATAGTTCCGCTCTGAAATTAAATTTTTACAAAAATCAAACATTTCTCAAATATGTGATCCTGCTCATCTCAAGTTCCCGCTTGCCGCGCCGTTAAACCCGATCAGGCAATCGCGCCGCACCAGGTTCAGGGGAACGAAGATGTTTAAAACAACACAATCCCGCTTCACCGCAACAATGATCGCGTTCTTTGTTGCGCTTTTACTCGTTACAGTCTGGGTTATTAATCAGTTTGTCGCGCCACAGCTGGTCGATAGCGAAAGCCGTCTGGTTCGCTATCAGGTGGATTCACTGGCTTCCGGTATCGTTGAACAGATGAACCGCGTTCAGGCCCAGCAGCGCGCCATTACCGAAGCCGCATCTGTCATGGACAGCGCCACCATCGACACCCTGTTACCGACGCTGGTTAACCAGTATCAGGACAGCAATGTGTTTGGTGGCGGGATCTGGCCACTGCCAAATCGTCGTGACCCGGCGAAAGAGAAGGACAGCAGCTTCTTTGCCCGTAATGCCAGCAATGAACTGCAGGTGAACACCTACTGGAACTCCGACGCGGCTGACAAATACTGGGAGCAACCCTGGTACAAAGATGGCATGGCCGCTCCGAAAGGCCAGTGTGCCTGGGCAAAAGCCTATCAGGATGCCGCCAGCCCGCAGCCGCGCACCAACTGTGCTATGGCTATCTACAAAAACGGCACGGCCTGGGGTGTCGCCACCATCGATGTGACGCTGGGGTTCTTTAACCAGCTGGCGAAGCAGATGGGTGAAACCATTCAGGGCAACGTCCTGATCGTTGAAGCCGACGGTAAAGTCGTGGGCAATGGCGCACTGGTGAATGCCGCACCGAAGCTCGAAAACCTGGCTGACGTGCAGATGCCGATGGCAGCACCGCTGAAAACGCTGCTTAACGGTGTTGGCAATCAGCCGCTGGAAACCACCTATGACAGCAGTGAAGGCGAGCAGACGCTGTTCGTGCAGGCCATTCCAGGCAGCCCGTGGTATCTCGCCAGCAGCCTGCCAACCAGCCTGCTGAAAGCGCAGTCTCACAACATGCTGACCCGCCTGGGTCTGGTGCAGATCCCTCTGGCGGTAATCCTGCTGCTGGTGTCGCTGGGCTTTGTCCGCGCCATGATGAAACGTCTTAACGTGCTGAACAGCAACATCGAAGCGCTGTCGACCGGTGGTGCGGATCTGACTCAGCGTCTGCCAGCCAGCAACAGCCCGGAGTTCAACGCCGTCGCGCAGAGCTTTAACCAGTTCATCAGCTATCTGCAGGGGCTGCTCCAGCAGGTGGGCGACAGCGCGCTGGCGATCACCGCCGCGTCGCGTGAAATTGCCAGCGGCAACGCCAATCTCTCCTCCCGTACCGAAGATCAGGCCAGCTCGATTGTGGAAACGGCCGCGTCGATGGAGCAACTGACCGGCACCGTGCGTCAGAACGCCGACAACGCCACCCACGCTAACCAGCTGGCGGGTGATGCCTCGCAGGTGGCCGCACGTGGCACCGAAGTGGTCCGTCAGGTGGTGACCACCATGGGCGAGATTCATCACTCATCCCGTAAAGTGGTCGATATCATCAGCGTGATCGACAGCATCGCATTCCAGACCAATATCCTGGCGCTGAACGCCGCGGTAGAAGCTGCACGCGCCGGTGAACAGGGTCGCGGTTTTGCGGTGGTGGCATCGGAAGTGCGTAATCTGGCACAGCGTTCAGCCAACTCGGCGCGTGAGATTAAAAAGTTAATCGAAGAGTCGGTGGCGAACATCGATACCGGCAGCGCGCTGGTCGAGCAGGCGGGTCAGACCATGGATGAGCTGATGAAGGGCGTGAGCAGTGTGACCACGCTGATGAGTGAAATCATGTCAGCCAGCCGCGAACAGAGCCTGGGCATCGAACAGGTTAACGTTGCGATTACCCAACTGGATGGCACCACACAGCAGAACGCCGTGCTGGTGGAGCAGGTTTCTGCTGCCGCGCAGGCGATGGAATCGCAAAGCACCCAGCTTGAGCGGGTGGTTCAGAGCTTCCGACTGTAATCCCTCTCCAGG
Source organism: Pantoea sp. EKM10T (assembly GCF_011800685.1). NCBI lineage: Bacteria > Pseudomonadati > Pseudomonadota > Gammaproteobacteria > Enterobacterales > Erwiniaceae > Pantoea > Pantoea sp. EKM10T. Next base: position 367,762 of record NZ_JAALEU010000002.1, read on the forward strand.
CCAGCCCTGCTGGCCTGATTTTCTCTCTGCTTCATCCGCTTATCTCCGCCTGACCCGGGTAAAAAATCCTCGATGATCCGCCCAAACCGATAATTCTGTGCCAGAATAGTTGGGAATAATCTCAAGGAAACGCCATGTCTGCTATTGAAGTTATCCTCGTTGACCACCTCGATCGTCCCACCGGCAAGATGGAAAAGCTGGAAGTGCATGAAAAAGGATTACTGCACCGCGCGGTGACGGTCTACGTCTTCAATTCCCGGCAGGAGCTGTTGCTACAACGGCGTGCCAGCGATAAATATCATTGTGGTGGCTTGTGGAGTAATACCTGCTGTGGTCATCCTTATCCCCATGAATCAACCCGCGACGCCGCCGAGCGCCGCTTGCGTGAAGAGATGGGGATGGTGGTGACGCTGACGCCGGTGTTTGAGCTGAGCTACAACCTGAAACTGAGCAATGGCCTGACTGAACATGAGTATGGTCACGTCTTCTTTGCCGTCTGCGACAGCCTGCCGCAGCTGAATCCGCAGGAAGCGGATGCCTGGGATTATCGCCCGATGGCGCTGATTGAGCAGCAGATGCAGCAGCAGCCACAGCAGTTCACACCGTGGTTTTTGCACACTTTCCCGCGCATCCCGGACTATCTGGAGCAGTTTCCTTTCCCGCAAGTTACCGCATAAAAAAACCGCACTAAGGTGCGGTTTCAATGCTGGCCGGAGAAGTCGGGCCGGGGTAAACAATGCGCCAGGGTTATAAGCCCGTTTGCTCCCGCTCTTTATCCCTGCTAACCGGCACAAAGGCCGGTTTCTTCAATGATTATTTATCAGCAAGAGCTGGGATCACATGCTGCGGATCGCGTTCTATGGCCCGGAGTAAAGCTTTAGCCGGGCCGGTTGGCTCACGTCGTCCCTGTTCCCAGTTTTTTAGCGTGTCTACATTCACGGAAATCAGCTTAGCGAACCCGCTTTGCGAAAGACCAGTAGCGTTTCTGATAGCTTTGACTTTAACCGCAGTCACTGTGCTTTCGCGGGCAGGTGCTCGGGAGCCTTCGACGATCTCATTCATCTGAGTCATGCTTTCTTTCAAACGCTCAAACAGTTTTTTGTCCATTACCAGCCCTCGTTCAACGCCCTTAACAGATGTTTTTCATCCTCGGATAAATCATCCTGGACGCCTTTTTTATAAATCAGCAACAGCCTGATTTGTGATTCAGAGACTTTGTAATAGTAAATCACCCGAACGCCGCCACGCTTACCTTTGCCTTTGGCCGCCCAGCGAACTTTACGCAGGCCACCCGTATTCTGGATAACATCACCCCAGCCTGGATTGTCAGCCATGAATTGTTGAAACTCGCGATATTCATCATCGCTGAGTAGTTCCTTTACATCTTCCGTGAATACAGGAGTCTCAATGAATAACATGTCTGTACGTCATTGGCGTAGGGTAGAGTCATATTATCATGCAAGGAGAGTAAGTCAATGGCGTACAGTGAGGTGTGTAATCGCCCGCGCTGAGCATTGCCTTAGAGGGCATTTTATGCGTCTTTGCGGAGGACTTTTGCGCCCTGAGCCTGCGCGCTATCCATGCCCTGACCATTGATTATCGCTGCAGCTCGAAATCTTCCGCATCCACATCATAACCCGACGGTTCCCAGCGGATCGCCAGCAGCGCCAGCAGGCCCGCCAGTGGTGCCAGGAAGATCACCCAGAACACGCCGGTGCCCAGCGCCGCGACCAGCACCGGAAACAGAAACAGCGAAACGGTAGAGCTGCCGCGCATCAGCGTCTGGTTAAAGCCGACACCCACGCCGCGCAGCGACGTCGGATAGCTCAGCGACGCAAAAGTCATGGTATGGGAGCCAGGCCCGAATCCCTGTCCAAACAGGAACAGCGCCAGCATGCCGATCGCCAGCGCGGCTTCCTGACCGCCTTCCGGACGACCAATCAGCGCCAGCCCGAGTAGCGCCACGCACTGACAGGCATAACCCGCCACCGACATCTTCCACGCCCCGAGGCGCGGCACCAGCCGCACCGCCAGTATCCCGCCGACAAAGGCGAACAGCAGATTCAGCGCCAGCGACACCAGAATGGTGGTAAGCATTGACTGGGCAAAGAAGCTGGAGATGATCACCGGCAAGCCAAACGCCACCGCGTTATAAGCAAAAGATGAGGCAATGGAAGTGATGGTCGCCAGCAGGGTACGGCGGCGATAAACACCCTGTAACAGCGCACCATAGTTACGCCAGCTCGCCTTGCGCACCGGCATGGCAGGCGTCAGCGCGGCGTCGGGTGCCACCTGGGCATTAATACTCCACGCACTGCGTAAAATCGCCGCGGCACCTTTCAGGTCGCCCTGATTCGCCGCCCAAACCGGGGATTCGCTCATGTAACGGCTACGGATGGCGATGATGATAATCGCCGGAACGGCACCAAAACCGAGGATTAGACGCCAGAGCCAGTCGGTGTGGCTTTCGGGTAACACGGCATAGAGCAAGAGCACCAGCAGATAAGAGATGCTGATTGCCGCATACCAGGTTGGGCACCACATCGCCACGCTGGCCGCTTTATTCCCCTTGCCACGCAGTCGGGAAAACTCCGCCAGAAACGCCATCGCCACCGGCAGATCGATTCCGACCCCCAGGCCCATCACAAAACGCGCGCCGGCCAGCACGTACTCATTGGGGGCAAACGCACAGGCGATAGCCGCCACCACGAAAAAGAACATATCGGCCATAAACACCCGATAACGGCCAATTTTATCCGTGAGATAGCCGCCGATCAGCGCGCCGATAATGGCTCCGAAGGTGATTGCCGAGGCGACCATGCCGGTGCCGGTCGGGGTGAGATTGAATTCGCGCGTGATGTCTTTGATGCCAAAGGCCAGCGCACCCAGGTCGTAGGCGTCAAGGAAGACGCCCCCCAGCGCAATCGCCACCACAATGCGGGCATTATTACGGGCGCTGTCGCCACTGTTCACTAATCGGGAGACGTCAGCTGCGCTGCGGATCCACTGTGTTTCGCCACCGGGCGAACTCCCTGCTGTTGCCACATGGGCGGAAGAGGTCAGGTCGGACATGATGTTGTGCGTCTTTTATTATAAAAACAGATTTCCGAGAATAGCCGTTTAGACGCCCAGACGTAAATTCATTTAGGTTATATGAGATGAATTTATAATCTCAAATCGTTATCAATTTGCGATAAAGTCAGCTGCATCGCCGCTGCGCCAGGCTACGCTTTTAAGGCAGATAATTTCCGCTGCACGCCTTGCCAGCCTCCCGCAGAGTGGCAGGAGGGCAGCCTGAACGCGCAGGCGCACAACGCCTTGTGAATCATCACGCACGAACAAAACGTAAAAACAACACACTGCGATAAGGAAAAAGCCATGGTCAGAATTCGGGGTTGGATGGGCGTCAGCGCTTTGCTGCTCAGCATGGGGATAGCACAGGCGGCGGACCCGGTGCGGGTCGGCTCAAAAATTGATACCGAAGGATCGCTGCTGGGCAATGTGATTCTTCAGGTGCTGGAAAAGCACGGGGTAAAAACCGTCAATAAAATTCAGCTCGGCACCACGCAGGTGGTGCGCGGTGCCATCACGGCGGGCGAACTTGATATTTATCCGGAATATACCGGCAACGGTGCATTTTTCTTCAATGATGAGAAAGACAGCGCCTGGAAAAATGCCGCCGAAGGCTACGAGAAAGTGAAGAAGCTGGATGCGGAGAAAAACCATCTGGTCTGGCTGACACCCGCTCCGGCTAATAACACCTGGACCATCGCTGTGCGAAAAGATCTGGCTGAAAAAAATCAGCTCAACTCTCTGGCGGATCTCAGCGCCTGGCTGAAAAAAGGCGGCACTTTCAAACTGGCGGCCTCAGCAGAATTTATTGAACGCAGCGATGCCTTACCCGCCTTTGAAAAAGCCTATGGCTTTGACCTCAAGCAGGACCAGCTGCTGTCGCTGGCTGGCGGCGATACCGCTGTCACCATCAGCGCAGCGGCACAGCAGACTTCCGGCGTAAACGCGGCGATGGCGTACGGCACCGACGGTCCGGTAGCGGCATTAGGTCTGCAGACGCTCAGCGATCCTAAAGGGGTTCAGCCGATTTATGCGCCGACGCCGGTGATCCGTGAATCGGTACTCAAAGCCTATCCAGAGATTGCAGAGTGGCTGAAGCCGGTGTTCAGCGCGCTTGACGAGAAGACGCTGCAACAGCTCAACGCCAGAATCGCGGTCGATGGTCAGGATGCCAGCAGCGTAGCGACCGAATGGCTGCAGCAGAAAAAGCTGCTGTAACCGATGCAGATATCGCGGGAAGCGATACGCCGTCCGGTTGAGCAGCCGGTGGCACTGCTGCTGCTGACGCTGCTGACTCTGGCGCTGGTGGCATTGCCGTTTCTGAACTTCGCCCCGAACCGCCTGGTGGCGGGTGAACCGCTGATGGGCTGGCAGATTAGCCGCTTCGGGCTGTTGCTGCTGCCGCTGTTGACGCTGTGGCTGCTGCTGTGGCGGCAGCCGACCCGCATCACGCTGATGCTGGCGCTGCTGGCGGCAGAACTGATGCTGGCGGCGATTATCTGGCTCAGCGGTCATCAGGCCACTTTACTCAGCCAGCAGGGCAGCCGTCTGGCGCGCACCAGCTTTGCCAGCGGCCTGTGGTGCAGCGGCGCGCTGCTCCTGCTGCTGATCACCGATCAGGTGCGGCAACTGACCCGCCATCGGCTGGCACAGCTGCTGCTCAATCTGCAGGTCTGGCTGTTGCCGCTGCTGCTGCTGTTCAGTGGCCAGCTCAGCGATCTCTCCCTGCTGAAAGAGTATGCCAACCGCCACGCGGTGTTTGATGCCGCGCTGAGCCGTCATCTCACCCTGCTGGCGGGAACGGTGGTGCCTGCGCTGATGATTGCGCTGCCGCTGGGCGTCACGCTGTTCCGGCGGCCTGGCTGGCAGGGCGGGGTGTTCGGTGTGCTGAATGTGATTCAGACTGTGCCCTCGGTGGCGCTGTTTGGTCTGCTGATTGCGCCGCTGGCCGGACTGGCTCAGCAGTTTCCGTGGCTCGGCGACTGGGGCATCAGCGGCATTGGGATGGCTCCGGCGCTGATCGCGCTGGTGCTTTACGCCCTGCTGCCGCTGGTGCGCAGCGTGGTGGTGGGGCTGCAACAGGTGCCGCACGAGGTGCGTGAGAGTGCACGTGGCGTCGGCATGAGTGGCTGGCAGCAGTTTATTGCGGTGGATGTGCCGCTGGCGCTGCCGGTCTGGCTGGCGGGCCTGCGGGTAGTGGTGGTGCAGACGCTGGGCATGGCGGTGGTTGCGGCGCTGATTGGCGCGGGCGGCTTTGGCGCGATTATTTTCCAGGGACTGCTAAGCAGTGCGCTTGATTTGGTGTTGCTGGGTGTGATCCCGGTGATTGCGCTGGCGGTGGTCATCGATGCGCTGTTCCGCCTGCTGATCTCACTGCTGGAGAGAAAAGATGATTGAGTTTGACGGCGTTTCCCGCGCGTTTAACGGTAAAGCGGCGGTGAAAGATCTGTCGTTACAGGTGGCGAAAGGGGAATTTTGCGTGCTGCTTGGCACCTCCGGCTCGGGCAAATCGACCACCCTGAAGATGATCAACCGGCTGGTGGAGTTTGACAGTGGTGAAATCCGCTTTGCCGGAGAGTCGATTCGCCAGCTCGATGCCCGCACGCTGCGGCGGCGCATGGGCTACGCGATCCAGTCGATTGGCCTGTTTCCGCACTGGACGGTGCGGAAGAATATCGCCACGGTGCCAGTGCTGCTGGGCTGGCCCCGGGCACAGGTTAATGAACGTATCACGGCGCTGCTGGCGCTGCTGAATCTCGATGCGCAGCTGCTGGACCGCTATCCGCATCAGCTCTCGGGTGGGCAGCAGCAGCGCATCGGCGTGGCGCGGGCGCTGGCGGCGGATCCGGAAGTGTTACTGATGGATGAGCCGTTTGGCGCACTCGACCCGGTGACGCGCGGGGTGCTGCAACAGGAGATGTTGCGCATTCATCAACTGTCGGGCCGCACCATCGTGCTGGTGACGCATGACATCGACGAAGCGCTGACGCTGGCAGACCGTATTGTGCTGATGGATAACGGCGAGATTGTTCAGCAGGGCAGGCCGGTAGAGCTGCTCACCCAGCCGAAAAATGATTTTGTGCGCGACTTCTTTGGCCGCAGCGAAATGGGAGTACGGCTGTTGTCGCTGGAGCAGGTCGGTAATGCCGTGCGGCGCGGCGAGTGGCTGCCGGGCGAACCGATCGCTGCGGCACTGACGCTGCGCGATGCCCTGTCGCAGTTTATCGCCCGGCGTACCGATAAACTGCCGGTCATTGACGATCAGCAGCGGCCGCTGGGCGTGCTCCACTTTGGCGATCTGCTGCAACTGCGCGAGGATTTAACATGCGCAGGCTAAGGGATCCGCTGCTGTGGCTGGTGCTGTTCTACGGCGCGCTGCTGACCCTGATGCCTTACAGCGGGCCGCTGTTTCACCGCTGGTTTCCCGAACTGGCGCGGCCACTCTATCAGCAGGAGAGCTTCTGGCAGCTGACGCTGGCGCATCTGTTTCTGGTGATCACCGCCAGCCTGCTGGCGATTGTGATTGGCATTGGCAGTGGTGTGCTGGTGACGCGGCGGGCGGGGCGGGCGTTCCGGCCGCTGATGGAAACCATTGTGGCGGCAGGGCAGACGATTCCGCCGGTGGCGGTGCTGGCAATTGCGGTGCCGGTGATGGGATTTGGCGCCTGGCCCGCAGTCGTGGCGCTGCTGCTCTATGGATTGCTGCCGATTTTACAGGGGACGCTGGCGGGTATTGATAGCGTACCGGCCAGCAGTCGGGAGATCGCCATCGGGGTCGGCATGAGTAGCTGGCAGCGGCTGTGGCAGATTGAGCTGGCGCTGGCTGCGCCGGTCATCATCGCCGGGATACGCACCTCGGTGATCATTAACATCGGCACCGCTGCCATCGCCTCGACGGTCGGCGCGAAAAGTCTGGGATCGCCGGTGATTATCGGCTTAAGCGGCTTTAATACAGCCTATGTGATTCAGGGGGCATTACTGGTGGCGCTGCTGGCGATAGTCAGCGATCGCCTGTTTGAACGCCTGCAGCGCTGGCTTAGCGTGAGTGAACGATGAGAGAGTATCCCACCAGCATCAGACCGCCGGTGCCGCCTGCCGCCATAATAAAAAACAGCGTGGCGAAGAAAGCTTTTTTACAGTTCATGGGTAAAACCTGAGCTCGTTAATAGTGAGGCGGGGATAATAGCGCGCGCAAGGCAGCAGGCAAAGTGCCCGGCGTGCGTTTTTGTTATCAGGCGGGATCGTGCAACCGCACGGCATAGCCCTGTTCCTGCCAGTGTGACAGCTGTTCCTGCTGGCGGCGGGTCAGTTTTTTACCGGTAAAGACAAACATATTCATGCCGGGAAAGAGTTCAGGACGCGGTAAATCCAGCGGTTCTGCCAGCACATCAATCCGCCAGCCATGCTGCGACAGACGCCAGCCTTCCAGCCAGATTCGGGTACGATCGTCGATACCCCAGCCAATAATCAGCGCATCTTTACCCGATTTTTTGCGGCTGCCGGTCAGGCAGAACGCGACATAATCGATCAGCAAACCATCCAGCAGACTGCACATGGTGCGGGCGGTGTTCTGATCCAGACTCAGCTTCTGGCGCACCGGCATAAAAACATGATCGATCAGCGCATCAATCGGATGTTCGCGACCAATCGCGGCAATTTTATTACGAAGTTTAGCGGGTCTGACGTGACGCAGAACGCTGATCAGCTCATCCTGGAGTGTGGTCCAGCCGTCATGGGCATCAACATCGCCACCTTCCAGCAGTGCCTTAACTTTACCGACCGGCACGCCGCTTTCAATCCAGCGCATAATCTCTTCGATGCGATGAACATCTTCTTCGTCAAACTGACGATGTCCGCCTTCGGTACGTTGCGGCTTCAGTAAGCCATAACGACGCTGCCAGGCGCGCAGGGTGACTGGGTTTATGCCACAGCGCTCGGCGACGTCACCGATACTGTATAAGGTCATAAATTCCTCTTTCGATTGGTCTGAGTGCAATTACCATAACGAAGCCGACTAAGTTGTACAATACATTTCTCGATGTACAACTTGACTGATACGCCGTTTCTCCGTTATATCTCATATAAGAGAATTATTCCCAAATATGAGAAATCACCATGTCAGAGCTGAATACGGAGCAACGACTGGCGGTGAGGCTGGCAGAATTACGCCTGCAACGCGGCTGGTCGCTGGATGAACTTGCTGTCGCAACGGGCATCAGTCGTGCGTCATTATCGCGCATTGAGCGAAGCGAGACCAGCCCTACTGCTGCGCTGCTTAACCGTCTGTGTGTTGCCTACGGATTAACGATGTCGCGCCTGCTCAGTGAAGTGGAGGTTGAGTCCAGTCTGCTGATCAGAGATGACCAGCAGCCCGTGTGGCAGGATGAATCCAGCGGATTTATTCGCCGGAATGTCTCACCCCCTGCGCTTCATTTCCGATGCGAACTCGTTGAGGGCAGATTACGGCCTGGTGCACGTATAGATTACGATGCGCCACCCATTCAGGGTCTGGAGCAGCATATCTGGCTACGCGAGGGCGGCCTCACCGTCACGATGGGGGCGCAGCAGTGGGCGCTGAAGCCCGGTGATTGCTTACGTTTTCATCTGGTCGGGAAATCGGCTTTTGAGGCGCACCTGACTGACGGCGCGCGCTATTTACTGGTGGTGGCGAAACCATGATCGATTACACAATACTTCGCGCCGACGAAGCGCAACCGCAACTGGGTGAACTCACTGCGGTGCTGCAGGCCTGTGTGGCAGACGGCGCCAGCGTCGGCTTTATTGATGCTGAAGACGAAGAGGTGATAACGCGATTCTGGCAGCAGCGGATCGCCGCTCTGGCAGACGGCGACAGCGAACTATTCGTTGCGCGGCAGCACGGTCGCATCGTGGGCACTGTCATTCTCAGTGGCAGCGCGATGCCTAATGGCCGACACCGGGCGGAGATCAGCAAACTGCTGGTGCATCCGCAGGCGCGCCGTCAGGGCATCGCGCGTGAGCTGATGCAGCGCGCTGAGCAGCAGGCCCGTGCGCAGGGCAAAACGCTGCTGGTGCTGGATACGCGCAGCGGCGATGTCGCCAGCGATCTCTATCGCTCGCTGGGCTGGCAGGTGGCGGGGTCGATCCCGTTTTATGCCGAATCCACCGCGGGCGTGCTGGATGCCACCACCTATATGTACAAAGTGCTGGCGTAGCCAGCCGCTAGCTCATGCGGCTGGCCTTTCTTCGTGCCGGACCGGCCTGGGTTGACGGGCTGCCCGCACGACCCTGAAACGGGCAACTGCTGAAATTTACGACGTCGCACGAAAAATTCGGCGCGAAAGCTGACGCCAACAGGATACTGTGTAAAAATACAGGCCATATTTTCGGTGTGGTAACGCAAATCATGGCCCTGACAGCCGCAGTAAAAAGCCAGATAGCGCAATGGTATAAAGCGCTTCAGGAGCAGGTGCCTGACTTCATCCCACGTGCGCCGCAGCGCCAGATGATCGCCGAAGTGGCGAAGTGCCTGGCGGGCGACGATTCGCGCCATCTGGCGGTTGAAGCGCCAACCGGCGTGGGCAAAACCCTCTCTTATCTGATCCCGGGCATCGCGGCCAGCCGCGCCCAGGAGAAGCGGCTGGTGATCAGCACCGCCAACGTGGCGCTGCAGGATCAAATCTTCACCAAAGATCTGCCGCTGCTGAAAAAAATCATTCCCGATCTCACCTTTACTGCCGCCTTTGGCCGCGGGCGCTATGTCTGTCCGCGTAATCTGGCGGCGATGGCGGCCGATGACGATGAGCAGGGCGATCTGCTGCTTTATCTGGACGATGACGCCGTCAGCAGCACTAAAGAGGAGCAGACGCAGTGTGGCCGGTTGCAGAAATCGCTGGATCGCTATCAGTGGGACGGCCTGCGCGATCACAGCGACGAGAACGTCAGCGACAGCCTGTGGCAGCGGCTTTCCACCGACAAAGCGAGCTGCCTTGGCGCACACTGTCGCTGGTATCGTGAATGCCCGTTCTTTGTGGCGCGGCGTGAAATCGAGCAGGTCGATGTAGTGGTGGCGAACCATGCGCTGGTCATGGCAGCAATGGAGAATGAGTCGGTGCTGCCACCGGCAAAAAACCTGATGCTGGTGCTGGATGAAGGGCATCACCTGCCGGAAGTGGCCCGCGATGCGCTGGAGATGAGCGCCGACATCACGCCGGGCTGGAGCAGCCTGCAGCTCGACCTCTTTATCAAGCTGGTAGAGAGCATTATGACGCAGATGCGGCCAAAATCGCCGCCGCCGCTGGCTAACCCGGAGCGGCTGAAAGCGCACTGCGATGAGCTGCGTGAACTGCTGACGATTACCGCTCAGGCGCTGAATCCGCTGCTGCCACCGCATAATCAGCCGGGCGAATTCCGCTTTGTGCTGGGGGCGTTGCCCCAGGAGTTGCTGGATCTCTGCGCCCGGCTCTTTAAGCTCAGCGATGCGCTGCGCGGCCTGAGTGAAGGTTTGATTAATGCGCTGAGCGAGCAGACCGGCAAGGTGGATGTGGTGCGACTGCATCGCAATCTGCTGCAGCTCAATCGCCAGTTTGGCTGGTTTGAATCGGTCAGCAAACTGTGGCGGCTGGCGGCGATGGAAAAAGCCTCTGGCGCGCCGGTGTCGAAGTGGATCACCCGCGAGCTGCGCGAAGGTCAGGCGCACCTGCTGTTTCACTGCGCCGGCATCCGCGTCAGCGACCAGCTGGAGAAGATGCTGTGGCGTAAAATTCCGCACGTGGTTGTGACCTCCGCCACGCTGCGATCGCTTAACAGTTTCAACCGCCTGCAGGAGATGTCGGGACTCAGCGAGAAGGCGGGCGACCGCTTTGTGGCGCTGGACTCCCCGTTTAACCACGTGGAGCAGGGCAAGCTGGTGATCCCGCAGATGCGCTATGAGCCGCTGATGACGCACGAAGCGGAGCATATCGCGGAGATGGCCGGTTTCTTCCGGCAGCAGATGGCGGAGAAAAAGCACAAAGGCGTGCTGGTGCTGTTTGCCAGCAACCGGGCGATGCAGCAGTTTGTCGCCTGTCTGCCCGACCTGCGCCTCTCAATGCTGGTTCAGGGCGATCAGCCGCGCAGCCGCCTGGTCGATCTGCATCGTCAGCGCGTCGCCAAAGGGGAAACCAGCATCCTGATTGGCCTGCAGTCGTTTGCCGAAGGGCTGGATCTCAAAGGCGATCTGCTGAGTCAGGTGCATATCCATAAAATCGCTTTTCCCCCGGTAGACAGTCCGGTAATTTTGACCGAAGGCGAGTGGCTGAAAAGCCTGAAACGCTATCCGTTTGAGGTGCAGAGCTTACCCAGCGCCTCTTTTACCCTGATTCAACAGGTCGGACGCCTGATTCGCAGCCATCAATGTTATGGCGAAATCGTCATTTACGACCGCCGTCTGCTGAGCAAATCCTACGGCAGCCGGCTATTAGCGGCGCTGCCGATCTTCCCGATTGAGCAGCCGGAAACGCCAGAGCCGGCAGCGATACCGGCCACCGTGGTGCCAAAAAATACGGTGCGTAAACGACGTCCCACGCGGCGCTGAGCCGCGCACTTAACCGGAAGCGAGTGATGGAACTGAATAAAATCATTAAAGAGATTGGTCGCGGTAAAAATCATGCCCGCGATATCGACTTTGATACTGCCGTGGCGCTCTATGGCGCGATGCTGGCGGGCGAGGTGCCGGACCTGGAGCTGGGCGGCATTCTGATTGCGCTGCGTATCAAAGGCGAAGGCGAAGCGGAAATGCGCGGCTTTTATCAGGCGATGCAGGCGCAGATGATGCAACTGCAGGCGCCGGAAAACCGCCCGATGCCGATTGTGATCCCCAGCTACAACGGTGCGCGTCGGCAGGGCAATCTCACGCCGTTGCTGGCGCTGCTGCTGGTGAAACTCGGCTTCCCGGTGCTGGTGCATGGCGTCAGCGACGACGCGACGCGCATCACCAGTGAAGCGGTGTTTGCCGCGCTGGGTATTACCCCCGTCACCACCGCAGAGGCGGCGCAGGCAAAACTCGATCAGGGCGAACTCGCCTTTATCACCATCGATCATCTCTGCCCGCCAATGGCGAAACAGCTGTCGCTGCGCTGGCGAATGGGCGTGCGTAACAGCGCGCATACGCTGGCAAAACTGGCGACCCCGTTTGCCGAACGTGCGGCGCTGCGTCTGTCGAGCGTGTCGCATCCGGAGTATGTGCCGCGTGTGGCGAAATTCTTCAGTGACATCGATGCGCCTGCGATACTGCTCAATGGCACCGAAGGAGAAGTCTATGCCAATCCACAGCGCTGCCCGGCGATCAGCATGATTCAGGGCGCAGGCGCGGAAGCGGAAGTGTGGGTTGAGCGTCAGCCCGAAGTAGCCGTTGAACTGCCGGCCGATAAGACGGCAGAGGTAACCGCGCGCTGGATTGAGCAGGTGCTGAATCAGCAGCGGCCGGTGCCCGCATCATTGCGACTGCAGCTCGCCTGCTGCCTGCGCGCCAGCGGCCAGTGCGACTCGCTGGCGGCGGCAGAGCAGCAGATCCTCACCGCCGGTTACTGACTCAGGCTGCTGGCAGCGCCTGTTCAACCAGGTTCTGCCAGAAAGTAATGCCAATTGGCAGCAGCGCGTCGTTGAAGTCATAGCGGGCGTTGTGCAGCGGGGCGGAAGGCGTGTCGCCATCCGCGCCCAGCCAGAAGTAAGCACCCGGACAGGCCTCCATCATGCAGGCAAAATCTTCTGAAGCCATCGACGGATTAACCTGCCACTGAACCTGTTCGGCCCCCAGCGTCGCCAGCGCCACCTCGCGTACCTGCTCAGCCGGGGCCGCATGGTTGGCGGTCACCGGATAGCCCGGTAACCACTCAATCTCACCGCTCACGCCAAACGGACGTGGCAGGGTAGCGACAAACTCATCAATCAGCCCGCGCACTTTTTCGCGCACGCTGGTCTGCAGGCAGCGCACCGTGCCGCGCAGTACAATCTGTTCCGGGATCACGTTGATCGCTTCGCCACCGTGGATCTGCGTCACGCTGACCACCGCCGAGGCGAGCGGCGAGAGGCGACGTGACGGAATCGTCTGCAGCGCCAGAATCAGCTCGGCCGCCACCACCATTGGGTCGGCACCGCTTTCCGGCATCGCCGCGTGGCAGCTTTTGCCGTGCAGGGTAATCTCAAACGAATCCAGCGACGCCATCATGGCGCCAGGGTTAACCGCCAGTGACCCCAGCGGCAGGCCCGGCCAGTTGTGCATCGCATAGATCGCATCCATCGGGAAGCGCTGGAACAGTCCCTCTTCCACCATTTTGCGCGCACCGCCCAGGTTCTCTTCGGCAGGCTGAAAAATGAAATGTACCGTGCCGCGGAACTGGCGTGTGGCGGCCAGCTGTCGGGCGGCGGCCAGCAGAATGGCGCTGTGACCGTCGTGCCCGCAGGCGTGCATCACGCCAGGAGTCGCGGAGCGCCATTCAGTGTCGCCTTTTTCCGTAATCGGCAGCGCATCCATATCCGCACGCAGCCCGATAACCGGGCCGGGACCGTTTTCCAGCGTGCCGATCACGCCGGTGCCCGCCAGACCACGAAACACCTGCAATCCCGCCCGCTCTAACTCATCAGCGATAAACTGGCTGGTTTGCTGTTCCTGGTAACCTAATTCGGGGTGGCGATGAAACTCACGGCGCCAGCGCAGGGCATCTTCAAGCAGGGCAGGGGAAAGGGTCATGCAGAGTCGCGCTCCATACAGAATGAGAAGATTTCACTTTAGAGGTCGGGTGGCGCTGCGTCTATCGCCGGCAGGACGAAATCTGGCTATAGGCTAAATCAAAATGGAATAAGTAATAAGGAAGTGATGTCCGGGCAGGGCTTCAGAAGGGAAAAATGCGAAGAAAACGGGGCAAGCCACTGCCCGCCCCGTTCAGCGTATTACTTCTGCATCGGCAGATTCAGGTCATGCTCTGCCGCGCAACTTTGTGCCAGCTCATAACCCGCGTCGGCATGACGCATCACGCCGGTGGCCGGGTCATTCCACAACACCCGACCCAGACGCGCATCCGCCTCTTTGCTGCCGTCACAGACAATCACCATACCGGCGTGCTGCGAGAAGCCCATGCCAACACCGCCGCCGTGATGCAGGCTGACCCAGGTCGCACCGCCTGCGGTATTCAGCAGCGCGTTGAGCAGCGGCCAGTCTGAGATCGCATCCGAGCCATCCTTCATCGCTTCGGTTTCACGGTTAGGTGAGGCAACCGAGCCGCAGTCGAGATGGTCGCGGCCAATCACCACCGGCGCTTTCAGCTCGCCGTTGCGCACCATTTCATTGAACGCCAGACCGGCAAGATGCCGTTCGCCCAGTCCCAGCCAGCAGATACGTGCTGGCAATCCCTGGAAGGCGATGCGCTCCTGCGCCATATCCAGCCAGCGATGCAGCGTTTTGTGGTGCGGGAACAGTTCTTTGAGTTTCGCGTCGGTCTTGTAGATATCTTCCGGATCGCCGGACAGCGCCACCCAGCGGAACGGGCCTTTTCCTTCGCAGAACAGCGGACGGATGTAGGCCGGTACAAAGCCAGGGAAGTCGAAGGCGTTGCTGACACCCTCATCCAGCGCGACCTGACGGATATTGTTGCCGTAATCCACGGTCGGGATGCCCATATGACAGAAGTCGAGCATCGCCTGCACGTGGACCGCCATTGAGGCACGCGCCGCTTTCTCCACTGCCTTCGGCTGTGAGACGCGCTCCTGCTGCCAGCGCGCCAGATCCCAGCCAGCCGGCAGGTAGCCATTAATCGGATCGTGCGCCGAGGTCTGATCGGTCACGATATCCGGTTTTGGCCCGCCCGCCCGGGCGCGTTTCACCAGCTCCGGCAGGATCTCGGCGGCATTGCCCAGCAGCCCGACCGAAATCGCTTTTTTCGCCGCGGTCGCTTCGCTGATTAACGCCAGCGCTTCATCCAGCGTGGTGGCTTTGTAATCTACATAGCGGGTACGCAGGCGGAAATCGATGCGCGACTCCTGACACTCAATCGCCAGCACACAGGCCCCGGCCAGAACGCCCGCCAGCGGTTGCGCGCCGCCCATGCCGCCCAGCCCGGCGGTGAGGATCCAGCGTCCGCTGAGGTCGTTGTTGTAGTGCTGACGTCCCGCTTCCACGAAGGTTTCGTAGGTGCCCTGCACGATGCCCTGCGCGCCGATATAGATCCAGGAACCGGCGGTCATCTGGCCGTACATCATCAGGCCCGCTTTATCCAGCTCATGGAAGTGATCCCAGGTCGCCCAGTGCGGCACCAGATTGGAGTTTGCCAGCAGTACGCGGGGTGCATCCGCATGGGTGCGGAAGATGCCGACCGGCTTGCCGCTCTGGATCAGCAGGGTTTCATCCGGCTGCAGTGCCCGCAGCGAACGCAGGATCTGCTCGAAGCACTCCCAGTTACGCGCCGCCTTACCGATGCCGCCATAAACCACCAGATCTTCCGGCCGCTCGGCAACATCGGGATCGAGGTTGTTCTGAATCATGCGGTAAGCGGCTTCAATCAGCCAGTTGGCGCAGTGCAGCGTGGTACCGTGAGGCGCGCGAATTTCACGTGCCACAGCCTGAGAAAGAGTTTCGCTCATGAAAGATTCCTTAATTCAAGAAGTTGGGCGCATGCTCGGCAGCAGCGCGGTCAATGCCTGAGGCCAGTCAGTGCGACTTGCCCACTGACGCATTGCCTCGATATCGGGAGCCAGCAGGCGATCCTCCTCAAGGAAGGCGACCTGCTCGCGAATGGTGTCGATGGCCTGCTCAATCAGCGCAGAGCTTTTCAGCGGCCGGCTGAATTCAATGCCCTGTGCGGCGGCCATCGCCTCAATGCCGACTACCGCGGCGCTGTTAAAGCACATGCTGCCGAGACGGCGGGCGGCGTAGGTCGCCATCGAGACGTGATCTTCCTGATTAGCGGAGGTCGGCAGGCTGTCGACGCTGCCCGGATGGGCCAGCGATTTGTTCTCAGAGGCCAGGGCTGCGGCGGTCACCTGGGCGATCATAAAGCCGGAGTTTACGCCGCCGTCGCGCACCAGGAAGGGCGGCAGGCCCGACAAGCCGCTGTCCAGCAGCAGCGCCAGCCGCCGCTCGGAGATGGCTCCGACTTCGGCAATCGCCAGCGCCAGGATGTCCGCAGCAAAAGCCACCGGCTCGGCGTGGAAGTTACCGCCGGAGATCACATCGCCGCTGTCGCTGAACACCAGCGGGTTGTCAGAGGCCGCGTTCGCTTCGATTTCCAGAATCCGCGCCGCGTGGCTGAAGTTGTCCAGGCAGGCACCCATCACCTGTGGCACGCAGCGGATGGAGTAGGGATCCTGAACGCGGCCGCAATGCGTATGCGACAGCACTATTTCACTGCCCTCAATCAGGGTGCTGACGGCAGCGGCGACGGCAATCTGACCATGCTGGCCGCGCGCCTGATGGATACGGGCGTCGAACGGTTTTAGCGAGCCTTTAATCGCCTCCAGCGACAGCGCACCGGCCATCAGACCGGCGGCAAACAGGTTTTCACCCTCAAACAGGCCGCGCAGCGCCAGCGCAGTTGAGACCTGGGTGCCGTTAAGCAGCGCCAGTCCCTCTTTCGGGCCGAGTACAAACGGCGACAGACCCACGCTTGCCAGGCCTTCGGTTGCCGGGATCAACTCACCCCTGAGCCGGACCTGACCTTCGCCCAGCAGCATCAGGGACATGTGCGCCAGCGGCGCCAGATCGCCGGAGGCACCGACCGAGCCTTTTTCCGGGATGCAGGGCATGACACCCGCATTGAACAGCGCCAGCAGCGCCTCAACCAGTTCGATTCGCACGCCAGAGTGACCGCGTGCCAGGCTGATGATTTTGGTGGCGACCACCAGGCGGGTAACATTGTCGGGCAGCAGATCGCCCAGCCCGACGCTGTGTGACAGCACCAGATTACGCTGCAGATCCGCCAGCCGGCTGGCCGGGATTTGCGTCTGCGCCAGCTTGCCGAAGCCGGTATTAATGCCATACACCACGTTGCCGGAGGCGACAATCGCATCCACGGTCTGCTGCGCCGCCGCAATCGCCTGACGCGCGGGCTCATCAAGCGTCAGCGTGACGTTGCCCTGATAGATAGCGCGTAATGTGGCGAGGTCCACCTCGCCTGGCACCAGGCGCAAAACCTGAAACGAACCTGACATAGTCTACTCCTGTCTATACAAGTGTGCTGGTGTGGCTAAACTGCTCTCCTTGCCCTAATCCAGCGGAATAATACGAGTGAATCATAAGCGTTAATTCTTGTCTATGCTTGTCTATACAATCAAAGGGAGTAAGCAAGTGCCGTGCCAGGCCGATCACAAAAATCGATTGCCCGTCCGCTGCGGGTTGACTATTTAGCGCTACTCAGAGGCTGCACCATCAGGATGCGCAGGCTGCACCATTGGGGCGCCGTGCACCTTACTGGATGTATATACATTCACACGGTGAGACAGTAAACTTAGGGGACTTTCAGCATAAGGAACAGCAAATGGTTGAGCATACGGCACTGGCACAACTGGCGGCGGCAATGAGCGATGAGCCTGCCCCGATTTATCAGCGGGTGAAGCAGGCCATCGTCAGCCAGATCCGTGAAGGGTTGTGGAAAGCGAATCAGCGTGTGCCATCAGAAAGTGAACTGGTGAATGAACTGGGCGTCAGCCGCATGACCATTAACCGGGCGCTGCGTGAACTCACCAGCGAAGGCTTTCTGGTGCGGATGCAGGGCGTCGGAACCTTCGTGGCGGAGATGAAAGGCTACACCGCCATGCTGGAGGTGCATAATATCGCCGATGAGATCGCTCAGCGCGGCCATCAGCACAGCTGCAAAATTCTCGCCATCGGCCAGGACAAAGCCGATCCTGAGCAGGCGGCGGTGCTGGGACTGACCACCGGGCAGACGCTTTATCATTCGCTGATTGTGCATTACGAAAATGATCTGCCGGTGCAGCTGGAGGACCGTCTGGTCAATCCGCTGGTCGCGCCCGATTACCTGACGCAGGATTATCAGCAGATGACGCCTTACACCTATCTGATGCGCGTTGCGCCGCTGACGGCGGGCGAGCACATTGTTGAAGCGGTGTTGCCCGAT
Organism: Pantoea sp. EKM10T; assembly: GCF_011800685.1. Taxonomy (NCBI): domain Bacteria; kingdom Pseudomonadati; phylum Pseudomonadota; class Gammaproteobacteria; order Enterobacterales; family Erwiniaceae; genus Pantoea; species Pantoea sp. EKM10T. The sequence continues at coordinate 385,920 of NZ_JAALEU010000002.1, forward strand.
GCGCGTCAGCGTAAACATCTGTCAGTGGATGAGCACGAGCCCTGCCTGCTGATTCGCCGTCAGACCTGGAGCGACACTAAAATCGTGACCTATGCGCGGCTGCTCTATCCCGGCTCACGTTACAAACTGCTGGGCCGCTTCAGGGGACACGGTTAAGACGGGTAAACAGCAGCCGGGCATCGGTATCGCACGGGCTGAGTGCTGTTTCTTCATCGACCCACCACGCGCCCTGCTGCGCAGTCAGCCGTTCCCCGTCAGCTATCTGCCAGGCGCCAGCCAGCACCCAGGCAACGCCATGCAGAGTGCTGACCGGCGTGGTCACCACCTCCACCGCTGCCTGCCATTTCCCGCGCCGCGTCATAATATTAAAATCTTCGCTGACGCTGCCCTGCAGCTTTGCCGTTAAGGCGAGTTCGCCGGCAAACGCCCAGGGCTGCTGAGGCGTCAGTAAGTGCTGCACGCCCGGCGCGGTCAGCAACACCGGATCGCCATGCAGCAGGGTAATCACCCGATCAATGTCAGAAAAGGCTGAGAAGGGACCATCCTGCGCCAGCGTCGCAATGCTGGCGCGCCAGCCGAAGCGCTCCGCGCCGGGTGGAAAGCTGATGATTTCGCGGGTTTCGCCGCCGCCGTTGCGCCAGCGGCTGACCGCCAGCTCCGCGTATGTGAACCGGGCGATCATCGCAGCGTCTCCATCGCCTGAGCAAAGCGGGCGGCACACGCCGTCTGGTGCGGATGCACCCCATCTTCTACCACGGCTTTACCCGCCACATAAACGTCCCGAATCTGATCGCGCTGCCCGGCAAAGAGCCAGCGGTTGAGGACGGCGTGCGACCCGACGCTGCCGAGCCACGCCTCATCCCGCAGCACCAGCCAGTCGGCACGTTGTCCCACCGCCAGCGTGCCCTGCTGAATGCCACACGCCTGCGCACCGCCCGCAGCTGCCTGTTGCCACAGCAGATCGCCTACCGACGGCTGGCCGGGCAGGGTAATCCGGTTGCGGCGCTGGTCGCGCAGTCGCTGAGCATACTCCAGCCAGCGCAGCTCCTCCTGGGCGCTCAGCGAAACGTGACTGTCAGAGCCGATGCCCCAGCGTCCGCCCTGCGCGATGTACTCCACTGCCGGAAAGATGCCGTCACCGAGGTTGGCTTCGGTGGTCGGGCAGAGACCCGCCACTGCGCCACTGCGGGCGAGACGCGCCAGCTCACTCTCATCCAGATGGGTGGCGTGGATCAGGCACCAGCGCGCATCCACCTCAAAGCGGTTCAGCAGCCAGGCCACCGGACGCTCGCCGCTCCACGCCAGCGAGTCATTCACCTCTTTCTGCTGTTCAGCCACATGGATATGTACCGGCAGTGTCAGATCACTGGCCGCCAGCACGTCCTGCATCTGGCTTTCACTCACCGCCCGCAGTGAATGGAAACAGAGGCCACGGTTCAGCAGTGGCCTTTGCTGCTGCCACGTATCAAGCCGCGCCTGCTGTTGCAGATAGCGGTTGGTCTGCTGGATAAAACGCTTCTGACCCGCCGACGCTGGCTGGCTGCCGAAGCCGCTGTAGCTGTAGAGCACCGGCAGCAGCGTCTGGCCGATACCGGCGATCTCCGCCGCTTCAATCAGCTGTTGCAGCATCGCATCATCACTGTAGGGCGCACCCTGTGTGTCGTGGTGCAGGTAGTGAAACTCTGCCACCTGGGTGTAGCCGCCTTTCAGCATCTCGATGTAGAGCAGGGCGGCAATATCGCCCACCTGTTGCGGCGTCAGGCGCTGCACCATGCGGTACATCAGATCCCGCCACGTCCAGAAACTGTCCTGAGGATCGCCCGCTACTTCAGCCAGACCCGCCATGGCACGCTGGAAGGCGTGCGAGTGCAGGTTGGCGATTGCCGGGATCACCTCGCCGTTGAGCCGGATAGCCTGATCAGCGTGGCTATCCGGAGTAATAGAGTCGATAAAACCGGCCTGATTGACCGTGATACGCACCTGCTGCTGCCAGCCCTCCGCCAGCAGGGCACGCGAGGCAAAAAAAGTCGCCATGGTTGATCCTCATCGGATGTGGTTGTATATACATATACATACTTTGAGGCACAGTGTAAACGGCGGAGGCATGAGGCAGCGATGGCAGAAGAGATGCGCGTAGAGACGGTGTGGACCGGGGCTGACCTGGTCACCATGCGTGACGGAAAGTACCATCTTATCCCGCAGGGGGCGCTGGTGGTGCGGGCGGGCAGGCTGGTGTGGGTCGGGCCGCAGGCGGAGATGCCCGCGTTCGTCGCCGATCAGCATCATCATCTGCCGGGCGGCATCGTGACCCCGGGGCTGGTGGATTGTCATACCCATCTGGTGTTTGGCGGCGACCGCAGCCAGGAGTTTGAACAGCGCCTGAATGGCGTCAGCTATGCAGAGATTGCCGCGCAGGGCGGTGGCATCCTCTCAACCGTGCGCGCTACCCGCGCCGCCACTGAAGAGGAACTGGTGGCATCGGCTCGCTGGCGGCTTAACCGCCTGCTGGCAGAGGGCGTCACCACCGTGGAGATCAAGTCCGGCTATGGCCTGGATGAAGAGAGCGAACTGCGGATGCTGCGGGCGATTCGCCTGCTGGGAGAGAGCGTAGCTGCTGACGTGCGCGCCACCTGTCTGGCGGCACATGCTTTTCCGCCGGAGTTTAAGCACGACCCGGATGGCTGGGTCGATATCATCTGCGAACGGCTGCTGCCGCAGGTGCAGGCACTGGGACTGGTGGATGCGGTGGATGCGTTCTGCGAGCATCTCGCCTTTTCACCGCAGCAGGTGGCGCGGGTGTTTGATCGGGCGGTGGCGCTTGGCATGCCGGTGAAACTGCATGCGGAGCAGCTCTCGGCGTCAGGTGGCGCAGCACTGGCGGCGCGCTATGGGGCGCTCTCTGCCGACCACCTTGAATATGCCACCGAGGAGGATGCCAGAGCGATGGCACAACATGGCACCGTGGCGGTGCTGCTGCCTGGTGCATTTTATCTGCTGCGGGAGACGCAGCGTCCGCCGGTAGATCTCTTCCGGCGCTATGGCGTGCCGATGGCGCTGGCCAGCGATGCCAATCCCGGCACCTCGCCTGCGCTATCGCTGCGTCTGATGCTTAATATGGGCTGCACCCTGTTTGGCATGACGCCGGAAGAGGCGCTGGCGGGCGTCACGCTGTGGGGGGCAAAAGCGCTGGGGCTGGCTGACAGTCACGGCTCGCTGGAGGCGGGAAAAGTGGCGAACTTCGTTCACTGGCCGCTGGCCCGTCCGGCAGAACTGGTTTACTGGCTGGGTGGTGAACTGCCCTGTACCGTTATCTATCGTGGAGAACCGCAATGAACCCTTTCCATTTTACCCAGGGCAGTCTGCCGCTGCTGGTCAGCATTCCCCACGCCGGTACCGAGCTGACGCCCGACGTGGAAGCCGGACTGAGTGAGGCCGCGCGCGGCTTACCCGACACCGACTGGCATATTCCCCTGCTGTATGATTTTGTGCGTGATCTCGGAGCCAGCGTGTTAATCGGCCGCTACTCCCGCTTTGTGGTCGATCTCAATCGCCCGCCCGATAACCAGCCGCTCTACACCAGCGCCACCACCGGCCTGTTCCCGGAAACCCTGTTCGACGGCACACCGACCTTTGCGCCAGGCAAAACACCCGACGACACGGCGCGTCAGGGCTACATCGATCAGATCTGGCAGCCCTATCATCAGCAGCTCCAACAGGAGCTGGCGCGGCTCAAAGCGCAGCATGGCTATGCGCTGCTGTTTGACGCCCACTCTATCGCCAGCGAAATTCCCCGCCTGTTTGACGGCCGTCTGCCCGATATCAACATCGGCACCAACGACGGCGCAAGCTGCACGCCTGCAATGAGTGCGGCGCTGGAGGCCGTGTGCGCGGCGCAGAACGACTACAGCTGGGTGATTAACGGGCGCTTTAAAGGCGGTTACATCACCCGTGCCTACGGTCAGCCGCAGCAGCAGATTGAGGCGGTCCAGCTGGAGCTGGCGCAGCTCAACTACATGGATGAAACCCCGCCTTACGCCTGGCAGCAGGCGCGTGCCGCCCGGTTGCAGAACGTGCTGAAGGCACTGATCCACGCCATGCTGGCGCAAGCTAAACCACAATAAAACTCACCAGAGCGATGCGCCACTCCGGTGCATCGCTGCCCTGATTAAGTGCAGCGGCGGGCAGGTCGCCTGCCCGCTCCCAGACTCCCGCCGCTTTTTTCCACCTCTGCAGAGCTGGCATAACCTTTGCTTGGTTGTATGTACAAGTGCAGCAGCACCGCCATCTGCGTAATAAATTCTGTCTGGCTCACAAAACGATAAAGCCGGCAATGAACTGCGCTGCGTTAACTTGTATATACATGACATATCATCCTGTGAAATTTATGTTAAATCTCGTCAGGGCGATCACCAGGCCGCTACTTTCAGGAGAACCGTATGACGCACCCTCTGACTCTTCGTCGTTTATGTCTCACTACGCTGGTTTCCAGCCTGCTGCTCTGTGGCGTCAGCGCCCAGGCCAAAGAGTGGAAGTCGATCACCATTGCCACCGAAGGCAGTTATGAACCCTGGAACCTCACCCTGCCAGGCGGCAAACTGGGCGGTTTTGAACCGGAGCTGATGGCCGATCTCTGCCAGCGTATGGCAATACAGTGCAAGCTGGTGGTGCAGAACTGGGATGGAATGATCGCCGGTCTGAATGCCGGAAAATATGACGTGATCATGGATGCAATTGTGATCACCCCCGAGCGCAAGAAAGTGATCAATTTCACCGAGCCCTACGCCTCAACGCCCGCCACCTTCATCACGGTGAAAGGGTCGCTGCTGCCTGCCGACAGAAAGATCATCAAACTCACCGACGATGAGAAAATCGTGGAGCCTGCCATCGCACCCCTGAAAGCGGCGCTGAAGGGCAAAACCATCGGTATCGCCTCCGGCACCGTCTACACGCCGTTTATCGACAAGTACTTCAAAGAGGTGGCGGATGTGCGGGAATACACCAGCTCAGCCGATGCGATCCTCGATTTGCAGGCGGGGCGTATTGACGCGGTGTTTGACGATGTGACCTTTGCGCAGTCGATGCTGGCGCGACCGGATAACCGTAACCTCAGCTTTAGCGGTCCGCAGCTGGGCGGCCCAATCTGGGGTGAGGGCGAGGCGATGGGCGTGCGCATGGCAGACAACGATCTGAAAGCCCGGCTGGATCAGGCGATCAAAGCCGCGCTGGCCGATGGCACAGTGAAAAAGCTGAGCGAGAAGTGGTTCAAAACTGACGTCACACCCTGAGTGAGGTAACTGATGATAAGCCTGCTGAGTTTTGGCCCGGAGGGCTGGGGACGGTTGATTCTGAGTGCCACGCTGACGACATTGCTGCTCTCATTTGCCGCGCTGCTGATCGGTGCGGTAGTGGGATCGGGCGTTGCCGCTGCAAAGTTATCCCCGCACCGCGCGGTGCGCTGGGCAGGGGAAGGCTACTCGGTGATCTTTCGTGGCATTCCTGAGCTGCTGGTGATCTACCTGTTCTACTTCGGCGGATCGGGATTGATCACGCAGATCGGACAACTGTTTGGCGCGGACGGTTTTATCGAAGCGCCACCGTTTCTGATCGGGGCGCTGGCCATCGGGCTTATTTCCGGCTCTTACCAGGCGGAAGTCTATCGTGCCGCACGGCTGGCCCTGGCGAAAGGGGAGATCGAAGCCGCTGTCGCTATTGGTATGCCGCGCTGGCGCATCCGGCAACGCATCCTGCTGCCGCAGGTGGCGCGCTATGCGCTGCCCGGCCTGTCAAACGTCTGGCAGATGAGCCTGAAAGACTCGGCGCTGGTGTCAGTGACCGGCATTGTCGAGCTGATGCGGGCCAGCCAGATTGCGGCCGGCTCCACCCGTGATTACTTCTCCTTTTATCTGGTGGGCGGTGCCTGTTATCTGCTGCTGACGCTGCTGTCGAACCGCGCCTTTCTGCGGGCTGAATCCCGTCTTGGTCGCGCCTGGCAAAGCCGCACCGCTGCACAGCATTAAGGAGACTTATGATCGATTTCGCGTTCCTCACTGACACCTTCCTGAAACTCAGCGCCGCGTTGCCGGTTACGCTGGGCCTGTTTATCAGCGCCTTTCTGTGCGGCGGCGTGCTGGCGGTGGGTATTCTGGCGCTGCGCATGAGCCGCTGGCGTCTGCTGAGTGCTTTTGCCCGTGGCTACATTCTGGTGTTTCGCGGCTCGCCGCTGATGATCCAGCTGTTCCTGATCTACTACGGTCTGGGGCAGTTTGGTGTGATCCGGCACAGTCTCTTCTGGCCGTTTCTGCGTGAGCCCTTTACCTGTGCGGTGCTGGCGCTATCGCTCTGCACCGCCGCCTACACCGCGGAGATCCTGCGCGGCGCGCTGCTGGCTGTGCCGCCCGGTCAGGTGGAGGCGGGGATGGCGTGCGGCATGTCACGCGGGCTGCTGCTGCGGCGCATTATCGCGCCGGTGATGCTGCGTTATGCGCTGCCCGCTTACTCCACCGAGGCGATTCTGCTGGTGAAGTCGACCGCGCTGGCCAGTCTGGTCACGGTCTGGGATGTCACCGGGGTAGCGCAGCAGATTATCCAGCGTACTTACCGCACCATGGAGGTGTTTCTCTGTGCGGCGGCAATCTACCTGATCCTCAACTTCATCATTGTGCAACTGTATGCCCTGCTGGAGCGGCGTCTGACGCCGGTTCATAAACCGGAAAAAAAGCCGTTACCGGCCGCTAAGCCGATTCCTGGAGGAAAATAAACATGTCTGAATTGCCACCCGTCACGCTGTCGGCCAGCGATATCCATAAATCCTTTGGCGCCATGGAGGTGCTGAAAGGCATCTCGCTGCAGGCGCACCAGGGCGATGTTATCTCAATACTCGGTGCCAGCGGCTCGGGAAAAAGTACGCTGCTGCGCTGCATTAATCTGCTTGAGACGCCTGACGCGGGCGTGGTCAGCGTGGGCGGTGAAACCATTGAGATGAAGCGCCATGCCCGGGGACACCAGCTGGCGGCTAATCCGCGTCAGATTGAGCGGCTGCGCTCCCGGCTCGGCATGGTGTTTCAGAGCTTTAACCTCTGGTCGCACCTGACGGTGCTGCAGAATGTCATTGAAGGGCCGCACTACGTCCTCAGGCGCGATAAAAAAGCCTGTATTGCCCAGGCGGAACAGCTGCTGGATCGGGTCGGTCTGCTGAATCGCAAAGATTTCTATCCCGCCCAGCTTTCAGGCGGTCAGCAGCAGCGGGTGGCGATCGCCCGGGCGCTGGCAATGGACCCGGAGGTGATGCTGTTTGATGAGCCAACTTCGGCACTCGATCCGGAACTGGTGGGCGAGGTGCTGAAGGTCATGCGCAGCCTGGCGGAAGAGGGCCGCACCATGCTGGTGGTGACCCATGAGATGGGTTTTGCCCGCAACGTCTCTAACCGGGTGGTGTTTATGCATCAGGGCACTATTGATTGTCAGGGCACGCCAGAGGCGATGTTTGGCGAGGCGGGATCGGCGCGCTTTAAGCAGTTTATCTCCAGTCATCATCAGGTGGAGCCGGTGGTATGAGCGACGTAATACGTCAGACGCTGGTCTGGGGCGATGGCCCGCTGAAATGGCAGGCGCTGGTGCAGGTCGCCCGGCACGGCGCCACCCTGACGCTGAGCGACAGTGCCTGGCAGCGCATTGCTCAGAGCCGTGAAATCGTCGGTAATATCGTGGCGGCGGGGCAGGTGGCTTATGGCATCAATACCGGGCTGGGGGCGTTGTGCAACATCACCCTGTCTGAAGATGAGCTGAGCCAGCTGTCGCGCAATACCCTGCTGAGTCATGCCTGTGGCGTCGGGCCGGTGCTGGCAAAACCTGAGGTCCGCGCCATTCTGTGCGCTGCGATTGCGAACTACAGTCACGGCAAATCGGGTGTTTCAGTGGCGCTGGTGCAACATCTCCTGGCGTTGCTAAACCTGCAGATTACGCCACAGGTACCGTCGCAGGGATCGGTGGGATATCTGACCCACATGGCGCATATCGGCCTGGCGCTGATTGGCATCGGCGAGGTGGAGTGGAAGGGCGAAATCGTTCCGGCGCAGCAGGCGCTAACCCAGGCGGGATTAGCCGCTTACCGGCCTGGCGCCAAAGAGGGGCTGAGCCTGGTCAACGGCACGCCCTGCATGACTGGCTTAGCCTGTCTGGCGCTGGACGATGCCGAACGGTTGCTGGACTGGGCAGACGTCACCGGTGCGATGAGCTTTGAGGCGCTGCGCGGTCAGCTGGTGGCGTTTGACCCTGAGGTGCTGGCGCTGAAGGCCAGCCCGGGGATTCAGCGCAGCGGCGAACGACTGCGCCAGTTGCTGAGTGACAGCCCGCTGCTGAAAGCCAGCGTTGGCATCCGCACTCAGGATGCACTCAGTCTGCGCTCAATGCCGCAGGTGCACGGCGCCTGTCGCGATCAGTTTAGCCACGCTGTCCGTCAGGTGGAGACCGAACTCAACGCCTGTACCGACAATCCGCTGGTGCTGGGGACGCCGCAGGCCTGGCGCGTGGTGTCACAGTCCAATCCGCATGGCGAGTCGGTGGCAATGGCCTGCGACCTGCTGGCGATTGCGATGGCGGAGCTGGGCAGCATCGCCGAGCGACGGCTTGATCGGCTGGTGAATCCGCTGGTCAGCGGCCTGCCGCCATTTCTGGTCGCCGAGCCGGGCGTCAATTCCGGCATGATGATTGCGCAGTACGTGGCGGCATCACTCTGCGCGGAGAACCGTCAGCTGGCGCAGCCTGCGGTGCTTGATAACTATGTCACTTCAGGATTACAGGAGGATCATCTGAGCCTCGGCACCGGCTCGGCGCTGAAGCTGCTGAAACTGGTCAGCAATGTTGATCACATTATCGCGATTGAGTATCTGCTGGCGGCGCAGGCGCTGGAGTTTCACGGTGAGTCACAGCTGGCAGCAGGCACGCGGCGCGCCTGGCAGCATTTGCGGCAGGTTGTTGAGCGCTGGCAGCAGGATCGCTGGCTGGCACCCGACATCGCCTGCGCGGTAGCTCAGATTAAAGCGCACCGGGCCGATGCGCTTGTGGGTTGAGGATTACCTGCGGCGCGCGTCCGGACGGACTAAATCAAAACGTTGCGCTTCGCTGATGCCGTAATAGGCGCTGGGGCCGCCCGCGCGCATAATCGGCTCGGCTTTAGCGGTCTGATAAATGCCCTCTTCCAGCAGCGATTCATCGATGTGAATCGCCACCGCTTCACCCAGCACCAGCCAGCTGTCGATCAGATTGCCGCTGGCATCCTGCAGCTGAATCAGTTGCGTCAGGCGGCACTCGAAGTTGACCGGGCTCTCTGCCACCAGACTGGCGCTGACCTGAGAAGCCGCCAGCGGCGTTAAACCGGCAAAGGCGAACTCATCCTGATCGGCAGGCAGCGAGGCGGAACTTTCGTTCATCGCTTCCGCCAGCGGACGGGTCGCCAGGTTCCAGACAAACTCTTTGGTCTCAGCAATATTTCTCACGCTGTCTTTCCAGCCGCTGCTGGCGAAACCGATAATCGGCGGATGATAGTTGAAGCAGTTAAAGAAGCTGTAAGGTGCCAGATTGTGCTGGCCGCTGCTGCTCACTGAGCTAATCCAGCCGATCGGGCGCGGCCCGATAATGGCGTTCAGCGGATCGTGCGGCAGACCGTGACCAGCACGGGGTTGATAGGAATAGCGTTTCCGGGTCATAACTTCTCCAGCAGGGAATTTTATTTATCTTAGCCCGACAGCATCGCCCGACGGAATCGGAAAGAGGTAAGCGGATGGTGCGGGTTTATTTTCCGCCGCCTACAGCGTATTGTACGCGCGCCTGAATAATTGAGAGAACGTATGAAAAAGTCAGCCAGCACGTCGCCTTTCCACGCCCGCAATCGCCATCAGGGCGAATACGATTTTGCCGCGTTAACCGCTGCCCATCCGCCGCTGAAAGCCAAAGTCCGGCCCAATGGGTATGGCGTGCAGTCCGTGGATTTCGCGGACCCGGAGGCGGTGATGCTGCTGAACCAGGCGCTGATCAAACTATTTTACGACATCGACTGGCAGCTGGCTCCCGGCTCACTCTGCCCGCCCGTGCCGGGACGCGCCGATTATCTGCACTACCTTGCCGATCTGCTGGCGCTGGATAACAACGGCGTGATCCCGACGGCGGACGTTCTGGATGTCGGCTGCGGTGCAAACTGCATCTATCCGCTGATTGGCGCGGCAGAATATGGCTGGCGCTTTACCGGCACCGAAGTCGATGAAGCCGCCATCAAAGCCGCTAACCGCATTGTTGCGGCCAATCCGCGCCTGACGCGCCAGATCCGTCTGCGTCGTCAGAAAAACAGCGATGCAGTGCTGGCAGGTGTGGTCAGTAAAACTGAATTTTTCAGTGCAGTGATGTGTAACCCGCCATTCCACGCCTCGGCGGAAGAGGCGGTATCGGGATCGCAGCGTAAGGTCCGCAATCTCGGACTGGATAAGAGTGCGCCGCTCAACTTTGGCGGCCAGCACAATGAATTATGGTATCCCGGTGGCGAAAAGGGCTTTATCGGCAAGATGATCGCCGAGAGCGTGGCGTTTAGTCGTCAGATCGGCTGGTTTACCTCGCTGGTGTCGCGCAAAGAGAACTTACCGGCGCTGGAAAAACAGCTGCAGGCGCTCGACGTGGCGGAGATGCGGGTGGTTAATATGGCGCAGGGTCAGAAGCAGAGTCGCTTCCTGGCGTGGAGTTTTATGCCTGCCGCCCAGCGCACTAAACTGCTGAGTCGCCTGGGGAACTGAGGTGTCGCTTTACATGGGTAACAGGTGTATCTGTGGGCGAAGAGTAAAATAGAACGGGCCGCGATGCGGCCCGTTTTGATCAGGAGACGTGCTGCAGGAATTCGCGCAGACGCTCGCTCGGTGGGTTGCTGATCAGGCTGTCGGGATCGCCATCTTCCGCAATCCGCCCTTTATCGATAAAGATCAGCCGTGAGGCCACCTTCTGTGCGAAGCCCACTTCGTGCGTCACAATCACCATCGTCATGCCTTCTTCCGCCAGATCCTGCATCACCTTCAGCACTTCGTGACGCAGTTCCGGGTCGAGCGCTGAGGTTGGCTCATCAAACAGCATCATCTTCGGCTTAACTGCCAGCGCACGGGCAATCGCCACGCGCTGCTGCTGACCGCCGGAAAGCTCAGACGGGAAGTGGTGCGCGCGTTCGGCGAGGCCCACTTTGCCCAGCAGCTCACGCGCCAGCTGGCGTGCCGCCTCTTTGCTGGCACCGCGCACACGGATAGGACCAAAGGCGACGTTATCCAGCGCACTCATCTGTGGGAACAGATGAAACTGCTGAAACACCATGCCCGCTTCCTGACGAATCAGGCGGTCGTCGACTTTCGGGTCATTGACGCGCAGACCATCGACAATCAGTTCGCCACTGGTGATCTCTTCCAGCTTGTTAATGCAACGCAGCAGGGTTGATTTACCGGAACCGGATGGGCCGATAATCACCACCACTTCGCCCTGGTTAATCTTCAGGTCAATATTGTGCAGCACCTGGGTCTGGCCAAAATGCTTGGAGACATCTTTAAATTCAATCACAGGATTTTCACCCTTTTCTCAATGCGGCGCAGCACAAAGCTCAACACCAGCGTAATAACCAGATAGATAATCGCGACGGCGCTCCAGATTTCCAGTGCGCGGAAGTTACCGGCAATAATCTCCTGACCCTGACGAGTCAGTTCAGCCACACCAATAACGATAAACAGCGAAGTATCTTTGATGCTGACAATCCACTGGTTGCCCAGCGGTGGCAGCATACGGCGCAGCGCCAGCGGCATAATCACGTAGCGCAGCGTCTCGCGGCTCGACAGGCCCAGCGCCAGTCCGGCTTCGCGGAAGCCCTTGTTGATCGACAGCACGGCACCACGAGTAATCTCGGCAATGTAAGCGCCGGAGTTAATCATGATGGTTACCACCGCCGCGCTGAAGGGATCAATACGCAGGTCGGGGAACGCCATCGGCAAAGCAAAATAGATAAACATCACCTGCACCACGATAGGGGTGCCGCGAATGATTTCGATAAACACCAGTGCGATGTTATTGGTGATCCAGCCACCGTAAGCGCGGGCAAAGCCCGCTACCAGGCCGATGAAGAGGCCGCCAACCAGTCCAATAATTGAGATAATTAAGGTCAGTTTAGCGCCTTCAAGCAGCGCTGGCATGGCGGGCCAGATGACGCTCCAGTCAAACTCCATGGTGTCACTCCAGATATGTTGCGATGGAAAAAAGCAGGGAAAAAGTTTCCCTGCTGAAATCAGATAACGGTCAAATTATTATTTAGGTTCAGTGCCAAACCATTTTTTATAGAGCGTGTTGTAGGTGCCGTTCTCTTTCAGGGTTTTCAGTGCGCCGTTTACTTTTTCACGTAAATCGTCGCTGCCTTTCGGGAAGGCGATACCATACTGCTGCGCTTCAATTGAATCGCCTACCGCTTTAAAGCGGCCTTTACCGGCGGTATGGATGAAGTAAAGGATGTTTGGCGTGTCGTGCAGCACGGCGTCCGCACGGTTGGTGCCCAGCTCCATATAGGCGCTGTCGATATTCGGGAACTGACGCAGATCTTTGGATTTGATGTTGGCTTTCGCGTATTCCACGGAGCCGGTGCCGCTTTTCACTGCGACCACTTTACCGTTCAGATCGCTGATGCCTTTGATGTCGTTTTCATTGTTACGCACCATCACCTGCAGACCGCTTTTGTAATAGCCGTCAGAGAACTCAATCGCTTTTTTACGTTCCTCGGTAATGGTGATACCCGCCAGTGCCAGATCGACATTGCGCGTTTGCAGTGCAGGGATAATGCCGCTGAAGTCCATTGGCTTCAGGGTGTAATCGAGCTTCAGCTCTTTCGCAATGGCATCCCACAGATCCACATCGAAGCCGACATATTTATCACCCTGTTTAAATTCAAACGGAACAAAGGCGGTATCCGTGGCGACGACCAGCTTCTTGTCTGCTGCAGTGGAAGAGAGAGAGAAGGCCAGCGCCAGCGCGGCCACAGAAACTTTTAACAGTGACTTCATCATTTTTCCTTTTTTTACTACCAGGCGGCAGGGCCTGCGTTTGCGGCTTGTCATATGAAAGAATTATGCCAACTTTGCAAAATCCGCGAAATCAGAGAGTTAAATAACATAGCTGACACGATTTTGCAGTTAATTCTGCCATTGCACTATTTTGGTGCTCAGTTTTGGTGCAGGTGGCTGTTTTGGTGCAAGCGGTAGTGTGCCTCAGATGTTAAGGCTGTGAAGCGGAGGAGGGAAGAACTGTTAACAGGGTCATAAAAATGCGGTAACACAGACGTAAAAAAGGCGGGTTTCCCCGCCTGACAGACTGCATTGAGTCTTATTCGATGTTCGCTTCGATAAACCACAGGAATTTATCAAGGTCACGTGATGCCGCAGTAAAGATATCAGCGGTATCTTCGTCTTTTACTTCAGTGATCGCTTTACGGGTGTCATTCGCGACAACGCTGTAACGGTCTGCCAGCGCTTTCAGATGATCCTGAACGCTGTGAATATTCAGCGGATAGCTCTTCAGCGGAGTCGTATCGTTAACGACCTGCGTGGTGCCCAGCGCCACGCCACCCAGCTGAACCACACGCTCGGCAATAGTATCCTGATGATCGGTAATCGCGGTGCGGAAGCCGTCCAGCATCTCATGCACACCGATAAAATTAGCACCGCGCATGTTCCAGTGCGCCTGCTTAGTGATCAATGACAGGTCAATAAACTCGACTACCAGACGGTTTAACACCGCGATGGTGGCTTTTTTATCGTCTTCGGCCACATCATTGCGGGTATAAATCAGGTCAGAAGATTTAGTTTTAACCAATTTAGCGGTACTCATCGTTTCAGTCCTCTCTTTGATGGTTGTCCTAATCAAGTACCGGATAAGTATAGCAGCGCTTTTCAGCTTTGCAGAAACGACTTTGTCGATGGATGAAATAGCGTGCGTCTTTAGTCAGAGCAGAGCTGGGCTAAGAAGGTTAATGCCATGTTAAAATATAAAATAAAATAAATAGCTATTTAAATCATGTTGTTATTCTATTATGTAAATAACTGGTAAGTGTCTGTTTCAAAATAGGCAACTCAGGAAGGAGCGAAGATTAGGAATAATTCTCATGATGAGCATGATTATTATTTAGCCCCGCCAGCAGGCGGGGCGGATAGCGTTTATTTTTGGATATTGTCTGATAATTCAACGCTGTTTAACTGACTCTTTTTCGGCCGCATGGTCAGCGTTGAACCTGCCGAGGCGATGATGATCGCCAGCAGCGCCAGCCACTGAAGTCCGGTCAGGGTTTCCCCCAGAAACAGCATGCCGGAAAAGGCAGCCATGGCGGGTTCCAGACTCATCAGCGTGCCGAAGATGCGCGCCGGTAAGCGGGTGAGGGCGATCATCTCCAGCGAATAGGGGATGGCGCTGGAGAGCAGGGCAACCAGCAACGCGATCGGCATAACGGCCCATGTCCAGATGCCACTTTCTGCGAACGTCAGCCCCAGCGGTACAAAAATCACTGAGGCAATCAGCGACCCGATAGCTACTGTCGCCGGGCCATGTTCTGCGCCTGCCCGCTGTCCCGCCAGGATATAGATCGCCCAGCAGGCGCCTGCGCTCACTGCCAGCGCAGCGCCCAGCGGATCAATCGCAGTCATGCCTGTGCCAAAAGGCAGCAGGAACCATAGACCAATCACGGCCAGCAGCACCCAGACAAAATCCAGTGGCCGTCGCGATCCGAATAGCGCCAGCGCCAGTGGGCCGGTAAATTCCAGTCCCACCGCCACACCCAGCGGCACGGTACGAATCGCCAGATAGAACGTGAAATTCATTGTGCCCAGCGCCAGTCCATACATCAGGAGTGGCAGACGTTGCTCCCGGCTAAAGCGTAAACGCCAGGGTTTGAAGATAATACAGAGTATCAGGGTGCCAAAGCCCAGACGCAGCGCGGTGATGCCGGTAGCGCCAACGGCAGGAAACAGGCTTTTCGCCAGCGAAGCACCGCCCTGAAGCGACAGCATCGCAATCAGCAGCACGGCAATCGGCATCACTATCGGGGCAAGGTTTTTAGAAGCGGGAGAGGCAGACATCCTGTGTACTTTTCCTGGTCATCAACGTAATGAGTCAGCCAGTGTAAAGGAAATAGCAGGCAAAAAATCACGGAATGGGGTTTTAAATTTCTCTCAACTGAGCGATTTTTGGCCAGAATCAGGGCCATTTAGGTAAAGAAATGTCAGGTTTTTTTAGGATTTAACTTAAAGAACGAAATGAGCACAAAATGATTATTACAGAAAGATGACGGATTTTATAAGAAAAATGAATGACATAGGTTGTCGCATTAACTTCCTGTTACACCAAACATTCTGTTAGACAACAAAATCCGGGCAGAGTTTCTCGCTATTTTTTGTTATATTTTCAGCGTTGTCAGGAGAGAAGTATTTTCACATTTGAGGTGGTTATGAAAAAAATTGCATGTCTTTCAGCATTAGCCTGTGTACTGGCAGTATCTGCAGGTTCAGCAATGGCACAGAGCACCGTAACTGGTGGCTATGCTCAGAGCGACTATCAGGGCGTAGCTAACAAAGCTAACGGCTTCAACCTGAAATACCGCTACGAAGACGGTTCTAACCCACTGGGTTGGATCGGTTCATTCACCTACACAGAAAAAGATAACACCGATTCTGGCATTTATAACAAAGGCCAGTACTACGGTGTGACCGGTGGTCCTGCTTTCCGTCTGAACGACTGGGCAAGCATCTACGGTGTTGTGGGTATCGGCTACGGTAAATTCCAGCAGAACGATACTTCATCACGCGATAAAACTGATTCAAGCGACGTAGGTTTCTCTTACGGCGCAGGTCTGCAGTTTAACCCAGTTCAGGACTTCGCAGTTGACGTTGGTTACGAGCAGAGCCGTATCCGTAACGTTGACGTTGGCACCTGGATTGCTGGCGTAGGTTACAGCTTCTAAGTTTAGCTTAGCTGACCTGCAAAAAAGCGGCCCCTTGTGGGCCGTTTTTTATTGTGCTGATTTACTCACCCTTCTCTCGTATCTGCACGTTTCCCGACTTTTCCGGATCGCTGTAGCCGATCAGCAGCCATGCTGGTTGAAGCCGCAGGTCATATTGATTCGATGGGGAAACAGGAAAAAGAGAGAGCAGAAAGGGAGAGTGCGCCTCTCAGCCAGCGGCTGAAAGGCATAGAATCAGGATTAGCCGCGCCAGATGAGATTCTCACAGCGACGATCGTCAGACTTATGGCCCAGCAGTTTTTCCAGCAACATCAGACGCAGTGTGAACGGTGAACGCGTCAGCAGGCACAGCCAGGATTTCATCTCCGTGGTTGTTTTCTTCTCAGCCTGGAAGCATTTACTGCAATCTAAGCAACATTTCAGGGTGCTCATAGAATCACCTCCCAATCATTGTCGACGCGGTAGTCAGCAGCCTGCGGTGAGAGGCGTCATCATCACCGGAGCAACAGAGGATCATCAGGGATCGCTCTTTTGCTGCTTACATTATCGTCAAATATAGCACTGGCTATATCCTTTAGCCAAGGCTAATGACGAAAAATTTGAGCTTCTTTGCGGCTGGTTTACAATGAGCGCAGCTAAATCCGTACAGCAGTGACAGTACGGGAAAAAATAATGAGGAAGCTGAATGAGTCGTCGTGCTAAAAGCGTGGTTTCTGCGCCAAAAGGACCACTGAAAGATATTGAAGAGCATGTCGAAGGTTTTCGGCAGGTGCGTGAAGCGCATCGTCGGGAATTAATTGATGACTACGTTGAGTTAATCTCTGATTTGATTGGTGAATTTGGCGAAGCGCGTCAGGTTGATATGGCGGCCCGCCTGGGCGTTTCACAACCTACCGTAGCGAAAATGCTGAAGCGGCTTGGCAGTGCCGGGCTGGTTGAGCAGGTGCCTTACCGCGGTGTCTTCCTGACCGGTGAAGGGGAGAAACTGGCAGAGGAGAGCCGCGCCCGTCATCACATTGTTGAAAGTTTTCTGCTGGCGTTAGGCATCAGTCCCGAAACTGCCCGACGTGATTCAGAAGGTATTGAGCATCACGTCAGTGATGAAACGCTGGCCGTATTTAAGAAATTCTCCGAAACCCGCTAACGCTAAGGCGTACCTTCATCATGCCTCAACTGCTTCGATCTTTTTTGCATGACTCTGTTTTGCATTTATTAATCGTGATTGGTGTAGTTCTGGCATTTCTGGCGGATTTTCGCTGGGCCGATCTGCCCGGTGCCGTAGACTGGCATACCATTATTACGCTCACCGGGTTGTTGATCCTGACCAAAGGGCTGGAAACCAGTGGCTACTTTGACGTGCTGGGGGGACGACTGATTGCGCGTTTCCGGCACGAACGTGCGCTGGCGCTGTTTATGGTGCTGGCTGCCGCGTTGCTCTCTACGTTTCTGACCAATGATGTGGCGCTGTTTATTCTGGTGCCGCTGACGCTGACGCTGCGAAAGTTCTCTCACTTACCTATCTCGCGACTGATCATCTTCGAAGCGCTGGCGGTCAACGCCGGATCCCTGCTGACGCCGGTCGGCAATCCGCAAAACATTCTGCTGTGGAGCCACGGCAAACTAAGCGTTGTCGCGTTTATTGTGCAGATGCTGCCGCTGGCCGCCTGGCTGCTGGTTAGCCTGATGGTATTAACCTGGTTCAGCTTTTCAAAGCGGTCGATTGATAAGCATGACAACCCGGAACAGCCGCAGTGGCAGAAGCCGCTGTTTATTGTCAGCGTGGTGCTATACCTGCTGTTTATCGCCGGCCTGGAGCTGGAAATCACCGGTTGGGTCCTGCTGCTGATTCTTGCCACGTTCCTGGTGATGGCGCGTCCGGTGCTGCTGCGCATCGACTGGAGCCTGCTGGCGGTGTTTATCGCCATGTTTATTGACGTCTTCCTGATGACGCGTCTGCCGGTGATGCAGGCTCACTTTGATGCGGTTTCTCATTTCGGTCAGGGGCAGCTCTACCTGCTGGCGATTGGTCTGTCACAGGTGATCAGCAACGTTCCGGCGACGATTCTGCTGCTGCAAAAAGTCCCGCCTGGCGATGTGCTGGCCTGGGCGGTCAATATTGGCGGATTCGGCCTGCTGCCGGGTTCGCTCGCCAACCTGATTGCCCTGCGCATGGCGAAAGATCGGGCCGTCTGGTGGCATTTCCATCTCTTTTCTCTCCCTCTGCTTGCCTGGTCGATGGCCAGCGGCTGGCTGCTGTTGCGGCTGCTCAATTAGGCCCGACGCATCCTGCTACCCGCCACAGGTGGCAGGATGTGCGCCATTTCTCAAGTTTCGTAAAGTTGCGCTGGATTTTGTCAGTTTCCGATATAAGGTTAACAGGACCTTTATGCCCGGGAATTAGGGCCTTAGCCAGTGATGGGAACTATGAGCGAGAATAACCAACGCGATCCACACCAGCAGGACGCAGAGAATGCGACGGATAAAAACCGTCAGGCAGAGGAAAATCAGGACAACGACCAGCAGCCTGAGCGTAAACGCCCCGGTAAAAAGCCGCTGATTATTCTGGCGGTAGTGGTGGTGATTATGCTGATTGTCGGCTTCTGGTTCTGGTTCACTACCCGCAATATTGAAACTACCGACGACGCCTTTACCGAAGGCGATGCCGTTACCATTGCGCCTAAAGCCTCCGGCTATGTCGTGAAGCTGCTGGTGAAAGATAACCAGCGGGTGAAGAAGGGCGATCTGCTGGTGGAGATCGATCCCAGCGACAATCGTGCCCAGCGTGAGCAGGCTAATGCGCAGCTCGGTTTAGCTGTCGCACAGCTGCATCAGGCGCAGGCTCAACTGGCGCTGTCAAAGGTACAGTATCCGGCACAGCGCGATCAGGCGCTGGCGGATCAGGCGAAAGCCGAAGCGAATCTGCTTAATGCGCAGGCGGATTATCGTCGCCAGCGCGGCGTCGATCCGCGTGCGACCAGTCAGCGTAATATCGACAGCGCGTCCGCGCAGTTACGTTCGGCGCAGGCGCAGTTACAAAGCGCGAAAGCACAGGTTGAAGTGGCGTCACAAGTTGCTCTGCAGATTCGCCAGCAGGAGACCAATGTTGAAGCGCGTCAGCAACAGGTTGAGCAGGCTAAGGCGCAGTTAAGCACGGCCGATCTTAATCTCTCCTATACCCAGGTTCGCGCGCCCTATGACGGGTTTGTCACCAAGCGTAACGTTCAGCTGGGCACACTGGTGCAGGCGGGATCGTCGCTGTTTTCGCTGGTCTCGCCTGAGATCTGGGTCACCGCTAACTTCAAAGAGTCTCAGCTGCAACACATGAATCCTGGCGACAAAGTTGAAATCAGCGTCGATGCCTGGCCGGATATGAAGCTGGAAGGGCATGTTGACAGTATTCAGATGGGCTCTGGTTCACGCTTCTCGACTTTCCCGTCAGAAAACGCCACCGGTAACTATGTGAAAATCGTTCAGCGCGTGCCGGTGAAAATCGTCATCGACAAGGGCCTTGATCCGAACCATCCTCTGCCGCTGGGTCTCTCTGTTGAACCGAAGGTAACGGTGGAATGAGTACGGCGCAGAGCTGGAAACCCGCCAGTAATCCGTGGTTAGTGGCGATCACGGTCACGCTGGCGGTGTTTATGGAGATCCTCGACACCACCATTGTTAACGTGGCGCTGCCGCATATCGCCGGTTCGCTCTCCTCCAGTTACGATGAGTCAACCTGGGTGCTGACCTCTTATCTGGTGGCGAACGGCATTGTGCTGCCTATCTCTGCGTTCTTCAGCCGACTGTTTGGCCGTAAACAGTTTTTCCTGATCTGCATCGTGATGTTTACCATCTGCTCCTTCCTGTGCGGCATCGCTACCGAACTGTGGCAAATCATTCTGTTCCGCGTGCTGCAGGGCTTTTTTGGTGGCGGATTGCAGCCGGTTCAGCAGTCTGTGCTGCTGGACTACTTCAAGGCGGAAGATCGCGGCAAGGCATTTGGGCTCTCCTCTATCGCCATTATTGTCGCGCCGGTGATTGGTCCGACATTAGGTGGCTGGATTACCGACAACTACAGCTGGCGCTGGGTGTTCTTTATCAACATTCCGGTCGGCGTACTTACCGTGCTGGCGATCTATCAGCTGCTGGAAGATCCACCGTGGGAGCGTAAATGGGCCAAAGGTAAACTGAAGATCGACTATATCGGTATCAGCCTGATTACCTTAGGACTGGGTTGTCTGCAGGTGATGCTGGATCGCGGAGAGGATGAGGACTGGTTTGCCTCGCACTTTATCGTGCTGTTCGCCATTCTGGCGCTGATTGGCATCGTCGGTGCCATCTACTGGCTGATGTATGCCCGTAAGCCAGTGGTCGATATTCTGGTGATGAAAGACCGCAACTTCTGGGTCGCCGGGCTGTTGATGGCGGGGATGGCGATGATTCTGTATGGCAGCTCCGTAGTGCTGCCACAGCTGGCGCAGCAGGATCTGGGGTACACCGCCACCTGGTCAGGTCTGGTGTTGTCGCCTGGCGCGGTGCTGATTGTGCTGACCATACCGCTGGTGCTGAAACTGATGCCAATCGTTCAGACGCGCTACATCATTGCCTTTGGCTTTAGCTGTCTGGCCGTGGCGTTTCTCTACTCCGCTACCTTAACGCCCAACGTCGATTTCACCACTTTGGTGTTGATGCGCAGCGCACAGTCAATCGGGCTGGGTTTCCTGTTTGTCCCGCTGACGACTATCGCCTTTGTCACCATTCCGCAGCGGCTTAATGCTGACGCCTCGGCGCTGTTTACCATGTTCCGTAACGTGGCCGGATCGATTGGGATTTCACTCTCGACCGCTGCCATTACCGAGCGCGAACAGGTGCGGTCAGCGCACATGGTGCATAACATGACGCCGCTGAATGAGCCGTTCAACATTACGCTTCAGCACTGGGCGCAGGCGATACGCGACTTTACCTCGGCGGTGGGCGATCCCGTCACGCTGGCAACCGGTCAGCTCTATCAGGAGATGATTGCGCAGTCGCGTATCCTCGCTTACATCGATGTCTTCTCAGGCCTGAGTATTGTCGCCCTGATTTTGATTCCATTTTGTTGGCTGCTGTCGCCGATTAAGAGCGAAGGCAGTGCAGGAGCACACTAACATGAAGGTTTTTTACTCTCATCGCCTGAAACCCCTGAGTTTACTGCTGGCCCTCGGGCTGGCGGGCTGCGCTGTCGGACCTGACTATCAGGCGCCGAAACCTGCCGTGCCGGGTGGCTACAACACCCTGGATTCGCAGGAGGCGTCAAAGCCACAAAACGCCGCGATTAATTCACGCTGGTGGCGCAGCTTCAATGATCCGCAGCTCGACAGTCTGATTGAACGGGCGATTGCGGGCAACCTGAGCCTGCAGCAGACGGTGCTGCGCATTGCCGGAGCACGTGAACAGCTGACGCAGGCGCAGGGCAGCCTGTTCCCCACCCTGGGCGGTTCAGCCAAAGTGACGCGTCAGCAGCTCGGGCTGGAAGGCTTGCTTAAATCCAATGGCGCAACCGATCAGCTCGACAGCAACGTGGCCAGCCAGCTCAATGGATTGACCCAGCCGGTTACCCTCTATCAGGGCAGCTTCGATGCCAGCTGGGAGCTGGATCTGTGGGGCAAAGTGCGCCGTCAGGTTGAGGCAGCTAATGCCCAGCAGCAGGCAGCGATAGAACAGCGCAACGATGCGCTGGTCTCACTGGAGGCCGAAGTGGCGCGAGCCTGGCTGCAGCTGCGTGGCGCGCAGAGCACGATTCAGACGCTGCAACAGCAGATTGAGGTGGCGCAGCAGACGACCGAGCTGACCCAAAGCCAGCAGCGTAATGGCCTGGCCCCGCTGACCGATGTGGAAAATGCGCGTGCCCAGCTCAGCACGCTGCAGGCGCAACTGCCGCAGTATCAGTCGCAGGCACGGCAGGCGATGAATGGGTTAGCGGTGCTGCTCGGCAAGACGCCGGGGGCGCTGGATGCTGAACTCAGTACGCCAAAAGCGTTACCCCCGCTGCCACAGTTTGTCCCGGTAGGCATTCCTTCTACGCTGGCACGTCGTCGTCCTGATATTCGTCAGGCTGAAGCGACGCTGCATGCACAAACCGCTGAGATTGGGGTTTCTGTCGCGCAGCTTTTCCCGAGCCTGTCACTGACCGGCCAGCTGGGCGTGCGCAACACCGATGTCAGCTATCTGGATAACTGGAGCAGCCATTTCTACAGTTATGGCCCGTCGTTATCGATTCCGATTTTCCAGGGCGGACAGCTGGTGTCGAGCGTGAAGTTAGCGCGGGCACAGCAGGCCAGTGCCGCGCTGGATTATCGCCAGACGGTGCTGACGGCGTTGCAGGATGTGGAGAATGCGCTGGTCAGTTATCGCGCCGATCAGCAGCGGGTCACCGCGCTGGATGAGACAACCGGTGCGCTTCAGCGCGCCTTTGATCTCGCCAGCGACAGTTATCGCCAGGGGCTCTCGACCTTCCTGGAGGTGCTGGATGCGCAGCGTCAGCTGGCTCAGGCAGAGGAGCAGGCGACACAGGCGCGGATGCAGAGTGCACTCGATTTAGTGGCGCTCTATAAAGCGCTGGGCGGCGGCTGGGAGACTTACCAGAACGTGGATATGCCGCAATATCCGGTATTTGGCCCGGCCACGCAGGCGAATTAGTCTGGTCATCCGGCGGTAGCTGTCTCTGCGCAGTTACCGCTTTTTCTCTCCTCCGGCAGCGTTAAAACCGATGCTGGCTGTCTTTCCATGTTGTTCCCCATGATCTAACTCATTGAAAAAAGAAAGCTTGTCAGCATCACTGTAACGGGTGCAGCCAGCAGAAAATAAAGCAGTGGTAATCGCAGGGTTATTATCAGCGCCTCCGGCGAGCGATTATTTTTATGTTGCTGGCACTTTCCGGATTCAGGTTTTTGAGCTCTGTCACCTTTCTCAGTTTATTTCTTTGACGTTTTTTTAAGGCAACTTACGACTGAACGAGTGGGGGCGCGTGAGGCTATTCAGTCAGCCTGAGCCGGGCGGAACTGTTATTGCGCAGCTAAGCGATCTGCGAATAATCCGACTCTACTATAAATCGCAGCGGCAAAAATGGTTAACAGGTGGCAAAGGGCATAATTAAAAAAGCCACCAGAGCGTTAATTCTTTTGCGCTATTTAACGGTGCCGGGGGTGGCTTTTTAAGCATAATCTGTAAGCTGGTGTGACTGGGGTCACGGGCAGGCACATTTTTAATCTGTTATCTCCGGCCCGTAAGCGTAAATAATGAGGCTGCATGGCCCGCATTTAGTAGATAGCGTTAACTGCCTTCTGCCGGGATAATCTGCCTGAAATCGTTTTCAACTCCTGAGTAAAAGTGCCATTCGTTGTTAATTCAGCGTTAATAAAAGGTCAGGCACGCCCGATTTTAATAGCTCTGTTTTGCCCGAATTAATACTTAGGAATTATCTGTAGCGTAAAAATAATTTATTTTTTTATTTGAATTAGGTAGTCTTGGCGCTACAGTTTTATTAACCCCCCTTAATCAAGGACATTGTGATGAGTGACGCATTTAAGGTACTGAACAATATTCGCACATTACGTGCCCAGGCTCGTGAACTGCCACTGACCGATCTTGAAGAGATCCTGGAAAAATTAACGGTTGTTGTTACTGAGCGCCGTGAAGAAGCAGAAGCGGAAGAGACGCAGAATCGTGAAAAAGAAGAAAAGCTTTCTAAATATCGCGAAATGCTACTGGCTGACGGCATCGATCCTAATGAATTATTAGGTGCACTGGAAAGCGGAAAAAAACGTACCAAGCGTGCGCCGCGTCCGGCTAAATATTCTTACACCGACGAAAATGGTGAGCAGAAATCCTGGACTGGCCAGGGCCGTACCCCGGCAGCGATTAAAAAAGCGCTGGATTCCGGTAAAAGCCTGGACAGTTTCCTGATCGATTGATCGACACAATCCTTGTAAGTGGGAGCCGGGGGGCCATCATGGCCTTCCGGCTTTTTTATTTCTGCCGGGATATCAATCACCCCGCAAGGAATCCACGGCTGACGCTGGCGTGCGCTGCGTCACATCTGGCATAATAGCCGCCGTTTTTTCATCCATTCTCTTCACAAAGGTCAATGCCGTGTTAGTTAGCAGCAATATCACCATGCAGTTTGGCAGCAAGCCACTGTTCGAAAATATCTCCGTTAAATTTGGCGGCGGTAATCGTTACGGTTTAATCGGTGCGAACGGCAGCGGAAAATCCACCTTCATGAAGATTTTGGGTGGCGATCTGGTGCCTTCAGGCGGCAATGTTTCTTACGATCCCAACGAGCGCATCGGTAAGTTGCGTCAGGATCAGTTCGCCTTTGAACAATTTAGCGTACTGGACACCGTTATCATGGGTCACCATGAGTTATGGGAAGTGAAGCAGGAGCGCGACCGTATTTATTCTTTGCCAGAAATGAGCGAAGAAGAGGGGTATAAAGTCGGCGATCTTGAGGCACTTTACGGTGAGATGGACGGCTATAGCGCGGAGTCTCGTGCCGGTGAGTTATTACTCGGCGTCGGCATTCCGGTTGAGCAGCATTATGGCCCGATGAGCGAAATTGCGCCGGGCTTTAAATTACGTGTGCTGCTGGCGCAGGCGCTGTTTTCTAATCCTGATATTCTGTTACTCGACGAACCGACGAACAACCTGGACATCGATACTATTCGCTGGCTGGAGCAGGTGCTGAACGAGCGTGACAGCACCATGATTATCATTTCGCATGACCGTCACTTCCTTAATATGGTCTGTACGCACATGGCTGATTTGGATTATGGCGAGCTGCGGGTTTATTCCGGTAATTATGACGAATATATGACCGCGGCGACCCAGGCGCGTGAACGTCTGTTATCCGATAACGCCAAGAAAAAAGCGCAGATTGCTGACTTACAATCGTTCGTCAGTCGTTTTAGCGCCAACGCCTCTAAATCGCGTCAGGCGACATCCCGCGCTAAGCAGATGGATAAAATTAAACTGGATGAAGTGAAAGCCTCCAGCCGTCAGAACCCGTTTATCCGCTTTGAGCAGGACAAGAAGTTGTTCCGTAATGCGCTGGAAGTGGAAGGTTTGACCAAAGGATTTGATAACGGTCCGCTGTTTAAGAATTTAAATCTGCTGCTGGAAGTGGGTGAGAAGCTGGCGGTGATCGGTGCCAACGGTATCGGTAAATCAACACTGTTAAAATCGCTGGTGGGTCAGCTGACGCCAGATAACGGCAGCGTTAAATGGTCAGAGAATGCGCGTATTGGTTATTACGCTCAGGATCACGCCGATGATTTTGCCAATGACCTGACGGTATTTGACTGGATGAGTCAGTGGAAACAGCCTGGCGATGATGAGCAGACCATTCGCGGTATTCTGGGTCGCCTGCTGTTTTCGCAGGATGATATTAAGAAGCCGGCCAAAGTGCTTTCCGGTGGAGAGAAGGGTCGTATGCTGTTCGGTAAGCTGATGATGGAAAAACCGAACATTCTGATTATGGATGAGCCGACCAACCACCTCGATATGGAGTCGATTGAATCGCTCAATATGGCGCTGGAGATGTATGAAGGCACGCTGGTGTTTGTTTCACACGACCGTGAATTTGTCAGCTCGCTGGCAACCCGCGTGATAGAGCTGAAAGCAGACCGCGTGGTGGACTTCACCGGTAATTACGAAGATTACCTGCGGAGTCAGGGTATCGTCTGATTGAAACGGAGTGGCGCAGGCCACCCTGTTTTTTTTGGTGGCAATGAATGAGTTATATGCTTTTAGCTTGTTAGATGGTGTGGGTTGGGCAGGATGCCAGGCTCAGGGATTATCTGGCAGCAACGCATATACTTAAGGCGCAGGGAACACGGTCAGAGGAGGAAAGCGTCCCGCGCCATGGATGGCGCGGGCCGAGCGCCCATGGATGGTTTAAGCGACTTTCCGATCTGACCGTGTTCCCTAAGCAGGTAAAAACTTCACCACGGTGCGGGCTTCATGAAGCACAGGCGTTCCTGCCGACGCTACGCGCTACCACCACACACTTCACAGTGCGCATCCTGCGCTACCTTCATGCTGCGGAACTCCGCGCTCATCGCATCGTACATCAGCAACCGGCTGGTGGCGGGCGTGCCAAATGCCGTCAGCACTTTAATCGCTTCCATCGCCTGCATCGCACCAATCACGCCAACCAGCGGAGCCATGACGCCCGCTTCCACGCAACTCAGGGTTTGTTCCCCAAACAGGCGGCTGATGCAACGATAGCAGGGTGTGCCGGGCTGCCAGTTGAATACGCTGATCTGGCCTTCCATCCGAATCGCGGCGCCGGAGACCAGTGGCACCCGCTGCTGACGACAGAGCCGGTTAAGCTGCTCACGCACTGCAACGTTGTCAGTGCAGTCCAGCACCACCTGCTGCCGGGCGATCAGCGCCAGCAGCGCTGCATCGTCCAGCTGTCCATTAACCGGATGCAGCTGACAGTGCGGATTGATGGCGGCCAGGCTTTGTGCGGCGGAGTCCACTTTGGCACGACCAATGTCAGCATCGTGATGCAGGATCTGCCGTTGCAGGTTAGAGTGCGATACGGTATCGAAGTCGAGCAGCGTCAGGCTACCGACACCGGCAGCCGCCAGATAGGGCGCAGCGGCGCAGCCGAGTCCGCCCAGCCCGACGACCAGCGCATGACTCGCTTTCAGCCGCTCCTGACCGTCGAAATCAAAGCCGCGCAATACAATCTGCCGGTTGTAGCGCAGCATCTCCTCATCGCTTAATTCAGGCAGCATCTACGCCTCCAGCAGGGCGTTGAACGGTTCCACCTCGACCCATTCGCCCGGTTCAACATTGCCGCGATCCCGTTCCAGCACAATAAAACAGTTTGCCTGGGCGAAGGAGCTGAAGACGTGTGAACCCTGCATCCCGGTGGTTTCCACCTCCAGTTCGCCCTGTGCGTTCTGTCGCAGGATGCCGCGCTGGAAATCGAGCCGGCCTGGTGACTTTTTAAGCTGCGAGGCGCAGCGCACTTTCTGACGTGGCGGCAATGCTGATTTTTGCTGACCGGTGAGGGTGGCAAGCAGCGGCTGGACGAGCTGATAAAAGGTCACGGCGGCGGAGACCGGATTACCTGGCAGGCCGCAGAACCAGCTGCTGTTGAGGCGGCCAAAGGCAAATGGCTTACCAGGCTTGATCGCCAGCTTCCAGAAGCTGATGGCACCAAGCTCTTCCAGCATCGTTTTGGTGAAGTCCGCTTCGCCCACCGAGACGCCGCCGGTAGTAATCACGACATCCGCCTGCCGATCGGCCTCGGTGAAAGCAGCACGCAGTGCGGCCGGGTCATCTTTGATGATGCCAAGGTCGATGACTTCGCAACCCAGCTTATGCAGCATCAGTGATACCGCAAAGCGGTTGGTGTCGTAGATCTGGCCTTCGGCCAGCGGCTCGCCTACCGGCTGAAGTTCATCACCGGTGGAGAAGATAGCGACCCGCAGTTTTCGCAGCACGCTGACCTGCGCGATACCCAGTGAGGCGAGCAGTGGCAGCTCCGCCGCGCCCAGCCGCGTTCCCGCTTCCAGCACCACGGTGCCTGGCTGAATGTCATCGCCGATGAGACGAATGTTCTGTCCGGGACGGACCGGCGCGGTGATCATAACCGCATCACCCTGTGTTTCGGTCTGCTCCTGCATTACTACTGCTTCACAGCCTGCAGGCACCGGCGCACCGGTCATGATGCGAATCACGCTGCCCTGCGGCCACTCACCGCTAAACGGTGCGCCGGCAAAGGCTTTACCCGCCACTGGCAGCGGCTGACCGCTGCTGGCGTCTGCCAGCCTGACGGCGTAGCCATCCATCGCAGAGTTATCAAATGGCGGGACGGCAATCGGTGAGGTCACCGCTTTGGCGGTGATACGCCCGACCGCTTCGGCCAGCGGCACGCTAAGAGAGTCGGTGACGGGCGTCAGCTGTGACAGCATTTTTTGTTGTGCCTCCTCAAGGGAGATCAAGCCTGCAGTAAAACTTTCCATGGATATTCCAGCCTGGTTATCTCAGATGCTGCCTATTATGGTGGGAATTAGCCGCTGAGTCACATCGGTGTCGGCCTGACTTGCCTGTTGTTGTGGCCAAAGTGAAATATGGCGGTAAGAAAAGGTTATAACCACAGGAACAGTTTCCGCTTTACAACACTTAGCAGGCTTTCTATAGTCAAAAATCACCAAAAATGGGTGAAAACCATTTTAAATCAGTGTTTTTCGTCCTGATGCAACCACAGGGTAGATCGTTATGGTCAATGCAGTGATCGCCATTCATGGAGGCGCCGGTGCCATTACGCGCTCAGCAATGAGCGCCGAAAAAGAGCAACTCTATCGTCAGGCGCTACACGATATTGTCACTCAGGGCCAGCAGATACTGGCTCAGGGCGGCAGCGCACTCGATGCGGTGACCGAAGCGGTGCGGCTGCTGGAAGAGTGCCCGCTGTTCAACGCCGGTAAAGGCGCGGTCTTCACCCATCAGGGTACCCATGAACTCGATGCCTGCATCATGGATGGCCGCACGCTGGGTGCAGGGGCGGTCGCGGGCGTAACGCGGGTACGGAATCCGGTGCTGGCGGCACGTGCCGTGCTGGAACATAGCGAGCATGTCCTGTTTATCGGCGAGGGCGCAGAGCAGTTTGCTGAGGCGCACGGGCTGGAAACGGTCACGCCTGATTACTTCTCGACCCCGGAACGCTGGGAGCAGTTGCAGCGCGCGCTGAACAGCGATACGGCGGTGCTGGACCATGATGGTGCCGCGCACAGCGATGACCCGCTCGACCCGGACCGTAAGTTTGGTACGGTGGGGGCCGTCGCGCTGGATCTTGAGGGCAACCTCGCGGCCGCCACGTCAACGGGCGGTATGACCAACAAGCAGGCCGGGCGGGTCGGCGACTCGCCGCTGCCGGGCGCAGGCTGCTACGCCAGCAACGACAGCGTGGCGGTCTCCTGTACCGGCACCGGAGAAGTCTTTATGCGGACGCTGGCGGCCTATGATGTGGCAGCCCAGATGCGCTATGCCGGGCGATCACTGCAGCAGGCCACGGTTAATGTTATTCATGACAGTGTGCTGGAGCTGGGCGGCAGCGGGGGGCTGATTGCCGTCGACCGCGCAGGCAACGTAGCGCTGCCGTTCAACAGCGAAGGGATGTATCGCGGTGTGGCGCGGGTTGGCGAAGTGGCAGACGTCGCTATCTATCGCGAAAGTTAAGGAGCAGAGATGAGCGACAGGCAAACGTTACCGCCGCTGGCCCCTGAGCAGGTCCTGGCGGTGCGCGATCTCAATGTGCGTTTTCAGCACGAAACCACCGTCACTGACGCGGTGCGTCATTTGTCACTCGATCTGTTTCGCGGCGAAACGCTGGCGCTGGTGGGGGAGTCAGGCTCAGGGAAATCAGTGACCTCGCTGGCGCTGATGCGGCTGATTGAGCAGGCTGGCGGGAGGGTCAGCGGCGAGGTGCTGTTGCGGCGTCGCAACGGCGACGTGCTGGATCTGATGCGCGCCTCAAAAGGTCAGATGCGGCGGGTGCGCGGTGCGGATATGGCGATGATCTTTCAGGAGCCGATGACCTCACTGAATCCGGTCTTCTCCGTGGGCGAGCAGATCGCGGAATCCATCCGTCTGCATCAGGGTCTGAGCCACGCTGGCGCGCTGGCCGAAGCGCGCCGGATGCTGGATCTGGTACGAATCCCGGATGCGCAAAATGTATTATCCCGCTTCCCGCATCAGCTGTCGGGCGGGATGCGCCAGCGCGTGATGATCGCCATGGCGCTCTGCTGCAAACCGGCCCTGCTGATTGCCGATGAGCCGACCACCGCGCTCGACGTCACCATCCAGGCGCAGATTCTGCAGCTTATCCGCGTGCTGCAAAAAGAGATGCAGATGGGGGTGATTTTTATCACTCACGATATGGGCGTGGTCGCCGAAATGGCCGATCGGGTTCAGGTGATGTATCGCGGCGAAGTAGTAGAAAATGCCCCGGTAGCCAGGCTGTTCAGCGCCCCGCAGCAGCCCTATACCCAGGCGCTGCTGGCGGCGGTGCCAAAGCTCGGTTCGATGCAGGGCCAGCCCCTGCCAGCTAAATTTCCGTTGCTGCACAGCGATGCCGTTGATGATGTGCCGCAGGATACGGTTCGCCGCCTGCAGCTACCCATTTTGCAGGTGCGCGATCTGGTCACCCGCTTTGATATTCGCGGCGGCCTGCTGAACCGCGTCAAAAGCCGGGTGCATGCCGTCGAAAAAGTCAGTTTTGATCTCTATGCCGGTGAGACACTGGCGCTGGTGGGGGAGTCTGGCTGTGGTAAATCGACCACCGGGCGATCGCTGCTGAAGCTGGTTGCCAGTCAGGGTGGCACCCTGACCTTTGACGGACAGCGGATAGACCATTTGTCGGGTGCCGCGCTGGCCCATCTGCGACGCGACATTCAGTTTATCTTCCAGGATCCCTACGCCTCGCTCGATCCCCGGCTGACGGTTGGCTTCTCCATTATGGAGCCGCTGCTGGTCCACAAGGCGATGCCGCGTCGTGAGGCGGAGCAGCGCGTCGCCTGGCTGCTGGATAAAGTGGGTCTGCTGCCGGAACATGCTCAGCGTTATCCCCATGAGTTTTCCGGCGGCCAGCGTCAGCGCATCTGTATAGCCCGCGCGCTGGCGCTAAACCCCAAAGTGGTGATCGCCGATGAGTCCGTCTCGGCGCTGGATGTGTCAATTCAGGCGCAGATAATTAATCTGATGCTCGACCTGCAGCGCGAGTTTGGCATCGCCTTCCTGTTTATTTCTCACGATATGGCGGTGGTGGAGCGTATCAGCCACCGCGTGGCGGTGATGTATCTCGGTCAGATTGTCGAGATGGGGCCGCGTCAGGCGGTGTTTGAGCAGCCTCAGCACCCTTATACCCGAAAACTCATGGCGGCGGTGCCGGTAGCCGATCCGGCTCACCGGCGTCGCGAACGAGCCTTACTGGTCGATGAGATCCCCAGCCCGATTCATGCGTTAGGGGATGAACCTGAAGTGGCGCCGCTGATGGAGGTGGCTCCGGGCCATTTCGTCGCCCGCCACGTTATCAGTGCGACCTGAACAGTGACGATGTCGCCCCGGCGACCAACCCGACAGGGATTACAGGAGAACAAGATGCAGATTACGATGCGTAAAGGGTTACTGGCGGCTGGCGTGTTAAGCAGCGCAATGGCATTGCCCGCCTGGGCAGCACAGGATGCGGTGATTGCCGTCGCGTCCAACTTCACCACTCTAGATCCCTATGACGCCAACGACACGCTGTCGCAGGCGGTCGCGAAATCCTTCTATCAGGGCCTGTTTGGCTTTGATAAAGAGATGAAGCTCACTAACGTGCTGGCTGAGAGCTATCAGGCCAGCGCCGACGGCCTGACCTACACCATTAAGCTGCGTTCCGGAGTTAAATTCCAGGATGGCACTGACTTCAATGCGGAAGCGGTAAAGGTCAACCTCGATCGTGCCAGCAACCCGGATAACCATCTCAAGCGCTACAACCTGTTTAAACATATCGCCAGCACCGAAGTGGTGGATCCAACTACGGTAAAAGTAACGCTGAAAGAGCCGTTCTCCGCCTTTATCAACATCCTGGCCCATCCGGCGGCAGCGATGATTTCGCCTACCGCGCTGAAAAAATATGGCAAAGAGATCGGTTTCCATCCGGTAGGAACCGGCCCGTTTGTGTTTGAAACCTGGAACCAGACCGATTTTGTGAAGGTGAAGAAGTGGGACGGCTACTGGAAGCCGGGCTATCCGAAGCTTGACAGCATTACCTGGCGACCGGTGGTGGATAACAACACCCGCGCGGCGATGCTGCAGACCGGCGAAGCGAACTTTGCTTTCCCGGTGCCCTATGAGCAGGCAAAACTGCTGGAGAAGAACAGCAAGCTTGCTGTGGTAACCACGCCATCGATTATGCAGCGTTACATCAGCCTTAATGTCACTCAGAAGCCGTTCGACAATCCGAAGGTGCGTGAAGCGCTGGAGTATGCCATCAACCGTCAGGCGCTGGCGAAAGTGGCGTTCTCCGGTTACGCCACGCCTGCTACCGGCATCGTGCCGCCCACCATCGACTTCGCTCAGACCTATCCGGCCATCAGCTACGATCCGGCCAAAGCGAAAGCCCTGCTGAAAGAGGCGGGTTACCCGAACGGGTTTGAAACCACGCTCTGGTCGTCACACAACCACAGCACCGCGCAGAAAGTGTTGCAGTTCACCCAGCAGCAGCTGGCGCAGGTTGGCGTGAAAGTTAAAGTTACGGCGATGGATGCGGGTCAGCGTGCCGCAGAAGTAGAAGGCAAGGGCCAGAAAGAGAGCGGCGTGCGCATGTTCTATACCGGCTGGTCTGCCTCCACCGGTGAAGCGGACTGGGCACTGACGCCACTGTTTGCTACTACGGCCTGGCCACCGGCGATCTTCAATACCGCGTTTTACAGCAATCCTAAGGTCGATAAAGATCTGGCTGATGCGCTGAAAACCACCGATCGTGCCGAGAAAGCGCGTCTCTACAAAGATGCGCAGGATACCATCTGGCAGGATCACCCATGGATCCCACTCGTAGTTGAGCAGCTGGTTTCTGCCAACAGCAAAAACCTCAGCGGTTTTTATGTGATGCCCGATACCTCATTCAATTTCGATGAGGCAACTCTGAAGTAACGGAGCCGGCCAGCCCGTGAGGCTGGCCGCAGCTGCAGGATGTTGCATGTTTAACTATTTTCTCAAACGACTCTTTGGGCTGATCCCCACGCTGCTGATTGTGGCGGTGCTGGTGTTCCTGTTTGTTCACCTGCTGCCGGGCGACCCGGCGCGTCTGATCGCCGGGCCGGAAGCCGATGCCTCGGTTGTGGCGCTGGTGCGTCAGGAGCTGGGACTCGACCTGCCGCTGCCGCAGCAGTTCTGGCACTTTATGCTGAATGCGCTGCAGGGCGATTTCGGCCAGTCGATGGTCTCGAAGCGGCCGGTCGCGGAGGAGATCGCCTCACGCTTTATGCCGACCCTGTGGCTGACGCTGGTCAGCATGATCTGGGCCGTGATTTTTGGCATGGCAATCGGCATCGTTTCTGCTGTCTGGCGCAATCGCTGGCCCGATCGACTGGGGATGACGCTGGCGGTGTCGGGCATTTCGTTTCCCGCCTTTGCGCTGGGCATGCTGCTGATGCAGGTCTTCTCAGTTGAACTGGGATGGCTGCCAACCGTCGGTGCAGAGAGCTGGAAACATTACATTCTGCCCTCCATCACCCTGGGTGCGGCGGTGGCGGCGGTGATGGCGCGCTTTACCCGTGCCTCGTTCGTGGAGGTGATGCAGGAAGATTATATGCGGACCGCCCGGGCCAAAGGGGTGCGCGAGTCGCTGGTGGTGGTGAAGCATGGCCTGCGCAACGCCATGATCCCGGTGGTGACGATGATGGGGCTGCAGTTTGGTTTCCTGCTGGGCGGATCGATCGTGGTCGAGGTGGTGTTTAACTGGCCGGGCCTGGGGCGACTGCTGGTCGATTCCGTGGCGATGCGCGACTACCCGGTTATTCAGGCAGAAGTTTTGCTGTTTTCATTGGAGTTTATTCTGATCAACCTGTTTGTCGACATGCTCTATGCGGTGATTAATCCCGCTATTCGCTTTAAGGAGTCGCGATGAAAAACTGGCGACGCGAAGCGGCACTGAAAACGATGCCGCTGATTGCGGAGAATCGGGTGCGAACGCCGTGGCGTGAATTCTGGCGGCGTTTCAGAGGGCAGCCGGTGGCGCTGCTGGCCGGGCTGTTTGTGCTGGTACTGATTGTGCTGGCGGTTATTGCCCCGTGGATTGCGCCGTTCGACGCAGAGAACTACTTCGATTATGACCGGCTCAATGACGGCCCCTCGCTGATGCATCTGTTTGGCGTCGATTCGCTGGGGCGTGACATTTTCAGTCGGGTGCTGGTCGGCACGCGGATTTCCCTGATTGCGGGCTTCTTTTCGGTAGTGATCGGCGCGCTGATCGGCACATTCTTTGGTCTGTTAGCCGGCTATTACGAAGGCTGGTGGGACCGCATCACCATGCGTATCTGCGATGTGCTGTTTGCCTTTCCCGGCATTCTGCTGGCGATTGCGGTGGTGGCGATTATGGGCAGCGGCATGAGTAATGTGATTGTGGCAGTCGCTATCTTCAGTATCCCGGCTTTTGCCCGGCTGGTTCGCGGCAATACGCTGGTGCTGAAGCATCAGACCTATATTGAGTCGGCACGCAGCATCGGCGCTTCTGACTGGACTATCCTGATGCGGCATATCCTGCCCGGCACGGTATCGCCGATTGTGGTCTATTTCACCATGCGGGTCGGTACCTCAATCATTACCGCGGCCAGCCTGTCGTTTCTGGGGCTGGGCGCACAACCGCCTACGCCGGAGTGGGGGGCGATGCTGAATGAGGCGCGGGCCGACATGGTTATCGCGCCTCACGTGGCAATTTTCCCTAGCCTGGCCATCTTCCTTACCGTTCTGGCATTTAATTTACTCGGAGACGGGCTGCGCGACGCACTTGATCCTAAACTAAAGAGATGAAACCTTTCGATTATGATCAGGACTTCAGCACTATCGACTTCCGCCAGCACCCCGAGCTTTATCAGGTCGGGCGTGGTGAGCAGGGCGTGCTGATGGTCGAGCCTTATAAAGGCGAAATACTGCCACACTGGCGTTTTCGTACCGTTCCCATTGCTGAAGAGTCGGCTGAGAAAATCATGGCGCTGTTTGAGGAGTATCGGCGCAAAGATGATTTTGTCGGCATGGATATGGCGCGTAAATTTATTCAGATGGGGTATACCCGTGCGCGCCGTTACAGCAACCACAAGGCCGGACGTAAATATGACGCAGATGGCAAGGAGCTGCCGCGCGGCATCAACGAGGAAAAAGCCGCGGCGGCGGCTGTTTTCAAAGGCTACTGGGACAAACTTCGTGCAGATGAAGACTATCTGCGACGTAAAAAAGCGCATCAGCAGCAGTATGGCTAAGCGTTAATCCTGCTCTCCCGGCAGCCGCTAACCCCTGCTGCTGGGGTTGTTTTAATGAAACCCGTCCTGCTCAATCTTATCCCTCATTCCTTGCCTGCAAAGGCTTGGGCGCAGCGCCCGTGCTGCCAGATGCGCAGCCGTTTCACCATGCCCTAAAACGCCATAGCCCGCCACGCTTGCCAGATAAGGTCAGACAGCAGCAGAAGAGAAACCTTTTCTGCTGGCGAGCCGGGGGCGTAAAGTAGTGAAAAAACGCGTAAAAGCCGATCCACAGCACAGGCAAAAAAACGGGCGGTTCAAACCGTGCTTTTTCCAATAACTTCCCGTGCTATAAAAAGAAATTGGCTGCGGAGCCTCTGACTGATGAACAAGCGAAACGCTGACAGTGGCCGTTGTTTAGAGCATCCGGTAAAAGGCGGGTTGATATTCACTTGTTTTCATTAATAATAAACGGGCAAACCCCACTGAGGGGGCTATGCCCCTCAGGTAATGAAATGGATAATGTGAGAGCTAAATAATGAAAGAGATCATCAACGGATTTCTGAATTTCCAGCAGAATGTGTTTCCTGAAAGGAAGGATCTTTTCAAAAGCCTGGCATCAAATCAAAATCCGAAAGCGCTGTTCATCTCCTGTTCAGATAGCCGTCTGGTGCCTGAACTGGTGACGCAGCAGGAGCCAGGAGAGCTGTTCGTTATCCGCAATGCGGGCAACATCGTTCCCTCATTTGGCCCGGAGCCAGGCGGTGTCTCCGCCACTATCGAATATGCGGTGGTCGCGCTGGGCGTCTCCGACATCATCATCTGTGGTCACTCTAACTGTGGTGCCATGAACGCCATCGCCTCCTGCGCCTGCATGGATACCATGCCTGCGGTTGAGCACTGGCTGCGCTATGCCGATGCGGCAAAAGCGGTGGTTGAGCAGCGTGAGTATGACTCGCCAGAGAAGAAGCTGAACGAGATGGTCAAAGAGAACGTCATCGCCCAGTTGAACAACATGAAAACCCATCCTTCCGTCTCCGTCGCGCTGCGTAACGGTAAGCTGCGTCTGCACGGCTGGGTTTACGATATCGAAAGCGGCACCATTATGGCGCTGACCCAGGGGGGCAAACAGTTCATCACCCTGTCTGAGAATCCTGATACCTGCTTTGAGTAATCTTTTTCGCCCGCTGTGCTCTGCAGCGGGTTTTCCTGCTACTCATTCTGCATAACAGCGTAAAACCGCCTCTGTTATTCTGCATTTCCCCTCTGGCTTATCTATGCTTGCTTAAACCTTCCTGATACAAGCGAGTTGATGATGCGTAAAACTTCCGTTGCTGCTCTTCTGGCGGTCTCTGCCGTGCTGCTCAGTGGTTGTACTTCTCATGTTGCTGATAAGCAGCAATATTCAGGTTTTTTAAGCGATTACAGCCAGTTGCAACCGACGTCGTCAGCCAGTGGTGAACCGACTCTGCGCTGGATATCACCCGACTATCAAAGCAGCCATTATAAAGATGTGCTTTATACATCGCTGATCTACTACCCGGCGGCGCACCCCACGCCACGCGTCACTCAGCAAACGCTGGATCAGGTGCTCAGTTACACCGAGATCCAGCTAAAAGGCGCGATAGCCACCCGCCTGCCGCTGGTGAATCAGGCTACGCCGCATACCCTGAAGGTAAGGGCCGCCATTACCGCCGTGTCAGCAGAAAATCAGGGCGTGCAGTTTTATGAAGTGGTACCGGTTGCCGCGGTCGTTGCCAGCACCATGGCGGCGTCAGGGCATCGTACTCAGAACAGCGAACTGTTTCTGGAAATAGAAGCCAGCGATGCGGTGACGGGCAAACCGATGATCCGGGTGGTTCGCAAAGCCTTTGGCAAAACGGTCAGTAACAGCAATACGCCGATCACCTTTGACGAGCTGAAGCCTGGTATCGATACGATGGTGCGTGACACGGTAAGTTTTAACGCGCCCTGACTCTGACGGGCGACAGCAGAGCGCTGTCGCCCTGATTAATCTTTTGTAAATCCTCAACATCATTGCAGAGGGGCTGACTACGCTTAAGGGCATTCTATCCCGTCAGGAGATCGTTATGGCCCGTTTCTCAACTGCTTTGTTGCTAAGTGGCTCCCTGTTCTGTACCGCCCCCCTGTTTGCCGCCGACGTAAAGGTCGAGGTATTACAGGATAAGTTACAACATCCATGGTCCGTCGCCTTCCTGCCCGATAACAAAACGCTGCTGATTACCGAACGTAGCGGACAACTGCGCAGCTGGAGCCCGGAGAGCGGCCTGTCGCAGCCGATCCAGGGCGTGCCAAAGGTCTGGGCAGAACGGCAGAGTGGCCTGCTGGACGTCGTGCTGGCACCCGATTTTGCCACCAGTCGTCGCGTCTGGCTTAGCTATACCGAAGCGAACAGCAGTGGCAAAGCGGGCGCGGTGGTAGGCGTGGGCACGCTGAGCAAGGATAACCGGCAACTCAGCGATTTCCGCGAGGTGATTCGGCAGACGCCGATGCTCTCCAGTGGCAACAACATCGGTACCCGGCTGGCGTTTGATACTCAGGGCTATCTCTGGATCGCCTTCGGCGATAACTTTGCCAGCAGCACTGCGCAGGATCTCGATAAGCTGCAGGGCAAACTGCTGCGGCTCAACGCCGATGGCAGCGTGCCGGACGATAACCCGTTTGCGAAACAGCGCGACGCACGGCCAGAGATCTGGGCCTATGGTTTGCGTAATCCGCAGGGGCTGGCGCTTAACCCCTGGACCGGCAAGATATGGGAAAATGAACATGGCCCGCGCGGCGGCGATGAAGTGAATATCATGGAGCGGGGCAAGAATTACGGCTGGCCGCTGGCAACCTACGGCATCGACTATAGCGGTGACAAAGTGCCGGAGTCACAAGGCACACAGGTTGCGGGTACCGAACCGCCGCTTTATCACTGGAAGGATTCTCCGGCCATCAGCGGCATGGCGTTCTACAATAGCGCCCGTTTTCCGCAGTGGAAAAACTCGCTGTTTATCGGCGCTCTGAAAGAGAAAAACCTGATTCGTCTGAGTATCAACGGCGAGAAAGTGGTGGAAGAGCAGCGTCTGCTGGACGATCAGAAGGCGCGCATTCGCGATGTTCGCCAGGGGCCGGATGGCTGGCTCTATGTGCTGACCGATGAGGCCAATGGCAAGCTGCTGAAAGTGGGATTAGCGCAGGACGCTGGTGCGTCCCGCGGCTAAGAGCCTGTCCCCGGGCTATTTTATTGGTCAGTCTGGGCCTGGGCAGTGCTCACACAGGCTGCTTTAGCAACCTGAACGCCCGTCAGGGCGGCCCTGAAGGGGCGAGCGCAGCGAGTAATCCTCACGGACTACGTGTACTACGGATTGTTCCGCGCTGTCCGTGTCCAGGCTGCCAGCAACAGTTACGCCTTATGGAATAAGCTCGGAGTCAGCGCGCCCAGTGATAAACCTGCCAGCCGCGGTTTAACGCTTCCTTGTGTAACTGTTCGTCAGGGTTGATGACATGGGCATGATCGGCCTGTTCCAGTAGCGGCAGGTCGTTCATCGAATCGCTGTAGGCCCAGGTGCGGTCAAAGGCCTCGTCCTGCTGCAGCGCTTTCCAGTCACCCAGTCGCGTGACTTTGCCCTCTTTATAGGTCATGGTGCCGTAAGTGTTGCCGCTGTAGCGCTCGTCCACGATTTCAACGCCAATCGCCAGCGCGCCGCAGGCACCCAGCTTTTCTGCAATCGGCACCACCAGATGCTCGCCGCTGGCGGAGATGATCATGACCTTGTCGCCACGCGCCCGGTGCCACTCAATCCGCTCGCGGGCTGCAGGATAAACGCGTGGCATGATGTCGCGGTGAATGAAGCGGCGCACCCAGCCTTCAACGGTAAGCGTGGCCATGCCCGCCAGGGGGGAGAGTGTTTTATTCATATACTCTTCAATCGACAGCGTACCGGCATAGTACTGGCTCATTAATGCCTGTTCCTGATCAATCAGTTCACTGGGGGCGAATCCCTGTGATACCAGCCAGCGCAGCCACAGGCTGGTGCTGTCTTCACAAATGAGTGTTTCATCCAGATCAAAAAGGGCTAAGTCCATGGTCGGTCTCCTCGGCTGACTGGCGTTCAGGTTAACTGATATTTGTGACGGGCTTAACTCTTCTGCGAAAAATCGGAATTTCACGCAGTTTTGATAGCGACAGAATCGGGGAAAAGCGGCACGCGCGCGGCACTTATGCCAGGGTTACTCTACTAAACTCTAAAAAACTTTACGATTCGACGGTTTTTTTCGCTGCCGTCAAGGGTTAGCGTTTGAGTGAGAATTTTCTGCCCCTGGAATTTCGATTTAACAAGGACAATCCGGCCAAGCCCATGACAAACACTCGCTTCACATCTCGCCTGCGGCACCTTGCTGCCACTTCATTACTGATTCTTGCCCCCGTCAGCGTTTTTGCTGAGCAGGCTCCCGCCGCGCCAGGCATTGATGCTAAAGCGTGGATTCTGATCGACTACG
The DNA here is from genome assembly GCF_011800685.1 of Pantoea sp. EKM10T. Taxonomy (NCBI): domain Bacteria; kingdom Pseudomonadati; phylum Pseudomonadota; class Gammaproteobacteria; order Enterobacterales; family Erwiniaceae; genus Pantoea; species Pantoea sp. EKM10T. The sequence goes on from NZ_JAALEU010000002.1 coordinate 425,415, forward strand.
CCAGCGGTAAGGTGTTAACCGAATCCAGTGCCGATCAGCGCCTCGACCCCGCCAGTCTGACTAAAATGATGACCAGCTATGTTGTGGGTCAGGCGATTAAAGCGGGCAAAATCAAGCCGGATGACCTGGTTACCGTCGGACAGGATGCCTGGGCCACCGGCAATCCTAAGCTGCGCGGCTCGTCGCTGATGTTCCTCAAGCCGGGCGATCGTATTCCGGTGCATGAGCTGAATAAGGGAATCGTGATCCAGTCCGGCAATGACGCCTGTATTGCGCTGGCGGATTATGTGGCGGGCAGTCAGGATTCGTTTATCGGCCTGATGAACAACTACGTGAAGGCGCTGGGACTGCAGAATACCCACTTTATGACGGTGCATGGTCTGGATGCAGAAGGGCAGTACAGTACCGCGCGTGACATGGCGCTGATTGCTCAGGCGCTGATCCGCGATGTGCCCGAAGAGTACGCGCTGAATAAAGAGAAAGAGTTCACCTTCAATAATATTCGCCAGATCAACCGCAACCGCCTGTTGTGGAGCACCAATCTCAAGGTTGATGGCGTCAAAACCGGCCACACCTCAGGCGCGGGGAATAACCTGGTCGCTTCAGCAACCGAAGGGGATATGCGTCTGATCTCGGTGGTGCTGGGCACCGCCAGCGATGCGATTCGTTTCCGCGAAAGTGAAAAGCTGCTGACATGGGGCTTCCGTTTCTTTGAAACGGTCACGCCGATTAAAGCGGATGCACCGTTTGCGCAGCAGCGGGTCTGGTTCGGTGATCGCAGCCAGGTCAATCTGGGCGTGGCGAAAGATGCTGCGCTGACCATCCCTAAAGGGCAGATGAAGAATCTGAAGGCGAGTTTCAGACTCACTACGCCGCAGCTGGAAGCTCCGCTGAAGAAGAATCAGGTGGTCGGCACCATCGATTTCCAGCTGGACGGGAAAACGATTGAGCAGCGGCCGCTGGTGGTGATGCAGGATGTGCCGGAAGGCGGGTTCTTCAGCCGGATGTTTGATTTCGTGATGATGAAATTCAATGGCTGGTTCGGGAAGTGGTTTTCATAAGTAAGCAGGGACGCTGATGTGTTCCTCTCAGACGAGCGCTGTTTCTAAAACAGGATCTAACCGCAACGCATTAGCTCAGCGCGCAGGGAGCTGGGTCAGAAGAGGAAAGCGTCCCGCGCCAGGGATGGCGCGGGCCGAGCATGCCATGGATGGCGGTTTTTGCGTCTTTCCGATCTGACCCAGTTCCCTGCGCAGGCTCGATCTCACCGCTGTCAGGTGCAGTTTTTTTCCGACAGCTTCAGGGACGCTAACGCGTCCCTTTCTTAATCCTGCGTCCAGCCTTTGCGAATCGGCACGGCAAACAGCGACCGATAGAGTGGATTGATTACCGCCAGCATCCGCTCGCCATAGAACTGCCACGCCAGATGCGAAGCCAGACAGCTCAGCAGCCCCACCAGGAACCCGCCCAGCATATCCATTGGCCAGTGAACGCCAAGGTAGACCCGCGACCAGGCAATAGCGCAACCGGCCACCATCAGAACCACACCTGACCAGAGGCGATGCCAGAAGATAAAGGCCAGTGCAAAGGTGAATATCGTGGTGCCGTGATCGCTGGGATAGGAGTCATCGGCGGCGTGATGCAGGAACTGATAACCAAAACCGATAGCGAAAGGGCGGGGATGCGGCAACAGCTGGCCCACAGACCAGGAGATCGCCAGCGCATAGATCAGCGCCATACCGGTTTTCAGTACCAGCACCCGCTGCGAAGAAACCTGATCGCGCGGTCCCCAGAGCCACATCGCTACGATTAACAGCGGCACGATGGCGATCAGATCTTTGGCAAAAAACGTCGCCAGCTGCAGTAACCAGGCGGGTGAAGCCGGTGTGGCATTAATGGCAGTAAACAGTGAATGGTTCAGCTCTTCCATTTCGGGATAAATTCCTCAGCAGACAGTCCGGTTAACGGCAGCTGGCAGCATCCCGCCAGCCCGGCCCGATAACAGCGGCAAAAAAAACGGTCAGCGACAACTCGCTCACCCAATCAGTCAGCACAAATTGCTAACTAAACAGCGGTCTATCCTGCTTTTTACCGTTTTGTTCGTCTATAGAAAGGCTCTTAATCTGCCGTTGAGTTGTGTAACGGTTTAAGTTTTATGACACATGCAGTTGTGAATCAGGCGGGGAATGGCGGGCAGGGACGAAAAAAGGGCATAAAAAAACCCGCCGGGAAAAAGACCAGCGGGCTCCACAATTTGGGGATTTCAAAGAAAAGCAGTGGCACTTATTATGACTATCCCTTAACAATAAAGTTCTGGACGCAGGCAAAAAAATTTTATAGGGGCAATATCGGCCAGATAATCACAATCAGCGTTCCCGCCAGCGTCAGCAACACGTTGGCGATGGCATAGGTCCCGGCATAGCCCAGCGCCGGGATATTGCTGCGTGCCGTATCACTGATGATCTCCATGGCCGGTGCGCAGGTACGTGCGCCCATGATGGCGCCAAACAGCAGGGCGCGGTTCATCCGCAACACATAAGCACCAAACAGATAGCAGATGATCACCGGAATCAGGCTGACCAGCAGGCCGCAAAGCAGCATCAGCGCACCATCGCTGCTCAGGCCGTGATTAATGCCGCTACCGGCACTCAATCCCACTCCCGCCATAAACACCATCAGACCGAACTCTTTCACCATAGTGAGCGCGCCCTGCGGAATATAACCAAAGGTTGGATGGTTGGCGCGCAGGAAGCCGAGCATGATACCGGCGAACAGCAGGCCCGCGGCGTTACCAATACCAAAACTGAAATTGCTGAACTGGAAGGTGATCAGACCAATCATCAGACCCACGATAAAGAAGGCGCAGAAGGCTAAAAGATCGGTCATCTGACTGTGAATCGCGATAAAGCCAATGCGATCCGCCACGCTTTTCACTCGTCGTGCCTCGCCGCTGACCTGCAGCACATCACCTTTGTTCAGCATGATACTGTCGTCGATCGGCATCTCAATCTGACTGCGTATCACCCGGTTCAGGAAGCAGCCGTGATCGGTGAGGTTTAACTTGCTGAGGCGTTTGTTTACCGCATTGTGGTTTTTCACCACGATCTCTTCAGTGACGATGCGCATATCCAGCAGGTCGCGGTCAAAAACCTCTTTGCCGTTGCGGAAGCTGGGGTCGAGCCGGGCGTGAGCATCGGGATAGCCCACCAGCGAGATATCATCGCCGAGCTGTAACACCGCATCACCATCGGGACTGGCGAGAATACCGTTGCGGCGGATGCGCTCAATGTAGCAACCGGTCTGACGATAGATACCCAGTTCGCGCAGGTTTTTGCCGCCGCTCCATGCCACCAGTTCCGGACCGACGCGATAGGCGCGGATCACCGGGAGGAAAACTTTGCGCTGGCTGTCCGCATCCAGACCGCGCTCCCGGGCGATCTGCTGGGCGCAGGTGGGCAGATCCTGATGTTGCAGACGGGGCAGATAACGTGCGCCGAAAATCAGACTGACCAGGCCTATCAGATAGGTCACGGCATAACCGAGGCTCAGCTGATCCTGCATCAGTCCAAGCTGCTTCGGATCGCTGATGCTTTGCCGCAGGGTATCGCCCGCCCCGACCAGTACCGGCGTTGAGGTCATCGACCCGGCCAGCATGCCGGCGGTGAGACCGATATCCCAGCCAAAGAGTTTGCCCAGTCCCAGCGCCAGCAACAGTGCGCTGACCACCATGACGATGGCGAGCATGAAATAGTTTTTGCCGTCGCGAAAGAAAATGGAAAAAAAGTTGGGACCCGCTTCGACGCCGACACAAAAAATAAACAGCATAAAGCCCAGACTCAATGCATCGGTATTGATCGTAAAGTGCTGCTGGCCTAATAAGAGCGAAACCACTAATACGCCAATTGAATTTCCCAGCTGAACCGAGCCCAGACGCAACTTACCCAGACAGAGGCCGAGCGCTAAAACGACAAACAATAACAAAATGTCATTTCCGCTTAACAATCCTGCGACGTTAATATTCACTGTTTAACTTCTTGTTTACATGTAACCTATTGAAGAGTAGCCTGTTTTTCGCTATCGTGAGCAGGCCGTTGAGGTGCTGTTGCATCAGTACTGCAAATGGAACCTTTACCGCGGCGCTATTCTAATCACAAATATCTTTCACAGCCATTGGCTGTTTTCATTCGTTGCCACAGCGAACTGTTTCTTTTTATTTCCATCTGAACGCATCAGGGTTATCAGCAGGTTATTGTCGGGGTTACTTTTAATCAGTGGGGTGGTATGCCGCAGCGTTCTTATCTCTGGACTACCCGCCTGTGCGGCGTGGTGTTGTACAGTCTGGTGTTTGTCTTTACCTGTCATTTCTGGCAGGTCGGTCCCGGCCCGCTTCGTGGTCAGCCCGAATTACTGCTCTTTATGTTGCCCGGTATTGTGATGGCATTGGTGCAGGTGGAGAGCCCGCTAAAAAGCACCCTGCTGATGGGGCTATGGGGAACGTTACTGGCAGCACTGCTGTTAAACAGCAGCCTGTTTATCCACAGCAATGCACTTTTTGTGGTCGCATGGAGCCTCAGCGCGCTGTTCTGGGCAGGCTGCGGGGCTTTGCTGGTGCGGTTGATGCAGATAGTGATGGCATCACTCAATTAAACAGTGTTGGGCGATGGATGACCGGCAGAGCGCAAAAAGGCGAGACAGGAAAATCCTGGCTCGCCTTTTTCATTCCGGGTATCAGCGCTTACGCGGCAAATCCCAGATTCTCTTTGGTCCAGGCCGCAAACTCGGTGTAGCCACCGATATGTTTTTCGTCGACGAAAATCTGTGGCACGGTGCTGACCGGTTTACCGGCGCTCGCTTCCAGGTCGGCTTTAGTAATGCCTTCTGCGTTAATATCGACATACTGGTAGCTAAAATCATCACGTTCAGCGGTTAGTTTGTCGGCCAGTTCATGGGCACGCACACAGTAGGGACAGCCCGGACGACCAAAAATAACAGCAATCATTGAGAACTCCTTGCAGCGACTATTATGTGATGTGTATCACACAATGAAACAGAGAATGGCAACCATGATGCCCGCTCGTATCGCTTAAGGAAAGCAGGATTTGCCTGTTAGTCTGATGCCCGCACGCTATCGCTGCCCGGTCAGGAAGCCTCTGAATCAGAGGCTTTTTCGCGCCGGCAGCCCGTGTATCTCGCGCAATTTTTGGGTTGTTGACCATAATTGACGCTCAGTCAGCCGCTAAGGCAGGAGGATATCATGCAGAGTGTAGCCAGATTACCCCGGTTTGTGGTGGTGCTGGAGGCGGCTGGCGGCCTGTTAATCGTGGCCGCGCTGCTGCTGATCAACCACTGGCTTCCGCTGCCAGACAAGGCGGATGTAAAAACGCTGGCCACTGTGCTGTTTATTGCTGGCGTGGTTCTGATGCTACCTGCTGCCTGGCTGTTAATGTGGCGCACCGCGAAAGCGATAGCACCACAGCTGTTTAATCAAACTGACAAAAAAAGATAATATTGCTGGAGACTTTATGACACCGACCATTGATTTACTGTGCAGCCATCGTTCAATCCGCGCCTTTACTGACCAGCCGGTCAGCGAAACACAACGTGAAGCGATTATTACTGCGGCGCAATCGGCGTCCACATCCAGTTTTTTACAGTGTTCTTCCATTATCCGTATCACCGACAAAGCCCTGCGCGACAAGCTGGTGACGCTGACGGGCGGACAGACCTGGGTCGCGGATGCGCCTGAGTTCTGGATCTTCTGCGCTGACTTTAATCGCCACCTGCAGATTTGCCCTGATGCGCAGCTGGGTCGTGCCGAGCAGTTGCTGCTGGGCTGCGTCGATACCGCGCTGATGGGTCAGAATGCCATGGTCGCAGCGGAATCGCTGGATCTGGGCGGCGTCTTTATCGGCGGAATCCGTAACAGTATCGTGGAAGTAACCAAACTGCTGGGCCTGCCGAAATTTGTTCTGCCGTTGTTTGGTTTTTGCCTGGGCCATCCGGAGTCAAAGCCGGACGTCAAACCGCGTATGCCGCACGCGATGCTGGTGCATGAGAACCGCTATCAGCCGCTGGATCCGGCGGTACTGGCCGAATACGATAGCCGCACAGAACTCTATTATCAGCAGCGCGGCAGCAACCAGCGCAGCGAAACCTGGAGTGAGCTGATCCAGCGCCTGATCATTAAAGAGACGCGTCCGTTTATGCTCGATTATCTGCATCAGCAGGGCTGGGCCACGCGTTAAGCCAGTAAGGGAGAGCAGCGATGAAGATAGCTATCCTGTCACGTGATGAGACGCTCTACTCCAGTCGGCGACTGCGTGAGGAGGCCGCCGCACGCGGCCACCAGGTTCAGATCATCGATCCGCTCTCCTGCTATATGAATATTAATCCCGCCTCACCGGCGGTTCACTACTGTGGTGAACCGCTGGGCCATTTTGATGCGGTTATCCCGCGCATCGGCAACCCTATCACTTTTTATGGCACGGCCGTGCTGCGACAGTTTGAGATGTGCGGCAGCTATCCGCTGAATGAGTCCGCCGCCATTACCCGCACCCGTGACAAATTGCGCTCGCTGCAGCTGCTGGCACGGGAAGGCATCGACATGCCGGTCACCGGCTTTGCCTCCTCACCCGATGACACCGCTGATCTGATCGCCCTTGTCGGCGGTGCGCCGCTGGTGGTCAAGCTGGTGGAAGGTACCCAGGGCATTGGCGTGGTGCTGGCGGAGACGCGGCAGGCGGCAGAAAGCGTTATCGATGCCTTTCGCGGCCTGAATGCCCATATTCTGGTGCAGGAGTTTATTAAAGAAGCGCAGGGTCGTGATGTTCGCTGTCTGGTGATTGGCAATCAGGTGGTGGCAGCGATTGAGCGGGTGGCGAAAGAGGGCGACTTTCGCTCTAATCTGCATCGCGGCGGCAAAGCTTATCCCGTCGTCATTACGCAACAGGAGCGCCAGATCGCCGTGAAAGCGGCGGCTACGCTCGGGCTGGAAGTGGCGGGCGTCGATATTCTGCGCGCCCATCGCGGCCCGCTGGTGATGGAAGTTAACGCCTCGCCCGGTCTTGAAGGCATTGAAACCAGCAGTGACCTTAACATCGCCGCCCTGATGATCGAACGGATTGAGCAGCAGGCCATCCCCGGGCTCCGTCCTAAAACCGCTGGCTGACACGCGCTTTTCAGCGGTTTTCATGGCATCGTCGCGCATTTTTCCGTAAGCTAAGTCGCCTGTTTATCACCCCACTGGGATTTTACGATGGATTCTCTTGTCGTTCCGGATATCGACCTGCTGCGTCGCTGGCTGGATCAGCAAAATATCACCTGGTTCGAATGCGATGCCTGTCAGGCACTTCATCTGCCGCACATGCAAAACTTCGATGGGGTGTTTGACGCCAAAATCGATCTGGTCGACAACGTCATTCTGTTTTCGGCGCTGGCTGAAGTGAAGCCGACGGCGCTGATACCATTGGTTGGCGATTTGTCGCAGATCAATGCCAGTTCGCTGACGGTGAAAGCATTTATCGACATTCAGGATGATAATCTGCCGAAACTCATTGTCTGTCAGTCAATGATTACCACCGCCGGGTTAACCTTTGGTCAGTTCTCGCACTTTATGAAACAGAGTGAAGAGCAGATCTCCATGGTGATCCTGGAAGCCTTTGCCAACAATCTGTTGATCGTGGGCGAAGAAGAAGAGCACGTTCCGGTGACCAGCGTTCATTCTGTGCTGCACTAAGCCCGACATGGTCACACACTAAGCCGTCCCTGAGACGGCTTTTTTATGCCCGCCATCCGCTGCCGCGATAATTTTTTATTCTGCATTTTGCCCTTTAACGCCAGATATTAGTCGTGGTTTATGCCATCAAAGCCGAACCTCATAGCTCAAACATGCATAAAATATCGCTTTCAGGCGTTTTTTACGCTGGGGTCTGGTGAAGCCTGACCGGGGGGGCTATGCTTGCGGGGCTGTAACAGGCGCGTAACTGCGCCTCAGCTATAGGTTTTTGCTATTAAACTCCCGCTGAATAATGATTCATTGTGTCACTGACGTCTTGTACAGAACGCAATGCAGGGATCTCTGGTTTGCAGCGTTGTAATGACCCGCTCAGGAGGATGGAAAAATATGTTCAACTCACGTCAGAAATGGCTGTCAGCTGTGGTAGCTGCTGCGCTGATGGCCGCATCGGCCAGCAGCATGGCGGAAGATAAAACGCTGCACGTCTACAACTGGTCCGATTATATTTCGCCAGATACCGTGCCGAACTTTGAAAAGCAGTCCGGCATCAAAGTGGTCTACGATGTGTTTGACTCCAACGAAGTCCTGGAAGGCAAACTGATGGCGGGCAGCACCGGCTATGATGTGGTGGTGCCATCCTCCAGCTTCCTGGCGCGTCAGCTGCAGTCCGGGGTATTCCAGCCGCTGGATAAGAGCAAACTGCCTAACTACAAAAACCTAGATCCGGCGCTGATGGAGAAAGTGGCGCAGCACGATCCGGGTAATAAATATGCCATTCCTTATCTGTGGGGCACCACCGGTATCGGCTACAACGTCGACAAGGTCAAGGCCGCACTGGGCGCTGATGCGCCGGTCAACAGCTGGGATCTGGTGCTGAAGACGGAAAACCTGGAGAAGCTGAAAAGCTGCGGCGTCTCCTTCCTGGATGCCCCAGAAGAGATTTTCGCCACGGTGCTCAACTACCTGGGCAAAGATCCCAATACCTCTGATGCCAAAGAGTATTCCGGCGCGGCCACTGACCTGCTGCTGAAACTGCGTCCAAATATCCGCTACTTCCATTCATCGCAGTACATCAACGATCTGGCCAACGGTAATATCTGCGTCGCCATTGGCTGGTCGGGCGATATTCTGCAGGCGAAAAACCGTGCTGATGCGGCGAAAAATGGCGTGCATCTGGGCTACAGCGTACCGAAAGAGGGCGCACTGGCCTTCTTCGATATGATGGCGATCCCGAAAGATGCGAAAAACCTCGATGGTGCTTACGCCTGGCTGAACTACATCATGGATCCGAAAGTGATCGCCGATGTCTCCAACAAAATGAACTACGCCAACGGCAACAAAGCGTCGCTGCCGCTGATCAATGCCGACGTCCGCAACAACCCGGGTATCTTCCCGACGCCAGAAGCGATGTCGAAATTGTTTGTGCTGAAAGTCCAGGATCCTAAACTGGATCGTGTGCGTACGCGCGCATGGACTAAAGTAAAAAGTGGTAAGTAATTCGTCCTTAACGGATTGACCTGTCATGTATCAGCAACAGAGGCGCGGTGTCGGCCTCTGTTGTGCCATTTTTAGCGGCAAATTTTGTCGCCATGTTCCGCCTGGCTCCGGAGAGAACCTTTGTGAACGATGCCATTCCCCGTCCTCAAAATAAAACCGCAAAGGCGTTAACGCCACTGCTGGAAATTCGCAATCTGACCAAATCCTTTGACGGGCAACACGCCGTGGATGATGTCAGCCTGACAATTTATAAAGGTGAGATCTTTGCCCTGCTGGGCGCATCGGGCTGTGGTAAATCAACGCTGCTGCGCATGCTGGCCGGTTTTGAGCCGCCAACCAGCGGGCAGATTGTGCTGGATGGCCAGGATCTGTCCCACGTTGCTCCCTATCAGCGCCCGATCAACATGATGTTCCAGTCCTACGCGCTGTTTCCCCACATGACGGTGGAGCAGAATATCGCCTTTGGTCTGAAACAGGATCGGCTGCCGAAAGGAGAGATCACCAGCCGGGTAGCAGAGATGCTGGCGCTGGTGCATATGCAGGAGTTTGCTAAACGCAAACCGCACCAGCTCTCCGGTGGTCAGCGTCAGCGTGTGGCGCTGGCCCGCAGCCTGGCGAAACGGCCAAAACTGCTGCTGCTGGATGAGCCGATGGGGGCACTGGACAAGAAGCTGCGCGACAGAATGCAGCTGGAAGTGGTCGATATTCTGGAGCGTGTTGGCGCTACCTGTGTGATGGTGACGCACGATCAGGAAGAGGCGATGACCATGGCGGGCCGTATCGCGATTATGAATCGCGGCAAGTTCGTACAGATTGGTGAACCGGAGGAGATCTACGAGCATCCTACCAGCCGCTACAGCGCGGAATTTATCGGTTCGGTTAACGTTTTCGAAGGCTTACTGCGTGAACGTCAGGCGGATGGCCTGGTGATCGACAGTCCCGGCCTGATGCATCCGCTGAAAGTCGACTCCGATGTCTCAGTGGTGGATAACGTTCCGGTCCATGTCGCACTGCGCCCGGAAAAAGTGATGTTGTGCGATGAGGTGCCTGCCGATGGCTGTAACTTTGCGGTGGGTGAAGTGGTCCACATCGCCTATCTCGGCGACCTCTCTATCTTCCATGTCCGTCTGCACAGCGGACAGATGATCAGCGCACAGTTGCAAAACGCGCATCGCTACCGCAAAGGGTTGCCGACCTGGGGCGATGAAGTCCGCCTCTGCTGGGAATGCGACAGCTGCGTGGTGTTGACGGTTTAAGGAGCGGCTATGAGCCAGATTTTCCAACGCGCTAAAGCGCCTGCCCGACTGGTCGGCACGCCGCTGCAACGCTGGGCCACGCGGATAAAAATGCAGCATGGCCGCAAGCTGGTGATCGCCTTGCCTTATGTCTGGCTGGTGCTGTTGTTTCTGCTGCCGTTTCTGACGGTGCTGAAGATCAGCTTCGCGGACATTGCGCGTGCGATTCCCCCCTACACCGAGCTGGTGAGCTGGGCTGATGACCAGTTCAGCATTGTGCTCAATTTCGGCAACTACCTGACGCTGACCGACGATCCGCTCTACGTCGATGCCTATCTGCAGTCGCTGAAAGTGGCGGCGATCTCCACGGTGATCTGTCTGCTGATTGGCTACCCGCTTGCCTGGGCCGTGGCGCACAGCAAGCCATCCATGCGCACCATTCTGCTGCTGCTGGTGATCCTGCCGTCGTGGACCTCATTTCTGGTGCGCGTCTACGCCTGGATGGGGCTGCTTAACAACAACGGTATCCTGAACCGGTTCCTGCTGTGGCTGGGTGTGATCGATCATCCGCTGGTGATCCTCTACACCAATACAGCGGTCTATATCGGTATCGTCTACTGCTATCTGCCGTTTATGGTGCTGCCAATCTACACCGCGCTGACCCGCATTGATTACTCGCTGGTGGAAGCCTCACTGGATCTGGGTGCGCGTCCGCTGAAGACCTTTTTCAGCGTGATTGTCCCGCTGACAAAAGGGGGCATTATCGCCGGATCGATGCTGGTGTTTATCCCGGCGGTGGGGGAGTACGTGATCCCTGAACTGCTGGGTGGCCCGGACAGCATCATGATTGGCCGCATCCTGTGGCAGGAGTTCTTTAACAACCGCGACTGGCCGGTGGCCTCTGCGCTGGCGGTCATCATTCTGCTGATCCTGATTCTGCCGATCATCTGGTTCCATAAGCATCAAAACCGTGAAATGGGAGAGAAGGCATGAATAATTTGCCAACCATTCGCTCACCCTGGCGTACCGGTATTCTGGTCTGCTGCTTCCTGTTCCTCTATGCGCCGATGCTGCTGCTGGTGGTTTACTCATTCAACAGCTCACCGCTGGTGACGGTGTGGGAGAGCTTCTCGTTCCACTGGTACAGGGTGCTCTTCCAGGACAGCGCGATGATTGACGCCGTGCTGCTGAGTCTGAGCATTGCCGGTCTCTCCGCCACCATGGCGGTGGTGCTGGGCACGCTGGCGGCGGTGATTATCGTGCGCTTTGGTCGCTTCCGCGGCCACAACGGTTTTGCCTTTATGCTGACCGCGCCGCTGGTGATGCCCGACGTCATCACCGGCCTGTCGCTGCTGCTGCTGTTTGTGGCAATGGGCAACGCCTTTGGCTGGCCGAGCGAGCGCGGCATGCTGACCATCTGGCTGGCCCACGTCACCTTCTGTACCGCCTATGTGGCAGTGGTGATCAACTCGCGTCTGCGTGAGCTGGACCGCTCCATCGAAGAGGCGGCGATGGATTTAGGCGCAACGCCGCTGAAGGTCTTTTTCGTGATTACCGTGCCCATGATTGCACCGGCTATTGTGACCGGCTGGCTGCTGGCGTTTACCCTGTCACTCGACGATCTGGTGATCGCCAGCTTTGTGACCGGGCCGGGTGCCACTACATTGCCGATGGCGATCTTCGCCACCGTGCGACGCGGCGTTAACCCGGAAATCAATGCGCTGGCTTCATTGATCCTGTTTGTGGTCGGTTTAGTGGGTTTTATCGCCTGGCGGGTGATGGCACACGAAGAAAAACAACGTTTAAGCGATATTCAGAAAGCTAAACGTGGCTGAAATCCGTAACCTTTGCCACTATATGAACGGGCCGGTCTGACCGGCCCGTTTTTCGATCAGGTGGAGTCACGGACTATGTCAGAAATCTTCAAAAGCAGTGCCACGCTTTCAATCGCGCCGGTTCCGGTGACGGTTGCGGGCATTGCTATTATTGCGACCCGCTGCCTGAGCGTCCTGATGCTGGCAAACGAGCTGGGTTACAGTGAACTCGCCAATTTTGTTCACCGCAGCGCCCAGTCCTGGGACGCGACACTCATCTTTGTCGCCAGCCAGCTGATCTTCCTGTTCGAACTGCGCTGCGCCTTTACCCTGATGCGCGGCAGTAACCGTGGACGCTGGGGCTATGTGGCGACGCAGGTGATTGTGCTCAGCTATATGCTGGTCGCCTCGCTGGGCTGGATCTACCCCGAGATTTTCAGCATTGATGGCGACAACAACGTCCAGATTATCCACCATACCCTGTCGCAGAAAATCCCCGATCTGCTGGTGCTCCTGCTGCTGTTTCTGCCTGCCAGCAGCCGCGCTTTTTTCAGGAAGCGATGATACAATCGCGCTCCGCCCGACCCGATCGTTAAGGCTTTACCATGCACTGCGCGCTTTATGACGCTAACCGTTGCCGCTCCTGTCAGTGGCTGGAAAAACCCTATCCCACTCAGCTGAACGACAAACAGTCGCTGCTGGAACAGTTACTGGCTGAGCAGCCGGTCGCTGCCTGGTTGCCGCCGGTCACCTCACCGCAGCAGGCATTTCGTAATAAAGCCAAAATGGTGGTGAGTGGCAGCGTAGAGCGTCCGGTGCTGGGATTAATCCATCGTGATGGTGAAGCTGTGGATCTGTGCGATTGTCCGCTCTATCCCGCCAGCTTCCAGCCGGTTTTTGCTGCACTTAAGCCCTTTATCGCCCGTGCCGGACTGACGCCCTATAACGTGGCGCGCAAACGCGGCGAACTCAAATTCCTGCTGATAACCGAAAGCCAGCAGGGCGGCGTGATGCTGCGCTTTGTCCTGCGTTCAACCGCGAAACTGGAACAGCTGCGCGCCGCATTGCCGTGGCTGCAACAGCAATTGCCGCAGCTGGCGGTGATCTCTGCCAATATTCAGCCGGTGCATATGGCGATTCTGGAGGGGGAAGAGGAGATTGCGCTGACGCCCGCGCAGTCGCTGGCAGAGAACTTCAACGGCGTGCCGCTGTGGATCCGCCCGCAAAGCTTCTTCCAGACCAACCCGCAGGTTGCCAGCGCACTCTATGCCACCGCGCGCGACTGGGTCAGGGCGCTGCCGGTCAACAGCATGTGGGATCTCTTCTGCGGCGTAGGCGGTTTTGGTCTGCACTGCGCGACAGCGGAGATGGAACTGACGGGCATTGAGATCAGCGCCGAGGCGATAAAATGCGCCCAACGTTCCGCTGAGATGCTGGGGCTGGAAAAAGTGCAGTTTGCGGCGCTGGATTCTACGGCGTTTGCGACCGGACGCGATGCGGTGCCGCAGCTGGTGCTGGTTAATCCTCCGCGTCGTGGGATTGGTGAGGCGCTGTGTGACTATCTCAGCCAGATGGCTCCGGATTATCTGCTCTATTCAAGCTGCAATCCGCAGACCATGGCGCAGGATATTGCCCGACTGAGCGCCTATGAGGTGACGAAGGTGCAACTGTTCGATATGTTTCCCCACACCGCCCATTTTGAAGTGCTGACGCTGTTAACCCGCCGTCAGCACGAGTCCGGGAAAGCATCGGCAGAGGCAGCCGCAGCCGGTAATTACTCCGGGAACCACTTCTGATTAAGCTGCTGCCAGCTGCCGTTGGCTTTCAGTTCGTTCAGCGCCTGATTGAACTGATCGCGAAGCGCCGTATTGCCTTTGCGTACGGCAATGCCGAGACCGGTGCCAAAGTAGTCCGCATCCGTAACATGTTCACCGACAGTGGCGAGATCCGCATTGGTCTTCAGCCACTGATTCACCACCGCGCTGTCGCCAAACACGCCATCCAGCCGGCCACTCTTCATATCCAGAATCGCATTCTGATAGCTGTCATAGGCCACCACTTTCACTTCCGGATGCTTATCCTGCAGGTACTTCTGGTGAGTGGTGCCGTTTTCCACGCCGATGCGTTTGCCCTTAAGCTCAGCAAAGCTGCTGAACTGGCCTTTACGGGCGATCACGATGGCGGAGTTAGCGTAATAAGGCTGGGTAAAATCGACCTGCTTGCTGCGCTCAGTGGTGATATCCATGCCGGAAATCACCGCGTCATAGCGGCGGAACTTCAGTGACGGGATCAGGCTGTCGAAGGCATTGTTGGTAAAGGTACACTCCGCTTTCATCTGCTGGCACAGCGCTTTGGCCAGATCGATATCGAATCCCACCAGGTTATTTTCCCGATCCAGGGATTCAAACGGCGGATAAGTCGCGGAAGCGGCAAAGCGAATCTTTTCCGCTGCCTGGGCGGTAAGTGCCAGCGAAGCCAGCGCAGCGGCAACAATCCATTTTTTCATTTTATGATTCCTGTGATGTGGTCAGCCAGAGAAGGCGATACCCTGCCATAAAATGCATTTTTATGCAATTAGTGTGATTTTTCAGGCGAAAAGGGCGAGGGGCCTCGCCCGGATATCAGTTACGTCGTTCGAAGGCCAGGGCGCGCTTTTCGATCAGCCGCATCATCAGCGTCAGCAAACCGTTAACGCAGAGATAAACCAGACCCGCCGCGGCATAGACTGTGATGTCGTAGGTGCGGCCATAGAGCAACTGGCCGTGGCCCATGACTTCCATCAGGGTGATGGTGTAGGCCAGCGAGGTGCCTTTGAACACCAGCACCACTTCATTGGAGTAGGAGGAGAGGGCGCGTTTAAATGCATATGGCAGCAGAATGCGCAGGGTATCTTTGCGGCTCATGCCGAGCGCGGCACACGATTGCCACTGTCCGGAAGGAATTGCACGCACCGCACCGTAAAACAGCTGCGTGGTGTAAGCCGCGCTGTTCAGCGACAGCGCCAGCATCGCGCACAGCCAGGGCTGCGACAGTAAATGCCACAGCCAGGGGATCTGCTGGATCGAGGGAAACTGTCCCGGGCCGTAATAGATCAGGAAGATCTGCACCAGCAGCGGTGTGCCGGTAAACAGTGTAATAAAGCCTTTGACCAGCGGGTTGAACACCGGCGTTTTCAGCGACAGCACCACGGTGAAGAGCAGCGCCAGCAGCAGGGCCACGACCAGCGAGGCTGCCGTCAGCGTCAGGCTGGTATGCAACCCTTTCAGGAGTTCAGGCAGATAGGCCAGCATTAGCTGTTCCCCCGTTCAAAGCGGGTGGTGCGCAGTTCGATGCGGCGTAACACCGCCTGGCTGAACAGCGTGATCACTAAGTAGATAGCGGCCGCCACCAGGAACCAGGTAAACGGCTCCTGCGTGCGGGTGGCGATACTTTTGGTTTGCAGCATCAGATCGTTGACGCTAATCAGCGAGACCAGCGCAGTATCTTTCAGCAGCACCAGCCACTGATTGCCAAGACCGGGCAGGGCGTGACGCCACATCTGCGGCATAATCAGCCGGAGAAAGATGGCCGATTTTTTCATGCCCAGCGCCTGACCCGACTCCCACTGACCCATTGGCACCGCTTTCAGCGCGCCGCGCAGCGTCTGCGAGGCGTAGGCGGCATAGAGCATCGCCAGCGCAATCACACCGCACAGGAACGGACTGACGTCGAAGTTTTCAATTTCAACCTGAATCGGTAACTGAAACAGGCCGAAATTCAGGGTGAAGCCGTCAGAGAGGGTGAGCAGCAGCTGTGAGGCGCCAAAATAGATAAACAGCACCACCAGAATTTCCGGCAGGCCACGGATCAGCGTTACCAGGCCGGTGCCAATCCACGCCAGCGGTTTCAGGCGCAGTGACTCCCAGCCAGCGAAAATCATCGCCAGCACCAGGCCAGCGATGAGAGCACAAACAGCAAGGCCGACGGTCATGCCGGCGGCGCTTGCGAGGGTCATCATTTCATTCATCAGAGATTACTGCTGGAACCATTTGCTGTAGATGGTTTTGTACGTGCCGTCTGCTTTGATCTTATCCAGCGCGCCATTGAATCTGGTCTGCAGATCGGTGTTACCGGTACGTACCGCAATGCCCAGGCCGGTACCAAAGTAGGCTTTGTCCGTGACTTTCTCACCAACGGCAGCCAGCGCGGCATTCTGCTTCAGCCATTCGTTGACGACTGCGGTGTCACCGAACACAGCATCAATACGGCCATTTTTCAGATCCAGCACCGCATTCTGATAGCTGTCGTAAGGAACGGTGGTGATCTCGCTGTGTTTCTCAGTCAGGTATTTCTGATGCGTGGTGCCGTTCTGGACGCCAACCCGCTTGCCTTTCAGCGCTTCCACGCTGGCAACTTTGCCTTTCTGGGCAACAAACAGCGCGGAGTTGTCGTAGTAAGGCTTGGTGAACAGGACCTGTTTTTCACGATCTGGTGTGATATCCATTCCCGCCATCACCGCATCAAAACGACGGAATTTCAGGCTTGGGATCAGGCTGTCGAACGCCTGATTGGTGAAGGTGCAGGTCGCGTCAATCTCTTTACACAGCGCATTGGCCAGATCGACATCAAAGCCCTGAATCTTGTTGTCCGCATCCACAAACTCAAAAGGAGGATAAGAGGCTTCGGTCGCAAAACGAATCGTCTGAGCCGCCGTAGCGCTCAGGCTAAAACCAGCAAGCAGTGCAGCAAGTACCATTTTTTTCATTTTTAGCATCCTGACTTAGTGCGAAAGATAGTGAGCAAACGCCTCGGTTTGCGGCTGTGTAAAGCGGCTGGCATCGCCCTGTTCCACAATGTGACCGTTCTCCATATAGACGACGCGGCTGGCCGTTTTACGTGCCACCTCCACTTCATGGGTCACAATCACCTGGGTAATGCGGGTCTGGGCCAGTTCGCGAATGATACTGACAATCTGTGCGGTAATTTCAGGGTCCAGCGCGGCAGTCGGCTCATCGAACAGCAGCACCTGCGGCTCCATCATCAGCGCGCGGGCAATCGCCACACGCTGCTGCTGACCACCGGAGAGATGCAGCGGAAAGCGATCGCTGTAGGGCGTCAGGCGCAGCCGGTCAAGCAGCTTGTCGGCGCGGGCGCGGGCGTCACTTTTGCTGAGGCCCAGTACCCGGCAGGGCGCTTCAATCAGATTCTGCAGCACGGTAAGATGCGGCCAGAGATTGTACTGCTGAAACACCATACCGACGTTCTGACGCAGTTCGCGAATCGCAGCATCGGAGGGTTTCTGGCTGAAGTCGAACTGATTACCGGCAATCTGCAACTGACCTGAACGCGGTTGCTCCAGCAGGTTAAGCACCCGCAGCAGCGAACTCTTACCCGCACCGCTGGGACCCAGCAGCACCAGGGTCTCGCCTTGCGGACACTCAAGGTTAATGTCGAACAGCGCCTGATGAGCACCGTAGAAGCAGTTTATTGCGTTTAGTTGAATACTCATGCGCCAGATTTGAATAGCTATTAGTGTCGCGGATTTTAACGTCACCAGAATAGTTATGCAAATAAGGTGGGTTAAAATTTGTAAAACAGCAGGCTAACCGCAAAAGCTTAGCACAATATCATGCGCTGCCTGGGGGCAGCGCGCTGCAGCGGGACGGGCGGCGGAAATAAAAAAAGCGCAGCGCCCGGAGGCGACTGCGCTTCTCTGAACGGTTAAGCCTGAGGTTATTTTTTCGATTTCTCAAGCATCTGGCTCAGGCTGCCACCCTCTGCATGCGCAGGGTTGGCCATGTAGCGCACATCATCCACCACCCAGCAACTGCCCTGATGGATCATCAGCACTTCATCCTGCCACTGCTTGCCGTCGCGGCTCAGGTCGACCCGCAGCGGGATGTTGCGTGCATCGCGGTTCGGAATGGTGGAAGCATCAGCGACGCTGGCGGCGGTCGGACCCTGTGACAGGCTGGAGAAGAGATCGCCATTGCGCCACTGTGCGCCTGCATTGCTGCCGCTGGCCGCCTGCAATGAGTGGTACAGCGCATCACTCAGGTAAGGGCGATATTTTGCCAGGGTGTTGCTGTCGGGCAGACCCTGCGTAGGCTGTTCGATACGCAGGTCGTAAAACTGCTGGGCCACCTGGTCAGGACCGCCTTCAATGCACGGTGCGGTACGTGGGCCATTATCCTTAATCACTGGCTCAACGGTGGTACAGGCGCTGAGCAGCAGGGCCGCCGGGATCATTAGCGCAAACGCGTTGTTTCTCATCTCGATTTCCTTATGGTTCTCTGGCAAGGTGCCCTTTTTAGCATAGAGTATAGCCGTGCTTTTTAGTCGAAAGAGCCTTAGCCCGGTTTTCAACAAGGAGAATGCGATGAAATTTTCAACAACCCCCACGCTGGAAGGTCACAGCATCAGCGAATATTGTGGCGTCGTCACCGGTGAAGCGATTCTGGGTGCCAACATCTTCCGTGACTTTTTCGCTGGCATCCGTGATGTGGTCGGTGGCCGCTCCGGTGCTTACGAGAAAGAGCTGCGTAAAGCGCGAGAGATCGCGTTTGAAGAGCTGGAGGAGCAGGCAAAAGCGCTGGGCGCCAACGCCGTGGTCGGTATCGATATTGATTACGAAACGGTCGGCAAAGATGGCAGCATGCTGATGGTGAGCGTCAGCGGCACGGCGGTGATCATTCGTTGAAACGGGGGCTGTGGCTGATACTGGCGCTGCTGCTGGCGGGCTGCCAGTCCGGGATAGAATCCCGTGACGGCTACTGGGCCGATGTGCGGCATCCGGCGCAGGGCGCGCGACCGCGGGTGAAGGTGATTGTGATCCACTACACCGCCGAAGATTTTTCTTCGTCGCTGGCGACCCTGACCGATCGGGAAGTCAGCGCCCACTATCTGATCCCCCGCCAGCCGCCACAGCGCGCCGGGAAAGGCGTTATCTGGCAACTGGTGCCGGAGCAGCAGCTCGCCTGGCATGCCGGTCCAAGCTTCTGGCGCGGAGCCAGCCGCATCAATGACACATCGATTGGTATCGAACTGGTGAACCAGGGTTATCGCCGGACCCTGACCGGTCTTGAATGGCAGCCGTTTACCGCCGAGCAGATCACCACGCTGGAGGCGCTGCTGCGCGATATTGCACAGCGCTACGGCATCACACCGGAAAATATTGTCGGTCACAGTGATATCGCGCCGCAGCGTAAGCAGGATCCCGGCCCACTCTTTCCGTGGCAACAGCTTGCGCAGCGCGGAATGGGTGCCTGGCCCGATGCCGGACGGGTGCAGTTTTATTTAGCGGGTCAGGATCCGCACGCGGTGGTACCCGTGGAGCCACTACTGGAACGTTTACAGCGCTATGGCTATCCGGTGACGGCAGAGATGAGCGCGCGTGAACAGCAGAGGGTAATCGCCGCGTTTCAGATGCATTTCCGGCCTGCGGATTATCGCGGGCAGCCCGATGCAGAAACCGCCGCGATAGCTGCCGCGCTACTGGATAAATATGGCGCGGCGCAATAGCGGATTATTGGTGTAAAAACGCCTTCCAGTGGGCGACGACCTGCGCCAGTGCCGCACGATCAGCATCCAGATGGGTGACCAGACGAGTGCGGGTTCCTGCGCTGATTAACACCCCGCGCGCCTTCATCCACTCACCTAATGGTTTGACCTGGGCTTCCGGCACCGCCACAAACAGCATGTTGGTCTGCTGATCGATGACCTGAACGCCCAGCTCATGCAACTGCTGTCCCAGCCAGGCGGCATTGTCATGATCCTCCTGCAGCCGCGCCACGTTGTGTTCTAACGCATAGAGACCCGCCGCCGCCAGAATACCGGCCTGGCGCATGCCGCCGCCGGTCATTTTACGCCAGCGACGTGCGCGCTCAATCAGCGCCGTGTCGCCACACAGC
Source organism: Pantoea sp. EKM10T (assembly GCF_011800685.1). Classification (NCBI taxonomy): domain Bacteria; kingdom Pseudomonadati; phylum Pseudomonadota; class Gammaproteobacteria; order Enterobacterales; family Erwiniaceae; genus Pantoea; species Pantoea sp. EKM10T. The sequence goes on from NZ_JAALEU010000002.1 coordinate 445,585, forward strand.
AGAGAACCGACAGGCGTGCCCAAGCCTTTAGAGAGACAGATGGTCAGGGTGTCGCAGTAGCGGGCAATCGCCGCCAGCGTGGTCTGCTGCGCGACTACCGCATTGAAAATGCGTGCGCCATCAATGTGCAGCGCCAGCTGGTGCTCGCGGGTAAAAGTCCACGCCTGTTCCAGATACGCCAGCGGCAGGACTTTACCGTGATGCGTGTTCTCCAGACTCAGCAGACGGGTGCGGGCAAAGTGAATATCGTCCGGCTTGATGGCTGCCGCTACTACGTCGAGCGGCAGGGTGCCATCGTCGGCGGCCAGAATCGGCTGTGGCTGAATACTGCCCAGCACCGCCGCGCCGCCCGCCTCATATTTGTAGTTGTGCGCCTGCTGACCGACGATATATTCATCGCCGCGTTCGCAATGGCTGAGTAGCGCCACCAGATTCGCCTGGGTGCCGGTCGGGAAAAACAGCGCCGCTGCTTTGCCGCTCAGCCGTGCGGCTTCCGCCTCCAGCGCATTTACGGTGGGGTCGTCACGGTAGACGTCATCACCGGTTTCGGCAGACATCATCGCGCTTAACATGGCGGCGCTGGGCCGGGTTACGGTATCACTGCGTAAATCGATCACCCTATGCTCCTGAACGTGGCGGAAGAAAAAAAAGGCGGGCATCGCGCCCGCCTGGATGGAGTCTCTGTTTTACCGCAGCCAGTTGGTTTTCGCCAGTTCTACCACCTCATCACCGCGACCATTCATAATGGCGCGCAGCATGTAGAGACTGAAGCCTTTAGCCTGCTCCATTTTGATCTCGGGCGGCATCGCCAGTTCCTCTTTGGCGGTAATGACATCCACCAGCACCGGGCCATCGTGGGCAAACGCCTGCTCCAGCGCGCCATTGAGATCAGATGCCTTTTCCACCCGGATACCCCGGATACCGCAGGCCTCGGCGATAGCGGCAAAGTCAGGATTCTCCAGCTCGGTGCCATCGGTGAGATAGCCACCCGCTTTCATCTCCATCGCCACAAAGCCCAGCACGCTGTTGTTGAAAATCACCAGTTTGACCGGCATTTTCAGTTGCGCCAGCGAGATAAAATCCCCCATCAGCATGCTGAAGCCGCCGTCGCCACACAGTGCCACCACCTGACGATTGCGATCAATCGACTGCGCGCCCAGCGCCTGTGGCATCGCGTTCGCCATTGAGCCGTGGTTAAACGAACCCAGCAGGCGACGTTTGCCGTTCATCTTCAGATAGCGCGCCGCCCAGACGGTCGGTGTCCCGACATCGCAGGTAAAGATGGCGTCATCACTGGCGTAGTGGCTGATCTGCTGTGCCAGATATTGCGGATGGATCGGCTGCTTGTCGTTGGGCTGCGCCAGCTCGTCCAGACTTTTGCGCGCCTCGCCATAGTGCTTAACCGCGCTGTCGAGATGGCTGCGATCGCTTTTGTGCGTCAGTTGCGGCAGCAGCGCCTGCAGTGTGCTTTTCACATCGCCGACATAGGCCTGATTGACGTGACAATGTGACCCAAGGCTGCCCGGATTGATATCAATCTGGATGATTTTAGCCTTTTCCGGATAGAAGGCGCGATAGGGGAACTGCGTGCCCAGCAACACCAGCGTCCCGGCATTCATCATGGCGTGGAAACCGGATGAGAAACCGATCAATCCGGTCATGCCGACATCATAAGGGTTGTCATATTCGATGTGTTCTTTGCCGCGCAGCGCATGGACGATAGGGGCTTTCAGCGCTTCTGCCAGCGCTACCACCTCCTGATGCGCTCCGGCGCAGCCACTGCCGCACAACAGCGTAATATCGCTGGCTTCGTTCAGCGTCTGCGCCAGCTGCGCCAGTTCGGCGGGCTGTGGCAGGACCTGCGGCAACTGTGGCGGATACCATTCCGCGCTGGCGCTCTCTGGCGCCAGTTTAAGCGCGACATCCCCAGGCAGCACCACCACCGAGACACCACGATTCAGAATCGCTTTACGCATCGCGATGCCCAGCACCTGCGGGAGCTGCTCAGGGTTCGAAACCAGTTCGCAGTAGTGGCTGCATTCGCGGAACAGCTCCTGCGGATGGGTTTCCTGAAAATAGCCGCTGCCGATTTCGCTGGAGGGTATATGTGCCGCAATCGCCAGAACAGGAACGCGGTTACGATGGCAATCGAATAGACCGTTGATCAGATGTAAGTTGCCTGGCCCACAGGAGCCGGCGCAGACCGCCAGTTCACCGCTGATGTGCGCTTCCGCGCCCGCTGCGAATGCGGCGACTTCTTCGTGGCGCGTCGGCATCCATTCAATGGTGCCCATGCGATTAAGACTGTCGCTCAGGCCGTTAAGGGAATCCCCGGTGACGCCCCAGATGCGTTTTACGCCCGCGCTTTCCAGCGTTTTGGCGACCAGCGCCGCGACGGTTTGTTTCATGCTCTTCTCCTTTGTCGGCCCGCCCTGAAGAGTGACGTGACCAGAACCGAAAAAAGAAGCGTAGACGACACGGCAGAAAAGCAGGCGTGAAAAAATGCGCTGGCAGAGCTCAGCGCATATCAGACAGGATTCAGGCGGAGAAGAGGGCGATAAGAATCGGGGCCAGCAGGCTCATCACAAAGCCGTGCACAATGGCGGCCGGGACGATCTCATTGCCGCCCGCCCGCTGCAGCACCGGCAGGGTAAAGTCCATTGAGGTGGCGCCACACAGGCCCAGTGCGCTGGAGCGATGACGGCCAATCAGCGCCGGAATAAGCATGATTGCCACCAGTTCACGTATCAGGTCGTTGAAGAAGGCGGCGCTGCCGATGACCGGACCAAAAGCTTCGGTCATCAGAATGCCGGAGAGAGAGTACCAGCCAAAACCGCTGGCTAACGCCAAACCGGTTTTCAGCGGCACCCCCAGCAGCAACGCCGCAATCATGCCGCCGATAAGCGCGCTGACCAGCACTACGCTGGCAACCAGCAGGCCACGACGGTTCAGGATAATCTGACGCAGCGTCATGCCGCTGCCGCGCAGCTGAATGCCCACCAGAAACAGCAGGAAGATCAGCGCATATTCGCTGGCCGTCGAGGCGTGTTGCAGCAGTGGCCACTGGGTCAGGCCAAGCAGAAAACCGATGACAACCACGCCGCATAGCTTCAGAGAGTCCAGCGCCATATGCAGCCGCGAGGGCAGTTTCTCCTGCCGATGCGCATGCTGCCATGGGGCATATTTTTCCAGCCCGCGCAGCGCCAGCAGGTTGCACAGCAAAATACAGAAGGCCGCTACCAGCGCGGTGTGAAATACCGCCAGCAGATTGCTGCTCAGGTTGTCGAGAAAGGCCAGGCTGATGCCCATAAAGAACAGAATGACGTAAACCATCCAGCCCAGCAGCTGATTGACCCGGCGCAGGGTTGAAGTTTGACGGAACGGTAGCAGCCAGCCGGCGATCAGCGGCAGAAGAATAATCAGGAGTCCGGAGTACATAGCGATAAGGGCCATCCATGGTGGAAGAGGCCACACGCTAGCGAAAAAGCGTAACGGAGTAAACCCTGATAAAGCGGCTTGACCGGCTCGCTGGCGGCAACCATGCTGTTTATAAACTGAGGATGGACGCCTATGATTCTGGAACATATCGACATTCGCGGTTTCCGCGGCATCAATAAGCTCTCACTGCCTTTAACCCAGACCAATCTGCTGATTGGTGAGAACGCCTGGGGCAAATCCAGTCTGCTGGATGCCCTGAGCCTGTTACTTTCGCCCCATGAACCGGCCTATGTTTTTACCGAGGCTGATTTCCATTTCACCCCAGGCGATGTGACCGATGCGATGCGCCGTCTGTCGGTGGTGTTCCACTTTCGCGATGACGGCAACGACCCGGATGCGGTGCTCTCGACCTTCTGGCAGCGTGATGCTCAGGGCCAGCGTCAGCTCTGTTACAGCGTCAGCGCCACCTGGCGTGACAGCGGTATCGAAACCCGCCGCCGTTTTGTTGACCTGAACTATCAGCTGTTGCCTGAGCAGAACTGCGCGGCGGCCATCGATCTTTTGCTGAAACGGTATCCGGTTCTGCGATTGCGCGATGCGCGTTTCAGTAAGCGGACGCGGAGTAGTGCACCGCTCCCCACTGCACATCCTGAGTTACTGGCGGGTATGGAGACGCTGGCGCGCGATCTGGAGCACCATCCGCAACAGCTCAGCGATGAGGTGCTGCGGCAGGGGCTGAAGACGATGCAGCAACTGATGCAGCACTACTTCCTGGTGCAGCCGCCCGATGCGGGCAACGAGGTCAGGCTACGGGATCCTCAGACGCGTGAGGGGGAACAGGGATGGCGGGCGCTGGATCACCTGAATCAGCTGATTGCCGGAACCGACTCCCGCAGCCGTCAGCTGATACTGCTGCAGATGTTTACCCTGCTGATTGAGGCACGAGGAGACGTCCCGCTGGCCGCCGGTGCCCGCCCGCTGCTGCTGATTGAAGATCCGGAAACCCGGCTGCATCCGATTATGCTGTCGGTAGCATGGAATCTGCTGAGGCTGCTGCCGCTGCAAAAAATCGCCACCACTAATTCGCCGGAGCTGCTGTCGCAGGTGCCGGTGGAAAACGTCTGTCGTCTGGTGCGTGGACCCTCGCGTGTAGCGGCCTGGCGCATCGGTCCGGAGGGACTGAGTGCCGAAGAGAGCCGGCGCATCGGCTTCCATATTCGGGTCAACCGGCCTGCTGCGCTGTTCGCCCGTTGCTGGCTGCTGGTGGAGGGAGAAACCGAAGTCTGGATCATGAATGAGCTGGCGCAGCAGTGCGGTTACAACTTCGCCGCTGAAGGCGTGAAGGTGATTGAGTTTGCGCAGTCGGGGTTAAAACCGCTACTGAAGTTTGCCCGGCGCATGGGTATCGCCTGGCATGTCCTGACTGACGGTGATCAGGCGGGGAATAAATATGCCAGTACGGCACGCACTCAGTTACAGCCGGGTGAACCGGAGCCGCGTTTTCTGACGCAGTTACCGGCGCTGGATATGGAAAATTTTCTCTATCAGCACGGCTTTCAGGATGTCTATCATCAGATGGCGCACCTGCCGTTAAACGTTCCGATGAGTTCCAGGCGTATTATTACTAAAGCGATTCACCAGAGCTCCAAGCCGGAACTGGCGATCGCAGTGGCTACGTCGGCGGCGGAACGCGGGCCAGAGGCCATCCCGCCATTGATGCGGCAGATGTTTGCCCGGGTGATTGGACTGGCGCAGGGCCAGGCAGATTAGGTGACATCGAACAGGAAAATGCCAGCGGCACTGGCTGGCATTTTTGGGTCTTTGTTCAGAAAGGCGATATGTGTCAGGCCACAGCCTGCACCTCGACCGGCACGATCAGGCTGGCGTGATTGCCTTTCGGGCCTTCGTGGACATCGAACTGAACCTGCTGGCCTGCCTTAAGCGTGCGGTAGCCTTCCATCTGAATGGTGGAGTAGTGCGCAAAAATATCTTCGCCACCGCCAATCGGACAGATAAAGCCAAAGCCTTTGGAATTGTTGAACCATTTAACTGTGCCCGTCTCCATGCTTTTACTTCCCTCGCAAGACATTTTATAAGTAGGTGAGGTCATCGAAGCTGTGAGTCGGATTTGATTAAAACTCAATCAGCCTGTGCAGCTAGAATGTAGAGAAAGCGCGGCTGACGTCAAGCAAACCACCGGGCCAGGTGGGGAAAAAATCATCAAAATTTGAGGCAGTTAACGCTATTGCAAATTTTGTGATGCAGGTCGCGCAGGGGAATTTCTGAATAAATTTTCAGCAGCGGCATGCGGCTTGACAGGCATGTTAAACTCTCAATATGTAGCTACTTAAAGGCTAAAAGCAAAATCTCAACGGAACACTATGGCAAACGCAAACGACTGGCTTAACTTTGAACATCTGGCCGACGATAAAGTACGTGAAGGGTTAAAGCCGCCTTCTATGTATAAAGTCATTCTGAATAATGACGATTATACACCTATGGAATTTGTTATTGACGTTGTACAAAAGTTCTTTTCTTATGATGTTGAACGTGCAACGCAGCTGATGTTGAAAGTTCACTATCACGGCAAGGCGATCTGTGGTGTATTTACTGCAGAAGTCGCCGAAACAAAAGCGGCCCAGGTGAACAACTATGCACGGGAAAATCATCATCCGTTGCTGTGTACGCTGGAAAAGGCCTGAACCCGTCTCCATATAGGAAACAGGTAAGGGCGATAATTGGGGGAGGTGCCTAATGCTCAATCAAGAACTGGAACTCAGTTTAAATATGGCTTTCGCCAGAGCGCGTGAGCACCGTCATGAGTTTATGACCGTCGAGCATCTGTTACTGGCGTTGCTCAGTAACCCGTCGGCCAGAGAGGCACTGGAAGCCTGTACGGTGGACATTGTGGCTCTGCGGCAGGAACTCGAAGCCTTCATCGAACAAACCACGCCCGTGCTGCCTGCCAGCGAAGAGGAGCGTGATACACAACCCACGCTCAGCTTCCAGCGCGTCCTGCAGCGTGCGGTTTTCCATGTCCAGTCATCCGGTCGCAGCGAAGTCTCCGGTGCGAATGTACTGGTCGCCATTTTCAGCGAGCAGGAGTCGCAAGCGGCTTATCTGCTACGCAAACATGAAGTGAGCCGCCTTGATGTGGTGAACTTCATCTCTCACGGTACGCGTAAAGATGAGTCCGGCCAGGCGCCAGGCGCAGAAAATCCGGTTAACGAAGAGCAAGCAGGCGGGGAGGAGCGTATGGAAAACTTCACCACCAATCTTAATCAGCTTGCTCGCGTCGGTGGTATTGATCCACTGATTGGTCGCGATAAAGAGCTGGAACGTACCGTTCAGGTGCTATGCCGTCGCCGTAAAAATAACCCGCTGCTGGTGGGTGAGTCGGGTGTGGGTAAAACCGCCATTGCTGAAGGTCTCGCCTGGCGCATAGAGCAGGGCGATGTACCGGAAGTGATGAAAGACTGCACGATCTACTCGCTGGATATCGGTTCGTTATTAGCCGGCACCAAGTACCGTGGTGACTTTGAAAAACGTTTCAAAGCGCTGCTGAAGCAGCTGGAGCAGGACGAACACAGCATTCTGTTTATCGATGAGATCCATACCATCATCGGTGCGGGTGCTGCATCCGGCGGCCAGGTCGATGCTGCGAACCTGATCAAACCTCTTCTTTCCTCTGGCAAGATTCGGGTGATGGGTTCCACCACCTATCAGGAATTCAGCAACATCTTTGAAAAAGACCGTGCCCTGGCACGTCGCTTCCAGAAGATCGATATCACGGAGCCTTCACCAGAAGAGACCGTGCAGATCCTGAATGGCCTGAAGACCAAGTACGAAGCGCATCACGATGTGCGCTATACCGCGAAAGCGGTGCGCGCAGCCGTGGAACTGGCGGTGAAATATATCAACGACCGTCATCTGCCTGACAAGGCGATTGATGTGATTGATGAAGCGGGTGCGCGTGCGCGCCTGATGCCAGCCAGTAAGCGCAAGAAAACCATCAACGTCTCTGACATTGAAACGGTGGTGGCTCGTATTGCCCGTATTCCTGAGCAAAGCGTGTCAGCAAGCGACCGCGATACGCTGAAAAATCTGGGCGATCGTCTGAAGATGCTGGTGTTTGGTCAGGACAACGCCATTGAGGCGCTGACGGAAGCGATCAAAATGAGCCGTGCAGGTCTGGGTCAGGATCGTAAGCCGGTCGGTTCCTTCCTGTTTGCCGGGCCTACCGGTGTCGGTAAAACGGAAGTCACCGTGCAGCTGGCGAAAGCGCTGGGCATTGAGTTGCTGCGCTTTGATATGTCCGAGTATATGGAGCGTCACACCGTCAGCCGTTTGATTGGTGCGCCTCCGGGTTACGTCGGTTTTGATCAGGGCGGCCTGCTGACGGATGCGGTGATTAAGCATCCTCATGCGGTGGTGTTGCTGGATGAGATAGAGAAAGCACACCCGGATGTCTTCAACCTGCTGCTGCAGGTGATGGATAACGGTATGCTGACCGACAACAACGGTCGCAAAGCGGACTTCCGCAATGTGGTGCTGGTCATGACCACTAACGCCGGTGTCCGCGAGACTGAACGTAAGTCGATTGGCCTGATTCATCAGGACAACAGCACCGATGCCATGGAAGAGATCAAAAAGATGTTTTCTCCAGAGTTTCGTAACCGTCTCGACAACATTATCTGGTTCAGTCACCTGTCACCAGAGGTGATCCATCAGGTGGTCGACAAGTTCATTGTCGAGTTGCAGGCGCAGCTGGATGCCAAAGGCGTGTCGCTGGAAGTCAGCGATGAAGCACGCGACTGGCTTGCTGAGAAAGGCTACGACAAAGCGATGGGCGCTCGTCCGATGGCGCGCACCGTGCAGGACAGCCTGAAGAAACCGTTAGCCAATGAACTGCTGTTTGGTTCGCTGGTGGATGGCGGCTCGGTGTCAGTGGCGCTGGATCGTGAGAAAGGTGAACTGACCTATCACTTCCTGAGTGCTGAAAAACGCAAAACCGAAGGCACGGTGCATTAATCACCTGCTGCAGATATGAAAAAGGCCGGATTAAAATCCGGCCTTTTTTTTTCGCTGCAAATTGCAGAGCGATGAGATTACTGCAAATTAGCGACTACGGAAGACAATGCGGCCTTTGCTCAGGTCGTACGGGGTCAGCTCAACGGTCACTTTGTCACCCGTCAGGATGCGGATGTAGTTTTTGCGCATTTTACCGGAGATATGAGCAGTAACCACGTGTCCGTTCTCAAGTTCTACGCGGAACATGGTGTTAGGTAACGTATCCAGTACGGTACCTTGCATTTCAATATTGTCTTCTTTGGCCATCGAATCCTCTGGGTGTACTACCTTTCAGTTGAACCGGCAAGATAATGCCCAATTCAACGATTTATGTAAAGAACCGTCGGCGATTTTGCCAACGCTTTGCCGGGGTGCACGTCAGTCGCGCGCATCCGGTAAAATTAGGGTGTTTATGTGACGTCTGCGGGGGATTAGCGGGCTAAGAATCTGTATCAACCGGTTACACGCGCACGATTGAAAACAGTTCCGAGAGTGCGTTGAGATTCCCAGCCTGGCAATTCCGGCTCGTTATTGCGAAGCGCGGACGACATACCAAACTCGACCATTATACCACTTAATACGCCTTTATGTGTGCAAAACATCTCTGTGCGACTAAAAAAGGGTTTGTGTCTGCCAGCAGCCATCGCTGACAGGCTGGCACGCAAGGCTTTGTACATATTGCAGATAGTCAGCGCGCGGGATCTCCTGCGCCCCCAAAGAGGCCGTATGAGGGTTAAGTACCTGACAATCCACCAGACGGCCCTGATGTCTGAGGAAATGCTGACAAAATACCCAAAGTGCGGTTTTTGACGCATTCTGCTGACGGCTGAACATTGATTCGCCGCAGAAGATTTGCCCCATCGCCAGCCCATACATGCCACCTGCCAGCTGATGTTCGTCCCATACTTCAATGGAGTGGGCGTGGCCCAGTTCATACAATCGCAACCAGGCGCGCTTCATTTCAAAGGTGATCCAGGTGCCTTCCTCACGACCGGTGGCACAGCCCTCGATCACCTCGGCAAATGACTCATTCATCGTCACCCGATAGGGCGAACGGCTGTGGAAACGCTTCATGCTCCGGCTGAGATGAAACTGCTCAGGCAACAGCACTGCACGGGGGTCGGGCGACCACCAGAGAATCGGGTCGCCAGAAGAAAACCACGGAAAGATGCCGCGCTGATAAGCGTTAAGTAACCGGGCAGGGGAGAGATCACCCCCCATGGCCAGCAGGCCGTTTGGCTCGCGCAGCGCCATCTCCGGTGGGGGAAATTGCAAAGATTCCCGTGACAGTTGTACCAGTCTCATCGCGTTTTGTTACCTATCAGCATTTCGCTAAGACTATAGCGCAATCCGCTGCCGGAAACGCCAGTACCGACCCGCTTTTGAGATTAATTCGGCATGACTTCCCTGTTCCACAATCACGCCATTATCCATCACGCAGATGCGATCCATCTGCTCCAGGCCGCTGAGCCGGTGGGTGACCATTATTACGGTCTTGCCAGCGGTCAGCCGCTGCAGCAGGGTGAGGATATGCTGCTCGGTTGTGGCATCCAGTCCTTCGGTGGGTTCATCCAGCAGCCATAGATCGCCGTTATGCAGTAACGCACGCGCCAGCGCCAGCCGACGCAGTTCGCCGCCTGACAGCGGGCGACCGCCTTCTCCCATCCAGGCGTTTAATCCTTCCGGGTTCTCAAGCAGGCGCTGCAGGCCGACGTCATTCAGCACGCGGCGTAACTGCTCATCAGTAGCATCGGGACAGGCCAGCAGTAGGTTATCACGCAGGCTCTGACTGAAGAGATGAACCCGCTGAGTCACCACGCTGATGCGCTGACGCAGCGCTGGCTCTGACCATGCGGTGATCGGCAGGTCATTCAGGCTGATAACACCGTGCTGGCTATCCCAGCCACGGGTTAACAGCGCCAGCAGAGTGGATTTGCCGCAGCCGGTCGGCCCCAGCAGTGCAATGTGTTCACCGGCTGCCACCTTAAGGGTAAAGCGGTTCAGCACCTTATCCGGGCGGTCGGGATAGCTGAAGTCGAGCTGATCGATAGCAACCGCGAGTCGTCCTGGCCGGGCGTCTGAATCTGCCGGAAAGGTGATAGCGGGTGACTGATCGATAATGTCATTGACTCGCTGAGCGGCATTTATCACCTGCGACATGGGCAGAAAGGCCCCTGCAACCGGTGCCAGCGCCTCGAAAGCAGCCAGCGCGCAAAACACCACCAGGGCAATCAGCGAGCCGGGCAACTGCTGCTGGCTGATTGTCGCCGCACTGAGCCAGAGCAACAGTGTGACGGTTACGCCGCTGATCAGCAGCAGCAGGCTCTGTGCCGCAGCCTGCAAGCGCTGTTGCTGGCTCTGAGCCTGCTGCCAGCGCTGTTCATCTTCATCAAGTTGCTGACGCCAGCCCCGCGAGGCACCGTACAGGGTGAGTTCAGCCTGAGCCGCCAGCCACTGCATCAGCTGTAAGCGCCAGCGGGCGCGCCCACGGGCAATCGCGCCGCCTGCGGGCGATCCCAGACGGTAAAACAGCGCTGGCATCACCACCAGCGTACTCAGCATGATGCCGCCCAGCGTCAGTGCAAGCTGAAGATCGATAAAGCTCATTCCGAGGGTAACCACGACAATCACCACCAGTGCGCCGATCAGCGGCGAGATGACGCGCAGATAGAGATGATCCAGCGTATCGACATCGGCCACGAAGCGGTTGAGCAGGTCCGCCTGCCGGAACCGCGAAAGCTGGCCTGGCGAAAGGGCCATCAGGCGGCTGAAGGTGTGGACACGCAGATGCTGAAGAACCCTGAATGTTGCATCGTGGCTGACCAGCCGTTCAGCATAGCGTGCGGCAGTGCGAATGATGGCGGCGCCACGTACGCCTGCCGCAGGCAGCATATAGTTGAAGGTATAGAGACCGGCTACGCCTGCCACTGACGAGGCGGCCAGAAACCAGCCTGAAAGCGTCAGCAGGCCGATGCTGGCCAGCAGGGTAACAATCGCCAGCACGATGCCCAGCACCAGGCGATAAGGGTGGCGCAGCCAGAGACGAAGAAAAGGACGCAAGGCGGACATCAGCGAATCTCCTGTTGACGATGCTTCAGCATCTCACTGAACGCACCCGGCTGTTGCGACAGCTGCTGCCAGTTACCCTGTTGCACCAGCTTACCGGCTTCCATTACCCAGAGGGTCTGCCAGTGACTTAGCGTATCAATCTGATGGGTTATCATCAGCGTGGTCTGGCGGGCTGCCGCCTGGTTCAGCGCCAGCATCACATGACGTTCACTGAGCGCATCCAGGCTGGCTGCGGGTTCATCGAGCAGCAAAAAATGCGAGGATTTATAGAGTGCGCGCGCGACCGCGACCCGCTGCGCCTGACCCACCGACAGCTGATTACCGCCATCGCCTGGCAGGGTGTCAATGCCCTGGGGCAGACGAGGCAGGAACTCATTAATGCCGCACGACTCCAGCAGTGCCGCAAAACGCTCGTCATCCCAGGCCGCATTCATCACGATGTTGTCGCGCAAGGTGGCGGCCGGTAACTGAGGATTCTGTCCTACCCAGCTGAGCTGCTGATGCCAGTCATTCCGTCGTATATCGCGGAGTTCAACGCCATTCGCTTTCAGCGAACCCTGATAAGGCAGAAAACCGAGCAGGGCGTTCATCAGGGCCGTTTTACCGGCCCCGCTTTGACCGACCAGCGCAATCTGTTCGCCGGGGGCGACAGTAAAAGAGAGCGGGCCGCACAACACCTGACCATCAGGCGCACAGACACGCAGATCTTCGGCGGTAAGTGCGATTGAGCGATCGGCAGTGAAGGGCAACTGGCCTTCCTGCGGCGCGGTGGCAGGCGTCGCCTGCATAAAGGCTTCAAGGGCATCGGCACCGCCTACAGCCTGGGCTTTGGCGTGATAGAAAGCGCCGAGATCGCGCAGCGGCTGGAAAAACTCCGGGGCGAGGATCAGCACCAGAAAGCCGGCAAACAGCGTCACGCCCTGGCCGTAATCACCAAAATGCAATTCGCCCAGATAGGAGAAGCCAAAGTAGACGGCCACCACGGCAATCGCCAGCGAGGCAAAAAACTCCAGTACGGCAGAGGAGAGAAAGGCTAAGCGCAGCACTTCCATGGTGCGCTGGCGAAAATCGGTGGTGGCGGCGGCAACCGCCTCCTGCTCCGCTACGCCACGATGAAACAGCCGCAGCGTCTCTCTGCCGCGCAGGCGGTCGAGAAAGTTACCGCTCAGGCGGGCCAGCACCAGGAAGTTCCGGCGGTTGGCCTCGGCCGCACCCATCCCGACCAGCGCCATAAACAGCGGAATCAGTGGCGCGGTGGCAAACAGGATCAGACCCGCCGTCCAGTTGAGCGGAAAAATAGTCAGCAGAATGCAACAGGGGATCAGCACCGCCAGGGTCATCTGCGGCAGATAGCGCGCGTAATACTCCTGCATCTCTTCGATCTGCTCCAGCAGCAGCGTCGCCCAGCTGCCGGCTGGCTTTCCCTGAATCCACGCCGGCCCCAGATCAGATAACCGATCTAATACCTGCTGACGTAAAGCCTGACGGATAGCCTGTCCGGCACGATAACCGGTCAGTTCACGGGCATAGTTAATCAGGGCGCGGAGCACAAAGCAGAGCAGTAACAGCAGGATGCTGACTGTCAGGGATTCACGCGGCTGCTGGTCAACAATCAGAGCCTGCAGCAGCGAGGCCAGTAAACCCGCCTGAGCAATGATCAGAAGTGCACTTGCCATGCCCAGCAGGGTGTTGAGTCGCAACCAGCGACCGGCGAAATGACGTTGCTGACGAAGCCAGCGGGTAAGATGCTGCTGCCGCGATTTGTCCATGCGAGACCATGATGAATGTCGATGACGGGTGAAAATGGAAAGACATTTCCATCTCTTCAGGCGCAAGAATCTAGCATGAGAGCAATAAAAAAGGCGACGGAAAAACCGTCGCCTGGAACATTTGAGATCAGAGGGTTAACAACTTACTGATCGTTTTTAACCAGTCCGTCAAGAAAGCGCTCAGCGTCTAACGCGGCCATACAGCCGGTGCCCGCAGAGGTGATCGCCTGACGATAGATATGGTCCATCACATCGCCTGCCGCAAAGACGCCAGGGATGCTGGTCTGAGTGGCGTTGCCGTGCAGACCTGACTGAACTTTGATGTAACCGTTCTCCAGCGCCAGCTGACCCTCAAAAATGGCCGTATTCGGGCTGTGTCCGATAGCAACAAAGAGACCCGCCACCTCCAGCGCTTCTGTCTCATCACTGTTCTGGGTAGAACGCAGCGTCAGACCGGTGACACCCATCTGATCGCCCACCACTTCTTCCAGCGTGCGATGAGTGTGCAGCACGATATTGCCATTGCGCACTTTTTCCATCAGGCGGTCGATCAGGATCTTCTCTGCGCGGAAGCTGTCACGACGGTGAATAAGGTGCACTTCAGCCGCAATATTCGCCAGGTAGAGCGCCTCTTCCACAGCCGTGTTGCCACCGCCAATCACCGCGACTTTCTGGTTGCGATAGAAGAAGCCGTCACAGGTTGCACAGGCAGAGACGCCTTTGCCTTTGAAGGCCTCTTCGGAAGGCAGACCGAGGTAGCGCGCTGACGCACCGGTGGCGATGATCAGGGCATCTGCCGTGTATTCGCCGCTGTCACCCGTAAGGCGGAACGGACGGTTCTGCAAATCGACGGTGTGAATGTGATCGAAAATGATCTCAGTATTAAATTTTTCGGCATGCTCATGCATCCGCTCCATCAGCGATGGACCTGTCAGATCGTGCGGGTCGCCCGGCCAGTTCTCCACCTCGGTGGTAGTGGTCAGCTGTCCGCCTTTTTCCAGACCCGTAATCAGTACCGGGTTCAGGTTGGCGCGTGCAGCATAAACGGCTGCGGTATAACCCGCTGGGCCGGAGCCCAGAATGAGTAACTTACTGTGTTTGGCCGTACTCATGCGTTCCTCAGTTTCATTCGGCTGACATAGCCTGCGATTGTAGGGAATATCCGGCGACAATGACAAGGCTTAGGCAATTTTGTTAACGATAGCTGCAAACGGCGTAGACGATGAGCGACGGTTTTGCCTGGCCAATGCGCCAAAAGGGGGCAAAACTCGGGTTAGAGGGGTGCAATAGTGGAAAAATAGTCATTTAAAAACAGATACCCAGCGGACTGTCTGGCATCTTGTCCTGAATTTGGTGATTTTACTTTGACAATCGCCTGCGCTTTTGCGAAAACATTATCAGAAGCGAATAACATTTATCGGAACAAAACAGGTTTTCATCGCCCGTTTTGCACGTAACGCCGAATAAAAGCAGCCTGATATGGATAATGACGCATGATGTGGACAGACAACATGCGTCATATCGATAGGTGTCAGAACACAGGCTCTGTTAGCTCACTTCAGAAATGCCCCGAACAATGAGCGTTTTCAGGGCGTGGCAGGTAAAGGGAAGGAATTAAGAGAGACAATAATAATGGTAGACAATAAGAAACGCCCCGGGAAAGACCTCGACAGAATTGACAGGAACATTCTGAATGAACTTCAGAAAGATGGTCGCATTTCAAACGTAGAGCTTTCCAAACGCGTAGGCTTATCGCCTACGCCATGTCTTGAACGCGTGCGTCGTCTCGAACGTCAGGGATTTATTCTTGGCTACACCGCGCAGCTGAACCCGCACTATCTGGATGCGTCGCTGCTGGTGTTCGTTGAGATTACTCTGAATCGTGGTGCACCAGATGTGTTTGAGCAATTTAACGCCGCTGTGCAAAAACTTGAGGAAACTCAAGAGTGTCACCTCGTTTCCGGCGATTTCGACTACCTGCTGAAAACGCGCGTACCTGATATGTCAGCCTACCGTAAGCTGCTGGGTGAAACCCTGTTGCGCCTGCCGGGCGTAAACGACACGCGTACATATGTGGTGATGGAAGAGGTTAAACAGAGCAATCGACTGGTGATCAAAACTCGCTGATGCGGGGCAGGTGCAAAACCTGTGAGATTTCGGTACACTCCTGTGCATTCATACAGGATCAGCGTCGGGCTCGCCCGGCGCTGTTGCTTCTTACTTTACAGGCACCTGGAGAGTCCTCTTGAGCCAGGAATATACAGAAGATAAAGACGTTTCGTTACAATCGATGAGCAGTGGACGTCGTCTGCTGGAAGCAATGCTCATTCTGGTGGCGCTGTTTGCCATCTACCTGATGGTTTCTCTGGTCAGTTTTAACCCTTCCGACCCGAGCTGGTCGCAAACGGCCTGGCATGAACCTATCCATAATATCGGCGGCAGCGTCGGTGCCTGGCTGGCTGACACCTTACTCTTCATCTTTGGTGTGATGGCGTATGCCATTCCGCCCGTCATCCTGGGTCTGTGCTGGATTGCTTTCCGTCAGCGCGACAGCCAGGACTATTTTGACTACTTTGCCGTCGGGCTGCGCTTAATTGGCGTCCTCGCGCTGGTGGTGACGACCTGTGGTATGGCGGCGCTGAACGCTGATGATATCTGGTACTTTGCCTCGGGCGGCGTGATCGGCAGCCTGGTCAGTAATGCTATTGCACCCTGGTTCAGTCCGGCTGGCGGCACGCTGATGCTGCTCTGCGTCTGGGCGGCGGGTATTACCCTTTACACTGGCTGGTCATGGCTCACCATTGCAGAAAGAATTGGTGGCGTAGTCATGGGCGTACTGACGTTTGCCAGCAACCGCTCTCGTCACGATGAACCCTGGCAGGAAGAGGATGACGAGCGGGACGCGCGTGAATACGCGGATGTGCCTGAGCTTCATGCCGCCGATCAGGATGATGATGTGCTGCTTTCTGCCCCACGTGCAGCTGCTGAGCCTGCGACGTCACAACAGGATCCGCTGCTGGCTAAAGCTGCAGCAGCCACCAGTGCGGCAGTCGCGGCTACCGCTGAAGCCGCCGAGGTGACCCTCGCCCCGGCAGCCACGGTGACGCCTGCACCTGTCGCCGCATCTGCTGCTGCTGTGGTTTCAGCTTCGGCGCCTGCCGCGTCAGCGACATCCATTCCTGCATCGCCGTCTGCACAACCTGCGCCTGCGTACGCACAGAGCGCGCCAGCTCCGCAGAGTGTGGCGAACTCCCCGACGCCGCCGCAGAGTGCTTCTGCACCCGCAGACTCACCACCGCTTTATCACTTTGAAATGCCACACGACGCTCCGGCTACGCCGTCGTTCAGTGCTTACGACGATGATGAACCTAAAATGGGTAACTGGCGGGATACGTCAGCTATCCCTGCGGCATCGGCGGCAGCGGCATCCGCTGCAACGGCAGCCCAGGCAACAACGCGTACTGCGCCTGTTTTTGATTTAGCCCCTGAAACCAATCTCAATCCGCAGGTTAAACAAGGTATCGGTCCGGCACTGCCGCGTCCTAACCCGGTAAAACTGCCAACCCGTCGTGAGCTGGCCTCTTATGGCATTAAGCTGCCTTCTCAGCGCATGGCAGAAGAGAAAGCGAAAACGGAAGAGACCGAACCGGTTAGTGCTGGCTCCGTTTCCTCTGCTCCGGATGCTGAAGAGGCGCTGCAGCAGGCTGAACTGCGACAGGCTTTCCAGTCTGAACAGCAGCAGCGTTACGGCACCAGCTGGCAGCAGGACGAGGAAGATGAACAGGATGCACAGCAGCAGGATGCACTGGCCCGTCAGTTCGCCGAGCAGCAACAGCAGCGCTATGAGCCAGAAGTGAAAAAAGAGCCGGTATTCAATATTGATACCGCCTCAGCGTTTGATTTTTCACCGATGAAAGATCTGGTGGATGACGGTCCTTCTGAACCGCTGTTTACCATTGCGGCGACGCCAGAACCTGAAGCTCCAGCGGTTTCACACGAACCCTGGCAGCAGGTGAGTGAGGTTTCAAGACCTCAGGCTCCGGCTCATGTTCCTGCACCAGCCAGCTTTGCCCCGGCAGAACCTGCCTATAGCGCCCCGACAGCACCGTCTGAACCTGACTATGCTTCGCCTGCGGCAACCTCTGCGCCCGCTTATGGTGCCCCTGCGGCTCCTCAGGCTCCGGCTTACGCTGCGCCTGCCTTTGGCACGCCAGCGGCAGCGCCGGTTCAGCCGGTGGAAGAGGCGAAACCTTCACTGCATGACAGCCTGATTCATCCATTCCTGATGCGTCACGAGCAGCCGCTGGAGAAACCTTCCACGCCACTGCCTTCGCTGGATCTGCTGACCGCACCGCCTGAAGAGGAAGAGCCGGTTGATATGTTCTCGCTGGAGCAGACGGCCCGTCTGGTGGAGTCGCGCTTAGGCGATTATCGCGTCAAAGCGGAGGTGGTCGGTATCTCGCCTGGCCCGGTTATTACCCGTTTCGAACTTGACCTGGCACCGGGCGTGAAAGCGGCGCGTATCTCAAACCTGTCCCGCGATCTGGCGCGTTCGCTGTCGACGGTAGCGGTTCGTGTGGTGGAAGTGATCCCAGGCAAACCTTACGTAGGTCTGGAACTGCCAAACAAGCATCGTCAGACCGTCTATCTGCGTGAAGTGCTGGATTGCCCTAAATTCCGCGACAACCCTTCACCGCTGGCCGTCGTGCTGGGTAAAGACATTGCCGGTCAGCCGGTGGTGGCCGATCTGGCGAAAATGCCACACTTACTGGTCGCCGGTACCACCGGTTCCGGTAAGTCTGTGGGCGTGAACGCCATGATTATCAGCATGCTGTATAAGGCGACGCCGGAAGAAGTTCGCTTCATCATGATCGACCCGAAAATGCTTGAGCTGTCGGTCTATGAAGGTATTCCGCATCTGCTGACCGAAGTGGTCACAGACATGAAGGATGCTGCCAATGCGCTGCGCTGGAGCGTCGGTGAAATGGAGCGCCGCTATAAGCTGATGTCGGCGCTGGGCGTGCGTAATCTGGCGGGCTACAACGAAAAAGTGGAACAGGCCGAAGCGATGGGTCGTCCGATTCCCGATCCGTTCTGGAAGCCGGGCGACAGCATGGATATGACGCCGCCGGTTCTGGAGAAGCTGCCTTATATTGTTGTGATGGTCGATGAGTTTGCTGACCTGATCATGGCAGTCGGTAAAAAGGTGGAAGAGCTGATTGCCCGCCTGGCACAGAAAGCACGTGCTGCCGGCATCCATCTGGTACTGGCGACACAGCGTCCATCCGTGGATGTCATTACCGGTCTGATCAAAGCGAACATTCCGACGCGTATCGCCTTTACCGTTTCCAGCAAAATTGATTCACGTACCATTCTCGATCAGGGCGGCGCGGAGTCATTGCTGGGTATGGGTGACATGCTCTACATGCCGCCGAACTCCTCGCTGCCGATTCGTGTTCACGGTGCGTTTGTTCGTGACCAGGAAGTGCATGCAGTGGTTCAGGACTGGAAAGCGCGTGGTCGTCCGCAATATATCGACAGCATTACGGCGGGCGAAGAGAGCGAAAATGCCGGTGGCATCGACAGTGATGAAGAGCTCGATCCGCTGTTCGATCAGGCGGTCGGTTTTGTGGTCGATAAGCGCCGTGCGTCGATTTCAGGCGTTCAGCGTCAGTTCCGCATCGGCTATAACCGCGCGGCACGTATCATTGAACAGATGGAAGCGCAGGGCATCGTTTCTGCACCAGGACACAATGGTAACCGTGAAGTGCTGTCGCCACCGCCACACGATATGTAGTGGCTAAATGTTTTGAAACACAACGCAATGAGCCAGTTCCGACTGGCTCATTGTTTTTATGCGGTTAAACCCCATATCTGAATCAGCTTTCGGTTTTTTCCTCTGTTCTGATGGCGGAACGGCGGCCAGGCTTAATGCAGTTATCGATGGGAACGTTTAAATAAGGAATTGAAGCAGATGAAATTACGCGTAATCGCTCTGGGCCTGTTGACCACCTTTTCTTCAGCCAGCGTTCTGGCTGATGCTTCCAGTGATCTGCAACAGCGCCTGAACAAGGTCAGCAGCTTCCACGCCAGCTTCACCCAAAAAGTGACCGACAGCAGCGGCGCGAATGTGCAGGACGGCGAAGGCGAATTGTGGGTGAAACGTCCCAGCCTGTTTAACTGGCACATGACCGCGCCGGACGAAAGCATCATCATCTCCGACGGTAAATCGCTGTGGTTCTACAACCCGTTTGTTGAGCAGGCGACAGTCAGCCTGTTGCAGAATGCGACCAGCAACACGCCCTTTATGCTGATTGCCCGCAACCAGTCAAATGACTGGAAGCAGTACAATATCAAACAGCAGGGTGACAATTTTGAACTGACACCTAAGAACAGCGACGGCAACCTGAAACAGTTCACCATCCAGGTGACGTCCAGCGGGACCATCAACCGCTTCAGTGCTATCGAGCAGGATGGCCAGCGCAGCGATTACCAGCTGAAAAGCCAGCAGAATGGCGCTATCAGCCCGGATAAATTCACGTTCACACCGCCAAAAGGCGTGACGGTGGACGACCAACGTCAGTGAGGTCACGGTGAGTAACCTGTCCCTGGATTTTTCCACCGAAAATTTCAAACCTCTGGCCGCGCGTATGCGGCCAGAAACATTGAAACAGTACATTGGTCAGCAACATCTGCTGGGCGCAGGCAAACCTCTGCCGCGCGCGATTGAAGCAGGGCACCTGCATTCAATGATCCTGTGGGGACCTCCCGGGACCGGCAAGACCACGCTGGCTGAGATCATTGCCCATTACGGTAACGCCGATGTGGAGCGTATTTCGGCCGTCACCTCCGGCGTAAAAGAGATCCGTGAGGCGATTGAGCGGGCCCGTCAGAATAAACATGCCGGGCGGCGCACGATCCTGTTTGTGGACGAGGTCCATCGGTTCAACAAGAGCCAGCAGGATGCCTTTCTGCCCCATATCGAAGATGGCACCATTACCTTTATTGGTGCGACCACTGAAAACCCCTCTTTTGAACTTAACTCTGCGTTGTTGTCACGCGCCCGCGTTTACCTGCTGAAATCACTAACCCTGGAAGATATTGAGCAGGTGCTGGATCAGGCGATGCAGGATAAAGCGCGAGGTTATGGGGACAGTGACATCGTGCTGCCGGACAACACACGCAGGATGATCGCTGAACTGGTTAATGGTGATGCACGTCGGGCGCTGAACACGCTGGAGATGATGGCTGATATGGCCGAAATCACCGCATCAGGTCAGCGAGAACTGACGCCGCAGCTGCTTAACGAAGTCTCTGGTGAGCGATCCGCGCGGTTTGATAATAAAGGCGATCGTTTTTACGATCTGATTTCTGCACTGCACAAATCGGTACGCGGCTCCGCACCGGATGCGGCGCTCTACTGGTATGCGCGCATTATCACTGCGGGCGGCGATCCGCTCTATGTGGCTCGTCGGTTGCTGGCAATCGCCTCCGAAGATGTCGGCAACGCCGATCCGCGCGGTATGCAGGTGGCGATTGCGGCCTGGGATTGCTTCACGCGCGTCGGTCCGGCAGAAGGGGAGCGCGCGATTGCCCAGGCCATTGTTTATCTGGCTTGCGCGCCTAAAAGTAATGCGGTCTACAACGCGTTTAAAGCCGCAATGCGTGATGCACGCGACCATCCCGATTACGATGTGCCGGAACATCTGCGCAATGCCCCGACTAAGCTGATGAAAGAGATGGGCCTGGGTAAAGAGTACCGTTATGCCCATGATGAAACCAACGCCTATGCCGCGGGTGAAGTCTATTTTCCGCAGGAACTGGCCAGCGCGCGCTATTATACCCCAACCCAGCGCGGGCTTGAGGGCAAGATTGGTGAAAAGCTAAGCTGGCTGGCCGAGCAGGATCAAAATAGCCCGACAAAACGCTACCGCTGAAACAGACGTTACGGTAATGTGGGCAATGTTTTCAACGCATTCCGCTGGAATGCGTCCCTTCTTTCAACCAACTTTTTATACACAGGATAAGCATGCTCGATCCCAATCTGCTGCGTAACGAGCCAGACGCAGTCGCAGAAAAACTGGCACGCCGGGGATACAAACTGGATGTGGAAACGCTGCGTTCGCTTGAAGAGCGTCGCAAAGTGCTGCAGGTGGAAACAGAAAATCTGCAGGCAGAGCGTAACTCCCGATCCAAATCCATCGGTCAGGCCAAAGCACGTGGGGAAGACATCGAGCCGCTGCGTCAGGAAGTGAACGCGCTGGGCGAACGCCTGGATGCCGCAAAAGCAGAACTGGATGAACTGCAGAATCAAATCCGTGACTTCTCACTGGCACTGCCGAACATTCCGGCCGATGAAGTGCCGCTGGGCAAAGATGACAGCGAAAATCAGGAAGTGAGCCGCTGGGGTACCCCGCGCGAGTTCAGCTTCCCGGTTAAAGATCACGTTGAGCTGGGTGAAGCGGCTAAAGGCCTGGATTTTGCGTCTGCCGTGAAACTGACCGGTTCACGCTTTGTGGTCATGCAGGGGCAGATTGCCCGCCTGCACCGTGCACTGAGTCAGTTTATGATTGACCTGCACACCGAGCAGCATGGCTACCTTGAAACCTACGTGCCATATCTGGTTAACCACGAAACGCTTTACGGTACCGGACAGCTGCCTAAGTTTGGCGAAGACCTGTTCCACACCCGTCCGCTGGAAGAGGAGTCAGACAGCAGCAACTATGCGTTGATTCCTACCGCAGAAGTGCCGCTGACTAACCTGGTGCGTGATGAGATCCTCGAAGAGGATAGCCTGCCGGTTAAACTGACCGCGCATACGCCGTGCTTCCGTTCTGAAGCGGGTTCTTACGGTCGTGACACGCGTGGCCTGATCCGTATGCACCAGTTCGACAAAGTTGAGATGGTGCAGATCGTCACGCCGGAGCAGTCAATGGATGCCCTGGAAGAGCTGAGCGGTCACGCTGAGAAAGTGCTGCAGCTGCTGAACCTGCCATATCGTAAGGTTTTACTCTGCACCGGCGATATGGGCTTTGGATCGACTAAAACTTACGATCTGGAAGTCTGGCTACCGGCGCAGAATACCTATCGTGAAATTTCATCCTGTTCCAACATGGGTGATTTCCAGGCGCGTCGTATGCAGGCGCGTTGCCGCAACAAACAGGATAAGAAACCGCGTCTGGTTCATACCCTGAATGGCTCAGGGCTGGCCGTAGGCCGTACCCTGGTGGCGGTGCTGGAAAATTATCAGCAGGAAGATGGCCGCATCACTGTGCCTGAGGTTTTACGCCCCTATATGAATGGCGTCGAAATTATCGGCTAAGCAACAGTAACTCTCTGAACCCGGCCATGGCCGGGTTTTTTTATATTATTGCTCCGGAAAAACTGTTCTGTCAGGCCTCATTTTAATCACAAATAAACGTTATCGATATCAGCCAGGCCGGAATGGCTAAAAACCTAGTTTTTCATAGAGATAGCATTTAGCGACCTGCCGCTTCTTACGATTGTAACCCACTGAAGATTAGTAAATTAAATTGTCGCACAGCAAAATGTGCTGCCGTTAAAGTTCGCCCATTGACTTTAAAAAAGCCAGTGGCAAACTGCGCGCAATTTCCTTCATTTGCTCTGGTTTCTATCCCCTATGTCAACCTGGTCACGCCCCGTGATATTGCTGCTTTGCGGCCTGATGTTAATGACGGTCGCAATTGCCGTGCTGAATACGCTCGTTCCACTATGGCTGACGCATGACTTACTGACAACCTGGCAGGTGGGCATCGTAAGCTCCTCCTATTACACCGGTAATCTCGCAGGAACTCTGCTGGCTGGCTGGTTAATCAGGCATTACGGCTTCAACCGCAGCTACTACCTGGCTACCTTGATGTTTGCCGTCGCAACCCTGTGCCTGGCGATGATGTCGGGTTTCTGGGCATGGAGTTCAATGCGTTTCATCGCCGGTGTCGGCTGTGCGCTGATGTGGGTGGTGGTCGAGAGCGCACTTCTGTGCAGCGGAACGGTACGTAATCGGGGACAGCTGCTGGCGGCCTATATGGTTGTCTATTACATCGGCACCGTGACAGGCCAGTTGCTGGTCAGCAAACTGTCTACGGAATTACTCAGCGTGATTCCGTGGGTGACGTCGCTGGTCTTCTGCGCCGTGCTGCCACTGGTCTTTACTCGCGTCTCCGCCAGCGGTGAAGCGACAGAAGCCGCTCCGGCCCGCATCTGGCCGATGCTGCGTCGCCGTAGCTCACGTCTGGGCATCAATGGCTGCATTATCTCTGGCATCCTTCTGGGCTCGCTTTATGGCCTGATGCCGCTTTACCTGTCACATCAGGGAATGAGTGATGCCAATGTGGGTTACTGGATGGCGTTGCTGGTCAGCGCAGGCATTGTGGGCCAGTGGCCCATTGGCCGTCTGGCCGATCGTTTTGGTCGCATGCTGGTGCTGCGAGTTCAGGTCTTTGTGGTTATCCTGGGTGCGATGGCCATGTTAACCAATGCCGCGATGGCACCAGCGCTATTTGTTCTGGGGCTGGCGGGCTTTACACTCTATCCGGTGGCGATGTCCTGGGCTTGCGAGACGGTTGCACATCATGAACTGGTAGCGATGAATCAGGCACTGCTGATGAGTTATACAGTGGGCAGTCTGGCTGGACCGGCAATGACCTCTGTTCTGATGCAGAATTATTCTGACCAGCTGCTGTTCGTGATGATCGCTGCTGTGGCACTGATTTATCTGGTGATGCTGCTGCGCAAAGCGAATCATCAGGCTACGCCAGTGGCACATGCCTGATCGCTGAACAGCAAAAAGGGAGCGTTAAGCTCCCTTTTTTTGTGGCAGATTCTTCAGTACATCACTTCGTGGCCATAGCTGGCGAGAATGTTTTTCACGCGATCCATTGTCTCTTTGCTCGGTGGCTTCACCCCGTCCAGCTTGTACTCTTCACCCATCGCAATCCATTTATGCTTACCCAGCTCATGATAGGGCAGCAATTCAATCTTCTCAACGTTCTCCATGTCACGCGTGAATTCCCCCAGCCGATGCGCGGTGTCATCATCGTCGGAATAGCCGGGCACCACGACAAAACGAATCCATGTCCGTTTGCCTTTTTTCTGCAGGTAACGGGCGAAGTCCAGCGTACGGTGATTAGAGACACCCACCAGAATCTGATGGACGTCATCATTCATCTGTTTCAGGTCGAGCATCACTAAGTCGGTAACGTCGAGCAGTTCATCGATCACCGGATCATAGCGGCGTACGAAGCCGTTGGTGTCGAGACAGGTATGAATACCTTCGGCCTTACAGGCACGGAACCAGTCGCGCACAAATTCAGCCTGGAGAATGGCTTCACCGCCTGAGGCCGTGACGCCGCCACCAGAGGCGTTCATAAAATGGCGATAGGAGAGCACATCCGCCATCAGCGCTTCGACGCTGATCTCTTTGCCCCCGTGCGTATCCCAGGTGTCGCGGTTGTGACAGTAGAGGCAGCGCATCAGGCAGCCCTGGAAAAAGGTGATAAAACGGATACCGGGACCATCGACGGTGCCGCAGGATTCAAATGAGTGGATACGACCGTTAACTGACATTGCGATGTTTTCTCCAGTAAGTGCCGGGACAGACGGCGCAATCTCTGTTGCGCTCAGGGCAGGAAATCGATTCTGGTGGGAACCTTGATGGAGATGACCATCAGAACAGACTTTTAATTAAAAGGCTCCGCGAGGAGCCTTTTTTATCAGGTAGAGCAGTAATTACAGTGACTTAGTGAAGGTTCGGGTAATCACATCCTGCTGCTGTTCTTTAGTCAGTGAGTTAAAGCGTACAGCGTAACCGGAAACGCGAATGGTCAGCTGCGGATATTTCTCTGGATGTTCCATCGCATCCAGCAGCATTTCACGGTTCATAACGTTAACGTTGAGGTGCTGACCGCCTTCGATGCTGGCTTCGTGATGGAAGTAACCATCCATCAGACCGGCAAGGTTGGTTTTCCGCACGTTATCATCTTTACCCAGCGCGTTTGGTACGATTGAGAAGGTATAAGAGATACCATCTTTCGCGTAGGCAAACGGCAGTTTCGCGACGGAAGTCAGTGAGGCAACTGCACCTTTCTGGTCACGACCATGCATCGGGTTAGCACCTGGTCCAAACGGCGCGCCAGCGCGACGTCCATCTGGTGTGTTACCGGTTTTCTTACCATATACCACGTTCGAGGTAATGGTCAGAACAGACTGCGTCGGCACGGCATTACGATAGGTGTTCAGCTGCTGAATTTTCTTCATGAAGCGTTCAACCAGATCGCAGGCCAGGTCATCTACCCGTGAGTCGTTGTTACCGAACTGCGGATATTCGCCTTCAATATCGAAGTCGATGGCCAGACCATCTTCGTCACGAATCGGTTTCACTTTGGCATATTTAATGGCAGAAAGTGAATCCGCAGCGACGGAGAGACCTGCGATACCACAGGCCATGGTGCGGTAGACATCCCGATCATGTAAGGCCATCAGTGCCGCTTCGTAGCTGTATTTATCATGCATGTAGTGAATGATGTTCAGCGAAGTCACATACTGTTTTGCCAGCCAGTCCATGAAGTGATCCATACGCTCCATGACGGTGTCGAAATCCAGTACGTCGTCGCTGATTTTGTCGCCTTTCGGTCCAACCTGCATTTTCAGCTTTTCATCCACGCCGCCGTTGATTGCGTAGAGCAGCGTTTTCGCCAGGTTGGCACGTGCGCCAAAGAACTGCATTTGTTTGCCGACAATCATCGGGCTCACGCAGCAGGCGATTGCGTAGTCATCATTGTCGAAATCAGCACGCATCAGGTCATCGTTCTCATACTGCAAAGATGAGGTATCGATAGAGACTTTAGCGGCATATTTTTTGAAATTAATTGGCAGTTTTTCTGACCACAGGATGGTCATGTTCGGCTCAGGTGAAGGACCCATGGTGTAGAGGGTATTCAGGAAGCGGAACGTACTTTTTGAGACCAGGGTACGGCCATCAACGCCCATACCTGCCAGGGATTCTGTTGCCCAGATTGGGTCACCTGAGAACAGCTCATCATATTCAGGTGTACGCAGGAAGCGAACCATACGCAGTTTCATCACCAGATGGTCAATCAGTTCCTGTGCCTGCTCTTCAGTTAGTTTACCGGCTTTAAGGTCACGTTCGATGTAAACATCAAGGAAGGTTGAGACGCGGCCAAATGACATGGCAGCACCGTTTTGTGATTTAACTGCAGCCAGGTAGCCATAGTAAGTCCACTGTACTGCTTCAACCGCATTGGTAGCCGGACCGGAGATGTCATGGCCATATTTTGCTGCCATCTCTTTAATCTGGGCCAGCGCATGATGCTGGTCAGAAATCTCTTCACGCAGACGAATAGTCGCTTCCAGATTAACGCCATTCTCTAAATCTTCCTGCAGTGAGGCGAACTGAGCGAATTTATCCGCCATCAGGAAATCGATGCCGTACAGCGCCACACGACGATAGTCACCGATAATACGGCCACGGCCATAAGCATCAGGAAGGCCGGTCAGGATACCTGATTTACGGCAGCGCAAAATGTCCGGGGTATAAACATCGAACACGCCCTGGTTGTGCGTTTTGCGGTATTCGGTGAAGATTTTTTTCAGTGAAGGGTCGAGTTCACGGCCATACACTTTGCATGACCCTTCGACCATTTTGATGCCGCCATAAGGAATGATGGCGCGTTTTAATGGCGCTTCGGTCTGCAGACCAACAATTTTTTCCAGTGGCTTAATGATGTAACCCGCGTCGTGCGAGGTAATGGTTGAGGCGAGATCGGTGTCGAAGTCGACTGGCGCGTGGGTGCGGTTCTCAATTTTGATGCCTTCCAGCACGCTTTCCCACAGTTTGGTGGTCGCTTCAGTGGCACCCGCCAGGAATGACTCGTCACCTTCATATGGGGTGTAGTTTTTCTGAATGAAGTCGCGCACATTGACGCTATTCTGCCATTCGCCTTCAGCAAATCCTTCCCATGCTGAAGCCAGTTTTGCATTAAGTTCGGTCATAATATACCTGCCTTATATGAGGAGACTTTACGGTCGGGCACAGCCAACTTCCTGTGCCGTCAAAAATGCGTTTAATGAACCTGGTCACCTTTACGGAGATAGATAACCCAGTAGGTCAACCCAACCAGAACGCCGCCGCCGATAATGTTTCCGATGGTCACGGGAATCAGGTTGTCGATAATAAAGTTACTGAGGGTCAGCGAGTGAAACTGTGCCGCCGTGGTGCCAGCTGCCTGCCAGAATTCAGGTGTCGCGAAGTCACGAATAGCAATGGCATAGGGTATAAGAAACATGTTGGCGATACTGTGTTCGAAACCGCTTGCGACAAACATCGCAACAGGCAGAATCATCACGACCAGCTTATCGGTCAGGGTGCGGCCTGAGTAACTCATCCAGACGGCGAGACAGACCAGCAGATTGGCCAATGTACCCAGACAAACCGCCTCTATGAAGGTGTGATGCATCTTGTGATCGGCAGTTTGCAGGACATTCAATCCCCAGGCACCATTCGCGACCATGTGCTGTCCGGCAAACCACATCAGGGCGACAAAGAAGAGTGCACCTGCAAGGTTACCGGCGTAGACGTTAATCCAGTTGCGGGCCAGCTGTCCCCAGCTGATGCGGCCACTGGCTTTGGCGACAACGATTAATACAGTAGAGGTAAAAAGGTCGGCACCACATACCACGACCAGCATTAAGCCGAGTGAAAAGCAGATACCTCCAATCAGTTTGGCTATGCCATAGGGCATCGCGCCGCTACCGGTGGTCGCTGTAATATAAAAAACGAATGCGATTGAGATAAATACGCCGGCGTTTATTGCCAGAAAGAAGGTCGTAAAAGGATGTTTGGTTGCTTTATAGATACCCGCGTCTTCGGCCACTTTCGCCATCGCGGCGGGTAATAAAAGATTAAAAGGGTTGTCAGTTTTCACACTAACTTACTCCTGAAGTTGTCTGAAAAAATACTAACAAAGGAGTATAGGTCAGTAATTGATATGGATCATGTTTGCCAGGGTGGTAACCCACTGGTCGCAAATTAATGAGAAAATAATGAATTAACTAGCTGAATATAGACAAATAAATTTATTTTAAAAATACAAAAATATTTTAATATAAAGTGATGCGCCACTTTTTTAGTTCAGCCTGTGTTATTAATTAATGGCTTATATGTTAATTAAAATGATGTGATGTAATGGGAAGGAATTTTAAAGTAGCTAATGTTTCATAGAGAAAGTGGGGAAGGATGGCACCAGATAAATCCAGTGCCATGTTTAACCGTCTGCTTTCAGTCTGACGCGTCAGGGCTTACGCGTTTTTCCAGTAGTGACGTTTGGCGTTTTGCAGTTTTTCGTAGGCGGCAAGCAGCGACTGATGGGCAGGGAAGGCCTGCAGCTCATCATCAACAGCCTGAAGGCCGTTAAACGGATTCTCACCACTGATCGCGGCGGAGGCTGCTTCCATTGCGCTCTCACCATACATCCGCAGGAAAGCGTGATGATACTGCAATGGATCACGCTCATCTTCCATAGCCAGTAACAGCAGGGTCTGCAGGCAACGATAGTAGTTAGCGCGCTCTGGCGTAAAGATTGAGCTGTTAAACTCCATCGTCCATTCTGTCCAGATCAATGCCTGATCCAGATCGCCGCCCGCTAGCGCCAGCATCGCTTTTAATTCGCCAACACGCAGCGTGTACCAGCCATTGTCTTTACCGGTCGCCAGACCCAGCAGCTCACGAACGCGGGTGAAGTCATCAAAGCCTTCATCATCAAGCTGTCCAATCAGATCCAGATACTCTTCCGGATTCCAGTTGCTGTCAGGCAGGGCCAGCAGGGTTTCACGCATGCCCGCTCCCATGCTGTTGTTCGCCAGGAACAGGTCTTCTGCCGGGTAGATATCAGACATGCCTGGCACGATGATGCGGCAGGCATAGACACCCAGATGCTCGTAGTCTGCAATATAAACTTCCTGATCTTCCGAGGCGAAGATTGCCATCAGCGTGGCGAATTCCTGTTCGGTGCTGCCCGCGAATGACCAGTCGACAAAAGGATAATCCGCAGTTTCTTTAAACAGATCCCAGGAGATCAGGCCGCTTGAATCGATGAAGTGTGTTTCAAGGTTGGCATGCTCAGCCACTTCTTCGTCATCAAAGGTCGGTGGGGTAAACACATCCAGATCTTTGAGGCTTCGGCCCTGCAGCAACTCGGTAACGGTACGCTCCAGCGCCACACCGAAATCAGGGTGAGCACCAAATGAGGCAAAACAGGTTCCGTTGGTTGGGTTAAACAGCACCACGCAGATAACCGGATATTTACCGCCGAGAGAGGCGTCATAAGCGAAAATCGGGAAGCCTTCCGCTTCAAGACGTGCAATCGCTTCGATCACTTCAGGATAACGTTGCATCACGTCATCTGGAATCGCAGGCAGGCTGATCGCTTCAGCAATAATGCGGTTTTTAATGTAGCGCTCAAACACTTCAGACAGCCCCTGAACACGCGCTTCGTTCGCGGTATTACCTGCCGACATGCCGTTTGAGACATAGAGGTTGCCGATAATATTCATCGGGATATAGACAGTCTGCTGGTCGGACTGACGGGTAAAGGGCAGGGCGCAGATACCACGTTCAGTATTCCCGGACTGCAGATCAATCAGGCCGGAAGCCGTCAGTGCATTGTCGGGATCGTAAAATGCGCGCAGGCGCGGATCCAGAATACCTTCAGGTAAGGACTCATCATCAGGTAACGCAAACCATTTTTCATTGGGATAGTGAACAAAATCACCGTTAGCGATCTTTTTTCCCAGCCAGAAGTCAGCAAAAAAATAGTTAGTTGAGAGACGCTCGAAATACTCGCCAAGCGCGGAGGCCAGCGCCGCTTTTTTACTGGCGCCCTTGCCGTTGGTAAAACAGAGCGGGCAATCGCGGTCGCGGATATGCACTGACCAGACATGGGGGACAGGATTCAGCCAGGATGCTTCTTCAATGTTAAAGCCAAGATCCTGCAGCTTGTTCTGGAAACGCGCAATGGAGTCTTCCAGTGCGGCATCTTTGCCCGGGATAAATGTTTGCGTCATAGTGCCGCTCTCTCAGTTGTCATAGGGTGCGTAAAGCGCGCAATGATACGGATTTTGCTAACAGACCGCTATCAGGGCGGGACATTTTTACCGGCTTACTTTTCATCACTTCTGCTCTCAGGCCAAACGCGAATTAATGGCGCTGGATAAAGCCTCACAAAATTCCGCGCAGATTTGCATTGGTAACATAACCTCCGGCGAGCCGGATTCAGAAAATGTGACCGCTCCCTGATTTATGATTGCAGCTATCAGAATGCAGTGATAAAACCGGATGGTTATTCATAACCGTTCGATATGACAGTGGTGAGGGGAAATGACGCAAGTTTATAATTTTAGCTCTGGCCCGGCGATGCTACCGGTTGAAGTGCTTCGTCGTGCAGAACAGGAACTGACGAACTGGCGCGGTCTGGGTACCTCTGTAATGGAGATCAGTCACCGCAGTAAAGAGTTTATTCAGGTGGCTGAAGAAGCGGAGCAGGACTTCCGTGATCTGCTAAAAATACCGTCGAATTACAAAGTTTTATTCTGTCATGGTGGGGCGCGTGCGCAGTTCGCTGCCGTACCGGGAAATCTGCTGGGTAAAGCGACCCGTGCCGACTATGTTGATGGCGGTTACTGGGCGCATAGCGCAATAAAAGAAGCGGAAAAGTTTTGTTCCCCACGCACGCTTGATGTCAAAACAACGCGCGACGGTAAACGAGCCATCCTGCCGATGAGCGAATGGGAGGTGAGTGAGACGTCCGCTTACCTGCATTTCTGCCCGAATGAAACCATTGATGGCATCGCGATTGACGAACAGCCCGACTTTGGCAGTAAAACCGTTGTTGCTGATTTCTCATCCACCATTCTGTCACGCCCTATCGATGTGAGTCGTTACGGTGTGATTTATGCGGGTGCGCAGAAAAATGTGGGCCCGGCCGGATTAACGCTGGTTGTCGTTCGCGAAGATCTGCTGGGTCAGGCGCACGCCTCTGTGCCCTCAATCCTCGATTACAAAGTGCTGGCCGATAACGATTCGATGTTTAACACCCCGCCGACTTTTGCGTGGTATCTCTCAGGGCTGGTGTTTAAATGGCTGAAAGAGAAGGGCGGTGTGGCTGAAATTGATCGTATCAATCAGGCAAAATCTGACCTGCTTTATGGCGTAATCGATCACAGTGGCTTCTATCGTAATGATGTGGCAACAGAAAACCGCTCACGCATGAACATCCCTTTCCAGCTGGCCGATGCTTCACTCGATGCGCTGTTCCTGGAAGAGTCGTTTAAGGCGGGATTACACGCGCTTAAAGGCCATCGTGTAGTAGGCGGTATGCGCGCCTCTATTTATAATGCGATGCCGCTGGAAGGTGTGAAGGCCCTGACCGATTTCATGGTCGATTTTGAACGCCGTCACGGCTGATTATTAAGATATCAGCATTGATGCTGATGCCAGACCTCGTCACACGGCGAGGTCTCTGTATTTTTTGAGGATTTCGTTTCACATGCAGGACTCCCTGACTCTCCAACCGATTGCGCGCGTCAACGGCACGGTAAATCTGCCCGGCTCAAAGAGCGTTTCCAATCGTGCATTGCTGCTGGCTGCTCTGGCTAAAGGTACAACCCGTCTTACCAACCTGCTCGACAGCGACGACGTTAAGCACATGCTGAACGCGCTGACCGCGCTTGGTGTAAGCTATACGCTTTCCAGCGATCGCACCCTGTGTGAAGTGACGGGAAATGCCGGGCCACTGCACGCATCTCAACCGCTGTCACTGTTTCTGGGCAATGCCGGAACCGCAATGCGTCCGCTGGCCGCGGCGCTTTGTCTGGGCCAGCACGATATCGAACTGACCGGCGAACCCCGCATGAAAGAGCGTCCAATCGGGCATCTGGTTGACGCACTTCGTCAGGGCGGAGCAACCATTGAGTACCTGGAAAACGAAAACTACCCGCCGCTGCGTTTACGCGGTGGTTTTACCGGGGGTGAAGTCAGTGTGGATGGCAGCGTTTCCAGCCAGTTCCTGACAGCGCTGCTGATGACCGCGCCGCTGGCACAGCAGGATACCTGCATCACCATCAAAGGTGATTTGGTGTCGAAACCTTACATCGATATTACCCTTAATCTGATGCAGTGCTTTGGCGTCGAGGTTGAGAATCAGAACTATCAGCGCTTCCTGATCAAGGGACAGCAACAGTATCAGTCGCCGGGTGATTACCTGGTTGAAGGCGATGCCTCTTCCGCTTCCTATTTCCTGGCCGCTGCCGCTATAAAAGGCGGAACGGTTCGCGTCACCGGGATTGGACGCCAGAGTGTGCAGGGTGACATCCGGTTTGCTGACGTGCTGGAAAAGATGGGCGCGACGATTGAGTGGGGCGATGATTACATTGCCTGTACGGCCGGCAAACTGCAGGCCATCGATATGGACATGAATCATATTCCGGATGCTGCAATGACCATCGCGACTACGGCGCTATTTGCAGAGGGCACCACCCGGTTACGCAATATTTATAACTGGCGGGTAAAAGAGACCGATCGACTGAGCGCAATGGCCACAGAGCTGCGTAAAGTCGGGGCAGAAGTCGAAGAGGGTCATGACTACATCCGCATTACGCCGCCAGCGACGCTGATTCATGCGGATATTGGCACCTACAATGACCACCGCATGGCGATGTGTTTCTCTCTGGTTGCACTTTCTGATACCCCGGTGACCATTCTCGATCCTGGCTGTACTGCAAAAACCTTCCCGGACTATTTCGTTCAACTGGCTAAAATCAGCCAGAGCGCCTGATATCTCCCTTTCCGGTGCGGTTCGCACCGGAACTCCCCTGATTTTATCTGGCTGTAACAGGCCAGAGATCCTCTGAATTGACTAAGATTACGAACCTGATCAGTGCGAAAGGGTAACCAAGCCGTGCTATGCAGCGTATAATGCTAGTCATTAATGGTGACCGAAAGGTCAGGAAGCACGCAGCAACAGGAGGGAATAATGACAGTAACTGCCCCGGTCATAACTATTGATGGGCCAAGTGGAGCGGGAAAGGGAACCCTGTGCAAAGCGATGGCGGAATCGCTGCAGTGGCATCTGCTGGACTCCGGTGCTATTTATCGCGTGCTGGCGTTGGCCGCATTGCATCATCAGGTGGAGATTGAATCTGAAGAAGCGCTGGTGCCGATTGCTGCTCACCTGGATGTGCGCTTTGTGTCACAAAATGGTGAAATGCAGGTCATACTTGAAGGTGAAGATGTCACCGGTGAAATCCGTACTCAGGAGGTCAGCAACACCGCTTCTCGTGTTGCCGCTTTTCCCCGGGTACGCGAAGCATTATTGCGCCGCCAGCGCGGTTTCCGCGAGATGCCGGGCCTGATTGCTGATGGCCGTGATATGGGCACCGTGGTTTTTCCGGATGCGCCAGTGAAAATTTTCCTTGATGCCAGCCCGGAAGAGCGTGCTCAGCGCCGTATGCTACAGTTGCAGGATAATGGCTTTAATGTTAACTTTGACCGCCTTTTAGCCGAGATAAAAGAACGCGACGACCGCGATCGTAATCGCGCAATTGCGCCTTTAGTAGCCGCTGGCGATGCACTGGTTCTGGACTCTACCGAGATGTCTATCGATCAAGTCATTGAAAAAGCGCTACAATATGCCCGCGAGAAGCTGGGTATTACGGCTTAACTGAATCTACCACCCTGTACCATGGATCCGGTGCCGGGCATGTGAAACAACCCCATCCGACATGAAGTCAGATGGACGTTAAATTGAAGAATCCTGAAGATTATCAATATGACTGAATCTTTTGCTCAACTATTTGAAGAATCCTTAAAAACAATCGAAACCCGCCCGGGTTCTATCGTTCGTGGCATCGTCGTTTCTATCGACAAAGATGTCGTTCTGGTTGATGCGGGTCTGAAATCTGAATCTGCAATTCCTGCAGAGCAGTTCAAGAACGCAGCCGGCGAACTGGAAATCCAGGTAGGCGACGAAGTTGATGTTGCTCTGGATGCAGTGGAAGACGGCTTCGGTGAAACCCTGCTGTCCCGTGAGAAAGCTAAGCGCCATGAAGCATGGATCACGCTGGAGAAAGCTTACGAAGACGCTGAAACTGTTACCGGTGTTATCAACGGCAAAGTTAAAGGCGGCTTCACAGTTGAGCTCAACGGTATCCGTGCGTTCCTGCCAGGTTCACTGGTAGATGTGCGTCCGGTGCGCGATACGCTGCACCTGGAAGGCAAAGAGCTTGAATTCAAAGTGATCAAGCTGGATCAGAAACGCAACAACGTCGTGGTTTCACGTCGTGCGGTTATCGAATCCGAAAACAGCGCAGAGCGCGATCAGCTGCTGGAAAACCTGCAGGAAGGCATGGAAGTCAAAGGTATCGTTAAGAACCTGACTGACTACGGTGCATTCGTTGATCTGGGCGGCGTTGATGGCCTGCTGCACATCACTGACATGGCATGGAAACGCGTTAAGCATCCAAGCGAAATCGTCAACGTGGGCGACGAAATCACCGTTAAGGTGCTGAAGTTCGACCGCGAGCGTACCCGTGTTTCTCTGGGTCTGAAGCAGCTGGGCGAAGATCCATGGGTTGCTATCGCTAAACGCTATCCGGAAGGCACTCGCCTGACCGGTCGTGTTACCAACCTGACTGATTACGGCTGCTTCGTGGAAATCGAAGAAGGCGTTGAAGGTCTGGTACACGTGTCTGAAATGGACTGGACCAACAAAAACATCCATCCGTCTAAAGTTGTTAACGTAGGCGACGTGGTTGAAGTTATGGTTCTGGACATTGACGAAGAGCGTCGTCGTATCTCCCTGGGTCTGAAGCAGTGTAAATCTAACCCATGGCAGCTGTTCGCTGAGACGCACAACAAAGGCGATCGTGTTGAAGGTAAAATCAAGTCAATCACTGACTTCGGTATCTTCATCGGCCTGGATGGCGGCATCGACGGTCTGGTTCACCTGTCTGACATCTCCTGGAACGCGACTGGCGAAGAAGCCGTTCGTGAGTACAAAAAAGGCGACGAAATCGCTGCCGTTGTACTGCAGGTTGATGCAGAGCGCGAGCGTATCTCTCTGGGCGTTAAACAGCTGGCAGAAGATCCGTTCAACAACTACATCACTTTGAACAAGAAAGGTGCCATCGTCACCGGTAAAGTGACTGCAGTTGATGCTAAAGGTGCTACAGTTGAATTAGCAGACGGCGTTGAGGGTTACCTGCGCGCTTCTGAAGCTTCACTGGACCGCATTGAAGATGCAACTCTGGTTCTGAACGTTGGCGACGACGTTGAAGCTAAGTTCACCGGCGTTGATCGTAAAAACCGTGTCGTAAGCCTGTCTGTCCGTGCGAAAGACCAGGCTGATGAGAAAGAAGCTATCAATACTGTTAACACCAAACAGGAAGAAGGCAATTTCTCTAGCGCTATGGCTGAAGCGTTCAAAGCGGCTAAAGGCGAGTAATCGGCCTGAAGCACCGGGTGGGCAACCACCCGGTTTCGGTAAAAGCTGTCATACATTCCCATAGGGATAAACCGGAGGTTACATGACCAAGTCAGAACTGATCGAAAGACTGGCGGGACAGCATACTCATATACCGGCGAAAGTCGTTGA
Organism: Pantoea sp. EKM10T; assembly: GCF_011800685.1. Classification (NCBI taxonomy): domain Bacteria; kingdom Pseudomonadati; phylum Pseudomonadota; class Gammaproteobacteria; order Enterobacterales; family Erwiniaceae; genus Pantoea; species Pantoea sp. EKM10T. Next base: position 481,616 of record NZ_JAALEU010000002.1, read on the forward strand.
GGATGCAGTAAAAGAGATGCTTGAGCACATGGCCACTACGCTGGCACAGGGCGAACGCATCGAAATCCGGGGATTCGGCAGCTTTTCTTTGCACTATCGCGCTCCGCGTACTGGACGTAACCCGAAAACGGGTGACAAAGTGGATCTGGAAGGCAAATACGTTCCCCACTTTAAGCCAGGCAAAGAGCTGCGCGATCGCGCAAATATCTACGGCTAAGCCGATACCGAACCAGATAAACGACATCTCCGGATGTCGTTTTTTTTTGCCTGCGATTCAGGCTCAGATCTGACATCCGGATTGCTGTCATCAACACTGCAACACAGCACTCTCTTTGTGAGACCGCTCCAGCCTGCCTGATCATCCGCTATTACTTTTACTTCCTTTGCCCAGAATAATCGAACTGAATCAATGGATACGATTATGCTGACATGGACCGTTCTGGCGCGACTGGCGATCGTTGCAACGTTACCGCTATTGCTGATGGCCCGGCTGCCTTCCGGTGAGGTGATGGGGGGCTTCCTCCTCACAGGACTGGCTCTGCTGCATTGCCCTTACCAACCCGTCCGTCTGGCCGGTATTACTCTGCTGTTTCTGGCATGGGCCTGTAACGACGCCCGTCTGATGGTGCGGGATATCGAAAAGTTCTCGGCGCGTCCTGCCACCTACACCCTTCAGATCAGTGAACTGCGGAAAGAGCGGAAGCAAATCCGGGTTCGTCTGCTGAAAGAGGAGGGCAGGATGATTTTTCCGCCTCGCTTTGCCTGGATCTGGTTTGATGCTGATCCGGAGGTCTACTGTCCAGGACAACGCTGGACGATGAAACTGCGTCTGCGACCGGTACATGCCCGCCTTAATGAGGGCGATTTTGATGCGCAGCGTTTTGCACTGGCTAATAATACGCCGCTTCAGGGACGAATCCTTAAGCAGACTGCGGTAAGCGATCGCTGTGATAGCCGCTGGCGATTTATTTTATGGCATCGTGACAGGACCCGTGCAATGCCTGCACGTGCAACGCTGGAGGCACTGGCTTTTGGCATTCGGGATGAGATGAGCCAGCAGACGCGTCAGCTACTGCGGGATACCGGTACCGCGCATCTGATGGCGATATCGGGCATGCATATCGCCCTGGCCGCCAGCACCGGCTGGATGATTGCGCGTGGGGTGCAATTTATCTTGCCAGCCCGTTATATCAGCTATCTTTTCCCCCTCATCGTGAGCTGGCTGTTTGCTGCAATCTATACCTGGCTCTCCGGTGCACAGCCTCCCGCAGAGCGTTCGCTGCTTGCCCTGACGCTATGGGCGATAACACGGTTTGCGGGAGTTCAGCTGAATAGCTGGCAGGTCTGGACGTTCTGTATTGCATTGCTGCTGGTAACCGACCCGCTGACCGTGCTCTCTGACAGCTTCTGGCTCTCGGTACTGGCTGTGGGCATGCTGCTGGTCTGGTATCACTGGTTCCCGCTGCCTGCGGCGTTCCGTCAGCAACGGCGCTGGATTCCGGTACAGTTGCTGCATTTACAGGCGGGCATGATGATTTTAATGGTGCCGTTGCAGGTGGCGATTTTTAACGGCATCAGCCTGACTGCGCTGGTGGCGAATGTTGTCGCGATTCCGGTCGTCTCGTTTATTACCATGCCTCTGGTGACGCTCGCCCTGCTGCTGCCGGTGGCGCATTTATCTGGCTTCTTCTGGGGAGCGGCCGATCTCTCTTTACGTGCACTGTTTCATTGCCTGACGTTGCTGCCACCAGGCTGGTGGCCGCTGAGTGGCACAACCTGGTTTACGGTTATGGTATGGGGCGGCCTGACTCTCTGGCGTGCGCAGCTCTTCTTCTCTCTGCCACTAAGCAGCTGCGCCTTAGCGCTGGCGATGATACTGAGTCGCCAGCCAAATCAGGAGCAGGGCTGGCGCATCGATATGCTGGATATCGGGCACGGTCTGAGTCTGGTGATCAGCCAGGGCGACGAGGCCGTGATGTATGACACCGGCCCGCGCTGGCAGAACGATAATGCGGGGAGTCGGGTGATCATTCCATGGCTGGAGCGCAGGCAGTTACGGTTAAAACAGGTCATCCTGAGTCATAAACATCTGGATCATACTGGCGGGCTGGCGGCGATTACTCAACGCTGGCCAGCGGTTGAAGTCAGAAGTGCGCTGGCTGATGAGGCACACTTACCCTGCGTACGGGGCACGCAGTGGCGCTGGCGGCAGCTCCACTTTCGGGTGGTCTGGCCGCTGACGGCACCCCTGCCGGGCGGAAATAATGACTCCTGTGTGGTGATCGTCGATGATGGTCAGGTCCGGCTGATGTTAACCGGTGATATTGAAGCGAAAGCGGAACGCCAGCTGGTGGCGCTGGAGAAGCAGGGGCTGAAGGTCGATATTCTGCAGGTCCCGCACCACGGTAGCCGGACGTCGTCGACCTCATTGCTGCTGCGTAAAGCCGCAGGCCACACCGCTATCGCCTCGCTGGCACGCTACAATGCATGGCGTATGCCCGCGAAAAATGTGCTGGAAAACTATCGAACGGCCGGTTTTCAGTGGCTGGATACGGGCCAGTCAGGACAAATCAGTATCAGGATAGAGCAGGGCAGAGCGCAGGTTTCTACCCTGCGGGAACAATTAATGCCCCGTTGGTATCATCAGTGGTTTGGCGTCAAACGCGAATCCAGGTAGAATGGCCGGCTATTTCCAACAGCGTGAATAAATAATGCATCAAGATAAAGATCTCTCTACGTGGCAGACGTTTCGCCGACTCTGGCCGATGATCGCGCCTAATAAAGCGGGATTAATTGCGGCCTCAGTCGCCCTGATTATTAATGCTGCGGGCGACGCCTTAATGCTCTCACTGTTGAAACCGTTACTGGATGATGGTTTTGGTAAAGCTGACAGATCGGTGATGCTGTGGCTGCCGTTAGTGGTTATTGGCCTGATGCTGGTACGCGGAGTCACCAGTTATATCTCCAGCTACTGCATCTCCTGGGTCTCTGGCAACGTCGTGATGAACATCCGCCGTCGTCTGTTCAGCCATATGATGGGCATGCCGGTTTCGTTTTTCGACCAGCAGTCAACCGGCACCCTGTTGTCACGCATTACTTACGATTCTGAGCAGGTCGCCTCCTCTTCTTCGGGCGCGCTGGTCACCGTAGTGCGTGAAGGGGCTTCCATTATTGGCCTGTTTATCATGATGTTCTACTACAGCTGGCAGCTGTCGCTGATCCTGATTGTACTGGCACCTATCGTCTCCTTTGCTATCCGCACCGTCTCTAAGCGCTTCCGCACCATCAGCAAAAGTATGCAGAACACTATGGGGCAGGTGACAACCAGCGCCGAGCAGATGCTGAAAGGGCACAAAGAAGTGCTGATTTTTGGCGGACAGGACATTGAATCGGAGCGCTTTTCCCGCGTCAGTAACCGGATGCGTCAGCAGGGAATGAAACTCGTTTCAGCCTCCTCCATTTCCGATCCGATTATTCAGCTGATCGCGTCGCTGGCACTGGCTTTTGTGCTCTATGCCGCCAGCTTCCCCAGCGTCATGGATACCCTGACAGCCGGTACCATCACCGTGGTCTTCTCCTCGATGATTGCCCTGATGCGCCCGCTTAAGTCTCTGACCAACGTCAACGCCCAGTTCCAGCGTGGGATGGCGGCCTGTCAGACACTGTTCTCTATTCTGGATAGTGAGCAGGAAGTAGATAACGGTACGCGCGAAATCACCCGTGCTAAAGGGGATATTGAATTCCGTGATGTGACCTTTACCTACCCAGGTCGTGAAATTCCGGCACTGCGTAATATCAATCTGTCGCTGCCAGCAGGAAAAACGGTGGCGCTGGTGGGCCGTTCCGGTTCCGGTAAGTCTACGATGGCGAGCCTGCTGACCCGCTTTTATGATATCCAGCAGGGCGAAATCCTGCTGGACGGTCATGATCTGCGTGAGTACAGCCTGCGCTCATTGCGTAATCAGGTGGCGCTGGTGTCACAGAATGTGCACCTCTTCAACGACACGATTGCCAATAACATCGCGTATGCCCGCAGTGAGCAATACAGCCGTGAAGAGATCGAGCAGGCGGCCACCATGGCGCATGCCATGGACTTTATCAATAAAATGGATAAGGGCCTGGATACGATGATTGGCGAGAATGGCGTGCTGTTATCTGGCGGTCAGCGTCAGCGTATTGCCATTGCCCGTGCGTTGTTACGTGATTGCCCGATCCTGATCCTCGATGAAGCCACCTCGGCGCTGGATACCGAGTCTGAACGCGCGATTCAGTCTGCACTGGATGAGTTGCAGAAGAACCGTACCTCGCTGGTGATTGCACACCGACTCTCTACCATCGAGAAAGCGGATGAAATCGTGGTAATTGAAGATGGCCAGATTGTTGAACGCGGTACGCATCAGGTGCTGTTAGCAGAACGCGGTGCCTATGCACAGCTGCACAAGATGCAGTTCGGCCAATGATTGAACGTATCTGGAGTGGTCGCTCACCGCTATGGCTGCTGCTATGGCCATTCAGCCTGCTGTATGGTGCGATCACGGCCCTGATACGCTTCAGTTACAGGCGCGGCTGGCGTAAAAGCTGGCGTGCGCCTCTGCCGGTCGTGGTGGTAGGTAACCTGACTGCTGGCGGGAATGGAAAGACGCCGGTGGTCATCTGGCTGGTCGAGGCGTTACAGCAGCGCGGCCTGCGCGCTGGCGTGGTCTCCCGAGGATATGGCGGCAAGGCGGACCACTATCCCTTGCTGGTCACGGCGCAGACCCCCACCGAACAGGCCGGGGATGAGCCGGTATTGATCGCCCAGCGCACCGGGGCGCCGGTCGCGGTCGCCCCTCAACGGCGACGGGCGATTGAGGCGTTACTGAAACAGGGTTCGCTGGATGTGATCATCACGGATGATGGCCTGCAACATTACGCCCTGCAGCGCGATCGCGAAATCGTGGTGGTTGATGGGGTCCGTCGCTTTGGTAATGGCTGGTGGTTGCCTGCCGGTCCGATGCGTGAACGTGCCGATCGTCTGCAGCAGGTCGATGCCGTGATCATTAACGGCGGCGAAGCACAGCCCGACGAGATTGCCATGCAACTTCAGCCCGGGCTGGCCACCAATCTGCTGACCGGTGAAACCTGCCCGCCGGAGCAACTGGGTGCGGTAGTCGCCATGGCCGGTATTGGTCATCCCCCGCGTTTTTTCACCACGCTGAAACAGCAGGGTATAACGCCGGTCGCAGAGATCGCCTTTGCCGATCATCATGCCTACAGCAAAGATGAACTGACCCGATTACTCCAGGCGGGTCAGCAACTGCTGATGACCGAAAAAGACGCGGTGAAATGCCGTCACTTTGCCCAGCCTGACTGGTGGTATTTGCCGGTCGATGCCCATTTAACTGGTAATGCCGTGACGCCGTTACTGGATGACATTGAACAACTCTGCCGCCATATTTCCTGATACCCGCCCCCGTTCAGGTGAAGCCTGATAAGGAAGAGGATGAACAGTACGCATTCACTTTCGTTTCAGCAAGCACGCCACCTTCATCTCGCCGCGCAGGGCCTGCTGCGAACTCCGGCAAAACGTGCTGTTTATCAGGATCTGATTGACTGCATTTCCCGCATGTCGCTGCTGCAAATCGATACCATTCATGTGGTGGCCCGTAGTCCGTATCTGGTGCTGTTCAGTCGCCTTGGGAACTATCCTCAGGCATGGCTGGAACAGGCTCTGGCACAGGGCGAACTCTTTGAGTACTGGGCGCACGAAGCCTGCTTTATTCCCCGTGCCGATTACCGACTTCTTCGTCATCGCATGCTGTCGCCGGAACGTCTGGGCTGGAAATACAGTGCGCAATGGGTCGCTGAGCACCAGCAGGCCATTGCCGAATTACTTCAGCAGATCAGAGACAACGGCCCGGTACGCGCCGCCGATTTTACCCATGCCGATAACCCGAAGTCAGGCTGGTGGGCATGGAAACCGCACAAACGTCATCTGGAGAATCTCTTCAGCGCCGGTGAGCTGATGGTCACCGAACGCCGTAATTTTCAGCGCGTCTACGATCTTCGCAGCCGCGTAATGCCCGACTGGCAGGATGCGATACATGGCATCAGTGAAGCGGAGGCGACCCGTCAGATGCTGATGAATAGCGCCCGCAGCTTAGGGGTTTTCCGCTCGGCCTGGCTGGCGGATTACTATCGCCTGAAGCGGGCACCCGTGAACAACTTTATCGCTGACGCCCAGGCTGCGGGCGATCTGGTCGCCGTCAATACAGAGGGACTAGGTGAGATGTGGCTGCATCGTGACTACGTGCCGTTGCTGGATACGCCGCTGCAGGCGACGCACAGCGCGCTGCTGTCACCGTTTGATCCGGTGGTCTGGGATCGCAAGCGTGCGCGTGAGCTGTTCAATTTTGACTACCGTATTGAGTGCTATACCCCAGAGGAAAAACGCAAATTTGGCTATTTTGTTTTGCCCATCCTCCATCGCGGCCAGATAAAAGGGCGGCTGGATGCCCGCATGCTGCGTCAGGCAAAACAGCTGGAGATTAAAAATATCTGGCTGGAGGAGAAGACCCGCGTTACGGCGCGATTTTTGCTGGATATCCGGCGTGCTATCGAACGCTTCGCGACGTGGCAGGGTGCTGAAAGTGTCGCTATCCTGCAGGCACCCGACGCGCTTAACGATCAGTGGCCAGCCCTGTGGACGCTGGATTAATCAATTTTGCGGCAGCCGCTGCGGGATGGCGTTTTACCCCATCCCGCACGCGCCGCGCTATGGTATGCTTGAATCCTTAAGCATTCGGTCCCTGATGGAGGACATATGGATCATCGTTTACTCGAAATCGTTGCCTGCCCGGTTTGCAATGGCAAACTCTACTTCAACAATGCTCAACAGGAGCTGATCTGCAAACCTGATGGCCTGGCCTTCCCGGTCCGGGACGGCATTCCGGTGCTGCTGGAAACCGAAGCCCGCACGCTGTCAGTTGAAGAGATTCATCCATGAGTTTCACCGCTATCATTCCTGCGCGTTATGCGTCAACCCGCTTACCCGGCAAGCCGCTGCTCGATATCCACGGTAAACCGATGGTCGTGCATGTAATGGAGCGGGCCCGTGAATCGGGTGCCAGCCGGGTCATTGTTGCCACCGATCATCCCGACGTGGCGCAGGCAGTGGAAGCGGCAGGCGGCGAAGTCTGCATGACGCGCGCCGATCACCAGTCTGGCACTGAGCGACTGGCGGAAGTGATCGAAAAATATCAGTTTGCCGATGATGAAATCATCGTAAACGTGCAGGGCGATGAGCCGATGATTCCGGCCGAGATTGTGCGTCAGGTGGCGACCAATCTGGCGGGGTCGGCGGCCGGGATGGCGACGCTGGCGGTGCCGATCACCGATGTGGAAGAAGCTTTTAATCCGAATGCGGTGAAAGTCGTCATGGATGTGAATGGCTACGCGCTCTATTTTTCACGGGCGACCATACCCTGGGATCGTGAACGGTACGCCGCATCGCGCGAGCAGATCGGTGATACGCTGCTGCGCCACATTGGCATCTACGCTTACCGTGCTGGTTTTATACGCCGCTATGTCGCCTGGGCGCCTTGTCCTCTGGAACAGATTGAGCTGCTCGAGCAACTGCGTGTTTTATGGTACGGCGAAAAAATTCATGTCGCCGTCGCGAAAACCATTCCCAGTGTGGGTGTGGATACGCCAGACGATTTGCAACGCGTTCGTGATGCCATGCAGGCCTGACAAGCGGGGAGCCTGTCTCCCCGTTTCAGCGCAACGTTCTTGATCCGCCGCTAAACTTATCTCCAACACTTCCTTCAGGATATTGTGATACTCATCTGAGGAGGATGCCGCATGGAACAGCTTAAATCGGAACTCACGCTGGCGCTGGGTGAAACCATCAGCCGCCTCGAAATGATCAGTGAACATCCACCCACCCGGCTTTATGCGTTATACGATCGGGACGGGCGCCCCATGCCGGTGGTGGCGAAATATTTTCGTCATCAGGGCCGGGCGGCGATGGAAGCCAGAAAGCTGGCGCTGCTGGGCCAGGCCGGACTGATCGCCGTGCCAGCGGTCTATGGTCTGGTGATGAGCCAGCAGCCGCCGGTGCATGAAATGCTCCTGCTGGCGCGACTGAATGGCGTGACGGCGGAAGCGCCTGCGCGGGATGCTCAGCGCTGGCAACAGTTTTGCGAACAGGTGGTCGAGGGAGTGCTGGCCTGGCACCGGCTCGACAGCCATGGCCTGGTCGGTACGGTGGACAGCACGCAGCAGAACAGCTGGCCCGCCTGGTATGCACAACGGGTTGAGGTGCTATGGGCGACCCTGAGCTATCTGCGTCCTCCAGCCTTTACGCTGGAAGATCGTCAGATTCTGTTTCGCTGCCGGGCACGACTGGCGCATCTGTTTCGCGGCTTCGACGATCCCTGTGTGATGGTTCACGGCAACATTCAGCTGCAGAGCATGCTGAAAGATAACCGCAGTGACCAGTTAATCGCGATGACACAGCCGGGCACCATCCTCTGGGCACCCCGTGAATACGATCTTATCCATCTGGATACCTCGCCTGCCGAAACGGCGCTGCTGCACAATTACCTGCAACGGGCGCCGGTTTCAGAGGGTTTTGTCTGGCGTCGGTGGGTTTATCAACTGTGGGACTGCATTGAGCATCTGGTACAGACCGGCACGTTTAATCGTCCGCGTTTTGACCATGCACGCGCGCAATTACTTCCCTGGCTCGGCTGAGTCCGACTCCTCGCCTTTCAGCTGTTGCAATAGTGTGCCAAGCGTTTCGTAGACCGCACGTTCGCTGTGACTCAGCCAGGTCGATGAGGGTATCGCCCGTTCCCATCCATTCAGCGGTGACGTAATCGCCAGCTGATTCGCGGGAGCAGCCATCGGCTTCAACCCGACAGCGTGGAAAAAGCGTATTGCCCGCGGCATATGATTCGCGGATGTGACCAGCAGAAACGGGCGATCGCCCACCACGGTTTTGACCGCCTGCGCTTCATCCGCGGTGTCGCGGGGCTGGTCGAGAATCTGAACATGTTCGCGGGGAACGCCCAGACTTTCCGCCACCTGTGCCGCTACCCAGGCGCTACTCTTTGGATTGGTGCCGCCCGCTGCGCCGGTAAAAATCAGCTTCGACTGCGGATTCCGCTGCCACTGACGAACGCCTTCTGCCACGCGCGGCAGACTGTTATTCAGCAGGTTCGAGCTGGGCGCCCACGCCGGGTTAAAGGTGTAGCCTCCACCCAGCACCACAATGAACTCCACCTTCTCTGATCCGTTCCAGGTCGGATAGCGGCTATCCAGCGGCAAAAGCAGACGATCGGCCAGCGGTTGCAGGCTCAGCAGCAGCAGTAACAGCCAGCTGACGGAGATCACGGTTTTGCCGCTTTTCTGCCAGCCAGTAAACCAAAGCAGTAAAATGCCAAGCGCCATCAGCAAAAGCAGAAACGGCAGGGGTAAAAGCAGCCCGCCGATAACTTTTTTAAGGGTAAATAACATCAAAAAAGAGTCCTGTTGTCCGAAAATAGAGCACCCGGAAGGGAAGATGGGGATGAAAGGTTCATTCTTCTGGTGCCTGTGACAAAATAGCACAAGTCTCACCGCAGCATACCGGAGCGCATGCCATGCAGGATCGTAACTTTGACGATCTCGCGGATAAATTTTCGCAAAATATTTACGGCACCACTAAAGGGAAGATACGCCAGGCCATTCTCTGGGATGAGCTGGAGAAGATTCTGCCCGGTCTGTCACCGCACCCGCTATCGGTGCTGGATGCTGGCGGCGGTGTCGGCCAGGTCTCCAGCGGGCTTGCTGCGCAGGGCCATCAGGTTCTGCTGTGCGACCTTTCCAGCGAGATGCTGCGCCGGGCCGCGGAAAATGCAGCGGCACAGGGTGTGAGCCACAACATGCAATTCAGACAAATTAGCGCTCAGCAGGTGGGTGAACATTTGGATAAGCCGGTGGATCTGGTATTGTTCCACGCTGTGCTTGAGTGGGTCGCTGAACCGGAGAAGGTGCTGAAAGCGCTGTTCGATCTGCTGCGTCCGGGGGGCGTCATGTCGCTGATGTTTTACAATCTGCACGGCCTGACATTGCGCACCTTAACGCTGGGTAACTTCGGCTATCTGCGCACCAACCTGACCAAACGCAAAAAGCGAACGCTGTCGCCTGACTATCCGCGCGACCCCGAGCAGGTCTATCGCTGGCTGGAGGCGTGTGGCTTTGTGATTGAGCAGCGTGCCGGGATCCGGGTGTTCAGTGACTACATGAAGCCGCCGAAGGGCGAGCCAAAAAGCGACGACGAAATTATTGAGATGGAGCGGCGTTACTGCCGTCAGGAACCCTTTTTGAGCTTAGGGCGCTACATCCACGTGACCGCGCGTAAACCCGGGCAGAAGGACGAATTATGAGTGAATTTTCCCAGACGGTACCTGAACTGGTCTCCTGGGCGCGCAAAAATGACTTTTCCCTTGCGCTGCCAGTGGAACGTCTGGCCTTTTTGCTGGCTATCGCCACCCTCAACGGTGAGCGGATGGATGGCGAAATGAGCGAAGGCGATCTGATTGATGCTTTCCGTCACGTCAGTAAAGCTTTCGAACAAACCCATGAAACCGTGTTGGTTCGTGCCAACAACGCCATCAACGACATGGTGCGACAGCGCCTGCTCAACCGTTTTACCAGCGAAATCACGGAAGGCAATGCCATCTATCGCCTGACGCCGCTGGCGATCGGCATCACCGACTATTACATCCGTCAGCGTGAGTTCTCGACCCTGCGCCTGTCGATGCAGCTGTCGATTGTGGCCAATGAGCTTAAGCGGGCAGCCGATGCTGCGCAGGAAAACGGTGATGAGTTTCACTGGCACCGCAATGTTTTCGCGCCGCTGAAATATTCCGTGGCGGAGATCTTCGACAGCATCGATATGACCCAGCGTCTGATGGATGAACAGCAGCAGGCGGTTAAAAATGATATCGCCGAACTGCTGAACAAAGACTGGCGCGCGGCCATCTCCAGCTGTGAAATGCTGCTTTCTGAAACCTCAGGAACGCTGCGTGAACTGCAGGATACGCTTGAAGCCGCGGGCGACAAACTTCAGGAAAATCTGCTGCGCATTCAGGATGCCACGCTGGACAGTCCCGATCTAGGCTTCGTCGATAAGCTGGTGTTTGATCTGCAAAGCAAACTCGACCGTATTACCAGCTGGGGCCAGCAGGCGATTGACCTCTGGATCGGCTATGACCGCCACGTCCATAAATTTATTCGTACCGCCATCGACATGGATAAAAACCGCGTCTTTGCGCAGCGCCTGCGGGTATCGGTGCAGAATTACTTCGACGCGCCCTGGGCGCTGACCTATGCCAACGCCGACCGCCTGTATGACATGCGTGATGAGGCGCTGACGCTGCGTAACGACGAAGTGATGGGCGAACTGCCGCCGGAGATGGAGTACGAGGAGATCAACGAAATCCGCGAACAGCTGGCAGCGATGATTGAAGAAGCGCTGCAGGTCTACAAATCGCAACAAAAACCGCTCAACCTCGCGTCAGTGATGCGCGACTACCTGGCCCAGTATCCCCGAGCCCGCCATTTCGATCTGGCGCGTATTGTGGTGGATCAGGCAGTGCGCCTTGGCGTAGCGGAAGCTGATTTAGCCGGTTTGCCTGTGGAATGGCAAGCCATCAATGATTACGGAGCCAAGGTGCAGGCACATGTCATCGACAAATATTGAACAAGTGATGCCGGTTAAGCTGGCACAGGCACTGGCCAACCCGATTTTTCCCGCGCTGGACAGCCAGTTACGCGCCGGACGCCATATCGGTATCGAAGAGCTGGATAATCACGCTTTTCTGATGGACTACCAGTCGTTTCTCGAAGAGTTTTACAGCCGCTATAACGTTGAGTTAATCCGTGCGCCGGAAGGCTTTTTCTATCTGCGTCCGCGTTCAACCACGCTGATTCCGCGTTCCGTGCTCTCTGAGCTGGATATGATGGTCGGGAAGATTCTCTGCTATCTCTATCTCAGCCCGGAACGACTGGCCAATGAAGGTATCTTCACCCAGCAGGAGCTGTACGACGAACTGCTCTCTCTGGCCGATGAGAACCGCCTGCTGAAGCTGGTCAACCAGCGTTCAACCGGTTCGGATCTGGATCGCACCAAACTGCAGGAGAAAGTGCGCGCCTCTCTGAGCCGCCTGCGTCGCCTTGGCATGGTGTGGTTTTTCGGCAATGACAGCAGCAAGTTCCGCATCACGGAATCGGTGTTCCGCTTTGGTGCCGACGTGCGCGGCGGTGATGACGTCCGTGAAGCGCAGCTTCGTCTGATTCGTGATGGCGAAGCCATGCTACTGGAAAACGCGACAGCACCAGTCGACACCGATGACGGTGAAGGACAGGAAGGCGACGCGAGTGAGAACGCAGAGGAAGAACAGGCATGATTGAGCGCGGAAAGTTTCGTTCGCTTACGCTGATCAACTGGAACGGCTTTTTTGCCCGTACCTTTGATCTCGATGAATTAGTGACCACGCTGTCAGGCGGTAACGGTGCGGGTAAGTCCACCACGATGGCGGCATTTGTCACCGCGCTGATCCCCGATTTAACGCTGCTGCACTTCCGTAATACCACCGAAGCGGGCGCGACATCAGGATCCCGTGACAAGGGTCTGCACGGTAAACTGCGGGCTGGCGTCTGCTACTCCATGCTGGATGTGGTGAACTCACGCCATCAGCGTGTCGTGGTCGGTGTCCGTCTGCAACAGGTCGCCGGACGCGATAAAAAGGTCGATATCAAGCCATTCAGTATTCATGGCCTGCCCACCGACACCAACCCAACCGATATGCTGACGGAAGTGCTCAACAGCCGTCAGGCTCGCGTATTGCCGCTGAACGAAGTCAAAGATCGGGTTGAGGCGCAGGAAGGCGTGCAGTTCCGCGCCTATAACTCAGTCACCGATTATCACGCCATGCTGTTTGATCTTGGTGTGGTGCCGCGTCGTCTGCGCTCTGCCAGCGATCGCAGCAAGTTTTATCGTCTGATTGAAGCCTCGCTGTATGGCGGTATCTCCAGCGCCATCACCCGATCGCTGCGTGATTACCTGCTGCCAGAAAACAGTGGCGTGCGCAAAGCATTCCAGGATATGGAGGCCGCGCTGCGCGAGAACCGCATGACGCTGGAGGCGATCCGCGTTACCCAGTCTGACCGCGATCTCTTCAAGCATCTGATCTCCGAGGCGACCAGCTACGTTTCGGCTGACTATATGCGCCACGCCAACGAGCGTCGGGGACACCTCGACAGCGCGTTACAGCTGCGCAGCGAACTGTTCAGCAGCCGTAAGCAGCTCGCCACCGAGCAGTATCGTCATGTTGAGATGGCGCGCGAACTGGCCGAGCACAGTGGTGCAGAAAGCGATCTAGAAGTCGATTATCAGGCCGCCAGCGATCACCTGAACCTGGTACAGACGGCGATGCGTCAGCAGGAGAAGATTGAACGCTACGATGCGGATATCGAAGATCTGACGCTGCGGCTGGAAGAGCAGACCGAAGTGGTCGCCGAAGCGCGTGAAATTCAGGAAGAGAATGAAGCGCGGGCCGAAGCGGCTGAGCTGGAAGTAGATGAGCTGAAAAGCCAGCTGGCCGATTTCCAGCAGGCGCTCGACGTGCAGCAAACCCGCGCTATCCAGTATCAGCAGGCATTGCAGGCGCTGGAACGCGCCCGCACGCTCTGCCAGCTGCCCGATCTGAGCATTGACAATGCGGCTGAATGGCAGGAAAGCTTCCAGGCCAAAGAGGAAGAGGCGACAGAACGGTTGCTGCGCCTGGAGCAGAAGCTGAGCGTAGCGGAAGCAGCGCACAGTCAGTTTGAACAGGCGCTGGCGCTGGTGACCAGCATTGCCGGTGACGTGACCCGTCAGGACGCCTGGCAAACCGGCCGCGAACTGCTGCGTGATGCCAGCAACCAGCGTCATCACGCCGAACAGCTCTCGTCGCTGCGTCTGCGTCTCAATGAGCTGGAACAGCGTCTGCGCGAGCAGCATGAGGCGGAGCGCCTGTTGGCGGAGTTCTGCAAGCGTCAGGGGCAGCATTATGAAGCGGATGCGCTGGCAGGCCTGCAGCAGGAGCTTGAAGCACAGATTGAACAGCTGAATAGCAGCGTCTCCGACGCCGGTGAGCAGCGCATGATGATGCGCCAGGAGCTGGAGCAGCTGCGCGAACGCATCACCAGCCTGACCGCCCGTGCGCCACACTGGCTGGCGGCGCAAGAGATCCTGACTCAGCTCAGCGAACAGACCGGCCAGACGCTGAACAGCAGCCAGGACGTCACCGAATATATGCAGCAGCTGCTGGAGCGTGAGCGTGAAACCACCGTCGAGCGCGACGAAGTGGCGGCGCGTAAACGCGATATCGAGCGGCAGATTGAACGTCTTAGCCAGCCAGGCGGTGCGGAAGATGCGCGCCTGACCCAGCTGGCAGAACGGTTTGGCGGCGTGTTGCTGTCAGAGATTTACGATGATGTGACGCTGGATGATGCGCCTTACTTCTCGGCGCTCTACGGTCCGTCGCGTCATGCGATTGTGGTGCCGGATCTCTCGCGCGTTCGTGAGTTGCTGGATGGTCTGGAAGAGTGTCCGGAAGATCTCTACCTGATCGAGGGTGATCCGCAGTCGTTCGATGACAGCGTCTTCAGCGTCGATGAACTGCAGAATGCAGTGGTGGTGAAGGTGGCGGAGCGTCAGTGGCGCTACTCCCGCTTCCCGAAAATACCGCTGTTTGGCCGCGCGGCGCGTGAGAATCAGCTGGAGCTGCTGCACCTTGAGCGCGATAAGCTGGCCGAACGCTACGCCACGCTGTCGTTCGACGTGCAGAAAACGCAGCGTCTGCATCAGTCATTCAGCCGCTTTATCGGCAGTCATCTGGCCGTCGCCTTTGACGCCGATCCGGAAGCGCAGATCCGTCAGCTCGGCGCGCGCCGGGGTGAGCTGGAGCGCGCGCTGAATCAGCATGAGAGCAACAATCAGCAGCAGCGTCAGCAGTATGAGCTGGCCAAAGAGGGTGTGTCACAGTTAAACCGGCTGCTGCCACGCGTCAATCTGCTGCTGGACGACACGCTGGGCGATCGCTGTGAAGAGATCCGCGAGCAGGTCGATGCCGCACAGGAAGCGGCGCGCTTCCTGCATCAGCATGGTGCTAAGCTGGCGAAACTGGAACCGATTATCGCCGTGTTGCAGAGCGATCCGGAACAGCATGAGCAGTTACAGGCGGATTATCAGCAGGCGCAGCAGCAGCAGCGCAACGCGCGTCAGCAGGCCTTTGCCCTGACAGAGGTGGTGCAGCGTCGCGCCCACTTCAGCTACGACGATTCGGCCAGCATGCTCAATGGCAACAACGACCTCAGCGATAAGCTGCGTCAGCGTCTGGAGCAGGCTGAGGGCGAACGCAGCCGCAGTCGTGATCGCCTGCGTGAACATCAGGCGCAGCTGACGCAATACTCCCAGGTGCTGGCCTCGCTGAAAAGCGCCTATGACGCCAAGCGTGACATGCTCAAAGAGCTGCAGCAGGAGATGCAGGACATTGGCGTCCAGGCTGACAGCAGCGCCGAAGAACGCGCGCGTGTTCGCCGTGACGAACTCTACACGGCGCTAAGTCATAACCGCGCCCGCCGCAATCAGCTGGAGAAACAGCTTACCTTCTGCGAAGCGGAGATGGATAACCTGCAGAAGCGACTGCGTCAGCTGGAGCGTCAGTATCATCAGGTGCGTGAGCAGGTGGTCAGCGCCAAAGCGGGCTGGTGTACCGTACTGCGTCTGGTGAAAGAGAATGGCGTTGAGCGTCGTCTGCATCGCCGTGAACTGGCCTACCTGAGCGGCGATGAGCTGCGCTCTATGTCGGATAAAGCGCTGGGTGCGCTGCGTCTGGCGGTGGCGGACAACGAACATCTGCGAGACGTGCTGCGACTGTCGGAAGATCCAAAACGTCCGGAACGTAAAATTCAGTTCTTTATTGCGGTTTATCAGCATCTGCGCGAGCGTATTCGTCAGGATATTATTCGTACTGACGATCCGGTCGAAGCAATTGAGCAGATGGAAATCGAACTGAACCGTCTGACGGAAGAGCTGACGGCGCGTGAGCAGATGCTGGCAATCAGTTCGCGCAGTGCGGCCAACATCATCCGTAAAACGATCCAGCGTGAACAGAACCGTATCCGCCAGCTCAACCAGGGCCTGCAGACCGTCAGCTTTGGTCAGGTACGCAGCGTGCGGCTCAACGTGAACGTGCGTGAAACCCACGCCATGCTGCTGGATACGCTGTCGGAAGAGCACGAGCAGCATCAGGATCTCTTTAACAGCAATCGCCTGACCTTCTCTGAGGCGCTGGCGAAGCTCTACCAGCGTCTTAATCCGCATATCGACATGGGGCAGCGTACGCCGCAGACCATCGGTGAGGAGCTGCTGGACTACCGCAACTATCTGGAGATGGAAGTGGAAGTCAATCGCGGTTCCGATGGCTGGCTGCGCGCAGAGAGCGGGGCGCTCTCAACCGGTGAAGCGATCGGTACCGGTATGTCCATTCTGGTGATGGTAGTGCAGAGCTGGGAAGAAGAGTCCCGTCGTCTGCGCGGCAAAGATATTTCGCCATGCCGACTGCTGTTCCTTGATGAAGCGGCCCGTCTTGATGCCCGCTCCATCGCCACGCTGTTTGAACTCTGTGAGCGACTGGAGATGCAGCTGGTGATTGCAGCACCGGAGAATATCAGTCCGGAAAAAGGCACGACCTACAAACTGGTGCGTAAGGTGTTTAATAACACCGAGCATGTGCATGTGGTCGGTCTGCGTGGTTTTGCTGCCGATCCTTCGCCGGTGCGGGCGGGAAGCGACGCAGATGCGCTGCCCGATTTAACCGCTGAAAATTCGCAGGCGGAAACGTAGTCAAAAACTGAACCATTCGTTAATCTGGTTACGGCATTTGTCGCATGAGGCAAATGCCGTTTTTGTTTGTATACTCACATGATGAGTCACGGCGCGGTCGCAGTGGATACAGGGAACACTGCGAAGTTGAAAAACAAGGGGGCAGGGATGTTGCTGGTAAAAAAATTAAATCATCATCGCGTTCTATCATTGTTAGCGCTGGCGCTAACCGTTGTTCCATTTACGCTACCGCAGGCCGCTGTTATCGCCGCTTTGCCCGGGACAACGCAGGCGGCTATCTCCGTTTCCGAAAGTCAGCAACGCATCCGGCAGGCGTTTTCCAGCGCCGATCAGCCGTTTTATCTGGCACCGCTGGCGACGCTCTATGCATCCCGCCATATGCAACCGCTCTGGCAGGATCCCCAGGCGATACAAAAATTTCAGCAGCAGCTGGCTGAAGTGGCGCTTTCTGGTGTTCAGCCACAGTTCACGCGCTGGATTGAGCGTCTGACAAACCCGGCGATCACCGGCTTTGCCCGGGATGTCGCGCTGTCCGATGCGATGCTGGGCTATCTGCAATTTGTTTCGAATGTGCCGACGCAGGGTGAAACCTGGCTTTACAGCAATGTTCCCTACCGGCTGACACAGCCGTCGGTGGCGGTCGTGAATCAGTGGCAGAACGCGGTCAATGCAGGATCGGGCAACACGTTTATTGCGTCACTGCAGCCGCAGCACCCGCAGTATCAGCCGATGCACGCCGCGCTGAAAACCCTGCTAGGTGATAAGCAGCCCTGGCCGCAGCTGAAAAGCAGTGAAACGCTGCGTCCGGGACAGGTCAGTGACGATGTGCCGGCGCTGCGTGAAATCCTGCAGCGCAGCGGCATGTTAACGGCGCAGGTTAATGCACCTGCACCGGATGACGATGCGGTGCCGGTGGCCGCCTCACCAGTGACCCACAGCGACCAGCCGGTTGCGGTCAGCCCTTCTGCCGCGCCAGTCACCGATCTGTCTGCGCCTTCACTGCAATCGCCGGGTAACGTTCAGAGTCAGACGCTGGAAGGGAACACCGCCAATGTCTATGACGAGACGCTGGTGGCGGGTGTGAAGCGTTTCCAGCAGTGGCAGGGACTGGATGGCGACGGTGCTATCGGTGCCAGAACGCGGCAGTGGCTTAACGTCTCTCCGCAGATGCGTGCTTCGTTGCTGGCGCTGAACATTCAGCGACTGCGCCTGCTGCCGGACGATATGCACAACGGCATTATGGTGAACATCGCCAACTACTCGCTGATTTATTACAACAACGGTAACAAGATCCTCTCATCACGGGTCATTGTCGGGCGTCCCGATCGCAAAACGCCGTTGATGCGCAGCGCGCTCAATAATGTGGTGCTGAACCCGCCGTGGAATGTGCCAACCACGCTGGTGCGTAAAGATATCATTCCTAAAGTGAAGCAGGATCCGACCTATCTCTATAAGCATGGCTATACCCTGCTGTCGGGCTGGAGCGCTGACGCTGAAGTGATCGACCCCAGCATGATCGACTGGCGCATGGTCACCGCTTCATCGTTCCCCTATCGGTTGATTCAGGCACCGGGTGTGGCGAATGCGCTGGGCCGCTATAAATTTAATATGCCCAGCTCAGATGCGATCTATCTGCACGACACGCCGAACCACAACCTGTTCCAGCGGGATATCCGCGCGCTCAGCTCAGGCTGCGTCCGGGTGAATAAAGCGTCTGAACTGGCAGGTTTATTACTGCAGGACGCGGGCTGGAACGATGCCCGCATCTCCAGCACGTTAAAAGAGGGTGACACCCGCTACGTGCCCATCCGCCATCGTATTCCGGTCAATCTCTATTATCTGACGGCGTGGGTCGCTGATGATGGCAAACCACAGTTCCGCACAGATATTTACAATTATGATGACACCGCGCGTTCGGGCAGCCAGGCTTTGAGTCGGGCTGAGCAATTGCTGCTCTAGTGATTGATTTTAAATCGTTAGCGGCGGGCCGGTTATTCAGAAAAATATTATCAAATGGCGATTCCTGCAGGGATCGCCACGCAAACAGGTTGCAGATGGGTTGACGCTCTACTGAGAGAAAGTTATGGTTCGGGCTGTGCGCTTTTTGCACATTTCTATGGCTTCACTCTCAGGTAAATCGTTACATGTCTACTATTGATTCTTTTCGTCGCAAACTACTGCTGTGCGGTAGCGCCGCCGCCGGTCTGGCATTATTACCCGCTTCTGCAAGGGCCTCGCTTTCTACCTCTCGCCCGCGTGTATTGATGCTTAATAATCTTCATACCGGTGAAACCCTTAAAACTGAGTTTTTTAATGGTAAGAGTTACGACAAGGATGAGTTGTCACGATTAAATCACTTTTTCCGTGACTATCGCGCCAATAAAGTGAAAAGCATCGATCCGCACCTGTTTGATCAAATCTTCCGCCTGCAGGCGCTGCTGGGAATGCGTAAACCGATACAGCTGGTTTCGGGCTACCGTTCACTGGCAACCAACAACATGTTACGTGAGAGCGGTCCTGGGGTGGCAAAGCACAGCTATCATACCAAAGGCCAGGCAATGGATTTCCATATCGAAGGGGTTTCTCTGGCCAATGTACGCAAAGCGGCGTTATCTCTGCGTGCGGGTGGTGTAGGATATTATCCCCGCAGTAACTTTGTACATATTGATACCGGGCCGATCAGGCACTGGTAATGACACCGGCAACGCTGCGTGAGCCGGTCATGGAGCGTTATGAATTACCACATTATTCCTGTTACCGCGTTTGCCCAGAACTGTTCAGTTATCTGGTGCGAGTCTACTCGTGAAGCCGCGCTGGTCGATCCAGGCGGCGATGCCGATCTGATCAAAGAGACGCTGGAACAACGCCAGCTTAAACCTTCCCGGATTCTGCTGACTCATGGACACCTTGATCACGTCGGGGCCGCCGTCGAGCTGGCTGCCTTCTGGCAGATTCCGATTGTCGGACCACAAAAGCGTGATGCATTCTGGCTGGAGGCGCTGCCTACCCAGAGCCGGATGTTCGGACTTGATGAATGCGCGCCTTTTACCCCCGATCGCTGGCTGGAAGAGGGGGAGAGCGTACAGGTAGGGCTGACCACGCTGGAAGTGCTGCACTGTCCGGGCCATTCGCCTGGCCATGTGGTGTTCTTCGATCGGCCAGGACGGTTACTGATCTCAGGCGATGTGATTTTTAATGGTGGTGTGGGACGCACAGACTTCCCGCAGGGCGATCATCAGCAGTTAATCGATGCTATCCGCACGAAACTGCTGCCGCTGGGCGATGATGTCACTTTTCTGCCCGGTCACGGCCCGATTTCTACGCTGGGGCATGAACGCATCAGCAATCCTTTCCTGCAATAAAAAATGGGCCAGCAGGCCCATTTTTCAATTCGCTCATCCTGCTTACAGCACGGCGACAATCGCTTCGCACAGCGCCGACATATTGTCTGGCGTCATGCCCGCCACATTCACCCGACCTGAGTTCACCGCGTAGACGCCAAACTCTTCACGCAGGCGAATCACCTGCTCTTTGGTTAAGCCACTGAACGAGAACATGCCGTTCTGCTTAATAATAAAGCTGAAGTCGCGCTGTGCGCCTTTTTCCGCCAGGGTATTTACGAAGAGCTGGCGCATGCGCTGAATACGCTGGCGCATGTCCGACAGCTCCTGCTCCCAGATGGTACGCAGGGTATCGTTGCCCAGAATGGTGGCGACGATGGCGGCGCCATGTGCCGGCGGATTGGAGTAGTTGGCGCGAATGGTGTACTTCACCTGACTGAACGCGGTATCTGCCACGCTCGCATCGGCGGCAACCAGCGTGATGGCACCAACACGCTCGTTATACAGGCCGAAATTCTTGGAGTAAGAGCTGGCGACGATCAGTTCCTGATGCGAGGCGGCAAAAATACGCAGGCCTTCTGCATCTTCCTCCAGACCACGGGCAAAACCCTGGTAAGCGAAGTCAAACAACGGCAGCCAGCCGTTGGCCTGTGACAGCTCCGCCAGCTGTTGCCACTGCTCAGCGGTCGGGTCGATACCGGTCGGGTTATGGCAGCAGCCGTGGAACAGCACCACATCGCCTGGCTGAACCTGTTTCAGTGACGCGACCATGCCATCGAAATCCAGCGTATGGTTTGCCGGGTCGTAATAGTGGTATTCACAGACCTCAAGACCGGCAGCGTTAAACACGTTGTTGTGATTCGGCCAGCTTGGATTGCTGATCCAGACCCGCTTCACCGATGTTTGCGTGGCGAGGAAATCGGCTGCAACGCGTAGCGCGCCTGTACCACCCGGTGTCTGAGCCGTGCGAGCGCGGCCAGTGGTGATTAGCGGGCTCTGGTTGCCAAACAGCAGGGCCTGTGTGCAGCGGGCGAAATCAGCTAGGCCATCAATGCTGAGATAGTTTTTGGTGGTTTCATTTTCCAGCAGATATTGCTCAGCTTTTTTAACACTGGTCAGCACCGGGGTCTTGCCGGTTTCGTCTTTATAGACGCCGATACCCAGATTGATTTTTTCCGGGCGGTCGTCAGCACGAAACAGATCGGCCAGCCCAAGAATAGGATCGGCGGGTGCAGCAGAGATCGATTCAAACATGTGTCAGGTCCATTAGCGTGAACTTTAGCGAAAAGAGCTCTCAGGTTAGCGTCCGGCCAGACAAATGCCAACCGTTTGCGAGACAAATTCATACATTTTGTAGTGTGGATTGCGTGACGGGGAAAGGTAGTGATTAAAGCGGGGTAACGGCGCGAGGAAAAACGCACCTGTCGGGAATAGCAGCCATAAAAAAACGGGGCCGTAGCCCCGGTTTTAAACATGTTTTAAGCGGAATTAGAACTGGTAAACCAGGCCTACACCAACCACGTCGTCTGTGTTCAGACCCAAGCGGTTGTTGTCATTCAGCTGGTTGATCTGATAGTCCACATAGGTCGACATGTTTTTGTTGAAGTAGTAAGTCGCGCCAACGTCGATGTATTTAATCAGGTCAGCATCGCCCACGCCTTCAATGTCCTTGCCTTTAGACTGTACATAGGCAATGGATGGACGCAGACCGAAGTCGAACTGATACTGTGCAACAAGTTCAATGTTCTGTGCTTTGTTTGCAAAGCCAGTGGTAGAGAACGCGTTGCCGTTAGCCAGAGTACCAGTAGCAGTAACTGGTGTTGAGTTGCGAGTTTCACCGTACATTGCAGCCAGATAAACGTTGTTTGCATCGTACTTAATAGCCGTTGCCCAGTTTTCAGCGCGTTTACCAGCACCCTGACCGGTGACATTGGTAACTGCAGCACCGCCGCCATTAGCCTGGCTAGGTGTAACAGTTGTCTGTGCGCCTGCTGCCTGAGCATTAGTACGATCGCTGCTGCTATAAGCACCTACGATACCCAGACCGATTGGTGAGGTATAAGAGGTTGACACACCGTAGCCGTCACCGTTGGAGCGACGCAGGCCGTCGGTACCGGTGCGCTCGTTTTTACCCTGATACTGAACTGCGAAGTCCCAGCCATCAACCAGGCCGAAGAAGTTGGTGTTGCGGTAGGTCAGCAGGCCGGTGCTACGGCCGTTCATGAAGTTATCTGAGTATCCTGAGTCGCCACCGAACTCTGGCAGCATATCGGTCCAGCCGATTGCATCATAAACCACACCGTAGTTACGGCCGTAGTCGATTGAGCCAGCATCGCCGAATTTCAGACCGGCAAAGCCCAGACGGGTTTTGTTGCCATTCTGTGCATCAGAACCTTCAGAGTTGTTCGCCTGAACGTTATATTCCCACTGGCCGTAACCGGTCAGCTGGTCATTAATCTGGGTTTCGCCTTTAAAGCCGAAACGAACATACGATTTGTCACCGTCGTTGTCTGAGGCATCAGAGAAGTAATGCAGGCCAACAGCTTTACCGTACAGGTCCAGTTTGTTGCCGTCTTTGTTATAGATTTCTGCAGCGTTTGCTGCGCCGGCGGCTAACAGAGCAGGGATAACCACTGCAAGAATATTGCGCTTCATCATTATTCATTACCCTCATTGGAGTTATTTGTACACCTGCCACTGCCGTCAAGAAACCTTTACGGGAACCCTGAACGAAGTTTGGTGTCTTCCTGTGTCTGCACGCATCTTTCCATCCCACCCGCCGTAATTCTAGCGCTTAAATGCTACTAAACTCGTAATCTTGTTTCAGTAAGAAAATATGTATTACAAAATGTAAAAAACACGGAACTTTGTGAGAGAACTCAAAAATTACAAAAATAAAAAAAGGCCGGCAGTGCCGACCTCGTTATATATATGAATTTCTTATATTTAATGCCGAATATCAGAAACTCGCGTTGCGTGGGGTGCGCGGGAAGGGGATTACGTCCCTGACATTTTGTACGCCGGTAACATAGGCGATTAAACGTTCAAAGCCTAATCCAAAGCCAGAATGTGGCACGGTACCGTAGCGACGCAGGTCACGATACCACCAGTAATCTTCTTTATTCAGACCCATCTCTTCCAGACGCGCATCCAGGACATCCAGACGTTCTTCACGCTGTGAACCACCAATGATCTCACCAATGCCTGGCGCCAGAACATCCATCGCCGCCACGGTTTTGCCATCGTCATTCAGGCGCATATAGAACGCTTTAATGTCCTTCGGATAGTTTTTCACCACCACCGGCGCTTTAAAATGTTTCTCGGCCAGGTAACGCTCATGCTCAGAGGAGAGGTCAATACCCCAGGAAACCGGGTTTTCGAAGGTCTGATCGCATTTCATCAGGATCTCAACCGCATCGGTGTAATCCACCTGCGCGAAATCGGTGGTGATGAAACGCTGCAGACGCTCAACCGCCTCTTTATCTACCCGCTCAGCAAAGAAGGCCATGTCATCGGCACGCTCTTCAAGCACCGCGTTGAAGACATACTTCAGCATTGATTCGGCCAGTGCAGCGGCATCATCCAGTGAGGCAAAGGCGATTTCCGGCTCCAGCATCCAGAATTCCGCCAGGTGGCGGCTGGTGTTGGAGTTCTCTGCGCGGAACGTCGGACCGAAGGTGTAGATCTTCGACAGGGCGCTGGCATAGGTTTCGCCATTCAGCTGACCGGAAACGGTCAGGAACGCCTCTTTACCAAAGAAATCTTCGCTGAAGTCAACTTTGCCCTGATCGTTACGCGGCAGGTTTTCCATATCCAGCGTAGAGACACGGAACATTTCGCCGGCACCTTCGGTATCGGAGGCGGTAATCAGCGGCGTCGAGACCCAGAAATAGCCATTTTCATGGAAGAAGCGATGCAGCGCCTGCGCCAGGGTGTGGCGAACACGGGCGACCGCGCCAATCAGGTTGGTGCGCGGACGCAGGTGAGCCACTTCGCGCAGATACTCGATACTGTGGCGTTTCGCCGCCATCGGGTAGCTGTCGGGATCTTCCACCCAGCCCACGACTTCCAGGCTGGTCGCCTGAATCTCAAACGCCTGGCCCTGACCCGGTGAGGCCACCACTTTACCGGTGACGATAACGGAACAGCCCGTAGTCAGACGCAACACTTCATCCTGATAATTATTCAGAGAATTATTGACGACAGCCTGAACGGGATTAAAGCAGGAGCCGTCATAGACAGCGATGAAGGAAAGACCGGCTTTGGAATCTCTTCGGGTACGCACCCAACCACGTACGGTGACTTCACTGTCAACCGCGACGCGACCGTGCAGTACGTCCGCTACAGGCACTACGCTCATAAATATCTCTCTATATAGAAGAAGTGAGTAAAAAAGTTGCCCCATCCGGGGTTTTGCTATGTTACTTGCGAGTCTTCAGGAAACAAGCAAAATTCAGGGGGAAAGCAGATTTATTACAGCAGAGGCGGGGCGTATCAACGCCCCGGTAAGAAGAGGATTAACTCGCTTTTTTCACCAGCGGCAGATCAAAAGCTTTACGCAGGGCCCTGACAAAGGCTTTATCCTGGCAGATGGTTTTGCCCGGGCTGTCTGAGAGTTTCGCCACCGGCTTGCCATTGCACTGCACCAGTTTGATAACGATATTCAGTGGCGTCACGCCCGGAATATCGCAGGTGAGGCGGGTTCCGATGCCGAACACCACGTTCGTCCGCTGACCAAAGTGGCGGTAAAGCGCCAGCGCTTTGTCGAGATTTAAGTTGTCAGAAAAGACCAGGTGTTTGCTTTGCGGATCGATACCCAGCTTCTGGTAGTGGGCGAGGGCTTTCTCGCCCCATTCGACCGGATCGCCGGAGTCGTGGCGCAGTCCCTGATAGCGGCGGGCAAACACCGGACCGAAATCACGCAGGAATGCGTCCATGGCGATGCAATCGGTCAGGGCGATGCCCAGCTTATCGTCATACTCATCCAGCCACGCCTGTAGCGCCGCGCGCTGGCTGTTGGCCAGTACCGGACTGATCTGCTGGAAGGCCTGGAACCACTCATGCGCCTGTGTTCCCACTGGCGTCAGTGACAGACGGCGCGCCAGATCATAGTTACTGGTGCCAATCAGCCACGGAAAATCCTGTTTCAGCGTTGAGACGATCGACTGCTGCACATCCTGCGAATAGCGACGACGGGTGCCGAAATCCATCAGGCGGAAGCGTGACATATCAAGGTCAGCAAGCTGGCCTTTAAAGTCGCCGAGTTTCTGATGTAAGTGGTCAAGTGCCTGCTGAGTAGTGACCTGCGGCGTGCGATGACGATGCACAATCTCACTGATCAGCGCCAGCAGCGGCACCTCCCACATGATCACTTCGCGCCACGGCCCCTGAATACGGAGTTCCAGCTTGCCATGGTGATTGCGCACCTCAACCTGATCCGGGTTATAGCGGAACTGGCGTAACCAGCTGAGGTAATCCTGCCGGAAGAAGGGAAGGTGAGACAACCAGGTCGCTTCATCATCAGTCAGCGCCAGGTGTTGCATTGCGGTTATCGCGTCACGAATTTCGTCAGCGTAGAGACCCAGCAGTTCGTCGCCGCGGCAGCGAAACTCCGCCGCCACCGTTATGTCATGATAGCGGTGGAAAACGGCCTGTTGCATATGGAGCTTATAGGCGTCCGTATCCAGCAGCGAGGTCAGTATCGGGGAAGCATGTCCTGTCATGGCGCGTTTCAGCATCCTGTTCGGTGGCGCAGAGCCCGGTGTTGTACACAGTCATAAAGACGCAAAAGTATAATTCACTATCTGAAGCCGATCACAGCATATTTCAGACGGGCGGGTCGAGGCCAATCTGTGCCATTGTTAACAAAGTGTAGCCATTTCACCCTTTAGGTGCATTGTGCGTGGCAAGCTTGTAGTAACAAGCTTAGACTTTGCCGGTAAACTTATAACAACGCGAGACGCAATATGACGCAACAGCCCCAAATCAAGTATCGCCACGACTACCGTGCGCCTGAGTACACCATCACCGATATCGATTTAACTTTTGAACTGGATGCGTCCACCACCCGCGTAACGGCCATCAGCCAGGTTAAACGGCTGGGCGACAGCCAGGCTGAGCTGCGACTGGACGGCGAAGCGTTAACGCTGATTGCGCTGGAGGTTGACGGGCAAGCCTGGACGGCCTTCCGTGAAGAAGAGGGCGCACTGGTCATCAGCCAGCTGCCGGAAAGCTTCACCCTGAAAATTATTAACGATATTCATCCGGATCAGAACACCGCGCTGGAAGGGCTGTATAAATCGGGCGAGGCGCTCTGCACCCAATGTGAGGCTGAAGGCTTTCGTCATATTACCTGGTATCTCGATCGCCCCGACGTGCTGGCGCGCTTTACCACCACCATTTATGCCGATGGTGAGCGCTATCCATTCCTGCTCTCCAACGGTAACCGCATTGATAGCGGCCGGGATGAGCAGGGTCGCAGCTGGGTGAAGTGGCAGGATCCGTTCCCGAAACCCTGCTACCTGTTTGCGCTGGTGGCGGGCGATTTCGACGTGCTGCGCGACAGCTTCACTACCCGTTCAGGACGTGATGTGGCGCTGGAGATCTTCGTCGATCGCGGTAACCTCGACCGTGCCGACTGGGCGATGACCTCGCTGAAAAACAGCATGAAGTGGGATGAAGAGCGTTTCGGTCTGGAGTATGACCTCGACATCTTTATGATCGTGGCGGTGGACTTCTTCAACATGGGCGCCATGGAGAACAAAGGCCTTAACGTCTTCAATGCCAAATATGTGCTGGCTAAAGCGGAAACGGCGACGGACAAAGATTACCTGGGCATTGAAGCGGTTATCGGTCACGAATATTTCCATAACTGGACCGGTAACCGCGTGACCTGCCGCGACTGGTTCCAGCTCAGCCTGAAAGAGGGACTGACGGTGTTCCGCGATCAGGAGTTCAGCTCTGATCTGGGTTCACGCGCGGTGAATCGCATTGATAACGTGCGTATCGTACGCGGTGCGCAGTTCGCCGAAGATGCCAGCCCGATGGCACACCCGATCCGTCCGGATCAGGTCATCGAGATGAACAACTTCTATACCCTGACGGTGTATGAAAAAGGGTCAGAAGTGATCCGTATGATGCACACCCTGCTGGGTGAAGAGAACTTCCAGAAGGGCATGAAGCTCTATTTTGATCGCCACGACGGCAGCGCCGCCACCTGCGATGATTTTGTTCAGGCGATGGAAGATGCTTCAAATGTTGACCTGTCGCAGTTCCGCCGCTGGTACAGCCAGTCCGGTACGCCAGTGCTGACGGTGCGCGACGATTACAACCCGGAGCTGGAGCAGTATACGCTGCACGTCACGCAGCACACGCCTGCGACTGCCGATCAGAAAGAGAAGCTGCCGCTGCATATCCCGCTGGATATTGAACTCTATGATGGCGAAGGCAAGGTGATCCCGCTGCAGAATAATGGTCATCCGGTACATCATGTGCTGAATGTCACCGAGGAGTTCCAGACCTTTATTTTCGATAACGTCTACTTCCAGCCGGTGCCGTCGCTGCTGCGCGAATTCTCTGCTCCGGTGAAGCTTGATTACAAATGGAGTGATGCTCAGCTCACTTTCCTGATGCGTCATGCACGCAACGACTTCTCCCGCTGGGATGCGGCTCAGAGCCTGCTGGCGACCTATATCCGTCTGAATGTCGCCCGCTATCAGCAGGGCCAGCATCTGTCACTGCCGCTGCATGTCGCCGACGCCTTCCGCGCGGTGCTGCTGGATACCGACTGCGACCCGGCACTGACCGCGCTGATTCTGACGCTGCCGTCGGAAAATGAGATTGCCGAGCTGTTTGATACTATCGATCCGCAGGCGATTGCGCTGGTGCGTGACGCGCTGCAACGCACGCTGGCACGCGAACTGGCCGATGAGTTTTTTGCGATCTACAACGCCAATCAGCAGCCTGAATACCGCGTGGAGCATGACGCGATTGGTCAGCGCAGCCTGAAAAATATCTGCCTGACCTATCTCGCCTTCAGCGATGCGCAGCTGGCGGATAAACTGGTGCAGACCCAGTATCACCAGGCGACCAACATGACCGATGCGCTGGCGGCGC
Organism: Pantoea sp. EKM10T; assembly: GCF_011800685.1. NCBI lineage: Bacteria > Pseudomonadati > Pseudomonadota > Gammaproteobacteria > Enterobacterales > Erwiniaceae > Pantoea > Pantoea sp. EKM10T. The sequence continues at coordinate 509,993 of NZ_JAALEU010000002.1, forward strand.
TTTCTGCTGCTGTTGCGGCACAGTTACCGTGCCGTGATGCGCTGCTGGCAGCTTACGATGAGCGCTGGCATCAGGATGGTCTGGTGATGGACAAATGGTTTGTGCTGCAGGCGACCAGTCCGGCCGCTAACGTGATGCGCAATGTGCGTCAGCTTCTGAATCATCGCTCCTTCACCATGAGTAATCCGAACCGCGTTCGCTCGCTGGTGGGTGCCTTTGCCTCGGCTAACCCGGCCGCCTTCCATGCTAAAGATGGCAGCGGGTACAAGTTCCTGGTGGAGATGCTTACCGACCTTAACACCCGCAATCCGCAGGTTGCGGCACGGATGGTGGAGCCGCTGATTCGCCTGAAACGTTATGACGAAGGCCGTCAGGCGATGATGCGCCAGGCGCTGGAGCAGCTGCTGGAGCTGGATAAACTTTCTGGTGACCTCTACGAGAAAATTACCCGGGCACTGAACGCCTGATAATTAAAAAGGGGAGTGTCTGAGACACTCCCCTTTTTCAGCGCTGCTGCGCGTAACGAACCGGCTGCGGTCGTTCCGTACGCTGCATGACCCGATCCAGAACCTCTGCTTCCAGCTCGGCCAGCCGTGCCGATCCGCGACGGCGAGGACGGGGCAGATCCACCAGCAGATCCAGCCCGATTTGACCCTCTTCGATCAACAACACGCGATCTGCCATCACCACCGCTTCACTGACATCATGCGTGACCAGCAGTACGGTAAAGTGATGCTGCTGCCACAGTGACTCAATCAATCCCTGCATTTCAATGCGGGTCAGGGCATCCAGCGCCCCCAGCGGTTCATCCAGCAGCAGTAAACCGGGCCGGTGGATCAGCGCCCTGGCCAGTGCGACGCGCTGTTTCTGGCCGCCGGAGAGGGCGGCTGGCCACTCATCAGCCCGATCGGCGAGGCCTACCGCCGCCAGCGCATCCAGCGCCGCGCTGCGCCATTCGCGTCCGCGCAGACCCAGCCCGACGTTATCGATCACTTTTTTCCACGGCAGCAGTCGCGCATCCTGAAACATCAGGCGGGTATCTTCACGTGCCGACTGCAGCGGCGCATTGCCTGCCAGCAGTTCACCGCTGGAGCTCTGTTCGAGACCGGCCAGCAGGCGCAGCAGCGTGCTTTTGCCACAGCCGCTGCGACCCACCACCGCCACAAACTGACCTGAGGGAATATGCAGGTCAATCTTATTCAGAATGGTGCGGCTGCCATACTGTTTGCTGACGCCGTTAACGCCAACCGGGGTGCCGGTGTTAAGGCGCGCCGGTGAGAGAATCTGACTCATGCGTTCTCCTCCTTCAGTTGATAAGCGGGATGCCAGCGCAGCCAGACACGTTCAAGCAACAACGCAGCGACATCCGCCAGTTTGCCGAGCAGGGCGTAAAGAATAATGGCGACCACCACCACATCGGTCTGCAGGAATTCACGCGCGTTCATGGCCAGATAACCGATACCCGCGTTGGCAGAGATGGTCTCTGCGACAATCAGCGTCAGCCACATCAGACCCAGCGCGAAACGCACGCCGACCATAATATTGGGCAGCGCGCCGGGCAGGATCACCTGGATAAACAGGCTCCAGCCGGAAAGGCCATAGCTGCGCGCCATCTCAACCAGCCCGCGATCGATGTTGCGGATGCCGTGATAAGTATTCAGGTAGATTGGGAACAGCGTCCCCAGCGCCACCAGAAAGATCTTGGCGGACTCATCAATACCGAACCAGAGGATTACCAGCGGGATCAGCGCCAGATGCGGCACATTGCGCAGCATCTGTACCGAGGTATCCAGCAGTCGTTCACCGGTTCTGGATGTGCCGGTAATCAGCCCGAGTAGCAGGCCGATAGAGCCGCCGATACTGAAGCCGATCAGCGCCCGCCAGCTACTGATCGCCAGATGCTGCCAGAGTTCACCACTGGCGGTCAGCTGCCAGAAAGTGGTCACAATTTTCTCCGGTGCGGGCAGAATACGGGTCGACAACCAGCCGGTTTGCGAGGCAATCTGCCACACCACCACCAGCAGCGTCGGCAGCAGCCAGGGCACCAGCGTATCAGCAAGGCGTTTTCGGGTTCTGGTCATCATGCTCTCCTCAGCCCCGGGCGACTTTTTTCTCTGGGGTAAAATCGTTGGCTACCGCTTCACCGTGTGCCTGAACCACGCGCGGCTGGGGCACCAGTGGAATCTGCAGATCAAGATGCGGGAACAGCAGTTCGCCGACGCGATAAGCCTCTTCCAGGTGCGGATAACCCGACAGGATGAAGGTCTCAATGCCCAGCGCTTCATACTCTTTGATGCGTGCGGCCACGGTCGGGCCATCGCCGACCAGCGCGGTCCCGGCTCCGCTGCGCACCAGGCCGACGCCTGCCCACAGGTTAGGGCTGATTTCGAGCTTGTCGCGGCGACCGCCATGCAGTGCGGCCATCCGGCGCTGCCCCACAGAATCTGCCCGCTGGAACGCCGCCTGCGCTTTGGCGATGGTGGCGTCATCCACATTGGCAATCAGTTTGTCTGCGGCCTGCCAGGCCTCTTCATTGGTTTCACGCACGATCACATGCAGACGGATGCCGAACCGGACGGTGCGTCCCTGGGCTGCCGCTTTCGCGCGCACCTGCTCAATCTTCTCTTTAACCTGCGCAGGGGGTTCGCCCCAGGTGAGGTAAACATCGACCTGTTCGGCCGCCAGCTCCTGGGCGGGTTCAGAAGAGCCGCCAAACCACAGCGGGGGACGAGGCTGCTGCACCGGTTTAAACATCAGACGCGCACCGCGAACCTTCACGTGCTTGCCTTCATAATCGACGGTTTCGCCTTCCAGCACCCGACGCCAGACGCGGGTAAACTCGGCGGATTCCGCGTAACGCTCGCGGTGATCGAGAAACACGCCGTCGCCCGCCAGCTCTTCCGGATCGCCGCCGGTCACCAGATTAAACAGCGCACGTCCGTTAGAAAGACGGTCCAGCGTGGCGGCCTGACGTGCTGCCTGGGTCGGTGAAATCACCCCAGGACGCAGCGCCACCAGGAATCGCAGGCGCTGCGTCACCGGAATCAGCGAGGCGGCAACCAGCCAGGCATCTTCGCAGGAGCGGCCGGTGGGGATCAGTACGCCGCCAAAGCCAAGGCGGTCAGCGGCCTGCGCCACCTGTTGCAGATAGGCGTGATCAACCGGTCGCGCCCCTTCGGCGGTACCAAGATAGTGGCCGTCGCCATGCGTCGGCAGGAACCAGAAAATGGATACGCTCATTGTTGCTCCTTATTGCGTCACGGTATGCGGATGCCAGATGCGATCCTGAATCGTCACTTTTACTGGCAAGAGATGATTGGCATAGAACAGGTCAGCGGTGCGCTGCTGAGCTGCGGCAGTTTCGGCACTGACCGGCGAAATGCGGGTGGGTGGCCGATGGCTGAGGTAGCTGGCGATAACCGGTTCGGGCAAGCCCATCGCCTGCGCCAGTAACGTGGTGCTCTGCTGACGCTGGCTGATTGTCAGCGCGTCAGCAGAGCTGAAGGTGTCGAGCACCTGCTGAATAAACGCGCCATGGGCTTCGGCATAGCTGCGGGTCGCTAAATAGAAGGAGCCGGTCAGGTTAAGGGAGCTGCCATCAATCAGCAGGCGCGAATTCCCCTGCAGCAGCACTGATGAATAGTAGGGGTCCCAGATTGCCCAGGCATCAACGTCACCCTGCTGGAAGGCGGCGCGCGCATCGGCGGGGGTGAGATAGACCGGCGTGATGTCTTTAAAGGTCAGACCCGCCTGCTGTAAGGCGCGCAGCAGTAAGTTGTGAGAGCTGGAGCCTTTCTGGAAAGCCACTTTCTTGCCTTTCAGATCCGCAACCTGTTTCAGCGGGCTGCTTTTTGGCACCAGAATCACTTCCGCTTTGGGTTTTGGCGGCTCCGCGCCAACATAGAGCAGATCCGCGCCCGCGGCCTGGGCAAACAGCGGGGGAAGATCACCGGTACTGCCCAGGTCGATACTGTTGATATTCAGCGCTTCCAGCATTTGCGGACCTGCAGGGAACTCGATCCACTTAATCCGGGTATGGGGAAAACGCTTCTCCAGTAACTGATGTGACTTCGCCAGCACCATGCTGACCGAACCTTTCTGATAGCCGATGCGAATCTCAGACGGATCGGATTCGGCGGCCTGTACCTGGAGGCCGGCCAGCAGAAGTCCGGCCACCAGCCACTTTCCTAATCTCAGCTTCATCGATCGCTTCCTTATACCGCTTGCGCAACGGGGTGGTGGTGACGGGTCAGTGCCAGCCAGAAGGCGGAGACGGCCTCATCCAGGCGCTGTGACAGTGAATCCTGCAGTTCGGGCTGACGGTCGTAATGACTGATCTGATGATCCTCGGCATAAACACCATGCAGGATCTCCTGCGCCTTTAAGGCGCTGAGCACCGGCTTCAGGGCGTAGTCCAGCGCCAGCATATGACCGGCACTGCCGCCGCTGGCCAGCGGTAACACGACTTTGTGTTCCAGTGCGCGTTCAGGCAGCAGATCGAGCAGCGTCTTCAGCGCACCCGAAAACGACGCTTTATAGATAGGTGTCGCAATAATCAGTCCATCAGCCGAAGCCAGATCGTCACGCAGGGCGAGAAGCGCAGGTGCATCAAAACGCGCATTGATTAAATCGTCAGGCTGAAAGTTGTGAATATTCCACGGAATGACTTCAATACCACGCGCCTCCAGCTTGTGCTGACACAGCGTCAGCAGTGAGGTTGAGCGGGAGGGGAATCGTGGGCTGCCTGCCAGCGTAATAACTCGCATCATCACTCCTTATAACTAAAAGTTATTGATTATCAAATGTTGAGAACTTATGCCTTCATACTGTCAGAGCAGGGGAGTGGGCTTAAATGATTTATCCGGCAAAGTAAGGGTGAAATCTGCAAATAGAAGGCGTTGCGACAGATGTCAGTATCGCCGCTTCCGATAATTCTTAAATTAAGCGCTGACAGCGGAACAATTCATTAAGGGGCATGATACGAGATCGTCAAAATGTGTCGGTTGAGCAGAAAAAATATCTTTCGTCTGATTGCTTAATCATTTTTTCTGAGAGTGGCGCGGCCATAAAGCGCAACGGCTGACAAAATAGCGCTGCGAAGCAGCACAGAATCAGCTTATCTGCGGCAGCCTCTGCCAAAGATTAAGATTTATTGCAGAAAGCAAACTGTAATAATAATGAAGGAATGCTGAACTTATTCATCGTTTCAGATGTTCGCTTACAGATTTCTGAATCTGGTTACGTCTGCTTTGCAGGGCTAATTTAAATCGATCCTCAACGGTTTTAACATTACTGCGGGCTATAGATGCACTTTCGTTAAGAGTGATGCTCACATGAAACATTAAGATGATTTTTACGGCTGGTCTTTTTTCGCATTACAGGTTTAAGATAATCGGGCTCAATGAAAGCAATCATAATAATCGCGCCTTACTCTTTTCGACGTTTCGCCTCTGGTCAGAACCTGCATCAGGCAGGTGAATCGTATTGTCATTTTCTAACAGCAGAGAATTGCATATGTCTGACATCCTGTTATCCGTTATTATTCCAACCTACAATGTTGAGAAATATATTGTAGAGTGCGTCGATTCGTTATTACGCCAGGTTAAAGCGCCCAATGAAATAATCATTGTGAATGATGGATCTACTGATGGAACATTAGCCTTAATTGAACAGAATTATGCGCACCTTTCTCAGGTGAAAGTGATCACCATTGAAAATGGCGGCCTCGGCAATGCACGGGACACCGGCATTGCACTGGCAAAGGGTCAGTTTCTCTTTTTCTGTGACCCGGATGATGTCGTGGTTGATGGCCTCGTCACTGAGCTGGCAATGGTGGCGGAGAAGCATCCTGAAACGGATCTTTTCTGTTTTAACTCCTGCGTCTATGAAGATGGCCACATTGATATCACCTCGCCAAAAGTGAAGCATGACCAGTTTGGCCAGCAGAAACCACAGGAGGTCTTTCTGCGCCTGCTGCGTAATGGCAGATATACCTCTGCCGTCTGGAATTACGTCTTAAGAAAAAGCGTCATTGAACAGCATAAGTTGCGCTTTGTACGTCGGGTTCATGAAGACCACAACTTTACGCTCTCCGTGTTTATGAAATGCCAGCACGCATGGGTCAGCCGTCAGGTCTATTATAAGCAGCGCATCCGCAGTGGTTCACTGACCAACAGTACCAAAGGCAATGAGTTTTTCTATCAGCGCTATGACGCTTTTATGCATGCTTATAATACGTTAACCAGTTCGCTCCCTAAATCAGCCTGGCGTAGTTCGCTGGAAAAGTCTTATTTACTTCACTCGTTCCGTCTGATGATCTATTTGTCTCTCTATAATAAAACGCCGGTGCCGGAATATGTCTGTAATGCCATTCGCTTCATGGGTCGAAATGTAAAATCAGAAAATCTTAAAGAGTGGTTATTGTTTAATCGCCCGGAACTCTTTATTGCGCTGCAACATTACAAGGTTAAAAAAGAGCTCAAGCGCGCAGCCTGATTCTGAAAAATGTGAAGCGATATTGTTTATGCCTTAGCGAAATGAGAAGGTGAGACATGCAATGTGTATAAGGTTGTTGCGACATGGCAAAAGTACTCGATAAAAGTCTGGTTATTAATATTTTCTCGCTGCTGGCTTACCGTGGCGCGTCGTTTCTGTTTCCGCTGGCCACGCTGCCCTATCTTGCCCGCGTTCTGGGCGTAGAGCAGATGGGTACGCTGGCGCTGGCGATTGCCTGCGTGCTCTATTGCAGCACTATCTCCGACTGGGGATTCAATGTCTTTACCACCAAAGATATTGCTCACCATCGTGAGGACAAAGAACGCGTCAGCCAGCTCTTCTGGTCAACGTTTAACGCCAAGCTGATGCTGCTGGTGGTCACCAGCGGCACGCTGCTGACTGCGACCTGGTTCAATCCCTCCTGGCACCCTCTGTTCTTCATCATTCTGGCGAACTGCACCACGCTGGTAGGCTCGCTGTTTTCATTCGGCTGGCTGATGCAGGGCTTTGAGAAGCTGGGTAAGACGGCGATGATCGCCACCTTCGGTAACTTCTGTGCGATTCCGCTGACCTTTTTGCTGGTGAAATCTCCGCAGGACACCTGGCTGGCTGCCCTGATCCCTGGCGCGGTCTCCATTATCAGCGCGGCAATTACGCTGAAGTTTGTACTGGAGATGAAAGTCATTGGCCGCTATCGCTTTGAACCGCGCGAAATCAAACAGCGCATCACCGACAGCATGGATGTGTTTATCGCCATCGCCGGTGCTAACCTTTTCAACAGCGTCAACGTGGTGATTCTCGCCTCCTTTACCTCTACCTATATGGTCGGGATCTACAACGGCGCCGATCGCCTGCGTAAAGCGGCCAACTCTGTGCCTGAGCAGATTGGCAGCGCCTTCTTCCCGCGCGTCAGCCACCTGTTTGGCCGGGATAAACGGGCCGCGATTGCCGCGACACGCAAAAGCCTGCTGCTGTCGTTTTCCCTGAGTCTGTCGATTGTGATCTTCACCTGGTTTTTTGCTGACCTGGTGGTCTCAATATTGCTGGGTAAAGACTTTATCCAGTCAGCGGATGTGCTGCGCGTCTTTGTGCTCTGCTTCCTGTTTGGCAACATTGCCTACCCGGCTGGATTACAGATTCTGATCCCACATGGTCTGGCCCGCCAGCGTATGTGGGTAATGATGGCCGCTGGTGTGGTTAACGTGCCGCTGTGCTGTTTCCTGGCGTGGAAGTTTGGCGCAATAGGTGCCGCATGGTCGATGGTCGGGGCTGAAGCGTTCGTCTGTCTCGGTATTTTTGGCATCATGCAACGTCACGGCATCCTGCGGGAATATCTGTTTCCCTCTGAGGTGAAAAATCAACCCGTAAACGATTCCGCCGCGTAAGATCAAAGCATTTTCAGTTAACTTCACGCTTCCCCGCTGTTCGATTTACTTTTGCGCCAGAGCACTTTACCATTCTGGCGCACAATTTCCCGTGCACCGACTTTCACGATCGCTTCCGTCCTTCAGGAGAGTGCATGTTTTATCCTATCGTCCGACCGGCGCTGTTTAAACTTGATCCCGAACGCGCACACGAACTCACCTTTCAGCAACTGCGTTTTATGAACGGCACCCCACTGGAGATGTTTTATCGCCAGAATCTGCCGTCGCGTCCGGTCACCTGTATGGGACTGACCTTTAAGAATGCCCTTGGCCTGGCGGCGGGTCTGGATAAGAACGCAGAGTGTATTGATGCGTTTGCGGCGATGGGCTTTGGCTTTGTTGAAGTCGGCACCGTCACGCCGCGCGCCCAGGCGGGGAACGATAAGCCACGCATGTTTCGTCTGGTGGAAGCGGGCGGAATTATCAATCGGATGGGGTTTAATAATCTGGGTGTTGATCACCTGGTTGAAAACGTGAAGAAAGCGCGCTTTAACGGCGTGCTGGGGATCAATATCGGTAAAAATAAAGATACGCCGGTCGAGCAGGGCAAAGATGATTATCTCATCTGCATGGAAAAGGTTTATGCCCACGCCGGTTATATCGCCATCAATATTTCCTCACCTAACACCCCAGGTTTACGTTCGCTGCAATATGGCGAGGCGCTGGATGATCTGCTTTCTTCCATCAAACAGAAACAAAAAGAGCTGGAACAGCGTCATCTGAAATATGTTCCGCTGGCCGTAAAAATTGCGCCCGATCTCTCTGAAGAAGAGTTAATTCAGGTCGCGGACAGTTTAATTCGTCATCAGATTGATGGCGTGATTGCCAGCAATACCACGCTCGATCGTTCGCTGGTGAGCGGTCTTAAGCATGCTGAGGAAGCGGGTGGGTTAAGTGGACGGCCAGTGCAGTCGCGCAGCACGGCGGTGATACAGCGCCTCTCTCAGGAACTGCAGGGACGGTTGCCGATTATTGGCGTCGGCGGGATCGATTCTCTGACGGCAGCGCGTGAAAAAATCGCCGCCGGGGCAACACTGGTTCAGATTTATTCAGGCTTTATTTATCAGGGGCCAGGCTTAATTAAAGATATCGTCACCCATCTCTAAGACAATTCTCACAATCATTGGCCGGGGGGTTTATTTATCCCCTCGGCTCGTTTATATTTTGTCCTGTTGCACGCTTTTTCAGCTTTTCCTTATGTTTCTTTTTTCGCTGAATTCTGCGTGATTTTTGGCGCAGCGGTAAATACAGGGCACACGATGAAAATTAAACCCGATGATAACTGGCGTTGGTATTTTGACAACAGCCACGACCGAATGATGCTCGACCTGGCAGATGGTATGCTTTTTCGTTCCCGTTATTCCCGCAAGATGCTCACGCCGGATGCCTTCACTGAATCGGGTTTTTGTGTCGATGACGCCGCCCTTTATTACACCTTTGAAGAGACCTGCCGTCAGTGCAAACTCAGTGGCAGCCATCGCGCCGAACTGGTGTTAAATGCGCTGGTCGCTGCACGCTTCCTCAAGCCACTGATGCCGAAAAGCTGGCATTTCGCCTCTTATGCCCCGGCAATGCAGCCCCGTCCCGGTGAAATGGTACAGGTTACGCTGGCAGACGAGGGAACGCAGGCACGACTGCTGGTGGTTGAGAGTGGCGATAATGCGGCGCTCTGCCTGCTGGCGCAGCCGGGATTGACGCTGGCCGGAAAAAACATGGTGCTCGGCGATGCCATCAAGGTGATGAACGATCGCCTGCAGCCCCTGTATCAGGATGTCGCGCCGCGCTACGCCCGCGCAGTCTGACTACCTTAGTTCTACATCGCCAGCCGGAATACAGCTGCAGCTCAACAGCGTGCCGTCCTGACGCAGGGCGCTCTGTTTCAGCGCCTTAACCTCACCCGCGACCAGACTCAGCTTGCAACTGCCGCACAGTCCCGCCCGACAGGAGTAGGGGATCCGGAAGCCCTGCATCTCCAGCTGATCCAGTAATACCTGTTGATTATCTCCGGTGAACGAATGCCCCTGAAACGTGATAGTCACGGCATCAGGCGCCTGCTGCTTTGGTTTCAGTGTTTCGACCACTTCACCGGCACCATAGCTGCGCGGTGCATGACGTTTCAGGACAATCATCTCATCACCAGCGCGCACCACCCCACTGTTGCGCGCCACTAAGTTCAGACCGAAATCAATATCCCCGCTGCCATCCAGGGCGGTGCGGAACGTCTGCAGCGTGGCCAGCGGATGACCGGCAGGATGCTTAACGCCGGTTTCGGTGCTGACAGTGGTGAGCACGCAGCGACTGCATGGCTTAGGAACCTCGAATATCACGTCGCCAATCTGAATCTCCGCCCAGCTGTCTTCATCCCATGCGGCAGCGCCGCTGACGACCAGATTCGGACGAAACTGTTCGGCACGGACGCTGGCCGGGCAGCGCTGTTGCAGATCATGCAGCGACGCGTTGTTGATCAGCAAAAACGGAAAGCCGTCGGCAAAGCTCAGCGGAATATGATTAAACGCTTTAACCCGGCGGCTGGGTTGCGGCCCGACCCAGCGCAACTGAACCTCACGCGGGAAGAACTGGCTCAGCCATTGGTTAATCGCACGCGGCGCTATGCGCGCGGTGAAATGATTTCCCCAGACTTCGGTGGGGTGATCCTGCTCATCGAAATCGCTGAAGCGGATCAGGGAGTGACTGCCATCCGGGGCCGTCAGCAGCAGGCCATCCGGTAAAATCGCGGGCGTGAAGCGCACCATCTCCGGGTGCTGACGCGCGGTAATAAAGGTGCCATCAGGTTCGGTCACCATAAACAGACGATCAAATGCCAGTCCGCTGTCAGTGACCAGCGCGTGTGACAGCGCTAATCCCCGCATCGACTTCACAGGATGAATAAATAAGCGGGAAAGCGTGATCATGGTGTTCTCCTTGAACCCGACGCGCAGCACAAAAGAAGCTAACTTTATGACATAGGTCTCCGATTCGCTATAATGCGCGACAATTTTCTCAAGAGTTAAAAAGTGACGATATGAATTCTCTGTTTGCCAGCACGGCGCGTGGGCTCGAAGAGCTGTTAAAAAGTGAGCTGGACGCGCTGGGCGCGCAGGATTTGCAAGTGGTGCAGGGAGGCGTTCACTACGAAGCCGACGATCGCACTATGTACCAAAGCCTGATGTGGAGTCGTTTAGCATCACGCATCCTGTTGCCGCTGGGAGAGTTTGGCGTCTACAGCGATCTCGATCTCTATCTGGGTGTGCAGAGCGTGGACTGGCCGACGATGTTCGGCAGCGACAAAACCTTTGTTGTGCATTTCAGCGGCACCAACGATTCGATTCGTAACAGCCAGTTTGGTGCGCTGAAAGTTAAAGATGCCATCGTGGACAGCTTTACCCGTCAGAATCTCGAACGACCCAACGTCGATCGTGAGCAGGCAGATATCCGTGTCAACGTCTGGCTGAATGACGATCGCGCCAGCATTGCGCTGGATCTCAGCGGCAGCTCGCTGCATCAGCGTGGTTATCGCCAGCAGACCGGTCAGGCGCCGTTAAAAGAGACCCTGGCGGCGGCCATCGTGCTGCGTTCTGGCTGGGAGCCGACGACACCGCTGATTGATCCGATGTGTGGTTCCGGTACGCTGCTGATTGAAGCCGCACTGATTGCCTGCGATCGTGCGCCTGGCCTGCTGCGCAAGCACTGGGGCTTCACCGCCTGGAGCCAGTTTAACGCTGCGTTGTGGCAGGAGGTTAAAACTGAGGCGCAGAATCGTGCCCGCACTGGTACGGCTGCCACTCAGGCGCGCTTCTTTGGCTACGACAATAATGGTCGGGTGCTGGAGTGGGCGCAGGCGAATGCCCGCCGCGCTGGCGTCTTTGAACTTTTCACCTTCGGCCAGCAGGATCTGCTGAAGCTGACTAATCCGGTCGATCCGGCGGTTCACGGTACGGTGCTGAGTAATCCTCCTTACGGTGAACGTCTGGAGAGCGAACCAGCCCTGATTGCGCTGCACAGCCAGCTCGGACGTCTGATGAAGCAGCATTTTGGCGGCTGGAACCTGTCGCTGTTCAGCGCCTCGCCAGAACTGCTGAGCTGCCTGCAGTTGCGTGCCGATCGCCAGTTTAAAGCGAAGAACGGTCCGCTGGATTGCGTGCAGAAAAACTATAAGCTGGCGGTTAACAGTCATGAAAGCGCCGGACAGATTGCGGAAGATTACGCTAACCGCCTGCGTAAAAACGTGAAGAAACTGGAGAAGTGGGCGCGTCAGGAAGGCATTGAATGCTACCGTATTTATGATGCCGATCTGCCAGACTACAACGTTGCTGTCGATCGCTATGGCGACTGGGTGATTATCCAGGAGTATGCGCCACCGAAAACCATCGATCCTGATAAAGCGCGTCAGCGTCTGTTCGATGTCATCAGCGCAACGCTGAGCGTGCTGCAACTGCCTGCCGACCGTCTGATTATGAAAACGCGTGAACGCCAGAAAGGCAAAGCGCAGTATCAGAAGCTCAGCGAGAAGGGCGACTATTTCGAAGTTAAAGAGTTTAATGCGCGTTTCTGGGTGAATCTGACCGACTATCTCGATACCGGCCTGTTCCTCGATCACCGCATTGCCCGTAAAATGCTGGGCCAGATGAGTCAGGGCAAAGATTTCCTGAACCTGTTTGCCTATACCGGTACTGCCAGTGTGCATGCCGGTCTGGGTGGCGCGCGTTCAACCACCACGGTAGATATGTCGCGTACCTATCTGGAGTGGGCGGAGCGCAACCTGCGTCTTAACGGACTGACCGGGCGTCAGCATCGTCTGATGCAGGCGGACTGTCTGAGCTGGCTGAATGAGAGTGACGAGAACTTTGACCTGATCTTTATCGATCCGCCAACGTTCTCCAACTCAAAACGTATGGAAGAGAGCTTCGACGTTCAGCGCGATCATATGATGCTGATGCGTAACCTGAAGCGCCTGCTGCGTCGCGGCGGCACCATCATGTTCTCCAATAACAAACGCGGTTTCAAAATGGACATGGATGGCCTGAAATCACTGGGCCTGCAGGCGCAGGATATTACCCAGAAAACGCAGTCGCAGGACTTCGCGCGTAACCGTCAAATTCACAACTGCTGGCTGATCACTCACGCCGGTAAGGAATAAGCTTACATGTCATTAATCAGTATCCACGGCGCTTATCTCTCCTTCAGCGATGCGCCGCTGTTAGACAACACCGAACTGCACATCGAAGAGAACGAACGCGTCTGTCTGGTGGGCCGTAACGGTGCAGGTAAATCCACGCTGATGAAAATCATCAATGGCGAACAGCCACTGGATGATGGCCGCATTATTTATGAAACCGATCTGGTCGTGGCGCGTCTGCAACAGGATCCGCCGCGCAATATTACCGGTTCGGTGTATGACTTCGTGGCCGAGGGCGTTGAAGAGCAGGCTGAGCATCTGAAAGCCTATCACGCCATTTCCCATGTGGTGATGGAAGATCCCAGCGATAAAAACCTCAATGAGATGGCGCGTCTGCAGAGCATTCTCGACCACCAGAATCTGTGGCAGCTGGAGAGCCGCATCCATGACGTGCTGGAGCAGATTGGTCTGCAGCCCGATACCGAGCTGTCGTCGCTCTCGGGCGGCTGGCTGCGTAAAGCGGCGCTGGGCCGTGCGCTGGTGAGTAACCCGCGCGTCCTGATGCTGGATGAGCCAACCAACCACCTCGATATCGAAACCATCGACTGGCTGGAAACGTTCCTGAAGAACTTCACCGGCAGCATCATCTTTATTTCCCATGACCGTTCGTTTATCCGCAACATGGCGACGCGCATTGTCGATCTGGACCGTGGCAAGCTGGTCTCCTGGCCAGGCAACTACGATCTCTATCTGGAAGGCAAAGAGGAAGCGTTGCGCGTTGAAGAGATGCAGAACGCCGAATTCGACCGCAAACTGGCGCAGGAAGAGGTGTGGATCCGTCAGGGCATCAAAGCTCGCCGTACCCGCAACGAAGGCCGTGTGCGTGCGCTGAAAGCGCTGCGTCGTGAACATTCAGAACGCCGCGAAGTGATGGGCAAAGCCAACATGCAGGTGGGCGAAGCGTCCCGTTCCGGCAAGATTGTCTTTGAGCTGGAAAATGTCGACTACGCGGTCGATGGCAAAGTGCTGGTGAAGGACTTCTCAACCCAGGTGCAGCGTGGCGACAAAATTGCGCTGATCGGACCAAATGGCTGCGGGAAAACTACCTTACTACGCCTGATGCTGCAGCAGCTGAAAGCTGACCATGGTCGTGTGCATTCCGGCACCAAGCTGGAAGTAGCCTACTTTGACCAGCATCGCGCTGAACTGGATCCGGATCGCACCGTGATGGACAACCTGGCCGAAGGCAAGCAGGAAGTACTGGTCAACGGCAAACCGCGCCACGTACTGGGCTATCTGCAGGACTTCCTGTTCCATCCAAAACGTGCCATGACGCCGGTGCGCGCCCTTTCGGGCGGTGAACGTAACCGTCTGCTGCTGGCACGCCTGTTCCTGCGTCCCAGCAACCTGATGATTCTGGATGAACCGACTAACGACCTTGACGTCGAAACGCTGGAACTGCTGGAAGAGCTGATTGATGGTTATCAGGGCACCGTGTTACTGGTGAGCCACGATCGTCAGTTCGTCGATAATACCGTTACCGAGTGCTGGATTTTTGAAGGCAACGGTGAGATTGGTACCTTTGTTGGCGGTTATCACGATGCTCAGCAGCAGCGCGCCGCCTACCGGCAGCACAAGGCGGCAGCACCGGCGAAAGCGACGGGCAACGCCTCTAAGCCTGCAACCGAGAAGGGTGATGCGAAGCGTAGCGTGAATAAACTCAGCTACAATCTGGCGCGCGAGCTGGAACAGCTGCCGCAAAAACTGGAGCAGCTGGAAGCGCGTATCGGAGAGCTGCAGGCGAAGATGAGTCATCCCGACTTCTTCAGCCAGGCACACGATCAGACGCAACCGGTGCTGGATAATCTGGCTCAGACTGAGCAGGAGCTGGAAACCGCTTTTGCGCGCTGGGAAGAGCTAGAGTCACTGAAAAACGGCGCGTAGGGCAGGGCTAACGGATGTGTTCAGCAGTGAAAAGTAACGCGTGGATGCTCTGTCCACAATGCGATTTAATGATTAAGCTGCCGGACATTCCCGTTGGCAGCCGTGCGTCATGCCCGCGCTGCCACACCTCCCTGACGGCCAACTGGCACGAACCGCGTAAACGGCCAACGGGCTATGCGCTGGCAGCGCTGTTTATGCTGCTGCTGGCGAATCTGTTTCCTTTTGTCTCAATGAAGGTGGCGGGGCTGACCAGCCAGATAACCCTGGCCCAGATACCTCAGGTGATGGTGACGGAAGATTACAGCAGTCTGGCGACGCTGTTCCTTCTCTTTGTGCAGGCGGTTCCGGCCTTCTGCATGATCACCATTATCCTTCTGGTCAATCGGGTCCCGTTGCCGACTGGACTCAAAACTGGTCTGGCACGTATTCTGTTTCAGCTGCGTAACTGGGGCATGGCAGAAATCTTTATGGCGGGCGTGCTGGTCAGTTTCGTCAAGCTGATGGCCTATGGCGAGATCGGCCTGGAGACCAGCTTCTGGCCGTGGGTTCTGTTCTGTCTGCTGCAGTTGCGGGCCTTTCAGTGCGTTGATCGACGCGGCTTGTGGGACAGTCTGTCACCCCGACCTGCGCTGCCCCATCCGCCCGAAGTGGGCATCAGTGGTTTAGAGCAGGGTCTGCGCTCCTGTCCCTGCTGTACGGCCATTCTGCCGGAAGCAGAGCATAAGTGTCCCCGCTGCGGCGTCACGGCCGAGGCACGGCGTAAGCACAGCCTGCAGTGGACGCTGGCGCTGTTGTTCACCTCCATACTGCTTTATATCCCGGCCAACCTGTTGCCGATTATGGTGACGGAAACCCTCGGCACTGCCTATCCTTCCAATATCATGGCGGGGGTGATTGTGCTGTGGGGTGATGGCTCCTATCCGGTGGCGTTGGTGATCTTTATCGCCAGTATCATGGTGCCTACGCTGAAAATGCTGGCGATTGGCTGGCTTTGCTGGGATGCCAGCGGACGCGGACAGCGTGACAGCCACAGGATGCACAAAATTTATGAAGTGGTCGAATTTGTAGGCCGCTGGTCAATGATCGACGTGTTTGTTATTGCCGTGCTCTCTGCGCTGGTGCGCATGGGGCAATTAATGAATGTTTATCCCGCGTGGGGGGCAGTATTGTTTGCAATGGTGGTGATTATCACCATGATTGCTGCCATGACCTTTGACCCGCGATTAACCTGGGATCGTGTACGCGAAAACAATATGAAGGAGTCGCGCCTTGACGGAAACTAATCACGGCCATGCAAAGGTGGAACAGATTAAGCGCTGGTCGCCGGTCTGGATTGTCCCCATCGTTACGCTGTTAATCGGCGGATGGATCCTCTTTTATCACTTCAGCCATCAGGGGCCGGAAGTCACCCTCATCACCGAAAACGCCGAAGGCATTGTTGCGGGTAAAACCACGATTAAAAGCCGCAGTGTGGATGTCGGTGTGGTGGAAAGCGCGGTGTTAAGCGACGATCTTCACCATGTGGAAATCAAAGCGCGCCTGAATTCAGGCATGGAAAAACTGCTGCACAGCGACAGCGTTTTCTGGGTGGTGAAACCGCAGGTGGGTCGCGAAGGGATCAGCGGTCTCGGTACTCTGTTATCCGGTGCCTATATCGAATTACAGCCGGGCACTAAAAGCCAGGCACCCGAGCAGTTTAAGCTGCTGGATGCGCCGCCGTTAGCGCCACCGGATGCCAAAGGGATTCGCATCGTGCTGGACAGCAAGAAAGCGGGCCAGCTCAATCCGGGGGATCCGGTGCTGTTCCGTGGCTATCGCGTCGGTACGGTCGAGACCAGTGCTTTTGATACCGAAAAACGCATGATGACCTATCAGCTGTTTGTCGCTGCGCCTTACGATCGCCTGATTACAACCAACGTGCGCTTCTGGAAGGACAGCGGCATCGCCGTGGATATGTCCGCTTCAGGAATGCGGGTGGAAATGGGATCGCTGACCACGCTGTTCAGCGGCGGCGTCAGTTTTGACGTGCCGGATGGCTGGGCGCTGGGTCAGCCTGCGCAGAATAAGTCTGACTATCATCTGTTTGACGATCAGCGCAGCATTCAGGACTCGCTCTACACCAACCATATTGATTACCTGATGTTCTTCACCGACTCCATCCGTGGTCTGCAGGCGGGGGCGCCGGTTGAGTTCCGCGGCATTCGCCTGGGTACCGTCTCAGAAGCGCCATTGATGAAAGCCGGTCTGGACCAGGCGCTGAACAATGATTACCGCGTGCCGGTGCTGATTCGCATTGAGCCGGATCGCTTTATCAGCCGACTGGGTGAGAACTTCGATCTGCAACAGCATCTGCAGGATGGTAAAAAACGTGGCCTGCGTGCGACGCTGAAAACCGGCAGTCTGTTGTCGGGTGCGCTCTATGTCGATCTCGACTTCTATGACAATGCACCGCCTTACAAAGGTCCGCAGAAAGTCTCTGGCTATGAAGTTATCCCAACGGTCAGCGGTGGCCTGAGCCAGATTCAGCAGAAGCTGATGGCGGCGCTGGATAAGATCAACAGTCTGCCACTGAACGGTATGGTCAATGAAGCGACAGGCACGCTGAAAGAGAGCCAGAAAACGATGCGTGATCTGCAGCGCACCATCGACAACATCAACAAAGTCACCGCCAGTCCGGCTATGAAAACCCTGCCGGAAGACCTGCAGCAGACATTGCGCGAGCTGAACCGCAGCATGAAAGGCCTGCAGCCAGGTTCACCAGCCTACAGCAAGCTGGTGGGGGATATGCAGCGCCTGGATAAGGTTCTGCGTGAACTCCAGCCGGTGTTAAGAACGCTTAACACCAAGAGCAATGCGCTGGTATTTGAGGCAAAACCGGGACAGGATCCCCAGCCGAAGAGGGCGAAACAGTGAATAAAGGATTGATACTTTGTGCCGCGCTGGTGTTGAGTGCGTGCAGTAGCAGCGTTGACAATACCTGGTATCAGCTGCCCTCCGGGGCGGCTTCCATGCAGGTCAGCAGCAGCCAGCTGAATGAAGCGCAACCGATGTTATGGGTGCAGCAGGTGACGGTGCCGGACTATCTGGCAGGCAACGGACTGGTTTATCAGACCAGCGATGTCAAATACGTTATCGCCGCGAATAATCTCTGGGCCAGCCCGCTCGATCAGCAGTTGCAGCAGACATTGATCACTAACCTGAGCAAGGCGCTGCCAGGCCGGCTGGTCGCAGGTTCACCTTTAGGCGCGCAGCACGATACGCTGAATGTGACCGTGACAGGCTTTCAGGGACGCTATGATGGCAAAGCAGTCGTCAGTGGCGAATGGACGCTGGAACATCAGGGCCGGCTGACCAAACAGGCGTTTAACCTGGTACTGCCGCAGACCGAAGATGGCTACGATGCGATGGTCAGAACGCTGGCGGCGGGCTGGCAACAGACAGCACAGAAGATTGCCAATAGCGTGGTTGCGTTAAATTAAGATTGATGTGAATAAATAAGCTAAGCCCCTGACCGATTGTCGTGCTTTTTCGACAGAGTTCAGGGGCTTTTTTATTAGCTTAATCAGAAAGATAGTGTTGTTGCATGCATCACAGAACGTCATTATTTTTACCGATTAAGGTCACATTTATGACACTGGCATGAAGATTGGGCATTGATCTTTGGGTGCGCAGGAGGTAGAACATAAGAGTGGTTGAACATTAATTCACCACTTTTCTTTCCACCAGATTCCACAGACCTTACATGAGGGACACGGAGTATGAAGAGACAGAAACGAGACCGCCTCGAACGCGCCCATTCACGTGGTTATCAGGCAGGTATTACTGGACGCTCAAAAGAGATGTGTCCGTATCAGTTGATTGACGCTAAGTCTCACTGGTTGGGAGGTTGGCGACAAGCCATGGAGGACAGGTCGGTAGCTGCATAACCGGATGTCACTGAAAAGGGAATATAACCTCCGCCATGCGCGGAGGTTTTTGTTTCGGGGGGAAACGCTTAGAAAGCGGCGGTATCTTTAAACAGGCCGACTTTAAGATCGCTGGCGGTATAGATCAGATTACCGTCAACCAGCACTTCACCATCTGCCACGCCCATAACCAGTTTGCGGTTAATAACGCGTTTGAAGTGAATGCGGTAAGTCACTTTCTTCGCATCTGGCAGGACCTGACCGGTGAATTTCACTTCACCCACGCCCAGCGCACGACCTTTACCTTCGCCGCCCAGCCAGCCCAGATAGAAACCAACCAGCTGCCACATGGCATCAAGGCCCAGACAACCCGGCATCACCGGATCGCCAATAAAGTGACAGCCGAAGAACCAGAGATCAGGATTGATATCCAGCTCCGCTTCAACAAAGCCTTTGTCATATTTGCCGCCGTCTTCGGTCATTTTGACCACGCGGTCCATCATCAGCATGTTGCCGGATGGAAGCGGCGGACCATTTTCGCCAAACAGTTCACCACGACCTGACAGAATCAGATCTTCTTTGGTATAGGATTCGCGTTTATCTACCATGTTTTCAATAAGCCTTGTTTTAGTGAATCACGAATATTAGCGAACAGTTGTACGCTGAGCAAATCGGATTAACGGTGGTTGAACCAGTTAAGCCAGCGCAGCGCCCAGGGACGTTGCGGACCGTCCGGCTGGTTGAACAGGCTAATGCGTTCCTGGATGGTATTCAGCAGGCAATCGCCCAGGCCATCCTCGGTACTCCAGATTTTACCGGTCAGCAGCGGTAGCGCTTCATCGGCACGGTCAATTGCCCAGATATGGAAATGACCCTGTTCAACCGCACTGACAACCGCCTGGCTGAGGCTGAGATGACGGACATTGCTGGCGGGAATAATCACACCCTGCTGACCTGTCAGTTCTCGCTGATGGCAGATATCAAAGAAGCCTTCGATTTTCTCGTTCAGTCCGCCCACCGGTTGTACGTTGCCAAACTGATCAACCGAGCCGGTCACCGCAATTTGCTGATTGATGGGCTGATTAGCCAGCGCGCTGATTAAGGCACAGAGTTCAGCCAGTGAAGCACTGTCACCATCCACCTCGGAGTAAGATTGCTCAAAGACCATTGAGGCCGAGAAGGGCAGTTGCTGATCGAGTTCCAGTTCGGCAATCAGGTAAGCCTGCATAATCATCATGCCTTTGGCATGAATATTACCGCCCAGCTCCGCTTTACGCTCGATATCCATGAATTCACCATCGCCGGGATGTACCACGCAGGTAATACGCGAGGGATCGCCCCAGGCACGGGGATGGCCAGGATATTCAACGACCGACAGGCCATTAATCTGACCAACCACTTCGCCTTCGGTTTCAATCAGAATCTGTCGCAGCAGGATCTCGTCACGCATCCGCTCATTGAGATAATTCTCGCGCCACAAACGCGCTTCCAGCGCATCACGCAGCGCTTCAGCGTTCAGTTCATCGCCCATCAGGGCCGATTCGCGCATCTGGCGTTGTAGCCAGCGGGGGCAGAGTGGCAGCGTCTCCTGATCGCCGCTGTAGCGGACGCCTTCTTTAATCAGTTCTGGCCAGAAGTCCGCTTCCGGCTGGGGCAGACCCGCCTGTTGCGCCAGTTCGATGTTCCAGCGACACCAGGCAAGCATGTCATCTTCATCCAGAATCTGAATATTCTCTTCAAATTCAGTATAGATGGCCATTTCGTGAGCTTCGGGATCCAGCTCCTGAAATTCTGCCAGCGCTTCCCGATCGCCACACAGGACCAGTTTCAGATTGAGCGGCAAGGGAGGAATCGAGACTGGCAGCGGCCGGCGTTCATCCTGAGATGTCCACTCAACATAGCCCTGCTCAATACACTTTTTCAGGCGCAACCAGAGAATCGGCTGCGTCATCAGGCTACGCAGGGAAAGCAGCAGCGTGCCGCCATTAGCACGATGGATCAGGCCCGGTTCCAGCTGGATGCGATCTTTATACTGGCGCACGCAGCCAAACAACTGCTCTATCTCAGTCCATTCAGCAAAGTGAATACCACCCTGACTGGTGAATGGGCGTTGAGGATCGGAGGGGGGCTGGAGCGTGACGTTGTCGGCCATGATATGGTAATCACCGCCGAATAGAGTGGTACTGTCGGCCATAACCCGCTCTGCGGCCTGGGCAATGAATGTCAGATAATCGCGATTCTCCTGGCTACGAACCAGCAGTAACGGGAAACCCTGCGTCTGATCGTGTAAATGCGCCAGTGCATTCAGCAACCGGGGCTGTACCGTTGCCAGAGCATCAGTTTCTTCATCAGCAATTCGGGAGAAAACGGATTGGTATTGCGCGCTATCTGGCTGTAAGGTCTGCCACGTAAGTTGAGTGCTGGTCAAAATAATCGCATTTGTCTGTTTTAAGAAAAGCGAGATTATACAGGATTCACCCTTGTTAAGCACTGCAGACTTCCTGTTGAAGATGTGATGGGGACAGCATGTTTTTCGTTGCTGCATCCGGGAAAAAAGCTGTTATTCTTAGTTCGTTACGTGATCACGATGAGATTCCGATGAAATACCAGCAACTCGAAAATCTTGAATGTGGATGGAAGTGGAAATACCTG
Source organism: Pantoea sp. EKM10T (assembly GCF_011800685.1). NCBI lineage: Bacteria > Pseudomonadati > Pseudomonadota > Gammaproteobacteria > Enterobacterales > Erwiniaceae > Pantoea > Pantoea sp. EKM10T. Next base: position 531,529 of record NZ_JAALEU010000002.1, read on the forward strand.
GTGAAAAAACATCGGGAAGGTGAACTGATCACGCGTCACCTTGAGTTAAGCGCGGCGCAGGCAGCAGTGGATAAGCTGCTGGCAATGGAAAATAATCCGGTTACAGTGAATGAATGGATCGCAGAACATATTCACGCTGATCTGGATAACCGACTGAAGCAGACCATCCGTGCCCGACGAAAACGCCATTTCAACGCTGAACATCAGCATACGCGAAAAAAATCGATAGACCTGGAGTATCTGGTCTGGCAGCGACTGGCAGGTCTGGCACAGCGGCGCGGCTGCACGCTCTCTGAAACGATTGTTCAGCTGATAGAAGATGCAGAACGTAAAGAGAAATATGCCACTCAGATGTCGAGCCTGAAGCAGGATTTGCAGGCGATTCTGGGTAACTCCGGTTCAGAGAGCGAATAATCGGGCAGGGCAATCAAAGCCTTCATCTCTCAGTCCGGTTTTATTACCGGCATAAAAAAACCCCGCCTTAGCGGGGTTTTTTATTACGTATAAACTTAAGCCTGTGGCTGAGTTACAACGTCTTTGATACCTTTAACGTCGATTTCTACACGACGGTCCGGCGCCAGGCAGTCGATCAGGGCATTACGGCCTTTCACGCTGTCACAGGTGTTGCCGGTAACTGGGTTAGATTCACCCATGCCACGTGCAGAGATCTTGTTAGAAGGAATACCTTTAGATACCAGGTAATCTACGACTGACTGAGCACGTTTCTCAGACAGTTTCTGGTTGTACTGCTCTGAACCGATGCGATCGGTGAAGCCCAGTACGACAACGGAACCATCTTTAGGATCCATTGAGCTCAGCTGGCTGTACAGCTGATCCAGAGCCTGCTGGCCTTCTGGCTTCAGGGTAGATTTGTTGAAGGTGAACAGAACGTCAGACTTCAGAGTGAAACGCTTGGTTTCAACAACTGGAGCTGGTGCTGGAGCCGGAGCTGGCGCCGGAGCAGCGACGTCATCCTGACCGAAGCGGTATGAAACGCCTACGCTCAGCATGCCGTTGTCTGGACGAGTACCAACGGTCTGTGCATCACCGATGTTGTTAACCCACTGGTAATCCAGACGGGTAGCCCAGTTTTTGGTCAGCGCATATTCAACACCAACAGCAGCCAGCGGAGATACGCCGGTGTCGTGGTCGCTGATGCGGCCAGTAGTTGGGTTAGTCTGCGTTGAGTCTGCACGCCATACCATGCCGCCCAGACGAGTATACACGTCCAGATCGTCATAGATTGGGTAGCTCAGTTTAGCAGCCAGCTGAACGCCCTGTGCTTTGAATGCGCCGTTAGTCACGTTGCCTTTGTTAGGCATGCGACCCAGCCAGTCATAGCCCAGCTCGAAGCCCAGGTATGGATTTGCCTGGTAACCAACGAATGCACCTGCACCCAGCTGGCTTTCATGAGTTGGACCGTCATTGTTTTCGTAACCGTTACCGTAGTAACCAGTGTCGTGATACTGAGACCAGCCCAGTTTAGCACCGGTGTACCAGGTGTCATCTTTCGGAGCGGCCTGCGCTACGGTAGCGAAGCCAGCCAGTGCCACTGCAATTGCGATAGCTGTCTTTTTCATTTTGCGCCTCGTTATCATCCAAATAGGCAATGAGCAAAAAGGTTGCTCTTGGTTTAAATCCTTCGCCGGGTCAAAACGCTCGCTTATGACTCTACCGCAAAAAACGGAGGTTATTGAGCACCCTGGCGAGCTAAAGTCTACAACGAGATTGGAAACTTACAAGTATGATGTGAGGCGCTTATGTAAAAAAACAGCGATTTATACACAATTTCTAACAATTAGGCTGGTCTTATTGCCGCGGCAAAAAGCCCTAAAAACTTGCTAAACCATTGTCAACGCTCGAACTAACAGAATCAGTGGTTTAGCTGCGACAGATAAGAAAAATAGCTTGGGAAACTTCTGATTTTTACTTAATGAAACAAATCCGACTGAATTTTTATCGCAGTTTGCGGTCTGAGAGGCGCTTCTGATGTCCCGCTTGCACGCAAAATCAATCCCAGCGCTTCACCCTCTGCCGCCGCATTTTCAAGTTGACGTCGTTCATCTTCGTCAAGATCGTAAGGAATCCATGCCAGAACGACACTGTAATTTCCTGTACGCAATGCTTTAACCATCGCTTCAACCGCATTCAGACGTTCAGAATCGGCGATATGCATACTTTTATCCAGTGGTAATCCTGATTCCTGCAGCCAGGTGCGATTCAGTTTATATGCCGGTGTTAACCACAACTGCCAGCGTGATTGCTGACTCAGCTGCTGCAATAAAGGCAACAGCAACATCTGCATCATACCGGGCTGTTCGCTGTAGCGTAACTCAGTAATTCCACCGCCCTGAGAGGCCGGAACGGAAGAGGACGCATAATGATGAGCATAGCGTGAATTATTAGGATGTTGTGTTCGCATAAGTTAATCACCAGCAGTGGACTGTATGAATATACAGTACTGTCATCCTGGATAAAGATCAACCCAAATTTCTGAAAACGCCTCGCAAAATCGCGACAAGATTAGTTGAAACGCTATTTATTCATTGAACCCGTTGACGCTTTTTTTTATCTTCTAATTACCTGATACCCAAGGTAATTTACGATATATTTCTTACATGGAGGTGGTGCAATGAAAAAGGTGAATCCGGTTGTAGAGCGCTCCAGAGCGCGCCTGGCCCCATTAGGAACAATAGAGTCGCGCACCCAGTTCGGAGGCTATGCCCTGGCTGTAGAAAGTGTGGTTTTTGCCTTAATTAATAAAGACGAACTCTATCTGCGTGCCAGTGAACCTTTGCGGGAATACCTTACAGATCGTCCGTTGCAACCCCTGATTTTTCGCAAGCGGGGCAAGCTGGTGAGTCTCAATTACTTTCGGGTCGATGAGGCGTTGTGGCGCGACCCTGACCATCTGCTGGCGCTCTCTGCTGCCTCTTTAGAAACGGCGCAGCTGGAGTTGCAGGACCGACAATCCTCACCGCGGTTAAAAGATCTGCCAAATCTCAGCGTACGTATGGAGATGATGCTGTACGAGGCGGGCGTCATGAGCGTCAATCATCTCTACCAGATGGGGGCTAAACAGTGCTGGCTGAAGCTTAAAGCGATCAACCAGTACGTTGGGTTCCAGACATTACTTGCGCTGCAGGGGGCGATCACGGGCCACCATGCCGCTGCGCTGCCGCAGGCGACACGGGCGGAGTTGAATGCGTGGTTCCAGCGCACGCTTTTATCAAACCCCAATCTCAGAAACGGCGAAGGCTAATCAGTGATTAGCGTGCGGCGCAGGCGAGCCACATCGGGCATTAATGCCACCAGCAGACCGAGTTGCTGGAGCACCAGCGGCGCACGCGTATCCGCATCTGCGGCCAGCTGGCTGATTCGCTGAGCCAGTTGATGGCGCATCGTTTCTACGTGCTCATCGCTGACAACTTCCGTCTGCAGCACATCCTCCACATAGCAAACCGTATCATCCAGCAATGTCAGCAGTTCGGGTGCGGTAATTTTATCGCGGTGAGCGCCCAGCGCAGAAATGTAACTCAGAAATGAATGGTTGGAGCAAAGCAGCTGAAAAGCCGAATCGCGCAGCTTCTGGCTGGTGCGACTTTCACTGCTCATGTTTGAGACCACCGACGCCAGTTCAGCATCCGCGTTATGCGCATCACGCCGTGCAATGCGATAGGCGAGACGGTTATCTTTGCCCTGATGATATTGCTCCATGATCGCGTCCAGATAGCGGCAATTCGCTTTCAGCGTTCGTTCTGCCACGGCAGGTAACTGACGAAAGCGCCAGTCAGGCCAGATAAACGCGACAGCCAGCCAGGCCAGCCCACAGCCCAGTAGGGTATCCACTACCCGCGGCAGGGCAACTTCAAATCCTTCACCCAGCAGGTTAAAGCAGAGCAGCACCAGCAGAGTGATAAACAGCGTGGCCTGTGCATACTGCACCTGCCTGAAAGCGAAGAACAGTACGCCCGTGATCACTATCAGGATTAACTGACCTTCAATCGAAGGCACCAGCCATAAAACGGGCAGACCAATCGCAATCCCCGCCAGCGTTCCGCCGATGCGCAAGGCCAGTCGTCGCTGCGTTGCATTGTAGTTGGGCTGGCAGACAAACAGGCTGGTCAGCAAAATCCAGTATCCCCGCTCCAGCCCGGTTACCTGAATAAAACCATATCCAATACAGAGCACCACAGACATGCGAACCGCATGCCGGAACAGCGCCGATGCGGGCGAGAGGTGGCGGCTGAAGCGCAGCCGGATATCACTCCAGCCACTCAATCCTTCGCGTGACAGCAGATTGTCACTGTGCTGAGGATCTTCACCGGCCAGCGTCTGTTCTGATTCGATCGAAGCAAGCTGTGCGTCGATGGCGCGCAGGTTGCGCAGCAGCCAGAAAAGAGCACGGGTATGCGTAGCGTCAGGATCATGCTGCTCCAGACGTTCTATCGCTTTCTGTAATCGTTCAAATGCACGCTCAAAACGGCTGTCATGCACCCACCTTTGACGCATCAGAATGCAATGTGCCAGCTGGCGACAGGCCTGAGCCTGCATATTCAGCAGGCGCTGAAAGCGAAACAGAATTTCGTTGTAGCGCCAGTCGCCGCGCAGCAGATGATATTGCAGATGGGAAGAGCTGGCCCGTTCATGGATATCCTGCGCCACAAAGTAGTAGTGCAGACTACGGCGGGTGCCGCGCGACCCGCGATCGCCGCGCAGACGACTCTGCAGTGTGGTCTTGGTCAGATTAAGTTGCGCCACTAACTGGCTGTTGACCATCGCCGCATCGATAAACGCGGCATCATCCTGATCGCCTGCGTCGGGATCGAAAAGGTTCGCTTTGGCATCAAGGTAACGCGCCAGTTGTGAAAAACTCCCGGCCAGTTGCTCCTGCACCGGCCGGACCGGAAACATCAGATGGCCCAGTAATGTCAGCAGGTTGTACCACAGCGCTCCGACCAGCAGCAGCATCGGCTGCATATACCACTGGCTGAACAGTCCGATGCCGAGCATGGTATAGACCGCAATCAGCAGAGCACCAAAGGCGATAGTCGCGTAGCGCTGGCCAAGGGCGCCCAGCAGAATAAAGCCCCAGGTCGAGATTGCCAGCCCGATAATAAAGGCGAATGGATAGGGAAACAGTAACTCGACTGAAACCGAGGCGATGCAGAAGCAGAGCAGGGTAATCAGCAGATTCTTCAGGCGACCGGCCAGGCGATCATCGAGATCGGCCAGCGCAGCAGCGACCACTCCCAGCGTCAGAGGGATCGTCCACTCAATCTGATGCAGCCACCAGGGAATGGCGGCGCAGCCACTCAGTGCAAACAGGATCCGCAGCAGATAGCGCCACGTACTGTTAAACAGATATTTGCGCCAGCCTGGCACGGCATCCGACATCATATTAATAGCGGCGGGCATTGGCTTCGCGCGCGGCGCGCGCCTCTTCCACTGATACCACCCTGCGGCCAACCGGCCAGAGCGCGATAGCGGCGATCTTAAAGTTCGCAATCCCTACCGGAATACCGATGATACTGATGCACTGCACAATCCCCACGGAGATGTGCGAAAGGCAGAGCCACCAGCCAAAGAAAACCAGCCAGAAGATATTCAGAAAGGTGCCGCCGGTATTCAGAATATGACTCTTACTTTCCGGACGCAGCACATCAACATGCACCGCCTCGTTGCCAAATGGCAGCAACGAGAGTTTGGTGATTTCCCAGCAGGAGCGGGTCAGCGGCAGGGTAAAAATCAGCACGATGCTGATTAACGTGGCAAACAGCCAGCTCAGGGTGGTGAAAAAACCGCCCAGAACAAAATTAAGAATATTTAAAACGGTGCGCATGATCTTCTTTTCCTTTTGCATTCCGCAAGATGTGACGCCAAGTTTAGCCTGTTTTAAGGCTGGAGCGCTAAGGGTCTGACAGGTAAACTCCCCCTAATCCTATTCTCTGACGTTGGTGTCGGCGTGGAACTGAAAGCAACCTCGATGGGCAAACGGCTTGCCCAGCATCCTTATAATCGTGTCCGTTTGATGGCGGCAGGCGTCGAAGTCAGCGGCGATAAGCATGAGTATCTGATCCCCTTTAACCAGTTACTGGATATCGCCTGCAAGCGCGGGCTGGTGTGGGGCGAGCTGGAGTTTTTGCTGGCCGATGAAAAAGTGGTCCGCCTGCATGGCACGGAATGGCAGGAAACGCAGCGCTTTCACCACTATCTGCTGCAGGCCTGGCAGAGCTGGAGTCTGGAGATGAGCGCAGTGTGCCGCGAGGTGCTGCAGGCGCTACGCGACGAAATCGAGGCGTTTGGCGCGCAGGATCGCTGGCTGAACCGCCACGAGTTGCAGGCGCTGAAAACCAACATCCTCAAACAGTTCGATGCATTGCCGATGCCGCTCTCCCGCTTAAAAGATTTTGCTGACTGCCGGGATAACTGGCAATTCTGTCAGCGCTGGCTGGAGCAGGGTGAAACGGCGTTGCGGCAGCGAAACCGCGACTGGACGGCCGCCATGCTCACCCGCTATCAGGATTTCTTTGCCAGCGTCGAGAGCACGCCACTCAATCAGTCGCAATGTGAGGCGGTGGTTAATGGCGAGAATTCTCTGCTGGTGCTGGCAGGCGCGGGCAGCGGTAAAACCTCGGTGCTGGTGGCTCGTGCAGGCTGGTTAATGCAGCGCAAGCTGGCCAGCGCCGATCAAATCCTGTTACTGGCATTTGGCCGCCAGGCGGCTGAAGAGATGAACGCACGTCTCCAGTCGCGGCTCTCCGCCGCTGACATCCAGGCGCGGACTTTCCATTCTCTGGCACTGCATATTATTCGTGAAGGCAGCAATAAGCAGCCGGTTATCAGCAAACTTGAGAGTGATGCCGATGCGCGTCGCACGCTGCTGATCCAGCAGTGGCGGCAGCAGTGCCATGAGAAGAAGGCGCAGGCAAACGGCTGGCGTCAGTGGCTGCGTGATGAACTGGAGTGGGAGTTGCCCGAGGGGCCATTCTGGGAGGACGACAGGCTGGCAAACCGGCTGGCGTCACGGCTGGAGCGCTGGCTTGGTCTGATGCGCATGCATGGCGGCGCGCAGGCAGCGATGATCGCCGACGTGCCCGAAGAGATCCGCGATCTCTTCAGTAAGCGCATTAAACTGATGGCACCGTTGCTGAAAGCGTGGAAGAGCGCATTAAAAGAGGAGGGCGCGGTCGATTTCTCAGGTCTGATTCACCAGGCGATTGCCATTCTGGAAAAAGGACGGTTTATCAGTCCGTGGAAACACATTCTGGTGGATGAATTCCAGGATATCTCGCCTCAGCGTGCCGCGTTGCTGAGCGCATTACGCCAGCAGAATAAGCGTACTGCACTGTTTGCTGTTGGTGATGACTGGCAGGCCATCTACCGCTTTAGTGGGGCGGAGATGACGCTGACGACGGCATTCCATCACTATTTTGGTGAGGGAGACCGCTGCGTACTGGACACAACCTACCGTTTTAACGACTGCATCGGCGACATTGCTAACCGGTTTATACAACAGAACCCGCAGCAGCTGGCAAAACCGCTGAACAGCATTACCAAAGGCAATAAAAAGTCGATTTCGCTGCTGGCGCAGGATCAGCTGGAAGCCTTGCTGAACAAACTCAGCGGTTACGCGAAGCCTGATGAGCGAATTTTGCTGTTGGCGCGTTATCACTATCTGCGGCCGGATTTACTGGATAAAGCCAGAACCCGCTGGCCAAAGCTCAATCTGGAATTTATGACGATTCATGCCAGCAAAGGTCAGCAGGCGGATTACGTCATTTTGCTGGGATTACAGCAGGGTAAAGAGGGCTTCCCGGCAGAGGCGCGCGAATCGATTATTGAACAGGGCTTATTACCGCAGCCAGAAGCGTTCCCTGATGCAGAAGAGCGCCGTCTGGCCTATGTGGCACTGACGCGTGCGCGTCAGCAGGTTTTTCTGATGTTCGATAAGGCAGCGCCGTCACCGTTTGTCGATCACTTCCGCGAGCTGGGTGTGCCGGTGCTGCGTAAAGCCTGAGTTACTTCAGACGATCGGCCAGATAGCGCTGATAGTCGGGGATCATAATCTCTACACTTTGCGCAAACAGTGGCGACTGAATGATAAAGTCAGCCGTGGACCGGTTAGTGGCTACCGGGATATTCCATACGGTAGCCAGACGCAGCAGTGCTTTGACATCCGGATCGTGCGGCACTGCGTTGAGTGGATCCCAGAAAAAAATCAGTGCATCGATCTTCCCTTCCGAAATCAGCGCACCCACCTGCTGATCGCCGCCCATCGGGCCGCTCAGCATGGCTGTCACATTCAGACCCGTATCGCGATTGATCAGATTCCCGGTAGTGCCGGTGGCATAGAGGATGTGCGATTCCAGCGCGGGCTGGTTTTGTTTCACCCAGTCAAGCAGGGCGGCTTTGCAGTGGTCGTGGGCGACCAGCGCGATATGTTTTGTGGTGCCGAGGGTACGAACAGTCTGTTCCATAAAGGCGTCCTGGTAAGGCTCATGCGCAAGAAGAGAGAGCATGAGTGTACCTCTGGCCTTTCGACTCTATCAACTCGTACGTAGCATTTTGACCAGCGTCAGAAGCTGCTGACGCGTGGCTTCATCGAAGCGGTGAAACCAGCGGTGCAGCGAGGGCAGTTCGGCCTGAGTAGTCCAGTCCAGATCGGCGGTAAGCCGGACGGAAGAGGGCGTAGCAGAAGGGGTATTTGCAAACCGCGGCACAGAGGCAATCTGGCGGGTGCGATTATAATTCAGCATCGCTTTTTCCATATCTGCGGATGTGGTGACCGGCAGGTGGTCGCGCACGCTGGTAATCTCCGTGCCTTTTTCATCCACCAGCTGAAAGTTCAGGCTGCGGTCAAAATGATAACGCTCGCGTTTTGTCTCCAGCGCAGGCAACCGAATGGTAATGGTTTTGGCAACCGCGGTGAACGTGACGATCATCGGTACCGACTGATAAGCGATGACGTTCTCATTCTGACCTTTGCGCTGCTGCTCTACCCGAAACAGAAACTGATGCTGACCGCGGTCCAGCTCCAGGCTGTCTGCACCTTTGAGAAGGGAGCCTGAAATTTTTCGACCATCCAGCACCAGCAAATCGATCTGAGGATCGAGCTTTAATGTGATGGCAGAACAGGACGCCGAAACGAGGAGGGTAATTAACCCCGTTACAGCCAGCGACAGCTTCATTTCAACTCCGGTAACTGAAGACACAAAGGATGGTGTGTAGCAAATTCTTACATTATGGCAGTTAATTTACATTTAAACATATTTATTCGTGCGCGGGTTCAATTAATTTCGCTGAGGACTTACCCGCTAAAGGGCACGCCAATCTACACTCAACACTGGCCTGAAAGGAGTTAAACATGAACGATCAGACAATTCGTGAGGTGCTGACGCGCACCCAACGTATCGCCTTAGTCGGAGCAAGCGATCGCCCCGAACGTCCCAGTTACGGTGTGATGAAATATCTGCTCGACCAGGGATATGAGGTGATCCCGGTCAGCCCGAAACTGGCAGGGAAAACGCTGCTGGGGCAGCAGGGGTATGCCAGCCTGGCGGATGTACCGGGCAAGATTGATATGGTGGATGTCTTTCGCAATTCTGAAGCCGCGTGGGGCGTGGCGCAGGAGGCTATCGCCGTGGGGGCAAAAACATTATGGCTGCAGCTGGGTGTGATTAATGAGCAGGCGGCGGTACTGGCACAGGATGCGGGCATGACGGTGATTATGGATCGCTGCCCGAAGATTGAAATTCCGCGTCTGGGAATAACGCGTCAGAAATGATGAGTGTGGCGGCAGAGCGTGCCGCCACGGATTAATGTCGCAGATGAGGTGCCTGTAATTGCTGACGTACCGATGCTGCCAGCTCATCCATTGAAGGCTGCTCAGGGTGTTCAATGCTGGTTTCGCCGGAAAGCTGAATCTCAGCAACATAGGTATGTACCTGATCGCCTTCCTCATCTTCCATCACCACATGATACCAGGGCGCGGTGCGCATTTTCTCTTCCGCGCCAACATCTTCAATTTTAGGCTCATCTAACGAGTATTCAGGATCGACATCGACGATAACGCCCAGTACGCCGGACAAACGATGACGAACCTGCTGACCAATACCAAATTTACTGGCAATCATTGTGACCTCCGAAAAAAAAGCTCTCTTACCAATATGGGGGCAGGAGCCGTTTTTTCAAGTCACATGACGCGGCAGGCGAAACCTTTCAGGTAGAGACCTTCCGGATAGCTGGCGATCACCGGATGATCTGCGGCCTGGCGGAACTGCTCAATAAACTGCACTTCACGGCCCGCATCCAGCGCGGCATCGGCGATGATCTTCTGGAACAGATCGGTGGCCATCAGACCGGAGCAGGAGAAGGTCATTAATATGCCGCCCGGATTCAGTAACTGAATGGCGAGCATATTAATGTCTTTATAGCCGCGACAGGCGCCCATCAACTGGCTTTTGTTTTCGACGAACTTTGGCGGATCCATAATGATCAGATCAAATTTCTCGCCACTGTCACGATAACGGCGCAGCAGTTTGAAAACATCATCACGCTCAAATTGCGCGCGGGAGAGATCCAGCTCATTGAGTTCAACGTTCTGACGGGCAACGTCCAGCGCCTCCTGGGAGGTATCCACGCTGATCACCTCTTTACAGCCACCCATCAGCGCCGAAACCGCGAATCCACCGGTGTAAGAGAAGCAGTTAAGGACGCGGGCATCCTGTGCGTAACGACGCGTGGCGAGACGGCTGTCACGCTGATCAAGGTAATAGCCGGTTTTGTGACCGCCCTGGATATCCACCAGCAGCTTCATGCCATGTTCAGTAATCGGCAGCAGCGGCGGCGGCAGTTCACCGGTAACGGTGCCCTGCGTCAGCGCCAGACCCTCTTTCTTACGAACGGCGACGTCAGAACGGTCATAGATGGCGCAGCCAGGGAAACAGTGCTGCAGGGCGGTGATGATCGCTGCACGCTGATATTCCGCGCCAGCCGAGAGCAGCTGCATCACTAAAAAGTTGCCAAAGCGGTCAATGGTGACGCCCGGTAAACCATCAGATTCACCGGCGATCAGGCGATAGCTGTCCAGACCATCGCGGACCGCCAGCCATTCGCGCCACTGCTGCGCCTGTTCAAACCGGCGGACAAAGAAGGCGATATCGATGGATTCATCGGCCTGCCAGCTCCAGACGCGGGCGCGGATCTGCGACTCGGGTGAATAAGCGGCGCGAGCCAGCCATTTACCGTTGCTGTCACAAACGTCAATGGTTTCACCCAGTTGCGCTTTACCTTCCAGACGCGCAACGGCACCTGAAAAGACCCATGGATGGCGACGGAGCAGGGACTTTTCACGTCCCTTTGCGAGAATCAATCTGACTGTCATAGTTTGCTATGCTTACCTGAAAAAATGAGGCGCCATTGTCCGGTGGATAACGGGAAATTGCAACGAACAGCAGCAGGAGAGAATAATGTCAGCAGCCTGTTTTAAAGCATGGGTTCATGGCCGCGTCCAGGGCGTCGGGTTTCGTTACAGTACTCAGGCAGAAGCCAGGACGCTGGGCGTACTGGGCTATGCGCGAAATCTGGATGACGGTAGTGTCGAGGTGCTGGCCTGGGGTGAGGCGGAGCAGGTCGATGCGCTGATCGCCTGGCTTAAAGCGGGCGGGCCACGCAGCGCGCGCGTTGAAAAGGTGCTGGTGGAGCCGCACCAGCCCGCAGAGCCGCCCCGCGATTTTACGACCGGTTAATTACAGACATTTCGCCGGTTTAGGCAGGCCGGCGATTTTCGTCGCCTGTTTAGCCGGCCCTTCAGGGAACAGGCGAAACAGATAGCGGCTATTACCTTTCTCTTCGCCATATTTCTGCGCCATCGCCTTCACCAGCATTCGCACGGCAGGGGAGGTGTTATATTCCAGATAAAAGGCGCGCACAAAATGGACCACTTCCCAGTGTGCTTCGGTCAGGGTCAGGCCTTCCTGCTCAGCGATGTGGACAGCCAGTGCTTCACTCCAGTCGCCGGGATGCTTCAGATAGCCTTCGGCATCGACGGCGATTTCGTTACCGTTAAAATTCACGTGACATCCTCTTAGTAAATGACGGCGCAGTTTATCAAACCTGGCGGGCAGTAAAAGCAAAAACCCCGCCGAAGCGGGGTTTTACAGGCTACTGTTACTGCGGATTAGTTACTGCGGGCAAACCCCAGCAGGCTCAGCAGGCTGACAAAGATGTTATAGAGCGAAACATAGAGGCTGACCGTCGCCCGGATGTAGTTGGTTTCGCCACCGTGAATGATGTTGCTGGTTTCCCACAAAATCGCACCAGCTGAAAACAGAATGAACAGGGCGCTGATGGCCAGATGCAATGCAGGCAGCTGCAGGAAGATGTTGGCTACCACAGCAACCAGCAACACGACGAAACCTGCCATCATCATGCCGCCGAGGAAGGACATATCACGACGGGTGGTCAGCACGTAAGCCGAACAGCAGAAGAACACCAGCGCCGTGCCGCCCAGCGCCAGCGCTATCACGTCACCCATGCCTGCGGTTAAGAATGAGCTCAGGATAGGCCCCAGGCAATAACCCAGGAAGCCGGTAAAGGCAAAAGCGGCCAGAATGCCCATCGGGCTGTTAGCCAGACGGTAGGTTAAAAACATCAAGCCATAGAAGCCAACCAGCATCAGGATTAAACCCGGCGCAGGCAGGGCCAGCAGGGTGCTGGCGGTAGCCGTAACGGCTGAGAAGGCCAGAGTCAGTCCGAGAAGAAAATAGGTATTGCGCAGAACTCTGTGCGTAGACAGCAATGAGGACTGCGATGAGGTGACAATTCTTTCCATGTTGCGCTCCTTTAAGCAGAACACCAAATATGTGCCGAGAATACGCAGGCCATTAAAGAGGGAAAAGGCGTTTTACCCTTCTTTACGCGCTAAACTGCTAATTGTTTGAGCAGAGTGGCGATTTTGACACCGAAAAATCACAATCTGGCTGTTTTTCAGGCGAATAGACAGATAGGTGCTTTACATCCCTAAACGGGGTGTTTATAGTGCGCGTCATTGCGGAGGGGTGGCCGAGCGGCTTAAGGCAGCGGTCTTGAAAACCGCCGATGGGAAACCATCCGAGAGTTCGAATCTCTCCTCCTCCGCCACTTTATCTGCCCTGGGCAATAAAGCGGCAAAAATAAGTGTTTTGCCAATGCAGTACAGTTTCAAAACGGAGGGGTGGCCGAGCGGCTTAAGGCAGCGGTCTTGAAAACCGCCGATGGGAAACCATCCGAGAGTTCGAATCTCTCCTCCTCCGCCACATTTTACAGGCCAGCACGCAGTGCTGGCCTGTTTCGTTTCTGCTCTCTCTGTAACTTCTTCCTGTCTGAAAAAAGCGTGCCACTCTCTGTGACGCGTGGCTGCGCATTCATCTCTCCGGTGCATCTCTGCTATAGTCCACTCACCGTTTTTGCAAACATCTGGCGCTTTTCTGAGGCGAGCTGAGTTACACTGTTGATTACATCGCTCTGAGGCGAGCTAATCGGTTGATAGCCAGAGTGTTTCTTTACTGAATGAATGGAATAGGCACAATGATCAAGAAACTGAGTCTTTGCGCATTGTCAGTGCTCGCTGCATTGCCGGTCGGAACGGTAGCATTTGCTGCTGAGGGTGATATGCAGCTGCAACAGGTGCTGATGTTAAGTCGTCACAATCTGCGTGCACCGCTGGCTGATAATGGCAGCGTGCTGGCGCAGTCGACCAAAAAGAGCTGGCCGCAGTGGGATGTTCCCGGCGGACAGCTGACCACGAAAGGTGGTGTGCTGGAAGTCTACATGGGTAACTACACCCGTCAGTGGCTGGCACAGCAGGGCCTGGTAAAGAACGGCAGCTGTCCTGACAGCAATAACGTCTTTGTTTACGCCAACAGCCTGCAGCGCACTGTGGCCACCGCCCAGTTCTTTGTTAATGGCGCCTTCCCGGGCTGTGACGTCGCTGTTTCTCATCAGGATGAAATGGGTTCCATGGATCCTATCTTCAATCCGGTTATCACAGATGGCAGTGAAGCATTCAATAAGAAAGCGCTGGCTGAGATGGCCGCTGCGAATGAAAAACTGTCGCTGAAGCCTGCCTTCCAGCGCCTGGAAAAGATTGTTGACTACAAAGCATCGCCTGCCTGCAACAATAAAAAGCAGTGCGACCTCAGCAGTGGTCAGAACACCTTCAGCGCTGAAAATGGTAAAGAACCGAATGTCAGTGGCCCGCTGAAAACGGGGAATTCCCTGATGGATGCGTTCACGCTGCAATATTACGAAGGTTTCCCGCTGGATCAGGTTGCATGGGGCCAGATCAAAACGCCTGAGCAGTGGAAAGAGCTGTCAGCGATTAAAAATGGTTACCAGGACGCGCTGTTTACCAGCCCGGACATTTCCCGTGAAGTGGCGGCACCGCTGGTGGACTACATCCGCAGTCAGTTAGTGGATCAGGACAAAGCCAACGCGCCAAAAATTACGCTGATGGTAGGCCATGACTCAAACATCGCCTCGCTGCTGAGCGCGTTGCAGGTCAAGCCTTATGAACTGCCTGATACCTTCGAAAAAACGCCGATTGGCGGTCAGGTTGTTTTCGAACGCTGGCATGATGCGAAAAATGATAAAGACCTGCTCAAAGTTGAGTATGTCTATCAGAGCGCCGATCAGCTGCGCAACGCAGACGTGCTGAGCCTGAAGAACCCACCGAAGCGCGTTACGCTGCAGCTGGCGGGTTGTGAGACCGATGCAAACGGCTATTGCAGCTGGGATCAGTTCTCTCAGGTGCTGAATGCTGCGTTGCAGGGCACGCCAATGCAGCCAGTGGCGGCACCACAACCGGCAGCCCAGTCTGACGACGACAGTGCGAAAGCCGCAGCGACCAATGACGCTGCTGCTGATAAGGCTGAAGCGGATAAAGCGACCGCGGCGAAAGAGAAGGCTGACGCCGATAAAGCTGCCGCTGAGAAGTCTGAAGCGGATAAAGCCGCCGCTGAAAAAGCAAAAGCGGACAAGGCAGCAGCCGATAAAGCTGCAGCCGAGAAGGCAAAAGCGGACAAGGCAGCAGCCGATAAAGACGCCGCTGAGAAGGCAAAAGCGGACAAGGCAGCAGCGGATAAAGCCGCCGCTGAGAAAGCGAAAGCGGACAACGCGGCAGCGAAATCAGCCAGTGCCGATAAAGGTGCGGCTGACCAGGCTAACGCCTCGAACACGCCTGCAACAGCGCACAACGACGAATCAAAGTCAGCAGCTGTGGCAACACAGTAATCGTGCTATCCCGCTGATAATAAAAAACCCCGTCGAGACGGGGTTTTTTTATGGCTGTAAGGCGATTAACCCGCCACGACCACCAGTTTCTGGTTAGCAAACTCTTTGATACCCAGATCAGACAGCTCACGGCCATAACCTGAACGTTTCACGCCACCAAAGGGCAGCTCCGCTGAGGTGTCGCTCTGGGAGTTGATAAACACCATGCCGGTTTCAATGGCAGAGGCCAGTTTACGACCGCGTGCAATATCGCGTGTCCAGACCGAGCCGCCCAGACCATAGTGAGAGTCGTTCGCCAGCGCCACAGCCGCCTGATCGTCACCTATGACATAAACCTGCGCGACCGGACCGAAGAACTCCTGATAATAGGCGGGATTATCCGGGGTAATGCCAGTGAGAATGGTTGGCTGATAGTAGCAACCTGCACCGTCAACGGCTTTGCCGCCTGTAACCAGTTTTGCGCCATTGGCGACGGCTTCGTCTACCTGTTTCACCAGGCGGTCACGCGCGTCAGCGGAGGAGAGCGGGCCAAGCGTAGTCTTCTCATCCAGCGGATCGCCCAGCGTAGCGGAACTCAGTGCAGCGCTGAACTGGCTGATAAAGCGATCGGCAATCTTCTCGTGCAGAATAAAACGTTTTGCGGCGGTACAGACCTGTCCGCAGTTGCTGAGGCGAGCCTGCACGCCCTGACGTACCGCTTCATCAAGATCGGCATCATCCAGCACCACAAACACGTCATTGCCACCCAGCTCCAGCGTCGATTTCTTAAGATGCTTACCGGCCTGCTCAGCCACGGCGCTGCCCGCGCGCTCGGATCCGGTCAGAGCGACACCCTGTACGCGGTCGTCAGCAATCAGATCGGCGACCTGATCGGTGGAGATGAACAGGTTAGTCCAGGCCCCTTCAGGTGCACCCGCTTCACGAACCAGCTTCTCAAAGACA
The DNA here is from genome assembly GCF_011800685.1 of Pantoea sp. EKM10T. Classification (NCBI taxonomy): domain Bacteria; kingdom Pseudomonadati; phylum Pseudomonadota; class Gammaproteobacteria; order Enterobacterales; family Erwiniaceae; genus Pantoea; species Pantoea sp. EKM10T. Next base: position 547,744 of record NZ_JAALEU010000002.1, read on the forward strand.
TCGGCACAGTGCGGCACGATATTGGCATGTTTTGCCAGCACGGGGTTACCCAGCGCCAGGTTAGGTGCCAGCACGCGCATCAGCTGATAGTAAGGGAAGTTCCACGGCTCGACGGCGACTAAAACGCCAATCGGGTGATACTCAACCCAGGCTTCGCCCAGATCGCTGGGATAGGACTGCGGCTGCAGAATACGTTCCGCATTCTCTGCGTAGTAGCGGGCAATCTGCGAGCAGATTTTCACTTCTCCGCGGCTCTGACCAATCAGTTTACCCATCTCTTTACTGGCGATGGTGGCCAGTTCTTCCGCGCGGCTATCAATCAGGTCAGCCAGTTTTTTCAGTACCTGCAGACGCGGCTGAATATCACCTTTGCTCCATGAAGAATGGAAAAGGCGATCGGCCACTTCGAGGGCATGGCTGGCGGCGGCTTCATCGTGTGACGGCCAGCTTTTCAGCAACTGGTTGTTTGCGGGATTAATGCTTTGATAGGAAGACATAGCGTACTCCTTGGTGAGCTAAAAATTGAGGGCGGGAAAGTCCCGCCCCTGAATCAGACGTTCTTACGTTCTACGGGCTTGTCATCCCAGGTCAGGAGATCTTTATCGGTTTTTTCAAAGGCGCGAATCAGCACGTCATCACTGCCTTGCTGACGCCAGATCTCTTCTGCCAGTTTTTCATCGTAATTGGCCACTTCGAAAATGGCCTCGGCAATTTCAGGGGAGGTATGACGCAGACTTGCCCATTCGCCAACGTGATGTGCTTTTGATTGTTCAGTAGACATACTTTTCTCCTTTGATTAAATCAGTCCTGCAGTTTGACGGTCAGTCCGGCCACATGTTCGCCCTGAAAACGGGCGATATTCAGTTCCGCTTCGGTAGGCTGACGCGAACCATCGCCGCCCGCCAGGGTGGTGGCTCCATAAGGCGTGCCACCGCGAACCTGTGAAATATCGAACAACTCTTTGGTTCCGTAGCCGATTGGCACAATCACCATGCCGTGATGCGCCAGGGTGGTCCAGACAGACGTGATGGTCTGTTCCTGTCCGCCGCCGGTGCCGGTTGAAGTAAAGACGCTGGCAACCTTGCCAAACAGCGCGCCTGACGCCCAGAGTCCGCCGGTGCGATCCCAGAATGTCCGCATCTGTCCGGCCATGTTGCCGAAGCGGGTCGGGGTACCGACGATAATCGCGTCATAGTGCGGCAGCACCTCAGGCGTGGCTTCTGCTGCCTGCTGATCGGTTTTGCCGCCCACCTGTGCAAAGCGATCGGCCTCCATCGTTTCTGGTACCCGCAGGATATCCACTTCCGCGCCGGGAACCCGACGAGCGCCTTCTGCAACCGCATTCGCCATTGTTTCGATATGTCCGTACATCGAGTAGTAGAGCACCAGAATCTTAGCCATTGATCTCTCCAGATGGTTTTGACGTCCAGAAAAAGTATAGAAGAGCTTTCGTTTTACGCAGGCGATGCCGAAGCCGGAACGGAGGAGTCGGGCAATAAATCAGCAGCTAATCGGTTGTAAGTCGGCAGAGTGTTCGTTGTTTAGCCAAATTTCTGGTGATTACTCTGTTGCTAAATGTGACTGGCGGACGAGTGAAAGGATAATCTGGCTATTATTTAAACATGGGCTGAGCTCGGGTTTCGGGCCGTCAGCCCTCTGTTTTTAATTCTTAATTATCGCACTACGCGACAGGAGCAAATCATGACAACACATCGTGGGGGTTCTGGAAATTTTGCTGAAAACCGTGAACGTGCCGCAGAAGCGGGACGTAAAGGGGGAAAAAACAGCGGCGGTAATTTTAAAAACGATCCGCAGCGCGCCGCGCGTGCCGGGGAGAAAGGGGGACGCAGCAGTCCTAAAAAACCGGACGCATAACCCCACACTGCCGCCGGTTGAGACCGGCGGTTAACGTCGTTGCTTTTCCCCCTCGCTCTCCCCACAATATTGTCCGGACACATCATCAGGTGAATTATGTCGGACACACTCCGCGGTTTAACCCTGCGCCTGACGCGGCAGGAGCTAGTATTACTTTTCATAACCATGATCTGGGGCGGCACCTTTCTGGTGGTGCATCGTGCGATGCAGCACTCCGGCCCGTTCTTCTTTGTCGGCCTGCGTTTTGCCACCGCCGCGCTGCTGCTGGCGCTCTTTTTCCGCCGCTATCTGGCAGGCATGACCTGGCTGGAGGTGAAAGCGGGTGCGCTGATTGGCCTGTCGATCGCCGGGGGCTATGGTCTTCAGACGTGGGGAATGCAGACCATCTCCAGCAGTCAGTCCGCCTTTCTCACCGCGCTCTATGTCCCTGTCGTGCCGTTGCTGCAATGGCTGTTTCTGCGCCGTCCGCCGGGATTGATGTCGTGGCTGGGGATTGTACTGGCGTTTACCGGCCTGCTGCTGGTGGCCGGGCCGCAGGATGGTCGCATCACTCTGAATGCGGGTGAAATAGCGACGCTGATCAGTACCCTGGCGATCGCCGCCGAGATCATCTTAATCAGCCGCTACGCCGGTAAGGTCGATGTGCGCCGTGTGACCCTGATCCAGCTGGCGGTGGCGTCGCTGTGCGCCTTTGGTCTGATGATCCCCAATGGGGAAACGGTGCCTGCCATCTCAACGCCGCTGCTGCTCAGCGCGCTGGGGCTGGGTGCGGCCAGCGCCCTGATTCAGGTCACCATGAACTGGGCGCAACGCAGCGTTTCGCCGACCCGCGCTACGGTGATTTATGCCGGGGAACCAGTCTGGGCCGGCGTCGTGGGGCGTATTGCGGGTGAGCGCCTGCCTGCGCTGGCGTTGCTGGGCGGCGCGCTGATCGTCTGCGGGGTGATCGTCAGTGAGCTGCGGCTGAAACGAAAAAAAGCGGTGCAGCCTGCTGCCACACCGCTGGAGTAGGTCGTTAACCCTGCTGTCGCGCCAGGGGCTTGTCCTGCTTTGCCGCACTGCGTCGGCGCAGAATCGCATTGAGGATAATCGCGCCAAAGGTGGCGGTACCGATACCCCCCAGCGTGAAAGAACCGATTTTCAGCGCGAAATCACCGGCACCGAGCACCAGTGTGGTCGCCACCATGATCAGGTTACTGTTCTGGCCTAAATCAACATGGTTCTGTACCCAGATGCGTGCACCTGCTACCGCAATCAGCCCGAACACCACAATGGATGCGCCGCCAATCACCGGGGCAGGAATGGTGTGGATCAGCGCACCAAACTTCGGCGAGAAACCGGCGAGGATGGCGATGACCGCCGCGGCGACAAACGCCAGCGTAGAGTAGACTTTGGTCACCGCCATCACCCCGATATTTTCGGCATAGGTGGTAACGCCACTGCCGCCGATCGATCCGGAGAGCATGGTGGCCAGGCCATCGCCAACAAAAGCGCGTCCCATGTAAGGATCGAGATTGCGTCCGGTCATGCCCGCCACCGCTTTCAGATGCCCGAGGTTTTCAGCCACCAGAATGATCGCCACCGGGGCGATCAGCACCATCGCCTGCAGATCAAAGGTGGGTGCAGTGGTGTGCGGCAGACCAAACCAGGCAGCCTGTGACAGCATCGTAAAATCGACCGGCTTACCCAGCCCCAGACCGTTGGTCAGCAGTGCATAGATCGCCCAGGCCAGAATCAGGCCGACCAGAATCAGCAGTCGCTGAATCATCCCGTGGGTAAATACCGCTACCAGACCAATGCAGAGTACGGTCATCACCGCAACCCAGCTGTCGAACGACGAGGCGGAGACGCTGTGAACCGCAATCGGGGCCAGATTCAGCCCGATAGCCATCACCACTGCACCGGTCACGACCGGCGGCATCAGATTTTCAATCCAGCGCGTGCCGGAATTCATCACCACCAGACCAATCAGCGTGTAGAGCAGGCCGCAGGCGATCACGCCGCCCAGCGCCACGCTGAGATTGGGATTCAGCCCCTGACCGCTGAAGCCGGTTACCGCAATGACCACGCCGACAAAGGCAGCGCTCGACCCGAGATAACTGGGCACCCGACCGCCGGTGATAAAGAAGAACAGCAGCGTGCCTATACCCGAGACCAGAATGGCCAGATTGGGATCCAGCCCCATCAGCAGGGGCATCAGCACCGTTGCGCCAAACATCGCTACCGCATGCTGTAAACCCAGCACCAGCGTCTGCCCCAGAGGCAGGGTCTCATCCGGGGCGATAATACCGTTTTCTGTTAATGCCGACTTCTTTTGCCATTGCGGAAACCAGGATCGTGCCATCGTCTACTCCAGAGCGTTATGAATGCCGGTGGGATTCAGGGAAGCGTTAACAGGCATCCTGCCGCAACAGGGGATGGTATCCCCGGTCAAACCACGCCAGACCGTGGGTGTCATCATTGCGCACTAACCCCACGACTTCGCAGAACAGCGTGTCATGCGTACCGACGCTGACAATCTGAGTAATGCGGCAGTCAAAGGACGCGACGGCGCCGCTCAGCACTGGCGAGCCGGTCACGGCCGTTGACCACTCAGCGGCAATAAAACGATCAGCCATTGGCGTTTTGCCGCCGAACAGATTGGAGAGCGTTTCATGGCCCGCCGCCAGCGTATTGACGCAGAGCTGCATATTTTCGCGGAACACCGGGTAAACCGAGGCAGAGCGGTTAAGGCAGACCAGCAGCGTCGGCGGCGAATCCGTGACGCTGCACACCGCCGAGGCCGTAAAGCCTGCGCGTCCGGCCGGGCCTTCAGTGGTGATGATGTTGACCGCAGCACCCAGCCGCGACATCGCATTACGAAACTCAGTTTTCTCAACGGCAGGGGTAAGGGTATCCAGGCTCATCGTGTTCTCCGCGAAAAGGTTATCCGACGACGCGCTGCAGCGGCTGCACGTCATCAGTCTGATCCAGCCACAGCAGCAGCAGGGCATTAAAGTTTTCGGGGGCGGTGACGCTCATGGCGTGGCCGCCCCAGGCCATCATCTGTTCAGTCGCATTGGGCAGGGCCGCGGCCAGCTCAGTGGAGCAGCTCCACGGCACCAGCAGATCGTCCTGGCTGGCGATCACCAGCACCGGTTGTGGAATGGCAGCAGCCCGCGCGCTGAAGTCGGCGCTCATCAGGGCGTGCAGCCGCCGCATCAGATTTTCCATCCCCTGAAAATGTGCGACGTGATGGCTATCTTCCTGATCCAGCCGTGTCTGATGCTGTGCCATCCACTCCGCAGGATAGAGAAACAGCGGCTGAGCGCGGACAAATGCCTCGACGCCGACGTTGAGCAGCAGGTCCTGACGTACCTGAAAGCAACGACGGGTATGGGGATGCAGCGTCAGCCAGCCATTGATCACCGCGATCCGTTCGATCCGTTCCGGATAATCCAGCGCCAGCTGCATCCCCATCAGACCGCCCAGCGCGTGACCGATCAGGCTGAAGCGCAGGATGCCGTGCTGCGCCAGCGCGGCGGCCAGTTCCGCCGCCATCATCGCCATGCTGTAGCCTTCCGGCAGGCTGTCAGCGCTGCGACCGGTGCCGCGCTGGTCATAGGTCACCACCCGATAGCGTGCCGTTAGCGCGGCCAGCTGCGGCTGCCAGAAACCCGCCACGCCGCCCAGACCGGATGAGAGCACCAGTGTCGGTGCATCGGGATTTTGCAGACCCAGAATATCCAGCTGCATCAGACCTCCGCTTTGCCGATGTGCGCCACGCTGGCGATCTCAATCAGCGCATCAGGCTTGACCAGACCGCACTGAATACAGAAGCGCGCCGGTTTTTCGCCGGGAAAGTACTCGGCATAAACCTGATTGACCGCGGCGTAGTTCGACCAGTCGGTGATAAAAATCGAATTAAACGTCACATCGGTCATGCTGCCACCGGCGGTCTCGATCACCTTTTTAATGGTTTCCAGCACGTGGCGGGTCTGCGCTGCGGCATCACCCACATGCACCACGTTGTTGTCAGCATCAAACGGCAGCGTACCCGAGACATAGACCACGCCATCCGCCAGCGTGCCGGGAACGAACGGGGCGATGGGGGTGGAGGTGCCTGGCGGAACAATAATACTTTTCGGCATAGCGTCGTCCTCTTCGTGGATTAGCGGGCATTCAGGCTTTCGCAGAAGGTATCGACATCCGATACCCAGCCAAAAAAGGTTTCGATATTGAACAGGGCAGCCTGCTGAGCAAAGGGCGGGCCGGCCTGATAAGTGGCGTCTTCCAGCACCACGCCGAAGTACTCCAGAAAGAAGCCGTCGCGCAGCGTCGATTCAACGCAGACGTTGGTGGCGATGCCGGTAAACATCAGATGACGGATCCCGCGGCTGCGCAGCATGCTGTCGAGCGGGGTGTTATAGAAGCCGCTGTAACGCGATTTCGGCAGCACGATGTCACCGGGCTGTGGCACCAGTTCATCGACCAGCGCGTAATCCCAGCCGCCTTTCGACAGCAGCGACCCCTGCAGTTCAGGCCGTTTACGCATGGTTTTCAGGGCATTCGATTTGTGGAAATTGGGGGAACCGGCGTCGCCCGCTTCTACATAGTCACTGTCCCAGCCGTTCTGGAACCAGATGATCTGGACACCTGCCGCACGGGCTGCCGTCACCGCCTGATGGATTTTCGCAATCACCGGCTTGGTGGCGGAAACATCGAAGCCCGCCAGATCGAGATAGCCGCCTTCAGTGGCGTAGGCGTTCTGCATATCCACGACAATCAGCGCGGTCTGGCCAGGCGGAAAGGCGATCGGCTCTGGCCGCGCCGGCAGTTCAACCTGGGGAACATCCGGCGTGTGAGCACAATAAACAGTAGCCATCATGCCACCTCCTGCTGTGCGTCGAGCAGGGCGCTGCGACAGGCCATCAGCGGCTGAATGTGCTGCCCGAAGTTCTCGATACCCTGCAGGAAGTCATCAAACGTCAGCAGCACGCCGTGGGTGCCTTCGACCTGCGCAACCTCATCCAGCATCCGCGCCACGCTGGCATACGACCCCACCAGGGTGCCCATATTGATATTGACTGCCGAGGTCGGATCCGCCATCTGGCGCACATTGGTGTCGCTGCCCGATTTGGTGTCCTGCTGACTCTGAGTGGTGAGCCAGGAGAGCGCCTCTTCATCCGCACCGGCTTTGTAGTGTTCCCACTTCGCCCGCGCTTCTTCGTCCGTTTCAGCAGCGATGATCATAAACAGCACATAGGAGCCGACATCGCGGCCCGCTTTTTCAGCGGCCTGCTTCATGCGAATCGAGGTAGAGCTGAACGCGGCAGGCGTGTTAACACCTTTACCAAAGCAGAAGTTGTAATCGGCGTGCTGAGCAGAGAAGGCCATACCGGCATCGCTCTGTCCGGCGCAGATCACCTTCATCGGGCGCTGCGGCTGCGGACTCACGCGGCAGTCGTTCATGGTGAAGAACTCACCTTTAAAGTCCGATTTTCCGGTGCCCCACAGATCGCGCAGCACGGTAACGTATTCGGTCAGATAAGCGTAGCGGCTGCTGAAGTACTCATCGCCAGGCCACATACCCATCTGTTCATATTCCGGTTTCTGCCAGCCGGTCACCAGGTTGACGCCAAAGCGACCGCCTGAAATGGAATCGATGGTGGAGGCCATGCGCGCCACAATCGCCGGAGGCAGCGTCAGGGTGGCGGCGGTGGCGTAGATCTCAATGCGTGATGTCACGGCGGCCAGGCCTGCCATCAGGGTGAACGATTCGAGATTATGATCCCAGAACTCGGTTTTTCCGCCGAAGCCGCGCAGTTTGATCATCGAGAGCGCAAAATCGAAATGGTAATGCTCTGCTTTCAGCACGATCGCTTTGTTCAGTTCAAAAGTCGGCATGTACTGCGGCGCATTGGACGAAATCAGCCAGCCATTGTTACCAATCGGAATAAAGACGCCTATCTTCATGTGAAACCTCGTTGCGATGGGGGAAAGGTGTTTCACGCGCTGCACTGCATCCTGCATCGTCCGTGTGGGCCGCGCTCAGTCACAATTCTGCAAACTGTGTGCCACTTTTTTTATTGTTTTAAATAACAGTAAGTTAAAATTAACCCGAAAGAGGTAAGTGGAGTAACTGGTCCATTTCAGACCGTCTGGTCAAAATTCGCTGCACGTTTTCCATGCAGGCTGAGCAAAAAAGGTGCAGGGCGCGGATTGGGCAGCGATGAATCCCTTTGCTATGATGCGCTGACACCAGAAGGATGAGGTAAACGTGTGAATACCGATGAAAAAAAGCCAACGCGACGTTCGCGTGCGGTCGCAGCGAAGCGGGCCGCCATACTGGAAGCGGCATTAACCTTCTTCTCACAGTTTGGCATTCACGGCACCAGCCTCGATAAGGTGGCCGAGCTGGCCGATGTCTCTAAAACCAATCTGCTCTACTATTTTCCCTCTAAAGAAGTGCTGTATGTGGCAGTGCTTAAGCAGATTCTGGATGTCTGGCTGGCACCGTTGCGCGCGCTGGCGCACGATCAGGATCCATTGGTCGCGATTCGTCGCTACATCCGGCTGAAGCTGGAAGTGTCGCGCGATCATCCTCAGGCTTCCCGGCTCTTCTGTCTGGAGATGCTGCAGGGTGCTCCGCTTCTGAAAGGGGAGCTGGCAGGCGATCTTAAGCAGCTGGTGGATGACAAAGCGGCAATTATTGAACGCTGGATTGATGAAGGACGACTGGCAGGCGTACAGCCGCAGCATCTGATCTTTATGCTGTGGGCCACCACGCAGCATTACGCCGATTTTGCCACTCAGGTTGAGGCCGTTACCGGCCAGACGCTCAGCGATCCGGCGTTTTTCGATCAGGCTGTTGATAACGTGCAGCGCATGATCATCGAAGGGATTCGCGTACGCTAATTCAGGATACATCCACGGTTCAGGTACGGAGTTAATCAATGGATTCTGTTTCGCAACTGGTGCTGGGTGCCTCAGTCAGTGTCGCAGTGATGGGACGTCGGGTGCCGGTCTGGCAGGCCGCGCTGGTGGGCGGCGTCTGCGGCACCTTACCCGATCTCGATGTCTTTCTTGATCATGGCGATGCGATACGCAACATGACCCTGCATCGCACGGAAACGCATGCGCTGCTCTGGCTCACGCTGCTCTCGCCACTGATTGCATGGCTGGTGGCGGGTCTGTTTCGCCAGCGGGTGAAGTGGGCAGCATGGTGGCCTGCCATCTGGCTGGCGCTGATTACCCATCCGCTGCTCGATTTGATGACGGTGTATGGCACCCAGCTTGGCCTGCCGATCACCGATTATCCTTATGCCATCGGCAGTATCTACATCGTCGATCCACTCTATACCCTGCCGCTGCTGGCAGGCCTGGGCGTCGCGCTCTGGCGGCGCAGTGATAAAGGGCTGCGCGGAAACCGGCTCGGGCTGATGCTGAGTACCCTTTATCTGGTCTGGAGTGTGGTGATTCAGGGCGTCGCAGGCTGGCAGATCAGAGCGTCGCTGGCGGAGCAGGGTATTCCGGACAATAAAGTGCTGGTGACGCCCACGGCCTTTAATACGCTGGTATGGCGCAGCGTGATTATGACGCCGGATCGCTATGGCGAAGTTTACTGGTCGCTGTTGTCGCCCTCACGGCCACTGCAGGTAGCGTGGTATCCGCGTCATCCTGAACTGTTCGACGCTTTTCGGGGCAGCTGGTATGCAGAACGTGTCGCCTGGTTCAGCCACGGCTTCTACGCGCTGCGGGAGCAGGACGGGCAGACGACGATTGCCGACCTGCGCATGGGCGAAGGCGATAAGTATACCTTCACCTTTGGTCTGGGCACGCCTCAGCAGCCCGATCCCCGGCCGCAGCGCTTACCTTATGAACGCCCCTCTTTATCCGCCATTTTCTCTGCGCTGGGCGATCGCCTGTAAAAAAAAAGCCCGGTCATCTGACCGGGCTTTGTTCATGATATTACCGATTAGCGGCTACGACGATTACGCAGCATCCAGCCGACACCCAGCATGGCAAACCAGAGTGGCGTAACCATCAGCGCCTGGCGCGTATCTTCCTGCAGCGTCAGCAGCACCAGCACAAATGCGAAGAATGCCATGCAGACCCAGCACATGAATTTGCCCAGCGGCATCTTAAATGCCGACTCCGCATGGCGCTGCGGATGCTTTTTACGGTAGGCCAGATAGCTGCACAGAATGATGGTCCAGACGAACATAAACAGAATGGCCGAGACGGTGGTCACCAGCGTGAAGACCTTCATCACATCCGGGATCAGGTAGATCAACGCCACACCAATTAGCAGGCACAGGCAGGAGAAAAACAGGCCGGTAGTCGGCACCGCACGGGCAGAGAGTCGGCCAAAGGCGCGGCTGGCCACACCCTGCTGCGACAGGCCATAGAGCATACGGCTGGTGGAGAAGATGCCGCTGTTGGCTGAGGAGGCGGCAGAAGTCAGCACCACAAAGTTAACGATACTCGCAGCCGCAGGCAGACCAATCAGAACGAACATCTCAACAAACGGACTGCGATCGGCCATCACCTGGGTCCAGGGCGTTACCGCCATAATCACCATCAGCGCCAGCACGTAAAACATAATGACCCGCAACGGAATCGCATTAATCGCGCGCGGTAACACTTTATGCGGATTGTGGGTTTCAGCCGCTGCCGTGCCCACCAGTTCAATGCCGACAAAGGCAAACACCGCAATCTGGAAGCCGGCAAAGAAGCCGCTGAGGCCTTTCGGGAACATGCCGCCGTGATCCCAGATGTTGCTGAGTGACGCTGTGCCGCCGCCCGGTGAGGGGTAGTGAATCGATACCAGCACAATCCCGGTTACGATCAGTGCCACAATGGCGACGATTTTAATGATCGCAAACCAGAACTCCATCTCGCCAAACAGCTTGACGGTGGCAATATTGAGCGCCAGAAAAACCACCACGCAAAGCAGGGCGCTCATCCAGATCGAGAAGCCCGGAAACCAGAGCTGGAAATAGGCGCTGATTGCCACCACGTCGGCAATGCCGGTTACCACCCAACAGAACCAGTAGGTCCAGCCGGTAAAGTAGCCCGCCCACGGGCCAAGCAGATCAGCGGCAAAATCGCTAAAGGATTTGTACTCAAGGTTGGAGAGCAGCAGCTCCCCCATGGCGCGCATCACAAAGAACAGCATAAAACCGATGATCATATAGACAAAAATGATCGAGGGGCCAGCCAGGCTGATGGTTTTACCTGAGCCCATAAACAGGCCGGTACCGATAGCGCCACCAATGGCGATCAGCTGGATGTGACGATTGTGCAGATTGCGCTGGAGTTTATCGGGCGTCTCGTGGGTGCTTGCGGTTTCTTTAGATTGATCAACCATAGAATTGTCTTTCCTGTCGTGATGTTGTGTTCAGCTCTGCTGGCTGTTAGTCAAGGCGTCTGCCTGAGGGCAAGTCGGCATAAGATAGAGGAAGAGAGCCGGAATCGGGTAACGCTTTTTTACCAATTGTGATGCCTGCCGTCCCGGAAGCGGCAATAAAGCGCGATTTTGTTCAAACCTTCGTCAGCCTGGGTAATTATTCATCACGTTATGTCAGTCAGGCGGCGTGAAGGGCGATGCGCTTCTACACTTTTTGTTTGCTAATCATCATGCTGCGAGAGGGACTATGCGCACGCTTATCCTGTTTTTGCTATTGCTTGCGCTGGGATGGGTCAGCTTACCCTGGCTTAAGCAGCATCTGCCGCCGCAGTTTAATCCCTTTACGCCACTCTCTGTTACCGATCCGCCGGGCTGGATGACGCAGATTAAGATGAAAAGGCTGGCCAGCGATCCTGACGCATGTCTGGCGGTGATGCGCCGCGCTCAACAGGCGGGCTGGGTCAGCTTCAGCGAGCGTCCGGACGTCACGGGTCACTGTCCGCTCAGTCATCCGCTGCGGGTTCAGAAATTTGGCCCGGTCAGCCTCAGCAGCAGCTTTCTGGCCAGTTGCCCTATGGCCGTCGCCAGCACCATGTATGCTCTGCGCAGTCGTGAACAGATCGCCAGAGAGTTGCACAGTCCACTGGTACGAATTACCCATGTCGGCAGTTACGCCTGCCGTAATATTTATCATCGTGCCCAGGGGCGGCTCAGTGAACATGCCACCGCCGATGCCTGGGATGTGACAGGCTTTCAGCTGGCTGATGGCCAGCGGCTTGAGGTCAGTCGTCACTGGCAACAGCCGGAAGAAAAATCGGCAATGCTTCATACGCTGTGGCGTGGCGGCTGTGAGGTATTCGGCAATGCGCTGGGGCCGGACTATAACGCCGCTCACGCCTCACATTTTCATCTGGGTATGCGTGGTGCAGGCTACTGCCGATAAATCATCAGACAGGATTAATACCGTGTTTGATTAAGAAATGTTCTTATGGTGCCAGTAAAACCCATCCAGTTATCATTGCTGAACCTGATCCCTTACTGAAATAGTCTGACAACAGGTCAGGATGCGCATAAAAAAGCCGATTTCAGGGCCATCTGTAAGAATAAAACGATGCCTGCGGGATAAAACCCTTGTGCAGATTCTCAGCCTCATTTGCTCAGCGCCTGCTGGCGGCATGATGAAATTATTTCACGGTTGCGCTGGCAGAAATAAGGGAAAGGTATCGCATAAATAAAGCGTGCGTGATTGAGAAAAGAACGGATTTTTCCTGCAAATTTATTTTCATATGATTTAGTTGCGTGACTATCGGGAAAGTGATTTAACTGATTAAAATAGAGTCAGTGCTGAGCATTACGCCATAAATAGTGATCTCCGCCACGTATTGCGGCCAGGTAGCAGAGTAAGTAAACGAGACTTTTACGAACGTGCTGTCCTGGATCAGGTATTTGCAGTCAGATAAGTCGGTAAACCACAGCAGGATGTGAATCGACGGGCACAGAGCATGGTCGGGTAGAGGAGACCAGAAAAGGTTTATTAAACAGCACATCGTTACGCTTACAGGGCTGCCACGGAAAACCGGGACAGGTCTTTCACCGGCAAGCGCGTGGCGCGGGCAGCAAGCCGGTTAGCTGCCTCAACAGACGCCACAGGGGCTGCGGGGACTTCTGACGAAACCGGTCCTGATGCTGCAAAGAGAGAGCCGGGCTTATTTCCTGATAAAAAATATGTCAGAAATTTGTCACTGCCGCTTCGCTTATAACGGAGTAATTAACGCCTTGTTTACTCGTTATTTACCCAACAATCAGCATCGCGATTCAATATTTTCAGCAGACGTTTCGGGTCTGAGATAAAATTGCACTGGAGGTCAGGGATTGAAATCCTATCAGAAAAATCTTATTCTCCTGGGGTGATTGAAATTGCTGTGATCGGCCTCACCTTGTAAAGGCAGGAACACTTTTTCACTCCGCTCCAACGGTGAAAGGTTAAATGCGCTGTAGATCGCGACAGATTCGTCCTGAACGATAAATTAATTTTCTTCTGCAAATTTATTTTATCCGATGAATCCGAATGAATATTACCGGAAGGGCGAGTGAAATTAACGCTGAGGCAATATGAGCACTGAAAATTATTTCGCCTGGCGACATGAAGCGAAAGAACAATTTCAGGCATTAACGGTTTCTTCTGAATTGAAGCCGTTATTGCAACAATTTACTGAATCATTAGGCTTCGATTATTTTGCCTTTTTGATTCAGCACCCGGTGCCTTTTAACCGACCGCGCATTCATTTACATAGCACCTATCCCAGATTATGGGTTAAACGCTATGAGAAGCAGAATTATTACGCTGTCGATCCGGTGCTCAGGTTGTGTCAGCGACCGGGCAAAGGCATGGCGTGGACGGAGGAACTCTTCGCCGACGCCGGCAATTTGTGGCATGAGGCGAGAGAATATGGGCTGCAGAGCGGATTTTCTTGCTCTGCAATGGCACCAAATCGCGTCATTGGTATATTATCTATATCGTCGCAACAGCCCATTTCTGTCCAGCTCTGCCATGCTGAGCTGGAGGTGAAACTACACCTTTTAGCGGAACTAAGTCTGGATACGCTGGAACGCTTTAGCGATGATGCAATGATGGTACTAAAAAAAGAGTTTAGTCAGCGCGAGCTGGAAATTTTGAAATGGACAGCCGAAGGAAAAACGGCGGTCGAAATTTCACTTATTTTATCCATCTCTGAACATACCGTTAACTTTCACCAAAAAAATATGCAAAAGCGTTTCAATGTTTCCAATAAAACGCAGATTGCCTGCTATGCAGCGGCAATCGGACTGATCTGAACATAAAGCAACGGCTACACTTCGCCGTTCCTTTGCACAGGTCTGTTGTCTACCCTGCGCCGGGACTTTGCCAGGCTGGCGCAAAGAAATCATTGCAAACATGGGGATGTCAGAGGCGCATGATGAAAATAGTGCAAACGCAATTAAAGGATATGCCATCCTCTTTGCTTGCCGAACTCGGCAGCTACCGATACAGCGTCTTTGCGCGCGGCGAAGGGTGGTCAATTCCGCCACGCCTGAGCACGCCAGGACAGGAATATGATCGCTACGATCGTTCAGATGTTACCTGGCTGATCGCATGGAATGCGCGGGAGGGCATCAGCGGCTGTGCGCGTCTGATGCCCTGGTTCGAACCTGAACTGAGTGAAGGCATCGTACTGCCTTTCAGCCATGAGAAAGTGTGGGAAATGTCGCGCTTCTCGGCACGGCTGGATGTGGACGCTGAACTGCCACTGAATATTCTCTGGCACGCCGTGCAGCTGGCAGAATTGAACGGTATGGAATACATCATCAGTTCGGCAACGCCGATGCTGGAGAAGATGTTTGAAGAGCATCAGGTGGTGTATGAGCCGCTGACGCCGGGACTTATTCTGTCAGAAGATAATCTGTTTGCGATCCGTATTCCGGTGGTTCAGCCAGCGCTGGCTGAAAAGTATCGGGGAACGCGGCGCTTTAGTCCGGAAGAGGTGCTGCCTACGCTGGGCGTTTCGGTTAACTGGCAGGCGCACAGTTAATTAATTTGCCCCCGCGGCTGTGGGGGCAAGCAAGCTTACTGACGGTAGGCTGTTTTGATCTGCTTAATGGTATTGCTGAATACTTCCGCCTGAGGCTTGTCGCCCAGCGTCTGTACATAGCGTTCCATGTTGATAATCACTTTGCCGGCATCAGCCTGGCCCATACCTTTCAGGATCAGGGTGATCATCATCTTCAGACCCGCGATTTCATCCGCTAATTTCCGGGCTTCCTGCGAAGTTGCAAAATCTTCATCGCTCATGCGTTTCTCCTTGGTGAATGACAATGTGTCGGCAATCTGTCCGAACAGCAGTGCGTGAGTATATCACAGGGTCAGTAAGTTGCTGGAGCAGCCGGTTCGCTTCGCTATAAACAGCTGGTTTGTCCAGTACAACTAATCAATCGCTGAAAGTAATTACAGGTGTTGCCGGGCCAGATATCACAAGGGCCTGCAGCGATAAGGCACAGCAAAGTCTGATGTTAATACCATGAAATAGTAAGAGTTTAAGGATTATTCAGTACGCCTGTCGGTTGTAAGAAATCTCTGTTATTGCTGGCTGCACGGGGCTGGAAATCGTTATGCGAAGCGTCGACTGTTTTGCTTTGTTGATGTGCTTTTGAGGTAAAAGCGGGTATGATTATCGCCTGTATTCGTTAATTGATTCCTCTTTTTTTAGCCTCTGGAGTTTCCCCGTTGATCAGTGTGCTTCTTGTTGATGACCATGAACTTGTCCGTGCCGGAATCCGTCGCATCCTGGAGGATGTCAAAGGTCTGGCCGTGGTCGGAGAGGTCAACTGTGGCGAGGATGCCGCTAAGTGGTGCCGTGCCAATCAGGTTGATGTGATCCTCATGGATATGAACATGCCGGGCATCGGTGGACTGGAGGCGACGCGGAAAATCGTGCGTTACAATCCCGATATCAAAATCATCATGCTGACCATTCACACGGAAAATCCGCTGCCTGCGAAAGTGATGCAGGCGGGGGCTGCAGGCTACCTCAGTAAAGGGGCTGCGCCGCAGGAGGTGATCAATGCGATTCGCTCGGTCAATGCCGGACAGCGCTACATCGCTTCAGATATCGCCCAGCAGATGGCGCTGAGCCAGATTGAGCCACAAAAAGCGGAATCCCCCTTTAGCTGTTTGTCGGAAAGGGAATTGCAGATTATGCTGATGATCACCCGTGGACAAAAGGTGACGGAAATTTCCGAGCAGTTAAATCTCAGTCCTAAAACCGTTAACAGTTACCGCTACCGGATGTTCAGCAAGCTGAATATCAGTGGCGATGTAGAGTTAACGCATCTGGCCATTCGACATGGCCTCTATAATGCGGAGCCGTTAATCAGTAGTGAATGACGTTTTTGATTCCAAAGCCTTTCTGAGTACGGTAACCAGCAAGCCCGGTGTTTACCGCATGTATGACGCCTCAGGCACCGTCATCTATGTGGGCAAAGCCAAAGACCTGAAGAAGCGTCTGACCAGCTACTTCCGCACTCAGGTCGGCAGTCGCAAAACCGAAGCGCTGGTTAGTAATATCCAGCACATCGATGTCACCGTAACCCACACCGAAACCGAAGCGCTGCTGCTTGAGCATAACTACATCAAGCTCTACCAGCCGCGCTACAACGTGCTGCTGCGCGACGATAAATCTTACCCCTACATCTTTCTTAGCAGCGATACTCATCCGCGGCTGGCGATGCACCGTGGTGCAAAGCATGCCAAAGGCGAATACTTTGGCCCGTTCCCCAACGGCTATGCGGTGCGTGAAACGCTGGGACTGCTGCAAAAAGTTTTCCCTATCCGCCAGTGCGAAAACAGTGTCTACCGCAATCGCTCCCGGCCCTGTCTGCAATATCAGATTGGCCGCTGTCTGGGTCCCTGTGTCGCGGGACTGGTCAGTGAGGAGGAGTATGCACAGCAGACCGATTACGTGCGCCTGTTCCTGGCGGGTAAAGACGATCAGGTTCTTAACCAGCTGGTCAAACGGATGGAAGAGGCGAGCATGGGCCTGCGCTTTGAAGAGGCGGCACGCCTGCGCGATCAGATTCAGGCTGTGCGACGGATCACCGAAAAGCAGTTTGTCTCGAATCAGGGTGATGACCTTGATGTGATGGGTGTGGCTTATGAAGCGGGCATGGCCTGTCTCCACGTGCTGTTTATCCGTCAGGGCAAAGTGTTAGGCAGCCGCAGCTACTTCCCGAAAGTGCCCGTCGATACCGATCTGGCTGAGGTCGTTCAGACCTTTGTCGGGCAGTTCTACCTGCAGGGCAGCGAGGCACGTACGCTGCCTGGCGATATTTTGCTGGACTTCACCTTGCCAGAGCGTGAACTGCTGGCTGAGTCGCTCAGTGAGCTGGCCGGACGTCGGGTGAGTATTCAGAGCAAGCCGCGCGGGGATCGCGCCCGTTATCTCAAACTGGCGCGCACCAACGCCGCGACGGCATTAACCACGCGGCTGTCACAGCACTCCACAATTCATCAGCGGCTGATGGCGCTGGCGGAGTTCCTTGAGCTGGACAAAATTAAACGCATGGAGTGTTTCGATATCAGTCATACCATGGGTGAGCAGACCATCGCCTCCTGCGTGGTGTTCGACCAGAATGGTCCGCTGCGTGCCGATTATCGTCGCTACAACATCAGCGGCATTACGCCGGGTGATGACTACGCCGCCATGAATCAGGTGTTACGCCGCCGTTATGGTAAAGCCATTGAAGAAGATAAGATTCCGGATGTGATTCTGATCGATGGCGGTAAAGGCCAGCTGTCTCAGGCGAAGCAGGTCTTCGCGGAACTGGATGTGCCCTGGGACAAAAGCCGGCCGATTTTACTCGGCGTAGCGAAAGGCAGCGATCGTAAAGCCGGACTGGAGACGCTGTTCTTTGAAGCGGAAGGTGAGGGCGTTTCGCTGCCACCCGATGCGCCAGCGCTGCATGTGATCCAGCATATTCGTGATGACGCTCACAATCATGCCATTTCAGGCCACCGTAAAAAACGGGCCAAAGTAAAGAACACCAGCGCACTGGAAAGCATCGAAGGGGTGGGGCCGAAACGGCGTCAGCAACTGCTTAAGTACATGGGGGGCCTGCAACCGCTGATGAACGCGTCGGTGGAGGAGATCGCCAATGTACCCGGTATCTCACATGCTCTGGCAGAAAAAATATACTACTCGTTGAAACACTAGCATTGAAACGGGGGGGGCAATGTAGGAACATAGGCTAAATTCTACCTATATCCAGACAGTTACCGGCATATGCAATTAAACATTCCGACGTGTCTCACCCTGTTTCGAGTCGTGCTCATCCCGTTCTTTGTGCTGGCTTTCTATCTGCCGTTCACCTGGGCGCCGCTGGCGACTGCACTGATTTTTGTTTTTGCTGCCATCACCGACTGGTTTGATGGATTTCTGGCGCGCCGCTGGAAGCAGACAACACGCTTTGGTGCGTTTCTCGATCCGGTAGCGGATAAAGTGATGGTGGCCATTGCGCTGGTGCTGGTGGCTGAATATTTCCACGCCTGGTGGATTACGCTTCCCGCTGCCACCATGATTGCACGCGAGATCATTATCTCTGCGCTGCGTGAATGGATGGCGGAGATTGGTAAACGCAGCAGCGTGTCGGTTTCCTGGATTGGTAAAGTGAAAACCACTGCCCAGATGTTCTCACTGTTTGCCTTGCTGTGGCGTCCTGATGCGACCGTCGTGGCGATTGGTGTGGTGGCGTTATACATTGCTGCCGTGCTGACTTTCTGGTCTATGTTCCAGTATTTAAGCGCCGCGCGCGGCGATCTGCTCGAACCGTGATCGATACGATTTAAAAAGCAGCAAACGGACGCGCTGTGAGGATAATTTTATTGACTCATTGCGTCATCTAAGTAGAATGCATCGCATCGAACGGCAGCCAGGCTGCCAGAAGATAAATAAAATCAGCAGGTTCGACGAAATTGCTGAATTGCGGGAATAGCTCAGTTGGTAGAGCACGACCTTGCCAAGGTCGGGGTCGCGAGTTCGAGTCTCGTTTCCCGCTCCAGATTCGCAGGTCAGGTTAACCTGACGGCACATCAGTTTAAGGCGCGTTGGCAGAGTGGCTATGCAGCGGATTGCAAATCCGTGTACCTCGGTTCGACTCCGGGACGCGCCTCCAGTTACACCCTGCCCGGGTGGTGAAATCGGTAGACACAAGGGATTTAAAATCCCTCGGCTGTAAGGCTGTGCGGGTTCAAGTCCCGCCCCGGGCACCATATTTCTGCCGAAGAAAATCTAATAAAATAAAAGCAATATGCAGTAATGTCGTAACCGCCCAAGGGCGGTTTTTTTGTGCCTGCTATCTGGCGGATATGGCGACTGCAACCTCCGTTTAGCGGTATAAGCCGGCATCAAAGCCGGCATCAGCCCCGGGAGCTGAATACCAGCTCATCATCAGTGTCACTCACCAGCACCATCCGTTGCGCCTCACCACTGGAAGAGACAAAGGTCACTTCATGGCCGATGCTGATATCATCAAAGGCCTCAGTCGGCTGTGACTGCTTCCGGATCTCCAGTACCATGCGCGAGGGATAGGGTTTATCATTAACCGTATCAATATGATAATTGGCGGTAAAATTCAGTTCGGGTTGATCAACCACGTAAAATTGTCCTGACGGCATAGTCTTGACCTCTGCGTAATGTTGGCCATAAGTCCCGGTCGGAACAGGCTGCCTGAAACTTAAGGTTAGCTGAATAATCAATGCCTACAGGCGGCGGCACCTCTTTTTTGATTTCATACGACGGTTGCAAAAATACCTGCCGCTTGCGCTTGCCTGGTCAGAAAGTCGTACTACGCTTCTTGTTCACATAGCGCGGCTTTTCCAGGCACGCCATTCGGGCATGGTATAAAGGTATTACTGCAACTCTTAACGGGTTGACGATGCGGGTTCAACTCCTGCTGCCCGGTCCCTCTCCTGCATCTACGTTAACGCCAGCCTTATCCCTTTTGGGTTTCTGCCGATCTATTCCAATTACATCCGATTTCACTCATTTTTGCGGCCTGTGTCGAACTCTGTAACCTGTTGAAACGTTGTGGTTTACCGTATTGTGGTGGCTATTGTTTGCCGTCGCAGAGAATTAATGCCAATGATTACACCTTCCACACCTGACTTAACTGAACCGGCGGTCCCTCCGGTTATCGGTGTTGTCGCCAGTCAGTTGCTCAATCCGTATCAACAAAAAATGCTGGACGAAGTGATGCGCCAGCTTAACGCGCGCGGTGTTATCTCGGTGCTACTGAGTGCCGAAACCGACGTCACACTGACCGCACTCATCCGGCAGGCTACACCACTCGGGCTGCGTGGTTTGCTGTTACTCCCCGGTAACCGCGTTACTGATGCCTGCAATTTGCCAGTGCTTCAGATTGATGCTGAGCCTGAACTGCAGGCGGATGCACTGCGGGCGGGTGAGGTGACAGCGGAATTATTGCTTAAACAAGGGCATCAGCGGTTTGGCTTTATGCAGGCTCAGCCAGGCGAACTGGCGCAAAAACAGGGCTATCGCGCCTCTCTGCTGGCGTCGGGCACGGCGTTGAACGCCGAACTGACTGTGGGCAGTGATGATCGTGACTGCGCTTATCAGGCGATGATGTCTTACCTGAAAAAGACACGTGCTGCTGAGCGTATCCAGGCACTCTTCTGTGAAAGCGATCTGATGGCCTTTGGTGCAATGCAGGCGATTCGGGATTTTGGTCAGGGTATCCATCTGGCAGTGGCAGGTTTTGGCGATAGTGAAGAAGCCCGCAGCTCAACCTGGCATCTTACCAGCTGGTCACCTGACATCCGGCAGATCGCTGGCCGCGCGCTGGATCGCTGGCTGGGACAGCAGGCAGGCAACAGCAGTGCTGAAGAGCAGGGGCAATTACAGCGGCGTCACTCTCACGCAGGCAAAGTGCTGCCGGGTGAGATGTCAGCCTGCGGCTGCGCCTTCCGGCATTAACCAGCCCGCAACGCAGGCTGGCAGAATAATGTCAGGCCTGCGGTTGTCCTGCCGGGCCGCTGCCGCCGGGTGCGCCCACCGGCTGCTGCCCGCCAGGTGGAGGCGGTGGCGGGGCATCTCTGCCCGGTGGCGGCGGTGCACAGGCCGTAAGCGTGGCGAGGATAGCCAGTGTGGATAACAGATAAGCAGTACGTTTCATCGTAATTCCCCGATCAGGTAAGCGGAACGTTGAGTATAGAGAATTGCAACAAAACCGCCCGGACAGGACTAAATCATCAATACGCATGGCAAATTGTCGACGATTATTTGAGACGCCTCGCATCTCGCGCATGCTGGCAATGCGTTTCAGGCCGGAGCGCGCTAAGGTAGCGCTTCATTTAAGAGGAGTCGTTATGAATGGCATGATGAAGTTCGTCCGCGGGTGGCTGGTGTTCTCTGTACTGTGGGGCGTATTCATGTGGTTTATGTCATGGCATCAGCAGGGCAAAGAGCCTGGTCTGGCGATTCTGACAAGTCTCTACGCCGGTTTAATCTACCAGGCGCTGATTACCATGGTTGGCCGCTACCGCGCGCGGCGGCAACAGGCTGAGTGAGTTCTGCTGCCGGAGAGGCAGCAGAACGGCGTTTTTAGCCGAAATTACCGGTCAGACGCTGATGGAAGTCCGTGCTGCGTGGATCCAGCCCCTCAATGGTCACCTCTGCACCATAACGCTGATAGCGATACTCAATGCCATCCAGCGCCGCGACGCTGGACGCATCCCAGATTTGCGCGTGCGTTAAATCGATAGTGACCTTTTTAGGGTCGTGGGCATAATCGAAATGCTCAAACAGATCGTTGCTGCTGGCGAAAAACAGCGGGCCGCGCACCACATAGCGCACCGACTCGCCATCTTCGCTCAGCTGACGCTCCGCATGAATAACGTGCGCAATACGGCGGGCAAACAGCAGCATAGCCAGGATTACCCCAGCCAGAACGCCCAGTGCCAGATTACCTGTCCAGACAGTCACCGCTACCGTCAGCACCATAATCAGCGTCTCTGACCACGGCATACGTTTCAGGGTAGCGGGTTGCAGGCTATGCCAGTTAACGGTTTTCACGGCCACCACCATCATGATCCCGGCCAGTACCACCATCGGGATTTGCGCCATAATCCGGCTCAGTCCGGTCACCAGTAACAGCAGCACCAGACCGGCGGCCACGGTGGAGACCCGGCTGCGCGCCCGGCCCAGCTCAACATTGACGATGGTCTGACCTATCATCGCGCACCCGGCGATACCGCCATAAAAGCCCGCCAGAATATTCGCCACGCCCAGGCCCCAGGATTCGCGACGCTTACTGGATGGGGTATCGGTCAGGTCATCGACCAGTTTGGCGGTCAGCAGTGACTCCATCAGCCCGACAAAGGCGATGCTCAGGGCCGTGGGCCAGATAATCTGCAGGGTCTGCAGGTTAAGTGGCACCAGCAGGCTGTTAAAACCGGGCAGACCGGGACTCATCGGCCCTTCATCGCCCACGTTCGGCATGCGATAGCCCATTAACAGCGCGACGGCAGTCACTACCACAATGGCAACCAGCGGTGAAGGAACACTTTTTATCAGACGCGGCAACAACAGCACGATAGCCAGTGTGACGGCAAAGAAGATCCACACCAGTGATGACTGTCCCCAGACGTGCGGCACCTGAGCAAAGAAAATCAGCACCCCGAGCGCATTCACAAATCCCAGCATCACCGAGCGGGGGATATACCGCATCATGCGCGCCAGGCCGGCCACACCAAACAGAATCTGAATGACGCCGCCCATCACCACCGCGGGCAGAATATATTCAACGCCATGCAGATGGACCATCGGCCCGATAACCAGCGCCACTGAACCCGCAGCCGCTGTTACCATCGCCGGACGTCCGCCCAGTATCGACAGGGTCAGGCAGAGCACCACCGAGGCGACGAGGCTGACTTTAGGGTCTACACCGGCAATAACGGAAAAGGAGATCACTTCAGGGATCAGCGCCAGCGCGGTAATCACCCCGGCCAGGCATTCGCGGGTCAGCAGCGCAGGCGAACGCAGAACGCGCCCTACACTGATATCGCCCGCCACAACGTCGGTTGCGGCAATATCATTGGTTTGAGTCATAAAGGATTGCAGGCTCTTTAGTTATTTTGCTCCCGCGCGAGGGGCGGGAAGATCAGGATAAACAGTGAGGGGCAGATAGTACCGGGCGACTGGCGAAGATACCAGAAAAAGGCGGATGACTCCTTCCGTGGAGTCGATGCTACAGTGAAAAATCGTCCGGGGTTTTATGGACCACCAGTTCAAGCAGCTGTCGGTAGATATCCAGTAATTCCCTGTCGCTTTCCAGCTCCAGCCGATGAATAAGCTTTGAGATAATCGCTTTATTGTTCACTGGCATGCCTGACTGCAAAATTTCTGCAACCAGGATACCCAGCATCTCCATCTCGCTGGCGGGTTTATTGGCGGCAGGATTAAAATAATCAGCAATTTCCTGATTGGTCCGGGGAAGAATATATTGCATGTGTAAGCCCTTCAGAACAGCCCGATTCCGGTTCGGATGTCAGGACAAAGCGATCAAAAAAACCACCGCATGGACAGATGCGATGGTACCAGTGTCACAAATTGAACAGAAAAAATAACCTCTGAAGGTGGAAATCCACTGACACCTTCAGAGGCGACGCAAGTGCATCATTCGTTACAGAGTCGCATGACAACTCGTGGCAGTAAACTTATACAATGAAGCCCAATCTGTACAATCGGATTCTTTAACAAAGTGTGCTATTTGACACTTATCAGCAGCTTATAAGGACTATTCCGAAACGAAAGCTGTACAAGTAACCTGTACAAACGGCGGGGTCGAGGGGCAGGAGGGGAAAAAAAGGAAGCCATGACCAGCTTCCCGCAAAAAGATTAGCTGAATAGCGCCAGTTTTGCCGTCAGCTTTCGCAGGGCTTTTTTATCGCCGACGATGGCGACGCCCAGCAGGCGCCACTGCTGACGCGGTTGCTGTCGCAGGACGGCGCTCAGCGCCTGATAATCGGTGGTGGTCTGGCCCTCTTCCGGAAACAGCACCAGATCGTATTCAGCCTGTTCGCACTGTTCCCGCAATGCACTGAGCTGCTCGTCAGTCGCGGCCAGCACCGGAATGCCGGTGGTGATCAAACCGGGAGAAGGGCGCCTCTCAGCATCCTCCAGGGTGTCGCCAACCAGCGCCGGATGTCGCTGTCCCAGGGTTAATGCCATCACGGCGGCAGCATTGGTGGCTTTGCCAGGCGGCATAAGCCAGTGGACGCTCGTCGCGCAGCGTGACGGCAAAACGTAGCTCACGCAGTGAGGGTTTATCAGCCAGCATCGGAGCCAGGTGCTGCGCAATCTGCTGCGGCGAAAGATAGAGCATCCGATAGGTAAAACCGCTTTCGTTGATGGCATCACCATCATGCAGCTCCTCCGGCTCCAGCATAAAGACCGTGCCTGGTCGGCTCTGATGCTGTTTGCGCCGCGAATGAAACTGCTGTACACCTTGCTCGGTCACGCCAATCAGATAACTGTCGTGCCAGTGAGGATCATAGGCGTGTCCGGTAAAATGGGCGCGTAGCGCCTCAATACCGCTGACGGCGTCACGGCGCAGATCGACCCAGTTTGCTGATGCCTGTTTCATGTTATCCGGCTCCCGGTTGCGGCCTCTGGACATTCTGCCGCGATCCACTAATTTTTAACAGACCGGACGCTTTTCATTGGCGTTTCGCTTTGCGTATAATAACGCCATCACTCAATTAGAACTCTTACTATTAGGCTGCTAACATTTGTCTCAGCACACGCGTACCTTTACCCACTTATTGCATCTGACCGCACATGCCTGGCGCCTGGCGGTGGATCGTCACCTTAAAGATAGCGGCTTAAGCATGAGCAGCTGGATGGCCATCGGGCTGATTGCCAGTGAGCCGCAACGCATGACCCAGACCGAGCTGGCACAGCTGCTGGGGCTGGAAGATGCCAGCATGGTACCGCTGGTGGATCGGCTGGTGAAACAGTCACTGCTGATGCGGGTACAGCCGCCAGAAGATCGACGTAAGCGTCACCTGGTGCTGACTGATAAGGGTAACGAAGCGTTCGCCAAAGTGAAAACCGAGGCTGACGCACTCCGTACTGAAATGCTGGCCGATATTGACCCTCAGGATCTGGCCGTGACCGAGCGCGTATTGCAACAACTCCTGAGCCGCATGGGAAGTATGTAGCAGTGGCAAAGCGAAATCCCTACGCTGCACGCGAGTGGTTGCCGCACGAAAAACCGATGCTGCCGGGATCGCCCTCGACGCCGCTGCATCCGATGCCAAAACGCCTGGCGTTTGGCCTGATCGGTTTACTTATCTCGCTGACCGGTGCGCTGAGTAACGCGCTGGTCACGGCGAATCTGGTCAACCTGCAGGGTACCTTTGGTGCCTGGTCGAATGAGATTGCCTGGCTGCCCGCGGTCTACGTGATGGGCAACATCTCTATTAACCTGCTGCTGGTGAAATTCCGCCAGCAGTTTGGCCTGCGTGTCTTTACCGAGGCGTTTCTGGTGCTGTATGTACTGGTGGCGTTTTTCCATCTCTTCGCCAACGATCTCAGTTCGGCAATCATTGTGCGCACCGCTCACGGTATGGTGGCTGCGGCGCTCAGCTCTCTGGGCATCTACTATCAGGTACAGGCCTGGCCTGCGAAACATCGGCTGAAAGCGCTGGTGATTGGCCTGACGGTATCGCAACTGGCTATCCCGCTGGCCCGCTTATTCTCTTCGGAATTGCTGCAGCTCAACGAGTGGCGCGGCCTCTATCTGTTTGAACTCGGCCTGGCGCTGATTGCGCTGGGCGGGGTACTGCTGGTGAAACTGCCACCGGGCGATCGCATCAAAACCTTTGAAAAGATGGATTTCGTCACCTTTATCCTGCTGGCACCCGGTATGGCGCTGCTGTGCGGCGTACTGACGCTGGGCCGTATTGAGTGGTGGTTTACCACGCCCTGGCTCGGTATCTGTACCGCGATCGCCCTGACGCTGATTGTCGCTGCGATTGTCATTGAGCATAACCGGCGCAACCCGCTGATCAATACCCGCTGGCTCAGCAGCGGCATGATGGTGCGGCTGGGCATTGTGATGATCATGATCCGTATCGTACTGGCGGAACAGAACACCGGTGCAATCGGCTTTCTGCAGCAGATTGGCTTGCAGAACGATCAGATGCGCGGTCTGGCGCTGGCGATCATGGCCGGGGTTATTGCGGGCATCGCCGCCAGTGCGCTGACTATCAAGCCCAATCATCTCAACTGGCCGATTGTCACCTCGCTGGTGGTGATGATTATCGCCTCGCTGATGGATGCGCAATCCAGTCCACTGACCCGCGCCAGCAATATGTATTTCAGTCAGTTTCTGCTGGGCTTCAGCAGCGCCTTTTTCATGGCGCCCGCGATGCTGATGGGTATTGGCAGCGTGGTGACTCAGCCGAAAAATCTGGTGAGCTTTGTGGTGCTGTTTGGCATGAGTCAGAACCTCGGCGGGCTGATCGGTTCCGCTATTCTTGGCACGTTTCAGGTCTGGCGGGAAAAATATCACTCCAGCCTGCTGGGCGATCAGCTCTCACTGCTCGATCCCAACGTCACCGAACGGCTCAGCCAGTATAATGCGCTGTTTAATTCGCTGGTGGGTGACGACGTTCTGCGCGGCGCGCAGAGCACCAGCCAGTTACAGGTAATCGCCACGCTGCAGGCCAACGTGCTCGCTTATAACGACACCTACCTGTTAACCGCTGCGCTGGCACTGGTCACCCTGATGTGGGTGATCTGGCGTTTGACCCGTCGTCGTTATCTTGACTGGCGTCAGGCGCAATTTAACCTGCGTGAGCAGCAACAGCTGGCCGCATTACAGGAATCAACGGAGAAACAATGAGTCAGCAGGATGAGCTTCAGGCGGCGGAACGCGAACGCGCGAATCGCCGCCGTATTCTTTCTATCGCCGCAGGCAGCGGCATTGTGGTGATTGGCGTACTGGTTATTCTTTATGCCTGGCAACTCTGGCCCTTCACCAGCGCAATACAAAGCACCGAGAATGCCTATGTGCGCGGTCAGGTGACCTTTATCAGCCCGCAGGTTAATGGCTATCTCACCTCAGTCGAAGTGATCGATCTGCAGCCCGTGAAAAAAGGGCAGTTGCTGATGACGATTGACGACCGTATCTATCGCCAGCGGGTGCATCAGGCGCAGGCGCAGCTGGCGATGAAGCAGGCGGCGCTGAACAATAACCTGCAGCAGCGTCGCAGCGCAGAAGCGACCATCCAGAGCAATAAAGCGGCACTGGAGAATGCCAAAGCACAGGCGCTGAAAAGCGGCTTCGATCTGAAGCGTGTCGAAAATCTCACGGCGGATGGATCCCTGTCAGTGCGTGAGCGCGACGCCGCCCGGGCCGCAGACGCCCAGGCGCAGGCACAGGTTCGTCAGGCTGCGGCGCAGATCGCCGTCGCCCAGCAGAATCTGCAAACCGTCATCGTTAACCGTGATGCGCTGAAAGGCGATGTCGACAGCGCCCGCGCCGCGCTGGAGCTGGCGGAGATCGATCTGGCGAATACCCGGATTACCGCGCCCGATGATGGCCAGCTCGGCCAGCTGGCGGTGCGCACCGGCGCCTATGTCACGGCAGGTACGCGCCTGACCTCGGTAGTGCCTAATCACAAATGGATTATCGCGAATCTGAAAGAGACCCAGCTGGCAAATATTCGTCCTGGCCTGCCGGTGACGATTCGGGTCGATGCGCTGGATGGTAAACGCTTTACGGGTCAGGTTGAATTTATCTCTCCGGCCGCAGGCTCAGAGTTCAGCGCGATTTCGCCCGACAACGCCACCGGTAACTTCGTTAAAATTGCGCAGCGCATTCCGGTTCGCATCCGCATCAATGACCAGGATATGCATCAGTTACGCCCGGGTATGTCGGTCGAAGTCAACATCGACACCGCCGCACAACCCGTTGGTGAGGGTGCGCCATGATGCGGCGCAGCTTAATGGTAAGCGCACTGGCACTCCTTCTGACCAGCTGTGCCACGCAGGTTGAAAAGGCACCGGCCTCTCTGCCGATCCCCGACGCCTGGCGCAATAGTGTCGGGCCATCTGCTGCACCGGAGGCGGAGTGGTGGCGCGCTTTTCATGATGAAAATCTCAACCGGCTGGTGACGCAGGCGCTGCGCAATAACCCCGATATCCTCACGGCGCGATCCCGGGTTGATCAGTATCGCGCCCAGCTGCGCGCCACGCAGGGCGATAACTTTCCGACCCTGAGCGCCGGTGTGGCCGCGACCCGTGAGCGTACCCTCTCGTCAGTGACGGGCCAGCCCTATGAAACCGATATTTTTCAGGGCTTATTACAGGCGAACTACGAGGTCGATCTCTGGGGAGCACGCAGCAGCAGCATCACCGCATCGCAGGCGAGTTTAGCGGCGCAGCAGGCCGCTGCGTCTGCCGCCGAGCTGACCATCGCCAGTTCGGTGGCGTCAGGTTATCTCAACCTGTGCGCGCTGGATGAGCAGTTGCGGGTCACGGAGGCAACGCTGGCGACCCGCAACAATTCGCTGAAGCTGGCACAGCGTCAGTTTGAAACCGGCTACACCTCCAGGCTGGAGTGGATGCAGGCCGCCTCGGAATATCAGTCGGCTAAAGCGCAGATGCCTCAGTTGCAGCACCAGATCACCCAGCAGGAGAATGCGCTGAGCCTTCTGGTGGGTATGAACCCGCGCAGCATCGCCCGTCGTCAGCAGTTTGACCAGATTTCACCGCAGCGGATGCCGTCACTGCTGCCATCAGAGCTACTCAATCGCCGTCCGGATATTGTGCAGGCTCAGCGTCAGTTACTGGCCGCAGATGCCAGCCTGGCATCGTCGCGCGCTAAGCTGCTGCCTGGGCTTAACCTCACTGCGACTGGCACTCTGCAGAGTTCGGTTCTGCACCAGCTCGCGGATGATCCGTTCCGGCTGTGGAGCGTGGGCGGCAGCATCCTGGCACCGCTGCTGAACCGTGAAGCGCTGACGGCGCAGGTGGATGTCTCAATGGCGACGCGGAATCAGGCACTTTATGGCTATGAAAAAGTGGTGCGCAACGCCTTCTCGGAAGTTAACGATGCAATAGACGCTATCAGGCAGCGTGAGGCACAACTTCAGGAGCTGCAAAAGCAGGAAGCCTATGTGACGGAAGCGCTGCGCATTGCCCGCAATCGCTATCAGAACGGCTACGCCTCCTATCTGGATGAACTGGATGCGCAGCGCACCCTGTTTTCAACGCAGCTGAATCGGGTGACTGTCAAAAATAACCTGCTGCTGGCGCAGATCGATCTCTACCGCGCGCTGGGCGGTGGCTGGACACCCGCCTCCACACAGTAATCCCCAGACCGATCCAGCCGCAGCCAGAGTTTCTGCGGCAGGGATCGGCCTCTGCGCTGTCGCGGCGACTGCGCATATTCCCCGCTTTAATCCCCCAAATAACCCCCTAAAACCCATGCATACTTCTGCTTACCTGTCTTTACATTCGGTGGTATCATGCGCGGGTTTTAAGCCAGCCAGACGGAAAAGCGCACTGAAAGCTTAGCCTGCGCGAGACGGATTATCCGTTTAACTTACTGATATAAAAATAAAAGAAGGGATTCATCATGAATAAAAAAACTATTTGCACGCTGGCCGTGGTCGCTGCGTTATTAACCGGCTGCGCGCGCACTGCGCCGATTCATAACGTGAATCAAACGCTCACTCAGCGTTACAGCGACAACCAGATGAAACTGGCGATCATCGAAGCGGGTATTGGCCGGAAATGGGTGATGACTCCCGTTTCGCCTGGCGTGATCAATGGTCGTCTGGCTCAGCGTGATTTCGTGGCGACTATTCGCATCACGTATACCAGCCAGAACTACCGCATCGATTATGTCAGCAGTGAGAACCTGAAAGCGGAGCAGGGCGAGATCCACAATAACTACAACCGCTGGATTGCCAATCTCGATCAGGATATTCAGTTACGACTCTCTGCTCTTGCCGCTCAGTAATGCGTGCGCTGTCGCAATGATGTGTCGACAGACGATCAAAGCATAAAGATCTCCGGCAGCCGGCCGACAAATCAGATGAGCTGCTATTGCTGAACCACTGAGTAACCCTCTACCGTGAAGGCCTGATGCGGAATCGGCAGAGGGTTTCCCGGACGCACTTTTTTTGCAGAGGGCCGGGGTGACGCCCCGATGAACGCCGACGCCACACATATGACAAAAAGAGTGTTGAGATGAGACTCGCTTACTCACTGGTCGACTGGCAGGCTC
Source organism: Pantoea sp. EKM10T (assembly GCF_011800685.1). Taxonomy (NCBI): domain Bacteria; kingdom Pseudomonadati; phylum Pseudomonadota; class Gammaproteobacteria; order Enterobacterales; family Erwiniaceae; genus Pantoea; species Pantoea sp. EKM10T. The sequence goes on from NZ_JAALEU010000002.1 coordinate 577,862, forward strand.
TGGCTCCGGGATTACACGGGGGCGAGGGCTGGCAGCACTGGGCGCAACAGGGCACCGTCATAGACCCTAAAGAGGCGATGGCAAAGCCGCAATTTTTACCGATGATGACAGCACGTCGTCTGAGCGGCGGCAGTCGTGCGGCGGTAGAGTGTGGTCTGGCGCTGCTCGCGCGTCAGCAGGTTGACGCTATCGTGTTCACCAGTCGTCACGGTGAACTGGAACGTAATCTGCGTATCCTCACTACGCTGGCCGATCAGCAGTCAATGTCACCCACGGATTTTGCCATGTCAGTTCACAATTCGGCGGTCGGCAGCCTGACCATTGCAGCCAAAGCGCCACTGGTCTCCACCTCAATCGCCGCCGGAGTCGACTCGTTTCAGCAGGGATTGCTCGAAGTCAGCGCGCTGCATCAGGCGGGTTATCAGCAGGTACTGCTGGTCGATTTCGACGGCATCGTGCCTGACTACTATCTGCCGTGGCTGCCGGAACAGCGTGTGAACTTTCCCTATGCGGTGGCGCTGCTGCTGCGCCCGGGCGACCAGCTGCACTGCACTGGCCGTGCTGGCAGAGAGGAGAGGGCAGAAACAGATTTACCGCAAAGCCTGCGCTTTCTGCAGCAGTGGCTGGCGGAATCGCCCACCTTCAGCCTGCCGGGCGAACGCCTGACATGGCACTGGGAGAGACATCATGGCTGATTGTTCACAACCGGCGCACTACACCGGCAGCCGCATGAACTATTGCTGGCGGCTGGTGATGACGGCGGTGAGTTTTACGCTGTTTGGCATAGGCGGACTGCTGCTGTCGCTGATTGGCTTCAATCTGCTGCTGCTGGTACAACGCGATTCGCTGCGCCGCCGCCTGCTGGCCCGACGCGCTATCGCCTTTAGCTTCCGTTGCTTTCTGCGATTCTGCCGGATGACCGGGGTCTATGACTACCGGATTGAAGGCGCAGAGCTGCTGCAACAGGATCGCGGATGCCTGATTGTCGCTAATCATCCATCACTGATCGACTACGTGATGATCGCTTCGGTACTGCCAGAGATGGATTGTCTGGTTAAAGCCGATCTGCAAAAGAACCCCTTTATGCGTGGGGTGATCCGCGCCGCGGACTATCTGATCAACAGTGAAGCGGAGACGCTGTTGCCGGACAGCCAGCAGCGACTGGCGCGCGGCGACAATATCCTGATCTTTCCGGAAGGCACCCGCACCCGCTACGGTCATCCACTGACTCTGCAGCGCGGGGCAGCCAATATTGCGGTGCGCGCCGGATGCGATCTGCGTGTGGTTCACATCACCTGTAGCCAGCGTATGCTCGATAAACAGAGCCGCTGGTATCAGATTCCGCCGGTTAAACCACTGTTTACCGTGCGTGTACAAACGCGAATCGACAGTCAGTCGTTTTGTGAAAGCAATCCCGATGCGCAGCCGCTGGCCGCGCGTCGCCTGACCCGCCATTTACAGCAGGCGCTGGTCCCCCAGAACAGGTAAGACGAAAACCGGTATGGATTCATTAATCAACGATATCAAACAGATGATTATCGACACGCTGAACCTTGAAGATCTCAGTCCCGATGATATAGAGACCGACGCTGCACTGTTTGGCGACGGACTGGGGCTGGACTCGATTGATGCACTGGAACTTGGCCTGGCAGTGAAAAATCGCTACGGCGTGGCGCTGTCCGCTGAGAGTGAAACCCTGCGCGCCCACTTTTTCTCTGTTGCGACGCTGGCTGCGTTCGTCAACCAACAGCGCGGCTGAAAGCGGAGACAACCTTATGATGAACAAAGAACAGATCTATCAGGAAGTGGCTTCGCTGCTGACCAGCCTGTTTGAAATTGCGCCTGAGGATATCCATCCCGAGGCACGTCTGTATGAAGATCTCGAACTCGACAGCATTGATGCCGTCGATATGGTGGTTCATCTGCAAAAACGTACCGGCCGTAAAATTAAACCGGAAACCTTCCGCGCAGTGCGCACCGTGCAGGATGTGGTGGATGCCGTGGAACAACTGATGCGCGAAGACGCCTGATCCCGCCGTGCCTGCTGCTACGCTTCGCCTGCTGAATCTGCTTACGCTACTGGCCTGGCCACTGCTGGTCTGGCTGGCGCTGACCCAGCCGCGCTGGCAGGGGCTTTTCTGGCTGCTGGCACTGCTGTTTGGCCTGCGCTGGCTGCAGCTGCGTCGTCAGCAAAACGCCATGGGCGCGGTCATGGGCTGGCTGGCGCTGCTCGGCGCACTGCTCTGTGTCAGCAGCCAGCTATTACGCACTCAGCATCTGCTGCTGTGGTATCCGGTGGCGGTCAATCTGGCGATGCTGCTGGTGTTTGGCGCCTCACTCTGGAGTGCGATGCCGCTGGTGGAACGCATCGCCCGGCTGCGTGAGCCCGTGCTTCCCCCTGCGGCAGTGCGCTATACCCGCCGCGTCACCCAAATCTGGTGCCTTTTTTTTATCGGCAACGGCAGCATGGCGATCTATACCTGTTTGCTGGGCGATCTGCGGCTCTGGACGCTGTGGAATGGCGGCATAAGTTATCTGCTAATCGCAGCGCTGATGAGTGCTGAATGGCTGGTACGTCAGCGCGTGAGGCGAAAAGCATGAGAGTGGCCGACTGGCTGACGGGAGACGATCGCGAGGTCGCCTGGCGCGGCGACCAACGTTTGATGCTCAGCGCGATGCATCGTCAGGTCGTGGCGCTCCGCCAGCGCTTGGCAGCACAACCGGGCAGCTACTGGGCGCTCTGTTTTGATGACAGTTATCGTTTTTGTGTGGCGCTGCTGGCATGCTGGTATGCCGGTAAAACGCCGGTGATGCCGGGTCACTGCCGCGCCGCGCTGCTGGATGAGAGGCAGGATCGGCTGGATGGCGTGCTGTGCGACATGCCGCTGGTGGTCAGCCTGCCGCTGCTGGCGTGGGACGACGCAGAAGCGCAGGGGCCGCTGCCGCCGCTGCCGGAGAGTGCAGAACTGGTGCTCTTCACCTCGGGATCCACCGGCGCACCGCGTCAGGTAGTGAAGTCGCTGGCGGTGATGGAGCAGGAGAGCCGCTGGCTCAGCAGCCTGTGGGGCGAACCGTTGCGGGGGTGCAGGGTCATCGCCTCGGTCAGCCATCAGCATCTCTACGGTTTATCGTTTCGACTTTTCCTGCCGATGATGCTCAGGCTGCCGTTTGCCGCCCAGCCGCTGTTTTACGGTGAACAACTGGCCCAGCTTCCGCGCGACGTTCGCTATGCCTTTATCAGCAGCCCGGCCTTTTTATCGCGGCTGGACAGCACGCTGAAAGCGCCCGCCTGTGAACTGATTGTCTCTGCCGGTGGCGCACTGCGCGACTCTGATGCGGAGCAGGTCTGGCAGCGATTTGGCTGTCAGGTCAGTGAAATCTACGGCAGCACCGAAACCGGCATTCTGGCCTGGCGTCAATGCGATCGGGCGGAGGCGCCGTGGCGCCGCTTCCCGCAGGTCAGGCTGGAGCAGGTGACGCCCGATCGCTGGCAGGTCTGGTCGCCGCTGATTGCCGGTGACAGCGGGCTGCAGCTCGACGATCGACTGACTATGCAGCCGGACGGCGGATTTCAGCTTGCAGGCCGCCACGATCGCATCGTAAAAATCGGTGACAAGCGCATCTCATTAAGCGAGATAGAGCGCCGTCTGACCGACCTGCCGGAAATAGAGGATGCCGTAGCACTGGTGGTCACGCGTCATGAGCGTCAGGCGATTGGCGTCGTGCTGGCGCTGAACAGCGCACTGGATGAGGCGGCTCTGCATCAGCGCAGGCAGCAGTGGAAACGCCAGCTGCAGCGTTGGCTGGAACCGCTGGCGATGCCACGCTACTGGCGGATTGTGGCCACTATTCCGGTGACCACCCAAAGCAAACGCGCCTGGCCGCAAATAGAGGAACTTTTTCATGTTGCCGATTGAACGCAGCCGGGAGCTGCGGGCTGACAGCGTCACGCTGATCCTGCAGATAGATGCCGGACTCTTCTGGTTTCAGGGCCACTTTCCGCATCTGCCCATTCTGCCGGGTGTGGCTCAGCTCGACTGGGTGATGCACTACGGCGTATCACTGCTTGCGCCCGGTAAACAGTTTGCCGCCGTTGATAACATTAAATTTCAGCAGCCGGTATTACCCGACTCGCTATTGCAACTGCATCTGGACTGGGACGCTGAAAAATCCCGCCTGAGTTTCCGTTACAGCCTGCTGAAGAACGACGGCGAGCAGATCGCCAGCAGCGGGAAGATCGCGCTGTGTTAAGCGCCCCGTTTTCACCCTGCGTGGTGATCCCCTGCTACAACCACGGCGCGATGATGGCGTCAGTGCTGGCACGGCTGGCACCCTTTAATCTGCCGGTAATCGTGGTGGATGATGGCAGCGATGCGGCCACACAGCTTCAGCTGGCGACGCTGCACGCCCCGCAGCTCAGCCTGCTGCGACTCGACAGCAATCAGGGTAAAGGCGCGGCGGTGATCCACGGACTGCGGGCCGCGGCGGCACGCGGCTTCACCCATGCGGTGCAGCTTGACGCGGACGGCCAGCATCAGGCGGAAGATCTGCCGCTGATGCTGGCGGAAGCGGAGCGTTATCCCGACGCGCTGATCTCCGGTCAGCCGCTCTATGACGACTCGATCCCCAAATCACGCCTTTATGGTCGCTACATCACCCACTTCTGGGTCTGGATTGAAACGCTGTCGCTGTCGATCCGCGACAGCATGTGCGGCTTCCGCGTCTATCCCCTGGCCGCGACGCTGGCGCTGTGCGATCGCCGGGCCATCGGTCAGCGCATGGATTTTGACACCGAGATCATGGTGCGGCTCTACTGGCAGGGAACCCGCAGTCGCTTTATCCCGACCCGCGTCACCTATCCGGCCAGCGGGCTGTCACACTTCGATGCGCTCTACGACAACCTGCGCATCTCCTGGATGCATACCCGGCTGTTTTTCGGCATGCTGCCGCGCATTCCTCGTCTGCTGGCGATGCGTAAACCGCCGACGCACTGGTCTGCGGAAACGGAGCGGCGCGGACAGTGGGGATTACGTTTTATGCTGGCGGTCTATCGCTACGGCGGGCGGCTGCCCTTTACGCTGCTACTCTGGCCGGTAGTGGCGGTCTACTGGCTGAGCGGTCAGCGCGCGCGACGCGCTTCCCGGCAGTGGCTGGCGCAGGTCACTGCCGCCGCTCAGCAGCAGCAGATTGCGTTACCGCCACGGCTTAACAGCTACCGCCATTTCCTGCGGTTCGCCGGGGCAATGCTGGATAAAGTGGCCAGCTGGCGCGGCGATCTGCGCTGGGGACGTGATATCGATTTTGCGCCAGGCGCAGAAGCGGTGATCCGCACACCCACGCCGCAGGGCAAGCTGATTCTCGCTTCCCATCTTGGTGACATTGAAGCCTGTCGCGCGATGGCGCAGCAGGTCAGCGGACTGGTGATTAATGCGCTGGTGTTTACCGACAACGCCCGGCGTTTTCGGGCGGTGCTGGAAACCATCGCCCCGCAGGCGGGGGTGAATCTGATGCCGGTGAGCGATATCGGGCCGGAGACCGCTATCCTGCTGCAACAGAAGCTGGATGCGGGCGAATGGGTGGCGATTGTCGGGGATCGCACCGCGGTCAATCCGCAGCGCGGCGGCGAGCGGCGGGTGATCTGGAGCGACTTTCTGGGCCGCGCCGCGCCCTTTCCACAGGGGCCGTTTGTACTGGCGGCCGCGTTGCGCTGTCCGGTGCTGCTGATGTTCGCCCTGCAGCAACAGGGTAAACTGCGTATTCACTGTGAGCCCTTCGCCGATCCGCTGCTGCTGCCGCGTGCGCAACGTCAGCAGGCACTGCAACAGGCGGTCGATCGTTACGCAGCGCGGCTGGCCCATTACGCACTGCTGGCTCCGCTCGACTGGTTTAACTTTTTCGATTTCTGGACGCTGCCTGATCAACAGGCGCACCACAAGGAGTCTGACCATGACTGAACATCATGCTGAAGTCGTGCTGACCGTCTCATTCCACGACTGCGATCCCATGGGCGTGGTCTGGCACGGCAACTATTTTCGCTTTTTCGAAGTGGCGCGTGAAGCCCTGCTGCGCAGCATTAACTACAGCTATGGCGAGATGGCCGCCAGCGGCTACGTCTGGCCGGTGGTCGATACCCGGGTCAAATACCGCCAGCCACTGCGCTGCGAAGAGACGATCCGCGTCAGCGCCCGGATTACGGAATATGAGAACCGTCTGCGCATCGACTATGAAGTGCGAAATGCTGCCGGCCAGATCACCACCAAAGCGCATACTCTGCAGGTGGCGGTGGAGCAGGAGAGTCAGGCGTTGTGCTTTGTTTCACCCGATATTTTACTGGAACGTTTAGGAGTGAAAGGATGCTGAAAATTGTGCTTACCAGCCTGCTGCTGTGGGCCAGTGCCGCCAGCGCGGTCACGCTGGATCAGCTGCAGCAGCGTTTTGCCAGCCAGCCTGTGATTCGGGCAGACTTTATCCAGACGCGCACCATTTCCGGCATGCGTCAGCCGCTGGTCTCGCACGGGCAGATGCTGATCGCTCGCGAGCAGGGCTTATGGTGGCATCAGCAGACACCCTTTGTGATGACGCTGCTGCTGGATGATAAACGCATGGTGCAGAGCCTCAGCGGCCAGAAGCCTCAGGTAATCACCGCCGACAGCAACCCGCAGATGTTCCAGTTCAACCATCTATTGCGGGCGCTGTTCCAGGCCGACCAGAAAGTGCTGAACGAGAACTTCAGCGTGGCCTTCAGCGATCGCGGCAACGGAGCCTGGACGCTGGAGCTGACGCCCAAAGCGGCGCCGCTCAACAAAATCTTCAACCGTATCTCGCTGGCGGGCAGCGCCTACCTGGACAGCATCAACCTGGATGATAAGCAGGGCGATAAAACGCAAATAGAGCTCAGCAACACCCGAATTGAACCGCCGCAGTTAAGCGACGAGGAGCAGGCGCGTTTTGCCGGGCCGTAACGATCGGCTGCTGGCCCTCCTGTGGCTGGCCCTCTGTCTGCTGCTGGCGGCTGCGCTCTCTTTTTTGCTGCCGCGCAGTCAGCTCAACAGCAGCGTGCTGGCGCTGCTGCCGCAGCAGAATCTGGGGGCGGCACCGCCTGCGCTGCAGCAGGGCTTTATGCAGCGGCTGGATCGCCAGCTGGTGTGGCTGGTTTCACCCGGTGAGCAGGACGATCCCCAGGTCGCCGCCTGGTGGCTGGCCCAGCTGCGCGCGCTGCCTGACCTGAAACAGGTGCAGGGTGATCTCGACGGGCAACAGCAGCAGCAGTGGGGCCGCTTTGCCTGGCAACACCGTAACGGCCTGATCGATGAGGTGACGCGCGACCGCTTACAGAACGGCGGCGAGGCGCAGGCTGACTGGCTGCTGGCGCAGCTCTTTTCGGCCTTCTCTGGCGTCAGCAGCAAAGAGTTGCAGGGCGATCCCCTGATGCTGGTGCGGGGTTCGCAGCTGGCGCTGGCACAAAACGCCGGGCGCATGACGCTGCATGATGGCTGGCTGACAGTAAAAGATGCACAGGGTCAGCAGTGGTATTTTCTGCATGGCGAACTGGCGAACAACGCCTTCAGTATGCAGCAAAGTCATGCGCTGGTTACCCGGCTCAGCGCGCTGGAGCAACAGCTTAAAAGCCGCTGGCCGCAGGCGAAACTGCTGACGCGTGGCACGGTGCTGTTCAGCGACAACGCCAGCCAGCGTGCGCAGCATGACGTTAAAACGCTGGGCAGTGTGACGCTGGGTGGCGTCGTCCTGCTGGTGCTGCTGGTCTTCCGCTCACTGCGCCCGCTGTTGCTGACGGTCACGTCTGTGGCCATCGGCGCGATGGCGGGCACGGTGATGACGCTGCTTTGCTTTGGTGAACTGCATCTGATGACGCTGGTGATGAGCCTGAGTATTGTCGGCATCTCTGCGGATTACACGCTCTATTATCTCACCGAGCGCATGGTTCACGGCGATCAGCAGACGCCGTGGCAGAGCCTGCGAAAAGTCCGCGGCACGCTGCTGCTGGCGCTGGCGACCACCGCCATCGCCTGGCTGCTGATGCTGCTGGCACCGTTCCCGGGGCTGCGGCAGCTGGCGGTGTTTGCCGCCAGCGGATTAACGGCCTCCTGTCTGACGGTGATTCTGATCTATCCGTGGCTGGTACGCGGATTACCGGTGCGTCCGGTGCCGCTGATGGTGCCTCTGGCGCGCTGGCTTGCCGCCTGGCGTCGCCAGCGCGGGCTGCGCGTCGGATTACCGATGGCGATGGCGATCTTCGCGCTGGCCGGTATCGCCCAGTTAAAGGTGGATGATGACATCGCCCATCTGCAAAGTGCGCCTGCGCATCTGCTGGAGCAGGATCGCCAGCTGGCAACCCTGACCGGACAGCGCGCCGATCAGACCTGGTTTGTGGTCTGGGGCGATGACGCGCAGCAGACGCTGCAGCGGCTGGAAAAACTGGCACCGGATCTGCACCAGGCGCAGCAGCAGGGCTGGCTGCAGCACTATCGTCTGCTGCCGCTGACGTCGCTGGCGCAGCAACAGCGGGATCTTCAGCTGTTGAAACAGGCAGTACCGGATATTACGGCCCGCCTGCAGCAGGCGGGTATCACGCTGCCGGCACCGGATCTGACCCCGATGCCGGTAACGCCAGAGGCGTGGCTGTCGAGTCCGCTGAGTGAAGGCTGGCGACTGCTGTGGCTGACGCTGCCAGACGGGCGCAGCGGTGTTTTGATCCCCACCAGCGGTGTAAAAAACAGCGCTGCACTCGCGGAGCTGACCAAACAGCGTCCGGGCGTCAGCTGGATTGACCGCAAATCAGGTTACGATTCGCTGTTCAGCTTCTGGCGCACCCTGCTGAGCGGGTTACTGGCGCTGGCGCTGCTGCTGATCACCCTGAGTTTTGTCCTGCGACTGGGGTTAAAGGCGGGCTTACGCAGCGCGCTGCCGTCAGTGCTGTCGCTGGCGATGGCGCTGGCAACGCTGGGCTGGATCGGCGCGTCGCTGAACCTGTTTGCGCTGCTGGCACTGATTCTGGTGCTGGGCATCGGCATTAACTACACGCTCTTTTTCAGCAACCCGCAGGGTACGCCGCTGACCTCGTTGCTGGCGGTGTCGCTGGCGATGATTACCACCTTACTGACGCTGGGTATGCTGGTATTCAGCAGCACCAGCGCGATTGCCAGTTTTGGCACAGTGTTATGCAGCGGCATCTTCAGCGCTTTCCTGCTGTCGCCGCTGGCGATGCGACCCACCCGATCAAGGAGTAAACGATGATCCGCGCCGCTCTTATTCTGCTGACGGCTCTGCTGCTCAGCGCCTGTGCCGGACCTGCACCCGACAGCAGCCGTCCCACCGCCTGGCTGAAACCGGGCGTGAAGGTGACGCTGCCACCGCCGGGCATCCGTCCCGCCTTCCAGCAGCAGCAGTTGCTGACCGGACAGGTGAAAGGCCAGAGTCAGTCACTGCTGGTGCTGCTCAGCGCCGATGAACAGCAAATTGATCTGGCCGGACTCTCCTCGGTGGGTATTCGCCTGTTCAGCCTGCGCTACGATGCCAGCGGTATTCACACCCAGCAGCTGATGCCGCTGCCGCAGATGCCGCCTGCCAGTCAGGTGCTGGCGGATATTATGCTCAGCTACTGGCCACGGGATCTGTGGCAAAAACAGCTGCCGCCAGGCTGGACGTTGCAGGATCAGGGGTTAAAGCGACGGCTGATCGATGCCGATAACCAGCTGGTTACCGAAATCGATTATCTGCAACGCGGTAATCAGCGCCAGCCCATCAGCATTCAGCAGCATGCGTTTGGCTATCAGATCCGCATTCAACATCTGGACGGCTCATGATTTACATCTCTGCCATCGGCATGCTGAATGCCCTGGGGAATAACACTCAGCAGATTGCGGCCAGTCTTACCAGGGGTGAGGCACCCGGCATGCAGCTGCGTCATGGCTGGCTGAGCGGCGACCGCGCCTGCTGGCTTGGCAGGGTTGAAGGCGATTTGCCATCGATTCCTGCTGCCCTGAGCGCGCATAACACCCGTAATAACCAGCTGCTGCTGGCCGCACTGGCGCAAATCCGTCCGGCGCTCGACGCGGCGATTGCGCACTATGGTGCCAGCAGAGTGGCAGTTGTGCTGGGAACCAGCACCTCGGGCGTGGATGAGGGCGATCAGCAGATTGGCGGCAGTCAGTCCGGTTATCACTATCAGATGCAGGAGCTGGGCGATCCCTCCCGTTTCCTGGCTCACTATCTGCGCCTGGATGGCCCGGCCTATACCATTTCAACCGCCTGCTCCTCCAGCGCCCGCGCCATTATCAGTGGTGAGCGGCTGATCGCGGCAGGGCTGGTGGATGTGGCGCTGGTGGGCGGTGCGGACTCGCTGAGCCGGATGCCGATCAACGGATTCGACAGCCTGGAGTCGCTCTCTGAACGTCGCTGCGCTCCCTTCAGCCGCGATCGCGACGGTATCTCGATTGGCGAAGGGGCCGCACTGATGCTGCTGACGCGGGAACCGCAGCCGCTGGCGCTACTGGGAGCTGGCGAATCGTCTGACGCCTGGCACATGTCCGCTCCCCATCCGCAGGGCGAGGGCGCTGAACGGGCGATGCGTATGGCGCTGCAACAGGCGAATCTGTTGCCAGAGCAGGTGGGTTATATCAATCTGCACGGCACTGCAACGCCGCTTAACGACCAGATGGAAGCCGCCGTGATTCAGCGCCTGTTTGGCAATGCAGTGCCGTGCAGCTCGACCAAACATCTGACCGGCCATACGCTCGGCGCGGCGGGAGTGTGTGAAGCCGCTCTCAGTGCGCTGATCCTGCAAAACAATCTGCCGCTGCCCGCGCAGGATTTCAGTGAGATGGCGGCGGATGAGACGCTGCCGGATTGCGGATTGTTATTACAGCCGCAGGCGCTGCAACGGCCGGTCATCGCCTCTAACTCTTTTGCCTTTGGCGGCAATAACACCTGTCTGATTCTGGGACGCCAACATGGTTATTAATTCTCCCGCGGCACGCTGGCTGCCGCACGCTGCGCCGATGCTGCTGCTTGATCAGCTGATCGCCGTGGATGATGAGCAGGTCCACTGTCAGGTGTCGACCTGCGCCGGTGGCGTACTGACACCATTTCTGACGCCTCAGGGTGAACTGCCCGCCTGGTTTGGCGTCGAGATGATGGCGCAAACCGTGGGCGTCTGGTCGGGCTGGCATGCAAAGCAGGGCGGCGCCACCCTTATCCCGCCCGGCATGCTGCTGGGCGGACGCGGCTGGCGGGCAGAGCGATCCTTCTTTCCCGCCAGTGTTACGCTGGATATCAGAATGACGCTGCTGATGCGCGATGACCGCATGGGCAGCTTTGAGGGTGACATTCATTACGGCACCCAGCGGCTTGCCAGCGGTCGCCTGAATACGTATCAACCCAATGAAGCAGAATTACAGCAATTGATGTCACAAGGAAATCAGCCATGACAGATTCGGTATTAGTGACGGGCGCCAGTAAAGGGATTGGCCGCGCGATTGCGTTGCGTCTCGCCCAGGATGGCTATCAGGTTATCGTCCATTTCAACCGTGACCGCGCAGGCGCTGAGCAGTGCCTGCAGCAGATTGAAACCGCAGGCGGCAGCGGCCGTGTGCTGGGATTTGATGTGGCCGATCGGGCGGCAACCCGCGCTGCGCTGGAGGCGGATATTGAGCAATATGGCGCCTATTATGGTGTGGTGAGCAACGCCGGTATCACCCGCGATGCGGCGTTTCCCGCCCTGACGGATCAGGAGTGGGACAGCGTCATCCACACCAATCTCGACAGTTTTTACAATGTGATCCAGCCCTGCGTGATGCCGATGATCGGTCTGCGGCGCGGCGGCCGCATTATCACGCTCTCGTCGGTGTCGGGGATAATGGGTAATCGCGGTCAGGTGAACTACAGCGCGGCGAAAGCGGGCATTATTGGTGCCACTAAGGCGCTGGCGATTGAGCTGGCGAAACGCAAAATCACCGTTAACTGCATTGCGCCAGGCCTGATTGATACCGGTATGGAGGGGCTGGAACCTCAGGTGATTGAGGAAGCGATGAAGATCGTGCCGATGAAGCGCATGGGCGCGGCTGAAGAGGTCGCCGGACTGGCGAGCTATCTGATGTCCGATATCGCAGGCTACGTGACGCGTCAGGTCATTTCTATTAACGGAGGCATGCTGTGATCCAGCGGGTAGTCGTAACCGGCATGGGCGGCGTAACCGCCTTTGGTGAGTCCTGGGCTGAGGTTTCGGCACGGATCCGTGCGGGCCGCAATGCGGTGCGCTTTATGCCGGAGTGGCAGATCTACGACGGGCTGCATACGCTGCTCGGCGCACCGGTGGATGACTTTGTGCTGCCGGCGCACTACACCCGCAAGCGCATCCGCGCCATGGGCCGCGTTTCGCTGCTGGCAACGCGCGCGACCGAGCTGGCGCTGACCCAGGCGGGCCTGATTGACCATCCGGTGCTGACCAGCGGAGAAACGGGTATCGCCTACGGTTCTTCCACCGGCAGCACCGGGCCGGTCAGCGAGTTCGCCACCATGCTGACCGAAAAGCACACCAACAATATCACCGGCACCACCTATGTGCAGATGATGCCGCATACCACGGCCGTCAATGCCGGACTCTTTTTCGGCCTGCGCGGCCGGGTGATCCCGACCTCCAGCGCCTGTACCTCTGGCAGCCAGGCGATTGGCTATGCCTGGGAAGCGATTCGTCACGGGTATCAGACGGTGATGGTGGCTGGCGGCGCAGAAGAGCTCTGTCCGTCGGAAGCCGCGGTGTTTGACACCCTGTTTGCCACCAGCCAGCGTAATGACGCGCCGCACACCACACCTGCACCTTTTGATCAGCAGCGCGATGGTCTGGTAATTGGCGAAGGGGCGGGCACGCTGATCCTTGAGTCGCTGGAACATGCCCTGGCACGCGGTGCAACGATCTACGCAGAGATCACCGGTTTTCATACCAACTGCGATGCCGCCCATATTACTCAGCCGCAGCGGGAAACCATGCAGATCTGCATCGAGCGGGCGTTGCAAAGCGCCGGTATCACGGCCGCAGACGTTGGTTATGTAAATGCGCACGGCACCGCCACTGAACGGGGTGATATGGCCGAAAGTCTGGCGACGGCGGCGGTGTTTGGCGAAACGACGCCGATCTCCTCGCTGAAGTCCTATTTTGGCCATACGCTGGGTGCCTGTGGGGCGCTGGAAGCCTGGATAAGCATTGAGATGATGCGGGAAGGGTGGTTTGCGCCAACCCTGAACCTGACGCAACCGGCAGCGGATGGCGGCCAGCTGGATTACATCATGGGTGAGCCGCGTGAGATTGAAACCGACTATATCCAGAGCAACAACTTTGCCTTTGGTGGCATTAATACTTCACTGATCTTCAAACGCTGGCGCGGCGTCTGATCTCAGGCCCGTGCCGTGCTGGCACGGGCCAGTTTATTTTTCGGACGAAAGAACCGGACGATAATCAGCCTTTCATCTACACTGTCACTCACCGCATCACAACCCGGCGGCCCATGTTTTTCACAGGATAGTTATGTCTTTACCCTTGCCACCCGACGATCACGATGAGCCAATTCGCCAGTCACTTGACGATGCGCACTTTGCGATAGTGGTGCTTGCGGTGACCTCGGTAACGCTTATAATCTTTGTCCTGATGATTACGCTCTGGATGAGCTGACACGCACAGGGATTCAACGGATTGAATAAGGAGAAGGCGATGGACTCCGGAGATGACAAATTAATCGCAATTATCGGTTTGCTGGCGGCCTGCCTGATCGGGGTGACCTTCCTGTTTACCATGGTCTGGCTGACCGACGTACGTCATCCTGCCGATCCCTCTCTCGACGTTCGCTCCTGTTACCCTAAAAAGCCACCTTCTCAGCACGTCTGATTTCGTGTCGCAAACTTAATCTGCTGACTGCGCAATACCAGCGCCAGCGGCTCATGTAGATTACGGTTGCCATTGGGATCGGCTAATCCCAGCAGCGGGCCAGGGGAACGCCGGTCATCGGCCCAGGCCGGATACTCCACTACCGGATAGAGCGAAATCCCCTCCACCGCAATGCCCTGATCCAGCGCCACCGCCACATTTTCACTGATCTCCTGCAGCCAGGGGGCGCGCGCTTCACCCTCAGCGCCAGTTTCAGCAATCAGCATCGGACGCTGGTAGCGCTGCCAGCACTGCGCCAGCAGAATATGCAGCGGCACACGCTCCGGATCCTCCAGCGACATCGGCTGGTCGGGGAAAAACCAGTGGTTATCGGGATAGTAGTTCAGGCCGAGGATATCCAGGCAATCTTCACTGCCGCCTAGCTCCTTATCGACGCGACCGGCCAGCATGTCCCAGGCTTCGAACTGCGCCTGATGCTGCGCATCGGCATAGGGTTTGCTGTCCGGATTATCGGGATGATGAGCGATCTGCACCAGCGGGTCAGTCAGTACAAAACGCGCCTCCGGATAGACCTCGCGAATGGCATGTATCGCCGCCAGCGAGGCGCGAACCAGCTGGCGCTTCAGCTCTTTACCGCGCTGCGCCGCATGAGGATTAAACCAGGCCACATCCGCCCCGGCCCATGACCAGAATGAGATTTGATTAACCGGTGTAAAGAAGGGGCGTTCGATGCCCTGATCGCGCATCAGTTGTGCCATCGCGCGAGCGAAACGACTAAAATGGTCAACAAATTCGGCTTTCCAGATATTAAGATGATCGGGATAACCGAAATGAGCCAGCTCCCAGATGATCTCCATCTGCTGACGTCGCGCGGCGTCGACCATCGGCAGAAAGCTCTGCCAGTCATACTGGCCAGGGATCTTTTCGATCAGATGCCAGCGCGCACCGTCGCGGGCGGTGAGCAGATGCTGCTCAGCCAGGGCGGCATAATCTTTTTCCAGCAGCATATCGTGTCCGCTGCTGATCACCATATCCAGCCGTTTACCGGGCGTACGGCAGGCAGTGGAACAGGGGAAACTGCCCTGGAAAAAGCTGCGAAACAGGCTGGGATGATAGCGCTGGCGGGCATCTGTAAGGGATTGATGAGACATATTCCTCTCCTGCCGGGATAATGCCGGTCACAGATCGTCCGGTTAAGTCTAGACTAAAAACGCCCGTGACCCCTCACTAACTCAGAACAGAGGAATAGCATCAGAGGTCGGACCGGGGAATAATAAAAATAACTGCATTTTACAGGGAAATGTCATGACCGAAGCGTTTGAGCTCTCCCAGCCATTGGAACGGTCCAGCTGGCTGGAAACACAGCTGGAGCCAGAGTGTCTGCGCCATCCGGGGCTGAGCGGCGTCCATCAGCTGAGCGACGGGCTGGATGCTTTTGCTGCCCGCTATCTGCTGATGCAAAAAGCGGAGCGTTCACTCGATATCCAGTATTACATCTGGCAAAACGATCTCTCTGGCCGGTTGCTGTTCAGCGCCGTGCTGGAAGCTGCCCGACGCGGCGTGAAAGTGCGGCTGCTGCTGGATGACAATAATACGCCGGGCCTGGACGACACGCTGGCCCAGCTCAACCGCCATCCCAACATTGAGGTGCGGCTGTTTAATCCGTTCTCGTTTCGCACCCTGCGCGCGCTGGGTTATCTCACCGACTTTGCCCGTCTGAACCGCCGCATGCACAACAAAAGCTTTACGGTGGATGGCGTCACGACCGTGGTCGGTGGGCGCAATATCGGCGACGAATATTTCGGCACTGGCAATGAACCGCTGTTTGCCGATCTCGACGTCATGGCAATAGGCCCGGTGGTTAAAGAAGTCGCAGAGGATTTTGAGCGCTACTGGCGCAGTAAGCCGGTCTCGCCGCTGCAGCAGGTGCTGGATGAAGAGGAGCCGGAAGAGGACAGTGTGAGTCTGCCAGCAGAGTGGCGTCACAGTGAACCGGTGCAGCGCTATCTTCAGCGGCTGGAAAATTCTTCGCTGCTGCAGGAGCTGGAAGAGGGCACGCTGGCTCTGACCTGGGCAAAAGCGCGACTGCTGAGCGATGATCCGCGTAAAGGGCTGGGCAAAGCGCGTGCCAGAAGCCTGCTGCCGCAGCGAATGCTGGAGGTGATAGGCACGCCGCAAAAGCAGTTCGACATCATCTCGGCCTATTTCGTGCCGACCCGCGCAGGGGTCGCTCAGCTGCTGTCGCTGAAGCGCAAAGGGGTAAAAATTGCCATTCTGACCAATTCGCTGGCGGCTAACGATGTGTCGATTGTCCATGCCGGCTACGCTAAGTGGCGCAAAAAACTGCTGCGTCATGGTATTGCGCTCTATGAGCTGAAACCGCAGGCGGGCGTGCCTGATGCCCCGCACGACCGGGGATTAACCGGTAACTCCGGCTCAAGCCTGCATGCCAAAACCTTCTCAGTGGATCAACAGACGCTGTTTATCGGCTCGTTTAACTTCGATCCCCGTTCAGCGGTGCTGAATACGGAAATGGGACTGGTGATTGAGAGTGCGGCGCTCGCCGGAGAGACGCATCAGCGTTTCAGCCAGTCAATGCGCGATCGGGCATGGACGCTGCGGCTGGATAAGTGGAGCAGGGTAAACTGGCTGGAGTATCCGGATGAGCCGCAGCAGATTGTGCATAAACACGAGCCGGGCTGCTCCTGGTGGCAACGGCTGCAGGTGCGGTTAGTGTGGCGGTTGCCGATTGAGTGGCTGCTTTAAGCTGGACCTTGCCTGGGTACAGGCGCTGGCTCAGGAAGCATACGCCCTCCGCAAAGACGCAAAACCCGCCATCCCTGGCGGGCTCAGCGCGGGCGATTACGCACCTCATCCCTGAGGTGCGCCCGTTGCCGGGCCAACGCGTTGCTTTGTTCAAAAACGCTCCCGGCGTTTTTGTCCCTGGCCCGCTATGCTTTGCTACTGGCGTATGCTCCCATCGCTTTAAACTCTTAAGCTGTCTGTGAGACACATCATTTATAGCCTGACCTCACTTATGGCCCGAGGTCACTGATCGCCTGTCATTGTGCTTGTTTACGCTCAAATTTCCCCGAGAACAGGAACCGCAGCAGCGGAATGCGCAGGTGAATCTCATACAGCAGAAACGCGATGCCAAACACCATCAGCAGGCCAACGAAGAAGCCCAGGGTGTTATTTTCAATCCGCGGCGTGACATAAATCCCATACAGCAGCGTCAGCGGATGGTGCACCAGATAGATAAACAGTGACGCATTGACCAGATACATAATGCGCGGCGAATGTGAATTCAGCAGCTTATGACCAAAGCAGAAGCAGACGTTCAGCATGCAAATGCCCATCAGCGTCGAGATAATCGCATCCAGCTCATACAACCAGCCCTCACCGCTGCTCAGTCGCTGGTTGGCGCAATAGGCCGCAAACATCAGCAGCGCACCGACCCACATCACCAGATTGAAGCGGACAAACAGCTGCTTCAGCGGGGGATGTTTCCACGCCAGCGCTCCCAGCATAAAGAACGGCAGATAGAAGAGTGTCTGCATCACTATGATGCTAAACAAACCATCCATCAGCCACGCAGGCTGGAAAATAAACACCAGACGCCGGAACACGCACCAGAGCAGTGCCCACGCCAGTACGCCCGCCGTCAGCGATCCCCAGCCAACCCGCGAATAATCAATGGTGCGATGCTGATCGCGCAACCAGCGGAAGGTCACCATCCCCAGCGTGGTCAGCATCACCAGCACCACCAGGAACCACAGGTGTGAAATCAGCTCCCACATCAGGTTATTAAACTTCTGATAGGGCGTGAAACGGGGCCAGTCAGCCAGCTTATCCGTCCACTCTTTCAGCATAAAAAATTGCGGCAGCGTCAGCAGCGGAATGGCGGTCAGCATTGGGATACCTACCCGTTCCAGACGCACCTTCAGGAAGCGACGTGGCTGATAGCGCAGATACAGCATGTAGGAGAAATAGCCCGAAATGACGAAAAACACCTGCATACGAAACGCATGAATAAAATCATTCAGCAGCGTCAGCCATAACGACGCTTCATGACTGTTTACTGCCCATTTCTGCGCGGAGTAGATGAGGGAAACGTGAAACGGCACCCCCAGTAACATCAGATAGGCGCGGATGGAGTCGAGGAAGTATTCACGTTCAGGTTTTACAGTACTCATAAAGTTCCAGTTCGTTAGTACGTTTAACCGGTTTCACCCTGAAACCGGATTATGCTCTGTGAAAATTCTACCTGGGATAAACCAGGTATACTATCAGTGGAATCCGTAGTGTCTAATTGTCCTAAAAGCAGGGTTAAGCCTGACGAAATGCGGGAACAATGTTGCGCATAAGCTGTCGGAAAACCGAATAATCCTTTAAGATAAACGGGTTTGATTTAAGCACACGAAAGGGGGGGATGTGCTGACTAAAGAAAAAAATAAAGCCGGACTGATGAAGGTACGCTGGATTGGTACTGCAGTTCTGCTGGCGTTGTACGCCAATAACAGTTGGGCGTTTAACATCGACGATGTTGCCAAACAAGCCAAAGCGTTGGCAGGGAAAAGCTTCGAAGCGCCTAAAAGCAATTTACCCTCTCAATTTCGTGAAATGAAATTTGCTGATTATCAGCAGATCCAGTTTAACCACGATAAAGCGTATTGGGGCAAACTGCGCACGCCGTTCAAGCTGGAGTTTTATCATCAGGGAATGTATTTCGATACCCCGGTGCAGATCAACGAAGTGACCGCCAGCGCGGTGCGCGAGATTAAATATAACCCCGATTATTTTAATTTCGGTAATGTAAAACATGACGCGGATGCGGTAAAAAACCTCGGTTTTGCCGGTTTCAAAGTACTTTACCCACTCAACAACAAGGGTAAAAACGATGAGATCGCCAGCTTCCTGGGCGCGAGCTATTTCCGTGTCATCGGTGCCGGTCAGGTTTACGGCCTGTCGGCGCGTGGACTTGCCATCGATACGGCGCTGCCGTCCGGTGAAGAGTTCCCGCGCTTTAAAGAGTTCTGGATTCAGCGTCCTAAACCACAGGACAAACAGTTGGTGATCTACGCACTGCTCGATTCGCCGCGTGCGGCGGGTGCGTATCGCTTTGTGCTGCATCCGGGTGACGCTTCAACGGTTGATGTGCAGTCAAAAGTTTACCTGCGTGATAACGTCGGCAAACTGGGTGTTGCACCGCTGACCAGTATGTTCCTGTTTGGTCAGAACCAGCCATCGACGGTCAACAACTTCCGTCCGGCACTGCACGACTCTGACGGTCTCTCTATCCACAACGGCAACGGGGAGTGGATTTGGCGTCCGCTGAACAACCCGCGTCATCTGGCAGTGAGCACCTTCACCATCGAGAATCCGAAAGGGTTTGGTCTGCTGCAGCGTGGGCGTGACTTTAACAACTATCAGGATCTTGATGACCGCTATGATCTTCGTCCAAGCGGCTGGGTTGAGCCAATAGGCGACTGGGGTAAAGGCCGGGTTGAACTGGTTGAAATCCCGACGGCAGATGAAACCAACGACAACATCGTTGCGTTCTGGACGCCGGAGACGCTGCCAGAGCCTGGCAAAGAGATGAACTTCAAATATCGTCTGCACTTCTCGCGCGACGAAAACCAGCTGCACTCCGATGATACCGCCTGGGTCAAAAATACCCTGCGTTCAGCGGGTGACGTGAAGCAGTCTAATCTGGTGCGTCAGCCGGATGGCACCGTGGCTTTCACCATCGACTTCGTGGGTAAAGACATGAGCAAGATGGCGGAAAACAGTCAGGTGGCACCGCAGGTCAGCGTGGGTAAAAATGCTGATGTGGTTGAGCAGAGCGTACGTTATAACCCGGTCACCAAAGGCTGGCGTCTGGTGTTGCGTCTGCGTGTGAAAGATGCCAAACAGTCCACCGAAATGCGTGCGGCCTTGGTTAGCGGCGACAAGACATTGACGGAAACCTGGAGCTATCAGTTACCTGCCAATGAATAAATCGACTTTTACACCTCAACGTTATGTGGAATCTCTGCCGCTGGATGCGGCAGGGAAGGCACGCCTGAGCGTCTCATTGCAGAATGCCAGCGAGTTCCACTTCATCCATGATGTGCTGGGCAGGGATGTCGCAGCCAGTGACCGTCCCGACGATGCGCCGTTAAAATCGGTCTCATCGCGGGTTGAAATGGCCTGGCCCGATTCGCTGGCCGAAGGTCAGCAGTTGGGTAAAGATTACCTCGACCGCACCACGCTAAAGGCGATGCCGAAGGTCAAACGCTCACTGATGTTCCCGGAAGCCTGGCGTACCAACCCGGTCGCCCGTGCCTGGGACTCACTGCGTGGACACAAATCGGTGCCGCGTTATAGCAATGCGGAAGAGCGGCGTGCCGAGGAGAAGTGGCGTCATGTCGGTTCAATTCGCCGCTACATTCTGCTGATCCTGACCATTTTCCAGACCGTGGTCGCCACCTGGTACATGAAGAGTATTCTGCCGTATCAGGGCTGGACGCTTCTGGATCCGATGGAGATGATCAATCAGAACTGGCAGCAGTCAGTAATGCAGATCCTGCCTTATTTGTTGCAGACCGGTATCCTGTTCCTGTTCGCCATACTCTTCTGCTGGGTCTCTGCTGGTTTCTGGACGGCCCTGATGGGCTTCCTGCAGCTGCTGATTGGACGTGATAAATACAGTATCTCTTACTCAACGGTCGGAGATGAACCGCTTAACCCGGAACATCGTACCGCGCTGATTATGCCGATCTGTAATGAAGACGTTGAGCGTGTCTACGCCGGTCTGCGTGCGACCTGGGAGTCAGTGGTTCGTACCGGTAACGCTGAACACTTCGACGTCTACATCCTCAGCGACAGTTACGATGCGGATATCGCGATTGCCGAACAGAAAGCCTGGATGGAACTGGTGCGGGATGTTGGCGGGGCAGGCAAGATTTTCTATCGCCGTCGTCGTCGTCGCGTGAAGCGTAAAAGCGGAAACATCGATGACTTCTGCCGTCGCTGGGGCAGCAACTACAGCTACATGGTGGTGCTGGATGCCGATAGCGTCATGAGCGGAGAGTGTCTTACCGGTCTGGTGCGCATGATGGATGCCAACCCGAATGCCGGGATCATCCAGTCGTCGCCGAAAGCATCGGGTATGGATACGCTTTATGCACGCTGTCAGCAGTTTGCGACCCGCGTCTACGGTCCGTTGTTCACCGCCGGTCTGCACTTCTGGCAGCTTGGTGAGTCTCACTACTGGGGTCACAACGCCATTATCCGCGTGAAACCCTTTATTGAGCACTGTGCCCTGGCACCGTTACCGGGAGAGGGCTCCTTTGCGGGTTCAATCATGTCGCATGACTTCGTAGAAGCTGCGCTGATGCGTCGTGCCGGTTGGGGCGTCTGGATTGCCTATGACCTGCCGGGATCCTATGAAGAACTGCCACCGAACCTGCTGGATGAGCTGAAACGTGACCGCCGCTGGTGTCACGGCAACCTGATGAACTTCCGCCTGTTCCTGGTGAAAGGGATGCACCCGGTTCACCGTGCGGTGTTCCTGACGGGTGTGATGTCCTACCTCTCGGCTCCGCTGTGGTTTATGTTCCTGGCGCTCTCCACTGCCCTGCAGGTAGTGCATACGCTGATGGAACCGACCTACTTCCTGCAACCGCGGCAGCTCTTCCCGGTCTGGCCGCAGTGGCGTCCGGAACTGGCGATAGCGCTGTTCTCAACCACTATGGTGCTGCTGTTCCTGCCGAAAATGCTGAGTGTCGTATTGATCTGGTTTAAAGGATCGAAGGCCTACGGCGGGCCTCTGCGGCTGCTGGCTTCACTGGTGCTGGAAACGCTGTTCTCGGTGCTGCTGGCTCCGGTGCGTATGCTGTTCCATACGGTGTTTGTGGTCAGCGCCTTCCTCGGCTGGGAAGTGGTGTGGAACTCACCGCAGCGTGATGACGATGCAACACCATGGAGCGAGGCGTTTAAACGTCACGGTTCGCAGATGGCATTGGGTCTGGTGTGGGCGATTGGTATGGGACTGCTGGATCTTAACTTCCTGTGGTGGCTGGCACCGATCGTCTTCTCACTGATTCTGTCGCCGTTTGTCTCGGTCATGTCGAGCCGCGCAACGCTGGGCATTAAGAGCAAGAAAGCGAAGCTGTTCCTGATCCCGGAAGAGTACTCGCCGCCGCAGGAGCTGGTGGATACCGATCGCTATGTGGTACTGAACCGTGAGCGCGCGCTGGAAAATGGCTTTATGCATGCCTTATTCCATCCTGCCTTCAACGCGCTGGCAACGGCACTGGCCACATCGCGCCACAAGCAGAGTCAGTTACTGGACTATGCGCGTGACCGTCGGGTTGATCAGGCGCTGAGCGATGCGCCGGATAAACTGGGCCGCGAACAGCGTCTGCAGTTGATCAGCGATCCGGTGGTGCTGGCCCGTGTTCATACCCGACTGTGGGAAGATGCGGACAAGTATCATCAGTGGGTTGAGAGTTATCAAAAACTCACGCTCAACCCCAACGCGCTGGCAAACAACGCGTAATCTGAAAAAGCGGCAGCGATGCCGCTTTTTTTATCGGATTAAAACAGCGATTCGCTGATAAATTTATTGCTGGCAGTCACCGCGAGCAGCGCGTGACGATCTCAATGGCTGTTTCTTCATGGCGGATATGTGTGGTGAAAGGGTGCTTAAAGGCGGGTGTTATCGTCGCGGCTGTGCTCTGCTTAAGCGGATGCGGCAGTATTATCAGCCGTACCATTCCCGGGCAGGGGCACGGTAATCAGTACTATCCCGGCGTACAGTGGGATGTTCGCGACAGCGGATGGCGGGTCCTGACGATCCTCGACCTGCCGCTGTCGCTGGTGGTTGATACCCTGTTGTTACCGGTGGATGCCAGCCACGGTCCTTACGAGTAACTGCGATCGGAATCGCTGTTATCATCTTCCCACTCTTGCGCGGCAGCTTCACCCTCTTCGGTGTCCAGCGGCGGCTCCAGCTGGAACTCGCCGTCATCCCACTCGTGCAGGGTATTTTCTGCTAACCACTCCTGACGTAGTTCAACTTCGTCAAAATCTACATCAAAAATGGCCTGTGCCGCTTCACCGCTACGGTAAGGCAGACATTCGCCTGCTTCACCTTCTTCTGCCATGAATTCAGCCTGCCACATGATATCGCCATCCTGCATCACATACTTTTGCAGACCAAACTGGCTGATTGATGCGTCCCCTTCCTCGAGCTCCGGGTGGTTAGCGAGGAACTCTTCACGTGCAGCATCGATGGCTTCCTCTAAGGTACTGTACATGCTCATCGCTCTTCTCCTTCACGGGTCTATGACTATGGATTTATTTGATTTCAGTGAAGGATAGACGAAATCTGAAGGAGGGAAAGGTCAGTCCGGTGCAACTGGCGGGAAATAAGCCATTTCCCGCCAGTCAGGGTCAGATCATCTTTTGCGGGAAATGCAAAACCGGTTGAACGGACTCATGAATCACGGGTGCTGAGTAGCGGATACAACATTTTATACATGGCTTAACTTTCTTAAAATTAATTCTGGCGATGGAGAGGGCCTGACTCAAATTATATAACGTGCCGATAAATATGACCTCTTCTTTATCAGGCATACGCTTGCACCCTTTACGATGAAGAAAGTGATAATTTTCCTGATCGGTACCGATTGTAACGTAATAGTAGAGACCTTTGTTCATATTAACTGTCCCATTAGAGGTTTGCTGTGTTGTCTTTTTTATAATTCTGGCCAGAGCCGTTAAAGGCCTGACTGTCACAAACGAAACTACCGATAAGCATTAATGAGTTCAAATTCCATAATGGTCTATCGGGGTGTTAAAAAAATGTAAAATGGAATATAAGCTAAATCAGCAAGGCAATCGCTTGTAAAATAAGTTAATTTTCCCCGATTCATAAGCAGTAGGTTATCATTAAGAGCGGCTAAATAGGATTAGGCCTGGCGTACAGAATAATCAGCGCCATAACAGATTTAATAGCACTCGCTGCAATATTAATTAATAAAAAGCGAAACAGGCTGAATGCCGCCTGCCGTCCTGTTAATTGATTAGCTTTTTTAACTTTAAAAAGAGAGAAATTATATTATGAATACGGGTGTTTATTAATTACTGGACCTGCGGTTTCGCTTACAGGCTGAGTCAGCCATGAGTGATTTATTTAGCAGGGGAGTAAAACGCGCTAAATGCCTGACAGACATTTAGCGCGAACAGATTAATAACGGGAGGGTTCGCCCTCGGGGCGCGTTTTAAAGCGGCGGTGCAACCACATGTACTGTTCCGGTGCCAGCAGCACACCCTCTTCAACGACCTGATTCATTCTGGTTGCGGTTGCGGCATCACTTTCCAGCGTAAATTCGCCGCTGATGTCAGGCAGTATCATCAGTTCATAGCCGCGACCCCCAGGCAGACGACGCGGTACGAAAGGGATGACAGCCGGTTTACCGGTGCGGATCAGCAGATGAGTGCCCACCGTTGTGGCTGCTTTTTCCACGCCAAAGAAGGGGACAAAGACGCTGCTGCGCGGGCCATAATCGTGGTCGGGCGCATACCAGATAATGTCACCCTGTTTCAGTGCGCGGATCATTCCTTTGAGATCTTTACGATCGAGCATGCTTTTATTCGACCGCATCCGACCTTTGACCTGAAGCCAGTCGATCAGTTTGTTGTCATTCGGGCGATAGACGCCAATGCCAGGGTTATGGATACCAAACATGCGTGCACCAATCTCCAGCGTCAGAAAGTGCATGCCGATAAGCAGCACGCCGCGCTGGCTATCGCGCGCCTGCTGAATATGCTCCAGCCCTGAAGGCGTATGCCATTTATTGATGCGCCAGTCAGGCCAGAACCACGCCATACCGGTCTCAATTAATCCCATGCCGACCGATTCGAAATTGTGTTTAACCATCGCTTCGCGTTCATTTACCGGCATATCCGGAAAACTTAATTCCAGATTACGCCGGGAAATACTGACGCGGTGTTTCATAAAACGCATCCCAATGCGGCCAATATTACAGCCGAGAACATAAAGCAGGGGATAAGGAAGTAGCACCAAAAGATAAAGAGAAGCGACACCCAGCCAGGTCAGCCAATAGCGCGGGTGAAGCAGTTCTCGTGAAAACTGAGGCAACTGAGTCATGTGAAGGTTAATTTTCCTGCGTCGCGCACCGTGCGGTGCTGATATCTCGTTGATTTACACCATTGTGCCAGTTTTTGACGTGCGCTTAAATATCACTATTGGAACGTGCCATCAATGAACAAAGGTTAATAGTCCAATGTTGCTGCAAAAAACGGCAACAGGCGATCAATCTGGTCACTGGCCTTTGCATCCCGGTGAAATCAGGTATCATGTGCGCGCTAAATTTCTTCTATTGATAACAGGACGAACACCATGCCAGTGTTACATAACCTCGTTTCCAATAAAGAGCTGAAGGCGCGCATGCTGGCTGAAACCGAGCCGCGCACCACTGTCTCTTTTTATAAATATTTCCAGATTGCCGATCCCAAAGCATTCCGTGACGCGCTCTATCTTGGCCTGACAGCTCTTAAGGTCTTTGGTCGCGTCTACGTCGCCCACGAAGGCATCAATGCGCAGATCAGCGTGCCAGCCAGCCAGTATGAAAAGATGAAAGAATGGCTATATGGCTTTGATCCGGCGCTGAACAACCTGCGGATGAATATTGCGCTGGATGATGATGGTAAATCGTTCTGGGTGCTGCGTCTGAAAGTACGCGACCGTATTGTCGCGGACGGTATTGAAGACGACAGTTTTGATGCCAGCGATGTGGGTCAGTATCTTAAAGCGGCGGACGTTAACGCCATGCTGGACGATCCTGACGCCCTGTTCGTGGATATGCGTAACCACTATGAATATGAAGTGGGTCGCTTTGATAATGCGCTGGAAGTGCCTGCTGACACCTTCCGCGATCAGCTGCCGATGGCGGTTGAGATGCTGCAGGATCAGAAAGACAAAAAGATCGTGATGTACTGCACCGGCGGGATCCGCTGTGAAAAGGCCAGCGCCTGGATGCGGCACAACGGCTTTGAGGATGTCTATCACATTGAGGGCGGTATCATCGAGTATGCCCGACGCGCCCGTGAGCAGGGATTACCGGTACGCTTCAAAGGCAAAAACTTTGTTTTTGATGAGCGGATGGGTGAGCGGATCTCTGACGATGTGTTGTCGAACTGTCATCAGTGCGGCGAACCCTGTGATACCCACGTTAATTGCGTCAATGACGGTTGTCATCTGCTGTTTATTCAGTGCAAAAGCTGCGCGGAGAAGTTTGAGAACTGCTGTAGCCCGATCTGCCAGGAAGAGGCGAAGCTCTCACCGGAAGAGCAGCGCGCGCGTCGGGCAGGACGTGAAAATGGCAACAAGATCTTTAACAAGTCGCGTGGCCTGTTAAACATGACCATTCCCTCGCCGCTGAAGAAATAAGCGTGGCCGCCTGAAGTCAGCTTCAGGCGGCTTGCTGTTTTACTGGCGTACACCCTCAACCGAGATCATCAGCTGAACCTTCTGCGAAGCTGGCCCCAGATCTTTGGTGATGTTGAAATCTTTCAGTGCAATTTCCCCTTCGGCCTCAAAGCCAGCGCGGTAGCCGCCCCACGGATCTTTACCTTCACCCAGCATTTTCGCCTCGAGCGTTACCGGTTTGGTCACGCCATTCAGCGTAAGATCGCCAGTAATCTTCAGCTCATCACCCTCTTTTTTCACCGCTGTGGATTTGAACGTGGCCTGCGGGTTTTTGCTGGTGTTCAGGAAGTCCGCACTGCGCAGGTGCTTGTCACGTTCAGCATGGTTAGTATCGATGCTGCTGGTGTTAATGGTGACGTCGACTTTATCTGCGGCAGGATTCTTCTCATCAAAGGTGAAGCGGCCATCAAAATCCTTAAAGGTGCCGTAGAGCCAGCTGTAACCCAGATGCTGGATACGGAACTGAATAAAGGCGTGCTGGCCCTCTTTATCGATTTTGTAGTCAGCGGCAGAGGCGGTGAGTGAGCCGAGCAGCAGACTGGCACCGGTCATCGCCAGCAGGGTCTTTTTAAACATATTATTTATCCTTTTCAGAGGGAGAGGTGAAACGCAAACCCGACATCCGTTTTAAAGTGATATCGCGATCGATAAAGTGATGTTTTACCGCAGCCAGCCCATGCAGCAGTGACAGGACCACAACCGTCCAGGCCAGCCAGAGGTGAATGTCGCCTGCAAGATCAGCCTGTTCGCCAGCACCGTTGAACAGCGCGGGCAGGGTAAACCAGCTGAATACTGAGATGGGTTTGCCATCGGCGGTGGAGATCAGATAGCCGCTGATCAGAATCGCCAGCAGCAGGGTATACAGTAACAGGTGGGCCACCACCGAACTGATGCGTACCAGCGGGGAATAACTGCTAAGCGGTTTTGGCGGCGGTGAAATAATGCGCCACAGCAGGCGAACGATCAGCGTTAGCAACAGGATCACGCCGATGCTTTTATGGATCTCAGGCGCGTCGTGATACCAGCTGTCGTAATAGCCGAGGCCGACCATCCATAATCCCAGCGCAAACATGGCGTAAATCGCCAGCGCCATCGACCAGTGCAGCAGCACGGCAACCAGGCCAAACTGATGAGATGAATTACGTAATAACATAATGGGGTTTTCATGAAGTAATAATCTGAAATAAGCATCCACATTATGAAATATAAAAGCAATCATCCTTACGCTTCTATAACTTTAATCTTATATTGTGAAAAGGTTGAATAAATCAGGTGCGAAATGCGCAATATTACTGAATGAGTTATTTCTGAGGCGCTGGTCGTCAACTAAAAAGAGCCGGAATTAACCCAAAGGGCGAAATATATTCTGACTTTATGTCAGTAATAGTCAATTTTCGTCAAAGTCTGTCAATCGGGCGGCATCAGGCTGATACCACCCTTTATCAGAGTCAGAAACGTGAGAGGCGGAAGGGTGTCAGATCAAAAGAGAACGGTTTTTGCTGGGCAAATTCTGCAGCCAGTTCGCCCAATACGCTGGCGAATTTAAACCCGTGTCCACTGAGCCCGGTAATTAACAAGCGGTCTGGTTCACCCGGCAGGGTATCAATTATAAAGTCTTCATCCGGGCTAAAATCGTAGCTGCAGGCTTCGCCATGCAGACAGACACCGACGCCAGGTAAAAACTGACGGAGGAATCCAAAAGCTTCGCTGCCATCGGCTGCCACCGCGCCAAAAGGTTTACGATCCTCAGGCTGCTGCATCAGCTGACCGCCATCATGACGACCCACTTTCAGGGCGTTGTTATCCGCCGGGAAGCCATAAAACTGGCTGCCATCGCCCATTTCCACCGTAAAACCGGGAAACTTATTGTTCTCACTGTAGCGGCCATCTGCCTGATACCAGGCAAACACCTTGCGGGTGGGGGCGACCGGCAGGTCAGGAACTAATTTGCCAACCCAGGTGCCCGCACTGATCAACATTTTGCGGCCCCGATAGACGCCATCCAGGGTAGTGACCTGCTGCAGATCGCCATCGCGACCCAGCTCTGAAACCGGGCAGTTAAACAGCTGCGCGCAGCCCGCCTGCTCCGCCAGCTGGATCCAGCTGCGTACCGCCTGTTCACATTTCAGATAGCCGGACTGCGGCTCAAATACGCCCAGATAGCCCTCAGGCACATTGATTTGTGGCCAGCGCTTGCGCACGTCATCAGGCTGCATCACCTCAATATTGAGCTGCCAGCGGGTCGCGCTGTCGATGACGTTCTGAATAAACGGCGACTGATTCGGGGCGAGGTTAAGTACGCCGCTGCGATGCATGATGCGCTCACCGGCACGCTGTTCCAGCTCATCCCACAGCGTTTGCGCCCGCAGAACCAGGGGAACATAGCGTTCACCTTCACCATAGGCGTGACGAATCAGCCGGCTCTCGCCATGATGTGTGCCCTGATTATGGGGTGGATGGGCGCTGTCGATCATTAACACCGATAAACCCGCCTGGGTGGCATAGTAGCCTGCCGCCGCGCCCACAGAACCGCTGCCAACGACGATAAGATCATAAATCATGGTAACTACGCTCTAAGAGACAGATAATCAAAAGCATACCAGAAACAGAAACGAAAAAGGCACCCCTGAGGGCGCCTCTTTGATGCGGCAGAAATTAATGCTTTTTGAGGAGTCGTTCTATCTGCTCGGCTGATTCTATCTTGGCGATGCCTGCTTCGAGGATCGAGATAAATTGCCTTGCCACATCCGTTGTCAGCCAGTATGTCGGGCCAACATCCGCTTCTTCTTCTTTTTGATCCTGCGACGACAACGAGTGCAGGCGGATCATCATGGCGTCATAGCTGTCAACGGTACTGATATCCCAGCCCACCAGTGGGTGAGTCTGTATAACATCTTTTCTTCTGTCCATTATAACCTCCTTATTACTCGTTAAACGAAGTGCATGATGAGGTTCAATGCGGCTTTTTTATTCCAATAGCGAAACAATTATAACAGTAAACGAGGGTATCACTGTTTAAAAAATGCCGTGAGTCAGCTTCTCACAGAATATTTGCGTTTGAAAGGCGGGCGTAAAAAAATAAAATGCCTGACGGGCAGGCATTTTTATCAGCAGTCAAAAGACAGGCAAAAAGCGGGCTTAGCCGCGTGACCGGACTCAGAGAGCCGGCGTTTCTGGCACTACGCCGCCGCCGCGTTTTTGCAGTGTTTCTGCCAGACGGGCAAAGTGCTGCTGAAGCTGCTCATCATGGTTTTGATTTTGGGCTTCCAGCGACAGATTGTGCACCAGTAGCTGACTGGCACGATCGTCAAGACAGAAAATCAGACTGGAAAAGGCATTTTCCAGCACCGTTAAACGACGCTTCTGATCACCAATCAGTGCTAACAACTCACCAAAGGTCATCGCCTCTTCCGGTTTATCAGTAGTCATGGTGTCGCACCTCCTGTTATGCGTGACGAGCGCAAGGATAGGGCATTGATCATTAAGAGTCTAGATGCAGGACGGGGTAAGTGCGAGAGGGGAGAAAAGATAAAAAAACCGGGTGGCGACACCCGGAAAAAAAGCACAGTGGCGGTTAATCAGTATTGAACCAGTCGTCAGCGCTTTCCCACGTCTGCTGCAGGATCTCGCTGATCTGGTCGCGCGTCTCTTTTCCACCGCCCAGCACGCTGAGATTATTGGCACTGGCATAACGTACCTTGACGTGATTGGTCGAGTCAGGGAACTGTTCATCAATGCGGCGCGATAATTCATCGCTCAACGCTTCTATCGCACCAGCAGGAAGAGGTCGGGTATTTGATACGGTAATTTCAACACGCATAACAGCCTCCGTTTAAGATACTGTATATATTTACAGTATCGACAGGCCGGAGGCAAGTAAAATTATGCGACGCGCCAGTTCAGTGTTTCACCCGCCAGGAACGGCACCAGTGAATGGCTGCCGAGCGCGATGGACTCTGGCACCTGCCAGGACTCACGCACCAGGGTAATCGTCCCTTCATTCAGCGGCAGGCCGTAAAAACGCGGGCCATTCTCCGAACAGAACGCTTCAAAATGTTCCAGCGCGTTCAGCTCTTCAAAAACGGTGGCGTAAGCGGGTAACGACACTGGCGCATTAAATACCCCCGCGCAGCCGCAACTGGCCTCTTTGAGATGACGTAGATGCGGTGCTGTGTCGGTGCCGAGGAAGACGCGCGGATGACCACTCGCTACTAATTTGCGCAATGCTTCCTGATGCACGTTGCGTTTAAGAATCGGCAGGCAATAGAGGTGCGGACGAATACCGCCCACCAGCATGTGATTGCGGTTAAACATCAAATGCTGCGGGGTAATGGTCGCGCCCAGCGTCTCATCGGCGGCGGCAACATATTCTGCGGCGTCCTGAGTAGTAATGTGCTCCATCACCACTTTCAGTGCCGGAAACTGGCTGCGCAGCGGCACCATAACCGTTTCGATAAACCGGGCTTCGCGGTCAAAAATGTCGACATGCGCATCGGTGACTTCACCGTGGATCAGCAGTGGCATACCGAGCTTCTGCATCCGCTCCAGCACGCGGGCAATGGAGGCGATATCGGTAACGCCATGGCTGGAGTTCGTCGTAGCGTGCGCCGGATAGAGCTTAGCCGCGGTAAACAGACCGGAGGTGAAACCGCGCTCAAGCTCATCAGGATCAAGCGAGTCGGTCAGATAGCAGGTCATCAGCGGCGTAAAGGCGTGATCGGCGGGCAGCGCCGCCAGGATGCGATCGCGGTACGCTTCACCTGCTGCCACGCTGGTCACCGGTGGCACCAGGTTAGGCATCACAATGGCACGCCCATTCACCGCGCTGGTATAGGGCAGGACCGTGTTGAGCATCTCATCGTCGCGCAGATGAATATGCCAGTCGTCAGGGCGACGCAGGGTAAGTTGCTGAGGTTGTGCTGTCATCAGTGAAGCTCCGGCAGAAGGGAAACAAAAGGCGTGTTTTGGCCGGGGTCTAAGCATAAGGATTCAGGCAACCGTTTGCACCTGCTTTTTATGCTGATAAAGAAAATCCGCTGCCCAACAGGGTAATGCTGGTCAGTTAAGATTAGATTTGTAAAGGCTGTCACGGTCAAGCGTGGCAGCTTTTTTCCGGGCGAGCGAGCCGCAGTGCGGGCCAGAGCACCTCTGCTGCTGCCGGGCCGTCCTCGCGCCGCTCACGCGGTACCTTCGGCTTTGACGGCGTGCCGACGAACCGTTCGGGGATCGGCCCTCCCTGGCCGGCCCCGAACTGCCCGCGCTTCCCGGCGTGGACTTCTGGCCCGGCGTCACGCCTCAGCGCTGCGGATAGCCCTTTCAGCAGCAGAGGCGCTCA
>NZ_JAALEU010000020.1:0-31461 GCF_011800685.1 Pantoea sp. EKM10T
GCGAGAGTAGGGAACTGCCAGGCATTAAATAAGTGAAGAAGCCCCGCACGAAAGTGCGGGGCTTTTTTACGTCTGCAGATCGTGAAAAACCTCATCATAACCCCCGAAAACAGCCTGAGAACCCCTCTCTGATACGGTAAACTACGGCCAGATAACTCAGTAAAGGCCGTCAAATGTCCAGCCAGCATCCCTCCTTAAAAGCCGACAATACGCTTGGGCTTGAAGTACATACACAGAAACGCATCGTCGCCGAGACGCCAGCCGCCATTCTGGCAGCATGGCAGGCCAGCCAAAGTGATCAAACGCCTTTCCTCGTGCTCGGTGAAGGCAGCAATGTCCTCTTCCTGGAAGATTTTGCCGGTACAGTGGTGCTGAACCGCATCAAAGGCATCAAAATTCAGGATGAATATGAGTGCTGGAAATTGCACGTTGGGGCAGGTGAGAACTGGCATCAGCTGGTTAAAAGCACGCTGGAAAAAGGAATCACAGGCCTGGAAAATCTGGCGTTGATCCCTGGTATGACCGGTTCGGCACCGATTCAGAACATAGGTGCTTATGGCGTGGAATTAAAAGACGTCTGCGAATACGTGGATGTACTTAATCTGCACAGTGGTCAGACAGAACGTCTCGATCGTGAAGCCTGTGAGTTTGGCTATCGTGACAGCATTTTTAAACATCACTACCAGTCAGGCTATGTCATCGTCGCAGTCGGGATAATATTGCCTAAGCAATGGCAACCGGTATTAACCTACGGCGATCTGAAAACGCTCAATCCGGTGACGGCCAATGCCTGGGATGTCTATCACGCGGTATGCCAGATGCGGCAGAGCAAATTACCCGATCCGAAAGTCACCGGTAATGTAGGCAGCTTTTTTAAAAATCCTGTCGTCACCGAGGCGCAGTGCAGCTCACTACTGACGCATTTTCCGGCTATGCCACACTATCTGATGCCAAATGGTGAAATCAAACTGGCAGCAGGATGGCTTATCGATCAGTGCCAGCTGAAAGGTTATCGCATCGGGGGCGCGGCAGTTCACCAGCAACAGGCACTGGTGCTGATCAACGCTGAAAATGCCACACCCGGCGATATCGTTGCGCTGGCAAAAACCGTGCGCGCTCAGGTTGGTGAAAAATTCGATGTCTGGCTTGAGCCCGAAGTCCGCTTTATTCAGGCGCAGGGTGAGTGTAATGCCGTCGGGGTGATCGCATGAAAGACCATAATGTTCCGCTAAAGCTGGTTGATATCTTATCTGATGGTGAGTTTCATTCCGGTGAGCAACTGGGTGAAAGGCTGGGCATGAGTCGCGCAGCCATAAATAAGCATATCCAGACGTTAAAAAGCTGGGGTCTTGACGTCTATACCGTGACAGGTAAAGGTTACAGTCTCTCTGCCCCGATACAGCTGCTGGATGAGCAGGCGATACTCTCACAGGTTACGCAGGGTAACGTCTCGGTAATCCCGGTGATTGATTCCACAAATCAGTATCTGCTGGAACGTATGCATGAAATGGAGTCGGGTGCTGCCTGCATTGCGGAATATCAGCAGGCGGGTCGCGGCCGTCGTGGCCGTCAGTGGTTTTCGCCCTTTGGCGCGAACCTCTACATGTCTATGTACTGGCGTCTGGAGCAGGGGCCGGCAGCGGCGATGGGTCTGAGCCTGGTAATTGGCATTATCATGGCTGAGACATTACGTTCATTAGGGGCCGATGATGTCCGCGTAAAATGGCCCAATGATATTTACCTGAACGATCGTAAACTGGCGGGTATTCTGGTCGAACTGACAGGTAAAACCGGCGATGCTGCGCAGATCGTGATTGGCGCGGGGATTAACCTGGCGATGCGAACAGCCGATGCATCACAGATTAATCAGGGCTGGATTAACCTGCAGGAGGCCGGGGTAACGGTAAACCGCAATGAGCTGGCGGCACGTCTGATCAACAGTCTGCGCGAAGCTCTGCCGCTCTTTGAGCAGGAGGGATTAACCCCGTTTGTCGCACGCTGGGCTGCGCTGGATAACTTTATTAACCGGCCGGTTAAGCTGCTTATCGGTGAACGTGAGGTCCATGGTATTGCGCGAGGCGTAGACAGCCAGGGTGGCCTGTTACTGGAACAGGATGGCGAAATAAAAGCCTGGGTGGGTGGAGAAATATCACTGCGTCCTGTCTGAGTAAAAAAAGCCTGCAGCAACGCAGGCTTTTTTATGACAGCAGTTATTTACGCAAGCGAACCTTATCGACTGCGTGATCGCCACTTTTGGTCATAATCAGGCTGGCTCGTTCGCGCGTCGGCAGGATATTTTCCTGCAGGTTAAGCCAGTTAATCTCTTTCCATAAATTGCCAGCAATTTCAACCGCTTCTGCCTCTGAAAGCTGGGCGTAATGATGGAAATAGGAGTCCGGATTGGTAAATGCGCCCTGGCGGAATTTCAGGAATCGATTGATATACCAGCTTTGCAGGAGATCTTCCTCTGCATCAACATAGATAGAAAAATCGACGAAGTCTGAAACAAAGACATGATGGGGATCGTGGGGATAGTCCATTCCACTCTGTAATACATTCAGACCTTCCAGAATCAGAATATCAGGCTGCTGTATCACTTTATCGCCATCAGGGATGACATCATAAATCAGATGTGAATAGACCGGAGCAGTCACCTGACTGGCTCCCGACTTCAAATCGGAGACGAAATTGACCAACCGGTGCATATCGTAGGATTGCGGGAATCCTTTTTTCTTCATTAACCCACGCTCTTTCAGCACGGCATTAGGATGAAGGAAGCCATCAGTGGTGATCAATTCGACTTTGCGATGTTCAGGCCAGCGGCTGAGCAGAGCCTGCAAGACACGCGCAGTCGTGCTTTTACCGACCGCTACGCTACCCGCAATACTGATGATATAGGGGATTTTCTGGCCATTGGTGCCCAGAAATTGCTCCAGTACAGCCTGCCGGCGAACGTTAGAACTTATATAAAAATTAAGCAGGCGTGAAAGTGGCAGATAAATTTCCGCTACTTCCTCCAGCGAGAGATCCTCGTTGATGCCCTCCAGCTGCGCGATCTCTTCCTCTGACAGCGTCATAGGTACGGAATCACGTAATGCAGCCCATTGCTCACGAGTGAACTCTAAATAAGGCGTTGTCAGGGGGGTCGTTTTATCCATAAGCATGCATCTGACCGCAAATTCATTGCTATCAACCGCGTGTTATCCGATAAGCAGGACAGCACAGGTGAAGTGAATCACGAATCGCTGGTTTATCAGTGAGAACAATGGGCTGGAGGGTATCACCAGTATGGCTTTTAACAGAAGTAAAAAGATAAACGTGATCTCGCTTTCGTCGGCATACCCACAAAACATCATGGTGGCTTTAATTTTTACTGCTTTATCGTTGTTTATGATATTGCAGGACATCACAGCGCATGTGCGGCTTTTATCTGCTTTTTACATCTGACAACGTCTGAATGACAAAACGCCGCCATAAGGGCATAGAGAGAGGCTGAGGCGGTACAGATTCAATATGTCCCATAAGGACTTCAGCAAACGAACAACAGCATAGAGTCATTTTGAAAGGCTCCACGCCTGGTCATCGTCGTACCGACATAAGGGACACGCATGTCAAAACAGGCCTGCTTTCTACAGAAAAGTGCCTGCACATGAAAAAAAAGCGCAGGCGAGGTCAAAAAAGCATCGTTCGGTACAGGCGTGTGAAATAAAAATACTCCCTGCAGATCATTTACCTGCTGAAAAGCGGTCCAGAGAGAGGCCTAAGGCATTAGCGCGAGCCGACTGATCCTATGAAAACAGGACCAGATTGCACAAATATTCTGCACAAAAACACTAAAATGCGATGATTTGCACAAATAGTAAGCGATAGAAAAAAATAAGCGATTTTTTAGTTGCATCCAGAGCCCGACCTTCCTAGAATGCGCTCCACTTGATGCCGGCTTAGCTCAGTTGGTAGAGCAACTGACTTGTAATCAGTAGGTCACCAGTTCGATTCCGGTAGCCGGCACCATCAAGTAGGTGGGATTCCCGAGCGGCCAAAGGGAGCAGACTGTAAATCTGCCGTCACAGACTTCGAAGGTTCGAATCCTTCTCCCACCACCATCTCAACCTCGCGGTTGGGAACACAGATAAACAACCTGTTTATCTGTCAGGTGAGTCACTTATCACCCTGAATTCAGACTGAGCGTTAGCGAAGTCAAAGTCGGTCAGCTTCGCTGACAGGCAGTAGATAGTAGAGAAACATCTCTGTTATCTGCAAGCTACAGAAAGAACAGGTAGCCGAGTTCCAGGATGCGGGCATCGTATAATGGCTATTACCTCAGCCTTCCAAGCTGATGATGCGGGTTCGATTCCCGCTGCCCGCTCCAGATGTGCTGATATGGCTCAGTTGGTAGAGCGCACCCTTGGTAAGGGTGAGGTCCCCAGTTCGACTCTGGGTATCAGCACCACTTCCTTTAATCTCCCTCCTGATTTTCTCTGTAACTTCCTTGCAGTCAGGCATTGCCTGGTTAATGTGATGATATCATTGATATATCCGTGTCTTAGAGGGACTAGCGATGGCTAAAGAGCAATTTCAACGTAACAAACTGCACGTAAACGTGGGCACCATCGGTCACGTTGACCACGGTAAAACCACCCTGACTGCAGCTATCACTACCGTACTGGCTAAAACCAACGGCGGCCAGGCTCGTGCATTCGATCAGATCGACAGCACGCCTGAAGAAAAAGCCCGCGGTATCACCATCAACACCGCACACGTTGAGTATGAGACTGCTGCACGTCACTACGCTCACGTTGACTGCCCAGGCCACGCCGACTATGTGAAAAACATGATCACCGGTGCTGCGCAGATGGACGGCGCGATCCTGGTTGTTGCTGCGACTGATGGCCCAATGCCACAGACCCGTGAGCACATCCTGCTGGGTCGTCAGGTTGGCGTTCCTTACATCATCGTGTTCCTGAACAAGTGTGACATGGTTGATGATGAAGAGCTGCTGGAACTGGTAGAGATGGAAGTACGTGACCTGCTGTCACAGTACGACTTCCCAGGCGATGACACTCCAATCGTTCGTGGTTCTGCTCTGAAAGCGCTGGAAGGCGTTCCTGAGTGGGAAGCAAAAATCGTTGAGCTGGCTGAACACCTGGACAACTACATCCCGGATCCAGTCCGTGCGATCGACATGCCGTTCCTGCTGCCAATCGAAGACGTATTCTCAATCTCTGGCCGTGGTACCGTTGTTACCGGTCGTGTTGAGCGCGGCATCGTTAAAGTCGGCGACGAAGTTGAAATCGTGGGTATCAAAGATACTGCGAAATCAACCTGTACCGGTGTTGAGATGTTCCGTAAGCTGCTGGACCAGGGTCAGGCAGGCGAAAACTGTGGTGTTCTGCTGCGCGGTATCAAGCGTGAAGACATCCAGCGTGGCCAGGTTCTGGCTAAGCCAGGCTCAATCAAGCCGCACACCCAGTTCGAGTCAGAAGTTTACGTTCTGTCTAAAGACGAAGGTGGCCGCCATACTCCGTTCTTCAAAGGCTATCGTCCACAGTTCTACTTCCGTACAACTGACGTAACCGGTTCAGTAGAGCTGCCAGAAGGCGTTGAGATGGTCATGCCAGGCGACAACATCAAAATGGTTGTTACCCTGATTCACCCAATCGCAATGGACGAAGGTCTGCGCTTCGCAATCCGCGAAGGTGGCCGTACCGTTGGCGCGGGTGTTGTTGCTAAAGTTATCGCATAATTACCGATAACGTTTGACGCAATGCACACGGAAAGGGCATCATTTGATGCCCTTTTTGCACGCTGTTTCATAGAACCTGGCTCATCAGTGATTTTTTGAATCATAATCATTGCTGAGACAGGCTCTGTTATGCGGCGTTGGATACCGAGTTACGCCCCAAAAGCTCATTCGGTTTGGACGCCTCGCACTGCGGGGCAGAATAGTTTCTGAATTATTGTGGCAGGTTGGTTTATGAGTGCGAATACCGAAGCTCAAGGGAGCGGGCGTGGCCTGGAAGCGGTAAAGTGGGTAGTAGTCGTATTACTGCTGCTTGCAGCGATTGTAGGTAACTACCTCTATCGTGATGTGTCACTGCCACTGCGTGCTTTAGCCGTAGTTGTACTGATTGCAGCGGCTGGCGGCATTGCGCTTTTAACGACCAAAGGCAAAGCGACCGTGGCTTTTGCTCGTGAAGCAAGAACAGAAATGCGTAAGGTTATCTGGCCAACCCGCCAGGAAACGCTGCACACCACGTTAATCGTTGCCGCGGTTACTGCCGTGATGTCACTGATTTTGTGGGGGCTGGATGGTATTCTGGTCCGTCTGGTATCGTTTATCACTGGCCTGAGGTTCTGAGATGTCTGAAGCTCCAAAGAAACGCTGGTACGTCGTACAGGCGTTTTCCGGTTTTGAAGGCCGCGTAGCACAATCGCTGCGCGAGCATATCAAATTGCACAACATGGAAGAGCTGTTTGGCGACGTCATGGTTCCGACTGAAGAAGTCGTTGAAATTCGTGGTGGCCAGCGTCGTAAGAGCGAGCGCAAGTTTTTCCCGGGATACGTACTGGTTCAGATGGTGATGAATGACGCCAGCTGGCACCTGGTACGCAGCGTCCCACGCGTGATGGGTTTCATCGGCGGTACATCTGACCGTCCGGCACCTATCAGCGATAAAGAAGTTGATGCGATCATGAACCGTCTGCAGCAGGTCGGCGACAAGCCTCGTCCGAAAACGCTGTTTGAGCCAGGTGAAATGGTTCGCGTTAATGACGGTCCTTTTGCTGACTTTAACGGTGTGGTTGAAGATGTGGATTACGAGAAGAGCCGCCTGACGGTATCCGTTTCCATCTTTGGACGTGCCACGCCGGTTGAGCTCGACTTCGGTCAGGTGGAGAAAGGTTAACCTCTTTCCGCTCACAAATTAGCTGTTGCAGCAGGCGCGAAATTTAACTACAATTTCGCGCCTTTTGTTTTTATGCGCTGGCAACAGCGTGTAAATCGTTATCACGGGGAGCCTTTACAGGCGCTATAACCCAATTGAGGAAATATCATGGCTAAGAAAGTCCAAGCCTACGTCAAGCTGCAGGTTGCAGCTGGTATGGCGAACCCAAGTCCACCGGTTGGTCCAGCTCTGGGTCAGCAGGGTGTTAACATCATGGAATTCTGCAAAGCGTTCAACGCTAAGACCGAATCTCTGGAAAAAGGTCTGCCGACTCCTGTTGTTATCACCGTATACAGCGACCGTTCTTTTACCTTCATTACCAAAACGCCTCCGGCTGCCGTACTGCTGAAAAAAGCAGCGGGCATCAAGTCTGGTTCTGGTAAGCCGAACAAAGATAAAGTCGGTAAAGTGACTCGTGCTCAGGTACGTGAAATCGCAGAAACCAAAGCTGCGGACATGACTGGTTCTGACGTTGAAGCGATGACTCGCTCAATCGAAGGTACTGCTCGTTCCATGGGCCTGGTAGTAGAGGACTAAGAAATGGCTAAGCTGACCAAGCGCATGACCGTAATTCGCGACAAAGTTGACGCGACCAAGCAGTATGATATTGCTGAAGCTGTTGCTCTGCTGAAAGAACTGGCTACTGCCAAGTTCGTTGAAAGCGTTGACGTTGCTGTCAACCTCGGCATTGATGCACGTAAATCTGATCAGAACGTTCGCGGCGCGACCGTTCTGCCACACGGTACTGGTCGTTCAGTACGTGTTGCTGTCTTCGCCCAGGGCGCTAACGCTGAAGCTGCTAAAGCAGCAGGCGCTGAGCTGGTAGGCATGGAAGACCTGGCTGATCAGATCAAGAAAGGCGAAATGAATTTTGACGTTGTTATTGCTTCTCCGGATGCAATGCGCGTTGTTGGCCAGCTGGGCCAGATTCTGGGTCCACGTGGCCTGATGCCAAACCCGAAAGTCGGTACTGTAACGCCTAACGTTGCTGAAGCGGTTAAGAACGCTAAAGCGGGTCAGGTTCGTTATCGTAACGACAAAAACGGCATCATCCACACTACAATCGGTAAAGTGGACTTTGACGCTGACAAACTGAAAGAAAACCTGGAATCTCTGCTGGTTGCGCTGAAAAAAGCAAAACCATCTCAGGCGAAAGGCGTGTACATCAAGAAAGTTAGCCTTTCAACCACCATGGGCGCCGGCGTTGCCGTTGACCAGGCTGGTCTGAACGCAACAGCAAACTAATTGCTGCTTGAAACGGGCGAAAAATTCACCTAGAATCTTACGCCCGTTGTTCTGTTATTAACGGAACAGGACACCAGAGAGCCAGAACTGATTGTTGCGTGTATCGCCTTTCCCTCTGACTCTGCTGCGTCGCACAGAATTTAGGTTGGAGCCAGGCCTTATCCTGGCCTCCGTCCAAGACCGCAGGAGCTGCTTATCTCCGGATATTCCGCTTAATACCCTGCGTAGACGGTGACAGAACCAAAAGAATTTTTTCTTAGCTGGATTCTGCTCACCGTGTTCGAGCGCTTATTTCCCCTTGGGGTGAGTAAGTGAAGTGAGTTCCGGGGAAATCCTTTCCCGGTCAAATCCAGGAGCAAAAGCTAATGGCATTAAATCTTCAAGACAAACAAGCGATTGTTGCTGAAGTCAGCGAAGTAGCCAAAGGTGCGCTTTCAGCGGTTGTTGCGGATTCCCGTGGCGTTACCGTTGATAAAATGACCGAACTGCGTAAAGCAGGCCGTGAAGCTGGCGTTTACATGCGTGTTGTTCGTAACACCCTGCTGCGCCGCGTCGTTGAAGGAACTCAGTTTGAGTGCCTGAAAGACACGTTTGTTGGTCCGACCCTGATTGCATATTCTATGGAACACCCGGGCGCTGCTGCTCGTCTGTTCAAAGATTTCGCGAAAGCGAATGCAAAATTTGAGGTCAAAGCTGCAGCCTTTGAAGGTGAGCTGATCACGGCGGCCAATATTGACCGTCTGG
Source organism: Pantoea sp. EKM10T (assembly GCF_011800685.1). NCBI lineage: Bacteria > Pseudomonadati > Pseudomonadota > Gammaproteobacteria > Enterobacterales > Erwiniaceae > Pantoea > Pantoea sp. EKM10T. The sequence continues at coordinate 8,934 of NZ_JAALEU010000020.1, forward strand.
CAACGCTGCCGACCTACGAAGAAGCACTGGCACGTCTGATGTCGACCATGAAAGAAGCCGCTGCCGGCAAACTGGTCCGCACTCTGGCTGCTGTACGCGATGCAAAAGAAGCGGCTTAAGGTCATATTCTTTTCTTCGTACTTGCTTACGTATAAACTTTTTCTGATTCTTAGGAACAATTGTCATGTCTATTACTAAAGACCAAATTCTGGAAGCTGTTGCAGCGATGTCCGTAATGGAAGTAGTTGAGCTGGTTTCTGCTATGGAAGAAAAATTCGGCGTTTCTGCTGCTGCTGCTGTAGCTGTTGCTGCGGGCCCGGCTGAAGCTGTTGAAGAAAAAACTGAATTCGACGTAGTTCTGAAAGCTGTTGGCCCGAACAAGGTTGCAGTAATCAAAGCCGTACGTACTGCAACTGGTCTGGGCCTGAAAGAAGCCAAAGATCTGGTTGAAGCAACTGGCGTAATCAAAGAAGCGATCAGCAAAGATGACGCAGCTGCACTTGAAGCTGCTCTGAAAGAAGCTGGCGCTGAAGTTGAAGTTAAGTAAGACAGCCTTCGGGTTGCAGTCTGAGTAGTTTCAGGCTGATGGCTGGTGACTTTTTGGTCACCAGCCTTTTTGCGCTACAGGGTCTCAATGGGGTTTCACACTGTTTGTCCATTGTTACTCTTCAATATCTTTCTCTATCGACGACTTAATATACCGCTCTACCTGTGCGGGTTCCCTGCCCTCGCAACAGCGATGAAATGATTTAAGCGTGATAGAAAGAGGTATTGCACTGCTGCTGCGCAGCCAGTGAATCAAACAAAATCGTGTTGCATGAACTGTCCTGTCAGGACGGACAGCGTGGGTCGACTTGTCAGCTAGCTGAGGAACCCTATGGTTTACTCCTATACCGAGAAAAAACGTATTCGTAAGGATTTTGGTAAACGTCCGCAAGTACTGGACATACCTTATCTCCTTTCCATCCAGCTCGACTCGTTCCAGAAGTTTATCGAGCAAGATCCAGAAGGTCAGTACGGACTGGAAGCTGCATTCCGCTCTGTATTCCCTATTGCGAGCTACAGCGGCAACTCTGAGTTGCAGTATGTCAGCTATCGCCTGGGTGAACCTGTCTTTGACGTGAAAGAGTGTCAGATCCGTGGCGTGACCTATTCGGCACCGCTGCGCGTGAAACTGCGTCTGGTGGTCTATGAGCGCGAAGCGCCAGAAGGCACCGTAAAAGACATTAAAGAACAAGAAGTCTACATGGGCGAAATTCCGCTCATGACCGACAATGGTACCTTTGTTATCAATGGTACCGAGCGCGTTATCGTTTCTCAGCTGCACCGTAGTCCTGGCGTGTTCTTTGATAGCGATAAGGGTAAAACCCACTCATCGGGTAAAGTGCTCTACAACGCACGTATCATCCCTTACCGCGGTTCATGGCTCGACTTTGAGTTTGACCCGAAAGATAACCTGTTTGTCCGTATTGACCGTCGTCGTAAGCTGCCGGCCACTATCATCCTGCGTGCGTTGCAGTTCACTACACCTCAGATCCTCGATATCTTCTTCGAGAAAGTGGTGTTTGAAATTCGCGACAACAAGCTGCAGATGGAGCTGGTGCCTGAGCGCCTGCGCGGTGAAACTGCGACCTTCGATATCGAAGCGAACGGCACCGTCTACGTCGAAAAAGCACGCCGTATTACTGCGCGCCATATCCGTCAGCTGGAAAAAGATGGCATTCAGCACATCGAAGTTCCGGTTGAATATATCGCGGGCAAAGTGGTCGCTAAAGACTACATCGATGAGAGCACCGGTGAGCTGATCATTGCAGCGAACATGGAACTGTCACTGGATCTGCTGGCCAAACTGAGCCAGTCCGGTCACAAGCGCATCGAAACGCTGTTCACCAACGATCTGGACCACGGTCCATATATGTCCGAGACCCTGCGTGTCGACCCAACCAGCGATCGTCTGAGCGCACTGGTTGAGATCTACCGCATGATGCGTCCTGGTGAGCCGCCAACACGCGAAGCAGCAGAGAACCTGTTTGAGAACCTGTTCTTCTCTGAAGATCGTTACGATCTTTCTGCTGTGGGTCGTATGAAGTTCAACCGTTCATTGCTGCGTGATGAAATCGAAGGTTCAGGCATCCTGAGCAAAGATGACATCATCGAAGTGATGAAGAAGCTGATCGACATCCGTAACGGTAAAGGCGAAGTGGACGATATCGACCACCTCGGTAACCGTCGTATTCGTTCAGTCGGTGAAATGGCTGAGAACCAGTTCCGTGTCGGTCTGGTACGTGTTGAGCGTGCGGTGAAAGAGCGTCTGTCACTGGGCGACCTTGATACCCTGATGCCACAGGACATGATCAACGCGAAGCCAATTTCGGCCGCGGTGAAAGAGTTCTTTGGTTCCAGCCAGCTTTCTCAGTTTATGGATCAGAACAACCCGCTGTCAGAGATTACGCACAAACGTCGTATCTCTGCTCTCGGCCCGGGTGGTTTGACGCGTGAGCGTGCCGGCTTCGAAGTGCGTGACGTACACCCAACGCACTACGGTCGTGTCTGCCCAATCGAAACCCCTGAAGGCCCGAACATCGGTCTGATCAACTCCTTGTCTGTATATGCACAGACCAACGAGTACGGTTTCCTTGAGACGCCTTACCGCCGTGTTATCGACGGTCTGGTTTCTGACGAGATTCACTACCTCTCTGCTATCGAAGAGGGTAACTACGTTATCGCTCAGGCGAACGCCCCTCTTGATGATAACGGCGCGTTTGTTGATGACCTGGTCACCTGCCGTAGCAAAGGCGAATCAAGTCTGTTCAGCCGCGATCAGGTTGACTACATGGACGTTTCGACTCAACAGATCGTTTCTGTCGGTGCGTCACTGATCCCGTTCCTGGAACACGATGATGCTAACCGCGCCCTGATGGGTGCGAACATGCAACGTCAGGCCGTTCCGACTCTGCGTGCTGATAAGCCGCTGGTTGGTACGGGTATGGAACGTGCTGTTGCCGTTGACTCCGGTGTAACTGCCGTTGCCAAACGTGGCGGTACCGTACAGTACGTCGACGCATCACGTATCGTTATCAAAGTTAACGAAGACGAAATGCATGCTGGCGAAGCCGGTATCGACATCTACAACCTGACCAAATATACCCGCTCTAACCAGAACACCTGCATCAATCAGATGCCATGTGTTTCTCTGGGTGAGCCGGTTGAGCGCGGCGACGTGCTGGCAGATGGCCCGTCCACCGATCTGGGTGAACTGGCACTGGGCCAGAACATGCGCGTAGCGTTCATGCCGTGGAACGGTTACAACTTCGAAGACTCCATCCTGGTCTCCGAGCGTGTGGTTCAGGAAGATCGCTTTACGACTATCCACATTCAGGAACTGGCTTGCGTGTCGCGTGACACCAAACTGGGGCCGGAAGAGATTACCGCTGATATCCCGAACGTGGGTGAAGCTGCACTCTCTAAACTGGATGAGTCAGGCATCGTCTACATCGGTGCTGAAGTGACCGGTGGCGACATTCTGGTTGGTAAGGTTACGCCGAAAGGTGAAACCCAGCTGACGCCAGAAGAGAAACTGCTGCGCGCTATCTTCGGTGAAAAAGCCTCTGACGTGAAAGATTCGTCACTGCGCGTACCGAATGGCGTGTCAGGCACCGTGATCGACGTTCAGGTCTTTACCCGCGATGGCGTGGAAAAAGACAAACGTGCGCTGGAAATTGAAGAGATGCAGCTGAAGCAGGCTAAGAAAGACCTGTCTGAAGAACTGCAGATTCTGGAAGCGGGCCTGTTCAGCCGTATCCAGAACGTATTGATTTCTGGTGGCGTTGAAGCAGACAAACTGGACAAGCTGCCGCGCGAGCGCTGGCTGGAACTGGGTCTGACTGACGAAGCCAAGCAAAACCAGCTGGAGCAGCTGGCAGAGCAGTACGACGAGCTGAAGCACGAGTTTGAGAAAAAACTTGAAGGTAAGCGTCGTAAAATCACCCAGGGCGATGATCTGGCACCAGGCGTGCTGAAAATCGTTAAGGTTTATCTGGCTGTTAAGCGTCAGATTCAGCCGGGTGACAAAATGGCAGGCCGTCACGGTAACAAAGGTGTTATCTCTAAGATCAACCCGATCGAAGATATGCCTTACGATGAAAACGGCACGCCGGTTGACATCGTTCTGAACCCGCTGGGCGTACCATCGCGTATGAACATCGGTCAGATTCTGGAAACCCACCTGGGTATGGCAGCGAAAGGCATCGGCGAGAAGATCAACGCCATGCTCAAAAAGCAGGAAGACGTCGCGAAACTGCGCGAATTCATCCAGCGCGCCTATGACCTGGGTAGCGATCTGCGTCAGAAAGTTGACCTGAACACCTTCTCCGACGACGAAGTATTGCGTCTGGCTGAGAACCTGAAGAAAGGTATGCCAATCGCCACTCCGGTGTTTGATGGCGCGAAAGAGAGCGAAATCAAAGAGCTGCTGCAGCTCGGCGGCTTGCCTTCTTCCGGTCAGATTACCCTGTTTGACGGCCGTACCGGTGAGCAGTTCGAACGTCAGGTAACCGTTGGCTACATGTACATGCTGAAACTCAACCACCTGGTTGATGACAAGATGCATGCGCGTTCAACCGGTTCCTACAGCCTGGTTACTCAGCAGCCGCTGGGTGGTAAGGCACAGTTCGGTGGTCAGCGCTTTGGTGAGATGGAAGTATGGGCACTGGAAGCATATGGTGCCGCGTATACCCTGCAGGAAATGCTTACCGTTAAGTCTGATGACGTCAACGGCCGTACCAAGATGTATAAAAACATCGTTGACGGTAACCATCAGATGGAACCGGGCATGCCGGAATCCTTCAACGTACTGTTGAAAGAGATTCGCTCGCTGGGTATCAACATCGAGCTGGAAGACGAGTAACCCCCTTTTCAGGCTGCGGTTCGCCGCCGCCTGAAAGCGCAGGGTTTAAAGCGCTCGCAATTGTACTGGTTACGGGGCGTTCAATTTCGGTTGGACGCCCTCTGAGTCTCACTCCGACGGGAGCTAATCCGTGAAAGACTTACTTAAGTTTCTGAAAGCGCAAACTAAGACCGAAGAGTTTGATGCGATCAAAATTGCGCTGGCTTCGCCAGACATGATCCGTTCCTGGTCTTTTGGTGAAGTGAAAAAGCCAGAAACCATTAACTACCGTACTTTTAAGCCAGAGCGCGATGGTCTGTTCTGTGCCCGTATCTTCGGGCCGGTAAAAGACTATGAGTGCCTGTGCGGCAAATACAAGCGCCTGAAACACCGTGGTGTGATTTGTGAGAAGTGCGGCGTTGAAGTGACCCAGACTAAAGTACGCCGTGAGCGTATGGGCCACATCGAACTGGCGTCGCCGACTGCGCACATCTGGTTCCTGAAGTCACTGCCATCGCGTATCGGCTTACTGCTGGATATGCCACTGCGTGACATCGAGCGCGTGCTCTACTTTGAATCTTACGTGGTAATCGAAGGTGGCATGACCAACCTCGAGAAGCGTCAGATTCTGACTGAAGAGCAGTACCTTGACGCTCTGGAAGAGTTCGGTGACGAGTTCGACGCCAAAATGGGCGCCGAAGCGATCCAGGCCCTGTTGAAAAACATGGATCTGGAGCAGGAGTGCGAGCAGCTGCGTGAAGAGCTGAACGAAACTAACTCCGAAACCAAACGTAAAAAACTGACCAAGCGCATCAAGCTGCTGGAAGCGTTCGTACAGTCTGGCAACAAGCCAGAGTGGATGATCCTGACCGTGCTGCCTGTTTTGCCACCGGATCTGCGTCCGCTGGTACCGCTGGATGGTGGCCGTTTCGCAACGTCGGATCTGAACGATCTTTATCGTCGCGTGATCAACCGTAACAACCGCCTGAAACGCCTGCTGGATCTGGCTGCGCCAGATATCATCGTGCGCAACGAAAAGCGTATGTTGCAGGAAGCGGTCGATGCACTGCTGGACAACGGTCGTCGCGGTCGTGCGATCACCGGTTCCAACAAGCGTCCGCTGAAATCGCTGGCTGACATGATCAAAGGTAAGCAGGGTCGTTTCCGTCAGAACCTGCTGGGTAAACGTGTCGACTATTCTGGTCGTTCGGTTATCACCGTAGGTCCATACCTGCGCCTGCATCAGTGCGGTCTGCCGAAGAAAATGGCACTCGAACTGTTCAAACCGTTCATTTACGGCAAGCTGGAACTGCGTGGCCTGGCCACCACCATCAAAGCCGCGAAGAAAATGGTTGAGCGCGAAGAAGCGGTTGTCTGGGATATCCTCGACGAAGTGATCCGTGAGCACCCGGTTCTGCTGAACCGTGCGCCTACGCTGCACCGTCTGGGTATTCAGGCCTTTGAACCGGTTCTGATCGAAGGTAAAGCAATCCAGCTGCACCCGCTGGTTTGTGCGGCATATAACGCCGACTTCGATGGTGACCAGATGGCTGTTCACGTACCGCTGACGCTGGAAGCCCAGCTGGAAGCGCGTGCGCTGATGATGTCGACCAACAACATCCTGTCACCTGCGAACGGCGAGCCAATCATCGTTCCTTCTCAGGACGTTGTACTGGGTCTGTACTACATGACCCGTGACTGTGTTAACGCCAAAGGCGAAGGCATGGTGCTGACTGGCCCGAAAGAAGCTGAGCGTATTTATCGCGCTGGCCTCGCATCGCTGCATGCTCGCGTTAAGGTGCGTATCACCGAACACGAGAAAAATGAGCAGGATGAGTGGGTTGCTAAAACCAGCATCATCGACACCACTGTTGGCCGTGCCATCCTGTGGATGATCGTGCCAAAAGGTCTGCCTTTCTCCATCGTTAACCAGGCGCTGGGCAAAAAAGCTATCTCCAAAATGCTGAACACCTGTTACCGCATTCTGGGCCTGAAGCCGACCGTTATCTTTGCTGACCAGACCATGTACACCGGTTTCGCTTACGCAGCCCGTTCAGGCGCGTCTGTCGGCATCGACGACATGGTTATTCCAGAGAAGAAAGTGGAAATCATCACCGAAGCGGAAGCAGAAGTGGCTGAGATCCAGGAGCAGTTCCAGTCTGGTCTGGTAACCGCCGGCGAACGTTACAACAAAGTCATCGATATCTGGGCAGCGGCCAACGAACGTGTTGCCAAGGCGATGATGGAAAACCTCTCAACCGAAACCGTTATTAACCGTGACGGCGTAGAAGAGCGACAGGTTTCCTTTAACAGCATCTTTATGATGGCTGACTCCGGTGCGCGTGGTTCTGCTGCACAGATTCGTCAGCTGGCCGGTATGCGTGGTCTGATGGCGAAGCCAGATGGCTCCATCATCGAAACACCAATCACGGCGAACTTCCGTGAAGGGTTGAACGTACTCCAGTACTTCATCTCAACCCACGGTGCTCGTAAAGGTCTGGCGGATACCGCACTGAAAACGGCGAACTCCGGTTATCTGACGCGTCGTCTGGTTGACGTTGCACAGGATCTGGTTGTTACCGAAGATGACTGTGGTACACACGAAGGCATCATGATGACACCTGTCATCGAAGGTGGCGATGTTAAAGAGCCACTGCGTGAACGTGTACTGGGTCGTGTGACCGCTGAAGACGTTCTGAAGCCGGGTACTGCTGATATTCTGGTTCCACGCAACACGCTGCTCGATGAGCACTGGTGTGACGTGCTGGAACTGAACTCAGTCGACAGCCTGAAAGTCCGCTCAGTAGTAGGTTGTGAAACCGACTTTGGTGTGTGTGCGCATTGCTATGGTCGCGACCTGGCACGTGGTCACATCATCAACAAAGGTGAAGCGATCGGTGTTATCGCGGCACAGTCCATCGGTGAGCCAGGTACACAGCTGACGATGCGTACGTTCCACATCGGTGGTGCGGCATCACGTGCGGCTGCTGAATCCAGCATTCAGGTGAAGAACAAAGGTACCATCAAGCTGACCAACGCTAAGTCGGTAACGAACTCGGCAGGCAAGCTGGTGATCACCTCGCGTAACGTTGAACTGAAAATGATCGACGAATTTGGTCGTACCAAAGAGAGCTATAAAGTTCCTTATGGTTCTACCATGGCGAAAGGTGATGGTGAGCAGGTTGCAGCGGGCGAAACCGTCGCAAACTGGGATCCGCATACCATGCCAGTCATCACCGAAGTGGGCGGTTTCATTCGCTTCACGGACATGGTTGATGGCCAGACCATTACCCGTCAGACAGATGACTTAACCGGTCTTTCTTCGCTGGTGGTTCTGGACAGTGCTGAACGTACTGCGGGCGGTAAAGATCTGCGTCCTGCGCTGAAAATTGTTGATGCCAACGGCAACGACGTTCTGATCCCGGGCACCGACATGCCGGCTCAGTACTTCCTGCCTGGTAAAGCGATTGTTCAGCTGGAAGATGGCGTGAAGATCAGTGCTGGTGACACGCTGGCGCGTGTTCCGCAGGAATCTGGCGGTACCAAGGATATTACCGGTGGTCTGCCACGCGTTGCTGACCTGTTCGAAGCGCGTCGTCCGAAAGAGCCAGCTATTCTGGCGGAGATCAGCGGCATCATCTCCTTCGGTAAAGAGACTAAAGGTAAGCGTCGTCTGGTCATCACTCCGCTGGATGGCAGTGAGCCGTACGAAGAGATGATTCCGAAATGGCGTCAGCTGAACGTGTTCGAAGGTGAACGTGTTGAGCGCGGTGACGTGGTTTCCGATGGCCCAGAGTCTCCACATGACATCCTGCGCTTGCGTGGCGTGCATGCGGTGACCCGTTACATCACTAACGAAGTGCAGGAAGTTTACCGTCTGCAAGGCGTTAAGATTAACGATAAGCACATCGAAGTCATCGTTCGTCAGATGCTGCGTAAAGCAACCATCGTTAGCGCAGGAAGTGCAGACTTCCTGGAAGGTGAGCAGGCTGAATTCTCTCGCATCAAGATCTCTAACCGTGATCTGGAAGCGAACGGAAAAGTTGGCGCAACCTTCATGCGTGACCTGCTGGGTATTACCAAAGCGTCACTGGCTACCGAATCGTTCATCTCTGCAGCATCGTTCCAGGAAACCACGCGTGTCCTGACCGAAGCAGCAGTAGCAGGTAAGCGCGATGAACTGCGCGGCCTGAAAGAGAACGTAATCGTGGGTCGTCTGATCCCGGCCGGTACCGGTTATGCGTACCATCAGGATCGTATGCGCCGCAAAGCGGCAGGTGAAGTTCCGGTTGCACCGCAGGTTACTGCGGATGAAGCCTCAGCCAGCCTGGCTGAACTGTTGAACGCCGGTCTCGGCGGCAACAAAGACGATTAATCGTCCTTTGCCTGATAAAAACCCTGCCTCGGCAGGGTTTTTTTTTGTCTCTGATTCAGACATTCCAGTCGTTGCGGCCAAGGCCAATGTCTTTCAGCTGACTGTCACTCAGCTTCGACAGGATGACGCGCGTCTCACGCCTCAGCTGCCAGCGTTTATAACTGCGCCAAAGATAGCGAACCAACTGGTAAGGCGTGCCTGTAAACGGTTTAGCTGCGCGATTCTCGTCGTATCCCATGATAGTGCCCTCAGTGAATTGTCTGAGGACTATTCTCAGCGGATCGCTCTGTATGATACAGACGCAAAAATCACCTTTCTTTAACATACAGATTGCGGTAATGGCGATCTGAATGGTAAAAAAGAGGCATAACTGTACCGGTTAATGCTCAGCTACTGAGTCAGAGGAAATACAATGACGCGATATGAACATCTGGCCACGCTGCTGGCTCAGCGTATCGAACAAGGTTTATATCGCAGTGGTGAGCGCCTGCCCTCGGTACGCAGTCTGAGTGCCGAACATGGCGTCAGTATCAGCACCGTGCAGCAGGCTTATCATCTGCTGGAAGAGAAGCAGATGATTACGCCGCAGTCGCGCTCTGGCTATTTTGTGGCCTCGCGTAAGGCGACGCCCCCGATGCCTGCGCTGACCCGTCCCGCACAGCGGCCGGTTGAGGTAACGCAGTGGGATGCGGTGCTGGAGCTGATTAACAGCCGTCTGGAAGATGATGTGTTGCAGCTGGGAAGCGGTATGCCCGATCTGACCCAACCGACGCTTAAGCCGCTGTGGAAAGCCTTCAGCCGACAGGCTCAGAAGCAGGACATCGCGCTGCTCAATTATGACAACCTCTATGGTGTTCTCGCACTGCGGCAACAGGTTGCACGACTGGCGATAGATAGCGGTTGCCAGCTCACCGCCGATGACATTGTTATTACCACCGGCTGCCATGAAGCCTTATCGGTAGCCGTGCGTGCGGTCTGCGAGCCGGGCGATATCATTGCTGTTGAGTCGCCTTCGTTTCACGGGATCATGCAAACCCTGCGCGGCTTTGGCATTCGTGCCATTGAGATCCCGACTGATGCGGTAACCGGCATCAGCCTGGAAGCGCTGGAACTGGCGTTTGATCAATGGCCGATTAAAGCAGTCGTTGTTGTACCGAACTGTAATAATCCGCTGGGATTTATCATGCCTGAGCCGCGTAAGCGGGCATTGCTTGCCCTGGCGCAGCGGTTTGACGCGGCGGTCATTGAAGATGATGTTTATGGTGAGTTAGCCTGGGAATATCCGCGCCCAGCGACCATTAAAGCGCTGGATCTCGATGGCCGGGTTCTGCTGTGCAGCTCCTTTTCCAAAACGCTGGCGCCAGGTTTGCGTGTCGGCTGGGTTGCACCCGGCCGCTATCGCGACCGTGTACTGCACATGAAATATATCGTCACAGGTTCCACCGCCACACAGCCTCAGCATGCGGTCTCCGAGTTTATCCGCCAGGGCCATTATCAGCCCCATCTGCGCCGGATGCGGCAAATCTATCATCGTAACTATGAAACCTTTAGCTGCTGGGTGCGCCACTACTTTCCCTGCGGCATCTGCGTTTCCCGTCCTCAGGGCGGTTTTCTGATGTGGATAGAGCTCCCCGAAGCGTTTGATGCGGTCCGGCTCAATCGCGAATTGCGCGACTCAAAAATTCAGATAGCCGTAGGCTCACTCTTTTCGGCCTCGGGTAAATACCGTAACTGTCTGCGCTTAAACTACGGGCTGCCGATCAACGAGCAGACTGAAAAGGCGCTGGCGCTGGTGGGTGCAGCCGTCGAACGCGCCATGCTCTCGTGCCAGCATGAGACGCAGATTTCAGCTTCAACTCTCGCATAGCGAAAAGAAGAAGCAGGACCGGCAAGAGGAGGGAACCGGCCCTGGTCAGATAACCTTAACCTGACGGAGGCCACGTTAAGGTTTTGGATCAGAGCACGCCAGCGGCAACATACGCTTTTGCGCGTCGCTTTCCCGGCAGAAACGCTGGCGTTACTGGTTTTGCAGCCGCTATGCGGGATAGCTTCCACAAATCTTTATTGGTGAGGCTCTGCCAGCGCCAGCAAAGTACGTGTTGCTTCACGCCAGTCATCTGCCTGGGTAATCGCACTCACCACCGCAATACTCCCTACGCCGGTTGCCAGCACGTCAGGTGCCCGAGCAATCGAAATACCGCCAATTGCCACGGTGGGGATATGCGTCAGGCGCGTCAGATGCCGCTTCAGCTGCTCAATGCCCTGCGGCGCAGAAGGCATCTCTTTGGTCTGCGTCGGGAAAATATGTCCAAGCGCGATGTAAGAGGGCTGGATTGCCAGTGCGCGGTCCAGTTCAGCATCGTCATGGGTGGAGAGCCCCAGACGCAATCCTGCCTGATGAATCCGGGCAAGATCGGCGACATCGAGATCCTCCTGACCCAGATGCACGCCATAAGCCTGATGCTTTATCGCCAGCTGCCAGTAGTCATTGATAAACAGGCGCGCGTCATAGCGTTTACCCATTGCAATCGCCTGAGCGATGGCGGGCTCGGCGACCTCATCGGGCTGATCTTTGATGCGCAGCTGCAGTGTACGAACGCCCATCTTCAGCAGGCGCTCAATCCAGTCGGGGCTATCAACCACCGGATAAAGCCCCAGGCGCGGGGCGGTAGCGGGAAATGCGGGCATCGTTACTCCTCCTTAATGGCATCGGCGGGATGATAAAGCTCACCGCCGCGCCGACGAAAACGGTCTGACATTTGCGCCATGCCCACTTCAACGGGCTCGGCGTGCGTATCCTGACGTACTGCGAACTCGCGCACCTCCTGGGAAATTTTCATCGAGCAGAACTTAGGGCCACACATCGAGCAGAAATGGGCCACTTTGCCCGACTCCTGCGGCAGGGTTTCATCATGCATAGCCCGCGCCGTATGGGGATCCAGCGCCAGATTAAACTGATCTTCCCAGCGGAACTCAAAGCGCGCTTTAGACATGGCGTTATCACGGATCTGCGCACCCGGATGGCCTTTCGCCAGATCGGCGGCATGCGCCGCGATTTTGTAGGTGATCAACCCCTGCTTCACATCCTCTTTGTTCGGCAGACCCAGATGCTCTTTGGGCGTGACGTAACACAACATTGCGCAACCAAACCAGCCAATCATGGCAGCACCGATACCGGAGGTGAAATGGTCATAGCCGGGCGCGATGTCGGTGGTCAGCGGGCCAAGGGTGTAGAAGGGGGCTTCATCGCACAGGTCGAGCTGTTCGGTCATGTTGCGGCGGATCATATGCATCGGGACGTGCCCCGGGCCTTCAATCATGACCTGAACGTCATATTCCCAGGCAATACGGGTCAGTTCGCCCAGGGTACGCAGTTCGGCAAACTGCGCCTCATCGTTGGCATCCTGAATGGAACCCGGACGAAGGCCATCGCCCAGCGACAGGGAGACATCATAGGCGGCGCAGATTTCACATATCTCCCGGAAGTGCTGATACAGGAAGCTCTCCTGATGATGCGACAGGCACCATTTCGCCATGATAGATCCACCCCGCGATACAATTCCGGTCAGACGTTTCGCCGTCATCGGGACATAACGCAGCAGCACGCCAGCGTGGATAGTGAAATAATCGACACCCTGTTCCGCCTGCTCAAGCAGCGTATCGCGGAATATTTCCCAGTTCAGCGCCTCGGCCACGCCATTCACTTTTTCCAGCGCCTGATAAATCGGCACTGTACCGATTGGCACCGGGCTGTTTCGCAAAATCCATTCGCGCGTTTCATGAATATAACGACCGGTAGAGAGATCCATCACCGTATCGGCACCCCAGCGAGTCGACCAGACCAGTTTTTCCACCTCTTCCTCAATAGAAGAGGTCACCGCCGAGTTACCGATGTTGGCATTGACCTTAACCAGAAAGTTGCGGCCAATGATCATCGGCTCCGATTCAGGGTGATTGATATTGGCAGGGATAATGGCGCGTCCGGCAGCGACCTCCTGACGTACAAACTCGGGCGTGATACTGGCTGGCAGATGCGCGCCAAAACTGTGGCCGGGATGCTGTTGCAGCAATACCTCACTGCGGATTCGCTCACGGCCCATGTTTTCCCGCAGTGCGATAAATTCCATCTCCGGGGTGATGATCCCCTGGCGGGCATAGTGCAATTGCGTGACGCAGCAGCCTGCGCGGGCACGGCGCGGTGTCGGCAGTTGATCGAAACGCAGATGATCCAGCCCCTCGTCAGCCAGCCGCTGCTGGGTATAGCCTGAGCTGTTCTGTTCGAGAAGTTCGCTGTCGTCGCGTTCAGCAATCCAGCGGGCGCGCAGCTTTTCCAGGCCCCGATGAACATCGATCTGTGCCGCGGGATCGCCATAGGCACCCGCCGTGTCATAGACCGGTACCGCTTCGTTCTGCTCATAGAGAGGCTGTTCTTTGCTGCCGCCGATGTGAGTCGGGCTTAGCACGATTTCACGCATGGGAACGCGAATATCCTCGCGGCTGCCGGTAATCCAGATGCGGCGGGACTGGGGAAATGCACTGCCGCTTTGCAGGGAATCAATAAATTCCTGCGCCTGGGCACGCTGTTCACGACGGGTTGTTTTTTGGTCAGACATAGCAATCTTCCTGTTAAGGGGGAACGATGCTTGTCCGGAGTTCGGAAGGAGTAACCGTATAGACAGCGTAAGCATGCTGGTATACAGAGAATATTTACTCTTGTTCCCTTCGCAGGTTCTAACCTGATCAGGTTCCGCGGATCCCGAATTAACGGTCTCAGCCCAACTTGGGCACTCCGACAAGAAGCTGTTTTTACGCGGGTGTCTGATAACAGAGCCAGGCGTAAAAACCTTATATTTCAAAGCAAAAATAAAAAAGGTTCTTTGGAGCACTCTCCTCAGAACCTGTTCAGCATAAAAGGGCTACGGGATAATCTCAACCCCTTTGCCGGAGATGATGATTAAGCCGGACGCGCGATATGGCTGTCATTGGCAACCGGCGGGGGGACAAGCTGGTTGTCCCATGCCAGCTGAATCAGCTTATCTTCCAGCGTAAAGCGTGCTTCCAGCACTTCACCCACTTCGGAGAGTGCCTGCTGGAAGGTCATGCAGTTCTCGTCGTCGATCGCCTGCTGCAGGTGGCCGTCATACAGCTGCATCAGACGCTCAGTATTGGCTTCCAGCGGTGGATAGATCTGTGCGGCGGCAATCATCGGGCTGTCGCCACTCATTTCACTGATCACGCGTTCATAGATACTGAAGTGACCCGCAGAAAGATAATCGACCAGACCGTGACAGAAGTTGTCCAGAGCCTGCTCATCAAGACGCGTCAGCGCCTCTTTGTTTGGTTTAAGTCCGACCAGGTGATAATAGGTCACCAGTAGCTGACGACGGGCTTCAAGCCACGAATCGACCAGTTCATTACTGCCACCTACGCGTTCAGCCAGGACGTCTAACTGGTTAAGCATATCTAACTCCATGTGAGTTATAGTTGTTTATCTACACACTTAACATCAGGGCTTCAGCGTGCGAGTTGACGCTAAGGATGACGAAATAAATGCAATGCGAAATCTCAAGCGTAGACGCTGGATGGTGGATTGTCAGCCATGAACAGAAACTTTGGTTACCACAAGGTGATTTACCCCACGGAAACGCCGAAAAATTTGGTTTGACCGGCAGTAAAGCCCGGACCATCGGTGAGTGGCAGGGCGAAAAAGTCTGGCTGATTTGTGAGCCGCGTTCTGCCGATATGTTCTCAGTACGACAGCTGATCGATCAGGATGTGGCGCTGTTTCAGCTGGTGGGTCGCGGTGTGCAACTGGCGGAATTCTACCGTTCTCATCGCTGGTGCGGCTATTGCGGCCATGAAATGCACCAAAGCAAACATGAATTTGCCTGTCTCTGCAGCCATTGCCGCGAGCGTTACTATCCGCAGATCGCACCCTGCATCATTGTGGCTATCCGTCGCGGTGATGAAATCCTGCTGGCGAATCATGCCCGCCATCGCAACAAGGTCTACACCGTGCTGGCAGGTTTTGTGGAGGTGGGCGAGACGCTGGAGCAGGCCGTTGCCCGCGAAGTGATGGAAGAGAGCAATATCCGCGTCAAAAACGTCCGTTACGTTACCTCCCAGCCGTGGCCCTTCCCGCAATCGCTGATGACAGCCTTTATGGCGGAGTATGACAGCGGCGATCTGCAGCACGACGGTAAAGAGCTGCTGGATGCGGCCTGGTTCCGTTTTGATGAGCTGCCGTTGCTGCCACCGCCAGGCACCGTGGCACGCCGCCTGATTGAAGATACCGTCGCTCTGTGCCGCACCGAAGTGTGAAAGTGCTACACTACACGCCTGTTATTGAGAGAGTGTTGAGATGAGTGAACTGAAGAACGATCGTTATTTGCGTGCCCTGTTACGTCAGCCGGTTGATGTCACGCCGGTCTGGATGATGCGACAAGCCGGGCGCTATTTGCCGGAGTACAAAGCGACACGCGCCCAGGCGGGTGACTTTATGTCGCTGTGTAAAAACGCCGAGCTGGCCTGTGAAGTTACCCTGCAGCCGCTGCGCCGTTATCCGCTGGATGCCGCCATCCTCTTCAGTGACATCCTGACCATTCCGGATGCGATGGGACTGGGTCTCTACTTTGAAACCGGCGAAGGCCCGCGTTTCTCAAACCCTGTGACCTGTCGCGCTGACGTTGAGCGTTTGCCAGTACCCGATCCCGAAATGGAGCTGGGCTATGTGATGAATGCTGTCCGTACCATCCGTAAGAACCTGAACGGCGACCTGCCGCTGATTGGCTTCTCCGGCAGTCCGTGGACGCTGGCCACCTATATGGTGGAAGGCGGGAGCAGCAAGGCGTTTACCAAAATTAAGAAGATGATGTATGCCGATTCCGCTACGCTCCACGCGATGCTGGATAAGCTGGCCGACAGCGTCATCCTCTATCTCAATGCTCAGATCCGCGCCGGTGCGCAGTCCGTTATGGTGTTTGATACCTGGGGTGGCGTGCTGACCGGTCGTGATTACCGCGAATTCTCACTCCATTACATGCACAAAATTGTCGATGGCCTGCTGCGTGAAAACGACGGTCGCCGCGTGCCGGTGACGCTCTTCACCAAAGGCGGCGGACAGTGGCTGGAAGCGATGGCCGCCACCGGTTGTGACGCGCTGGGTCTCGACTGGACCACCGATATTGATGACGCACGCCGTCGCGTGGGCGACAAAGTAGCCCTGCAGGGCAACATGGATCCTTCTATGCTCTATGCGGCACCTGAGCGTATCGAACAGGAAGTGGCTGGGATCCTGGAGCGCTTTGGCTCGGGCACCGGGCATGTCTTTAATCTGGGTCATGGTATTCATCTGGATGTGCCACCGGAAAATGCGGGCGTCTTTGTTGAGGCGGTACACCGTTTATCACGTCCCTGGCATCAGGAGTAATCATGGATATTGCCGCACTTCGCGCTGAGCAGTTACAACGCGCCGCTGATGTGGTGCGAGAAGATGACTTTGATGTGCTGCCACCCCGCTTTATCGGCGGGGCGGACGTTGGATTTGAGCAGGAAGGCACCATCACCCGGGCGGCGATGGTGATACTGGAGTATCCCTCCTTAAAGCTGGTGGAGCACCGCATCGCACGCGTTGAGACCACCATGCCTTATATTCCGGGCTTTCTCTCATTCCGTGAATATCCAGCGCTGATGGCCGCCTGGCAGATGCTGGAGCAAAAGCCGGACCTGCTGTTTGTGGATGGACACGGTATTTCGCATCCACGACGACTTGGCGTCGCGTCACATTTTGGCCTGCTGGTCGATGTGCCCACCATTGGTGTCGCGAAAAGTCGCCTGTGCGGCCGTTTTGCCGATCTGGATGCGCAGCCTGGCAGTCGTCAGCCACTGATCGACAAAGGCGAGCAGATAGGCTGGGTATGGCGCAGCAAGCTGCGGTGTAATCCGCTGTTTGTCGCCACCGGCCATCGTGTCAGCCTGGATACCGCGCTGCAGTGGGTCGAAAACTGTACGCGTGGTTACCGGCTGCCGGAACCGACCCGCTGGGCCGACGCGGTTGCCTCGAACCGAACCGCTTTCCAGCGCTGGCAAAACGCGCTTTAACACTGTTTGTGCTGCGGTTTTGCAGTTACACTGCGGCCAGCGAAACGAATAAGAGCCACCTTTATGTTACAAAATCCCGTTCATCTGCGTCTGGCGAAGCTGGAAAGCTGGCAGCACCTTACTTTTATGGCCTGCCTGTGCGAGCGCATGTATCCCAACTATCGCGCGTTCTGCGAGCAGACTGAATTTGCCGATCCGGCACTCTATCGCCGTATTCTTGATCTGATCTGGGAAAACCTGACGGTCAAAGATGCGAAGATTAACTTCGACAGCCAGCTGGAAAAGCTCGAAGCCGCCATTCCGGATGGTGATGCGTTTGAGGTTTACGGCGTTTATCCGGCTATCGATGCCTGTGTGGCATTAAGCGAAGTCGTACATGCGCAGCTGAGCGGTGAAACTCTTGAGCATGCAATTGAAGTCAGCGAGACCTCAATTACCACTATCGCCATGCTGGAAATGACCCAGGCTGGACGCGAAATGACCGACGAAGAGCTGCGTGAAAACCCGGCTATCATCGATGAGTGGGACCTTCAGTGGGAGATTTTCCGCCTGCTGGCGGAGTGTGAAGAGCGCGACCTTGAATTGATTAAAGGTCTGCGATCTGACCTGCGTGAAGCGGGAATTAGCAACATCGGTATAAATTTCCAGCAGTAAGGCGATAAAACGTGACTTCAGGCCCGAATTAGCGCGCCTGGAGGCTTCACATTGGCCCCCTGTCTGGTCTACATTTGGGGGGCTGAAAATTGTGGCTATCGGTGCGTGCAGGCAGAAGAGTGCCAGAATATGGCTTTTCCCTCGCACTCGTTGCTTAGCAAGCGATAAATACACTTTAAGGATAACTTATGAACAAGACTCAACTGATTGATGTGATCGCAGAAAAAGCTGACCTGTCTAAAACCCAGGCAAAGGCAGCGCTGGAATCTACTCTGGCTGCGATCACTGAGTCTCTGAAAGATGGTGATGCTGTACAACTGGTTGGTTTTGGTACTTTTAAAGTGAACCACCGCGCTGAGCGTACCGGTCGTAACCCGCAGACTGGCAAAGAGATCAAAATCGCTGCAGCAAATGTACCGGCATTCGTGTCTGGTAAAGCGCTGAAAGACGCCGTTAAGTAAGACGTCGCACTGCGGTTAAGCTTTAAAACAGGGGGCGTTTCGCCCCTTTTGTTTAAGAGGCCAGCCATCATGACCCCGCTGTTTCAGCGTTTATCTGTTCTGTTTCTCTCCCTTTTTCTTTTCGGTTGCAGCTCTACTCCGGATATTCCCCCCTTTTCTGCCAGTGGCTATCTTGCCGATCGTGGTGTTGTTCGTATCTGGCGTAAAAACAGCGACCACCAGTCGGTCCATATCCGCACCTTCTATACGCCGTTCAGTGGCGGTGAGGGTGAAGTGACGGATTATGTCTGGCTGGAAGAGTCGTTGATCAGCATCCAGCGTCAGGTGAAGGGCAACCAGCCTGATGATGTGACCCTGCGCTTTGACCAGGCTGGCGGTCTTAACTTTATGCAGCGCCAGCTTTCAGGCCGGCGTGAAGCGGTCAGCCCGGATGCGGTTGAGCTCTATAAGTTTGATGCCGAGCGGATGCGTAACCTCAGCGATGCGCTATTAAGTGGTCAGGTGTTCCTCAGACAGGGACACTGGCTGGGAAACAATGTGCTGGAGAGTTGCGAAGGCCAGCAGGTCAGACCCGCTTTTGACGCCGACGCTCTGCAGATGCTGACACAGCAGCAACGCCGCGCATCGGCACCGCTGATGGTGTCATGGCTGGAAGCGCCGGAAGGAATACAGCTATTGCGGGTCAGTCAGCAGGATGACTGCTCACAGCAGCCGACAGAAGAAGATATGTGAATTGAAAAGGGGGCACCTGGTGCCCCCTGAACTTATTTGCGATTAATGGCGCGGTAGCCGATATCGCGGCGACAGAAGCTGCCCTGCCATGAGATTGGCTTTGTCAGCTCATAAGCCCGCTTTTGTGCCGCGGCCACATCGTCGCCCAGCGCGGTTACGCACAACACGCGGCCACCGTTTGTCAGCACCAGGTCCTCTTCCAGCCGTGTTCCGGCGTGGAATACCTTGCCGTCAGCAACTTCTTCCAGTGGCAGACCGTGAATCTGATCGCCCTGAGTGTAGTCACCCGGATAACCGCCCGCCGCCAGGACCACACCCAGCGCAGGGCGGGGATCCCATTGTGACGTTTTCTGATCCAGCTTACCGTCACAGGCGGCCAGGCAAAGATCGACCAGATCCGACTGCAGGCGCAGCATGATCGGCTGAGTCTCCGGATCGCCGAAGCGGCAGTTGAATTCGATCACTTTCGGCTGCCCGGTGTGATCGATCATCAGGCCGGCATAGAGAAAACCGGTATAGACGTTGCATTCAGCCGCCATGCCGCGCACGGTCGGCCAGATAACCTGATCCATAACGCGCTGGTGGATCTCATCGGTGACAACCGGAGCCGGAGAGTATGCACCCATTCCGCCGGTGTTCGGACCGGTATCGCCATCGCCCACGCGTTTGTGATCCTGGCTGGTGGCCATGGGCAGCACATGCTCGCCGTCCACCATCACGATGAAGCTGGCTTCTTCGCCATCCAGAAACTCTTCAATCACAATACGGTGTCCGGCATCGCCAAAGGCGTTTCCGGCCAGCATATCCTGAACCGCATCCTCAGCTTCCTGCAGCGTCATTGCCACAATCACGCCTTTACCTGCGGCCAGGCCGTCGGCTTTGATGACGATAGGGGCGCCTTTCTCACGCAGATACGCGAGAGCGGGCTCAACCTCGGTGAAGTTCTGGTATTCCGCACTCGGGATCTTATGACGCGCCAGGAAATCCTTGGTGAAAGCTTTAGAGCCTTCCAGCTGCGCAGCGGCCTGAGTCGGACCAAAGATAGCCAGCCCGGCCTCACGGAAGGCATCCACGATGCCAATCACCAGCGGCGCTTCGGGGCCGACAATCGTCAGATCAATCTTTTCACGCCGGGCAAACTCAAGCAGGGCAGGGACATCAGTTGCACTAATCGCGACATTCTGCAGCGCAGGCTCTAATGCGGTGCCCGCGTTACCCGGTGCCACAAACACGGTTTCCGCCAGCGGCGACTGGACAGCTTTCCAGGCCAGAGCATGTTCACGTCCGCCATTGCCGATTACTAAAATTTTCATCTGTTTCTCTCCAGAACGATTAATGGCGGAAGTGACGCATGTCGGTGAAGATCATGGCAATGCCGTGCTCATCAGCCGCCGCAATCACCTCTTCATCGCGGATGGAGCCGCCAGGCTGGATGACGCAGCTCACGCCTGACGCGGCTGCCGCATCAATACCATCACGGAACGGGAAGAAGGCATCCGACGCCATGGCTGATCCTTTTACTTCCAGCCCTTCATCGGCTGCTTTAATGCCGGCAATCTTAGCGGAATAGACACGGCTCATCTGTCCGGCACCGATACCGATGGTCATGTTGTCGCGTGCATAAACAATGGCGTTAGACTTAACGAACTTCGCTACTTTCCAGCAGAACAGCGCATCACGCAGCTCCTGTTCGGTTGGCTGACGTTTACTGACGACGCGCAGCTGGCTGGCATCAACCATGCCGAGATCGCGATCCTGTACCAGCAGACCCCCGTTGACGCGTTTGAAATCCAGTGCAGCAGTACGGTTTTGCCATTGGCCGCAGATCAGGACACGGACATTCTGCTTCGCGGCGGTAATTTTCAGCGCGGCCTCGGAAACCGCTGGCGCGATAATCACCTCAACAAACTGGCGGCTGATAATGGCCTGCGCAGTTGCTTCATCCAGCTCGCGGTTAAAGGCGATGATGCCGCCAAATGCGGAGGTCGGATCGGTCTGGTAAGCACGCTCATAGGCTGCCAGCAGAGAGTCACCGGTCGCTACGCCACAAGGGTTCGCATGTTTGACGATGACGCAGGCGGGTTCACTGAACTCTTTTACGCACTCCAGTGCAGCATCCGTGTCAGCAATGTTGTTATAGGAGAGCGCTTTGCCCTGAACCTGCCGGGCAGTCGCCACTGAAGCTTCAGTGATGTTCTCTTCTATATAGAAGGCAGCATCCTGATGGCTGTTTTCACCGTAGCGCATATCCTGCTTCTTAATGAAGTTCAGATTCAGGGTACGCGGGAAACGGCCGGCGGGCTGATTACGATCACCGTGATAGGCGGGCACCAGGCTGCCAAAGTAGTTAGCGATCATGCTGTCATACGCGGCAGTGTGTTCAAACGCTTTGATCGCCAGATCGAAACGGGTCTCAAGCTTCAGACCATTTTCATGGGCATCCATTTCGGCAATGATCGCATCGTAGTCGCCGCTGCTGACCACGATTGCCACATCTTTATGGTTCTTGGCAGCAGAGCGCACCATGGTCGGGCCACCGATGTCGATATTTTCCACTGCATCTTCCAGTGAACATCCTTCACGGGCGACGGTCTGTGCAAAGGGATAGAGGTTAACGACCACCATGTCGATTGGGCTGATATCGTGCTGCGCCATAATGGCATCATCCTGGCCGCGACGACCTAAAATGCCGCCATGCACTTTCGGATGCAGGGTTTTGACGCGTCCATCCATCATTTCCGGGAAACCGGTGTAGTCAGAGACTTCTGTGACAGCCAGACCCGCATCCGCCAGCAGGCGAGCTGTTCCGCCTGTGGAGAGCAGTTCGACACCGCGACTTGAGAGCGCCTGAGCAAATTCGAGGATACCGGCTTTGTCAGAGACACTGAGCAATGCGCGGCGTACAGGACGAGTTTGTTGCATGGTGGTTTATCCCTTGGCTTTGTTTCGCGTATATAAGAGCGTTACATCAGGCTTTACAGCGATTTTCTCTTCTCTATATAGGAAGAAAAAATCAAAAACCTCAGGTAACGCCCCGAAAAGGGGTGTCCGGAACTTCGCCCGGCATTGTAGCGAAAACGTTTGCGTGATGCTCGCCTAAATTTATCTGGCCCGACTAATGTGGATAACATTGTGTGTAACTGCGTATAACAGCCGCTTTTGCTGTGGAATGCAGCGAACGCTCTTTTTTATGCAATTTATGGGTTGCGCCTCTCAGACAACTCCCTATAATGCGCATCCATCAACACGGCACACCGGCAACGGAAAACGGGTTGAGAGGCACAGGAGACTGCGCCGCCGGAGAAAAACTTCTGAGAAAGA
>NZ_JAALEU010000021.1:0-8751 GCF_011800685.1 Pantoea sp. EKM10T
GTGATCACCGACGCAGCCGGACACACAGCGAACGCTACACCTGTTGTCACTGCCGGGAACCTGACCAGCCAGACGCTTGCAGGCACTGCCTCACTGACCCTGAACGGCTCCGCTGTCACCATTGCCGGAAAGGTATACACGTTCACTGTATCGGCTGGCGCGATCACTGCCATCGCTGTGACTGACGCCCCGGCTGCTTAATCCCAAAGTTTGCGCCACCAGCTACGGCTGGCGGTGCTCACCTCTTTTGCAGTCTTGTCCTCCAGTAGCCCAGCAACGCGCTCTGCACTCTCCTGAGCGGCTTTCTGGTACTCCCGCACCTCTGCCCTCAATGATTCTGTTTCGCGCTG
The DNA here is from genome assembly GCF_011800685.1 of Pantoea sp. EKM10T. NCBI lineage: Bacteria > Pseudomonadati > Pseudomonadota > Gammaproteobacteria > Enterobacterales > Erwiniaceae > Pantoea > Pantoea sp. EKM10T. Next base: position 351 of record NZ_JAALEU010000021.1, read on the forward strand.
TAACGACTGTATAGCGGCTGTCAGTTCTGCTATCTGCTCCGACTGCGCTGCATCCTGTTTACTTTGTTGCTGTATCTGTTTGTTACCCGGTAACGTTTTAAGGGTAACACTCCCGTAATGTCTTTCTAATTCGGCAACATGAATAAACCGCTTACCCTGTTTACGGGTTACAGATACCAGACCCTTATCGATATGCGCGTAAAGCGTCTTTCGGCTGACGCCTGCGGCCTTCGCTGCGTCGGAAAGGTTGAGGTAGGGTGTGTACTCTGGCGGTACTGGAGGCTGCTCTGAGGCGGTAGAATCTGGCTCTGTTGACATGTGTTACCTGCATCGGCTGCGCGGCTTTAACCGCTGTTGACTTTGTGCAGTATACACCCGGAAACACAACGAGGAAGCCCAGCATTGCGCCGGGCCTAAGTGTTACTGCTGGCCCAACTGCGACCGCTTAAACGCCTGTATCTTCTCCTGCTCAATCAGAAACGCTCTGGCACGTTCTGCCCTCTGCTTCCGCTTCCGCACGCTCTGGATGCCGCACAGCGCGAATATCACAGGGATGGCGGTATAAACAAACATGATGCTATAGCCCTGTCCGGCTGCGGCCCGGTAATGCCCGCGCACCAGCACGGCACCTGTTCCCTGAGTCAGCCACCAACCCAGCGCCATAATCGCCGCGTACACGCCTGCACCAAAGACTATGCCTGACAGGTTCGCCCTGATGCTATCGAGCCAGCTACGGCGCTGCCGCTCCTCCTCTGCCCGTACAATGCTCTGAGCCTCGCGCACAGCCTGCAACCTCCGCTGCTCCGCCTTCTCCGCGTTACGCTGCGCATAGTTCGTCACTGACGCGTTATGCTGCTGCCCGTTCCGATAGGCTTTGCTGCTCCGATACTTCTTCATAACACCTGCTCCTTTTTAATCGCCTGCACCGTCTGCGGCGATACTCCGAAATCCTTCGCTATGGCTCTTATGCTGGCCCCTGCTGCGATTGCCGCCGCAATGCCTGGCCTGTCTACATCCTTACCCTTACCGCGCCCTGTGATGCGCCCTGCGGCCTGAGCTGCGCGGTATCCTTCCTGCTGGCGCTCTAACATCAAATCACGCTCCAGCGCTGCAAACGTCGCCATCATTGCGAGGAACGCGCGGCCCATCGCAGAGCTGTTATCTGCCTGCTGCCCTTCCTTGTGAAACTTCACCGCTACACCGCGTGCCGTTAGCTGCTCAATCGTACTGAGGATGTCCAGCACGTTACGGCCTAAGCGCGACATCTCATGCACATGCAGCGTATCGCCGTCCCGCACGTAATCCATCATTGCAGCGAAGCCGGGGCGGTTCGTGTCTTTGCCCGACAGCTTATCCTCAAACACCCGGTCTAATTCGATGCCGGACAACTGGCGCTCTGTGTGCTGGTCTGCTGTTGAAACCCTGATGTAACCAACGTTAGCCATCTGATTAACTCCGTTCGCTGTGCTGTATCAATTTGCTATGTGATGAAATGTACTGTATCAGAATGATTGATGCAAGGCTTTTTGATACAGCAATTGCACCTGTACCGGATTAATCAGGCCGTACCGATAAAGCGTGGCATTTTGATACACGATAACGAACACACATAAGCTATTGACATTGCAGGCAGAATCAGGACTCAACCCAAATAGAAACACACGTATAGGAGAAACCAACCACCAACAAAGAGAGATAACCATCATGATGACTATTACCGCGCACGATTCCCACTATGCACAGTTTGAAGATGCAGAGCTGAACGGCACAGGCGGCGCATACGACACGCTACGCGACTTAGGCTATGAGCTGGACGGTAGCCGCACCGATAGCGAGAGCGCCCCGGACAGCGGCGCACAGAAGCCCACGCGACGCCGCAAGGCGTACAGCAACAATCTGCTGGCTTACTGGCAGGAGCTGGAAAACAGCAGCAACCTCCCCGCCGCTATTGATGACATCCTGACAGGTAGCCTTAACTGCTTCGACAAAATGAAGCGATCACTGGTCTGGCAGGTACTCACCTCACAACCTGTGATTAACGCCGCTGCGGTGCAGGAGGTTACACAGGACAGATACTCACAGAGATGGTGCAGACAGGTAGCGGAGGCTATAGAGCACTTCCTCGTAATGCTGGACATGATGAACGAGCGTCACAGCTACAAACTGGCTATGTGATTAAAAAGTGTACTTAACGGAAGCATATATAAAAGGGGATGGAAATCCCCGTTATACCCCGGACAGCCATTGGCACTTCGTGCAACAGCTACACCCTAAACCGGAGAATACAGCATGACACACAACCAGATTAACCCGACTGAATCAGCCATAGAACGAGCAGCACGCTACGCAGCAGCACAACGAGCATTGTTAGAGGAATGGTATTAGACCGGACTTAGCTTGTGTTCGCACCCGGCATGGCTGGATAATACCCGTGGGCCTGCGGCGACGGCGCGGAGCTTATCATGGATTCAGGAACCTGTAAACACCTAGATGTCTGGATGGCTAAATAAACCCATCTACACCCGGTCATCACAACGCCCGGCACTGGCTGGCAATGAAGGCACCCGGACACCCTTTCATTTCTCACAGCCAGCGGCAGGCAACCCCTATGGGGGAAGTCGCATCGTTGATGGTCAGGGGGAGCCTCGCGTGGATATAGCAATTTTTGGTGTGCTACTGCACGGACATCGAGCTTTCAATATCCTGCTTTGCCAATAATTGGAACATTCCAAGTACGTCATTAACCTGCTCTTTCATCTTCTTTAATAGCTCGTACTCCTGACCGTTCTTATTAATCACGATGTATTGATTTACCACATATAACACGTTGGAAGCCCCTAGCCTGATCTCGTCGTCAGAGCTGATTGATACATCGTGGTAAAGCCGTTGGTAATCGAAATAGTCCACACCGTCTGCATTGCAGCTAGTATCCCTATACTTTTGCGTAAGCACACTAGAGGCGGTAAGAAAGTCCAAATATAGCAATCTCTTACGTTCAGTCATTTGTCGCTGATGCAGGATCTTATCTCTCCTGATTTCATGCCGATGGGTTTTGCAAAGAGTAAGGTAAGAGGCTACTGCTGCGATAAGTGCTCCAAGCCCTATTTTTACAGCCGAATCTACAACCGAAGCCCATTCCATACGCACCCTCAACAGGTAAAAAATATTCAGTATAAACAGTATACTACCAATCATTGTTCAGCATTAAACCAGAGCAGGCCAATAGAACGACACGCTATAGAGAGATAACATAGCTTTGCGCCACGCCATGATGCTTAGCCTGTCGTTACTCTCTGAGCGTCAACCCTTGTCCCACAAGGGCTACAGCCATGCATGGCTATTAATTGACCGAACGTGTGCTTTAGAGTGACACGTATAGGAGACATAGGGTAATTCCCTCCCTACGCCTCTGCTTCTCGCTTGAAATGGTTACTAGTCATAGCCTCTCCTCTGTGCAACCCGGTAGCGGCGTCTCTGCTGCCGGGGGCATTCTCCACCTGACTGCAATGCTGTAAGCGTACCGCCCCCGTGCTGTGCTCTTTCAGGATTGGTAGTTCTTCAAAGCGTAGCGGGTTACTTGGTAACTTTGAGCGTGTCCGCAAGGGTGCGCTCATGGGTACTCTGTACCGAACCGCTGTTTACGGTTCTTCTTGAATGCTGCTGAGACTTAAGGTGCATACGCCGCTCTGCATTGAGGCGTGGGCCTGTCCTCCGGGATGGGCCGCATATCTCCCTCTCCCTGTGAAATAACCTGAATACGTCCGGCGGGCTTCCTCTCCCGTGTGCGCTGCTGTGGGTGGCAGTCCGGGCGTATTCAGATTCTTTCATGGTGGAATCTTCCTTTAGAGTGTTGTTGATTGGCCCCGGTTCGCTGGGGCTTCTCTTTTTGATTTACTCTATGTTCACCCTGCAAGACAAAGACTCTCCCTCCCTTGTCGCACAAGGCTTTAGCAGCGACAACCCACCACAACCCTATGTTACGCACTTAAACAGCCTGGCCTTCGTGTCAGACCTAGTTTGTGCGGCATACCCCATTACAGGACGCAACATGCAACCACTCCCATATAAACCGGTAATCAAGAAAGGCGGCAAGCGAGTACGCACCCGCCCAACCAGCACGAAGCCTTTCGGCGGACAGAAGGGCAGACGCGCCACACTGAACGGGCAGGCTCTGCCGAAATACCCTGAGCGTGAGCAGATGCTGCGCCGCTCTGCTGAACGTCCTATGCCTACGCTCTCTGAGCTGACCGCTGCGCTCGCCGCGCCCTCCACTGATGACTTTGCAACGATGTGGCTCCAGCGCCTCTCTGTGCGTGATACAGCGCGTTTCCGTGCAATTTCTGAGGCTTGGGCCAAAGGTGGCCGGGCTGCTCTGGTAGGCGTTCACTACACCTCTGCGACACCATGCAAGAAGTGCGGCGGCACTGAGCGTATCGCTCTCTCTGGCCGTTGCGCACCCTGCTATAAGGAAACCCGCTTCGCTGCTGAACGGAAGCGCACAGAGCGCCAGATGCAGGCTGCGGCTGCTGCACAAGCTGAGAAACAGAGCGCGGCATACGCAGAGCATACGACTCCCGCAATCATCGCCCATGCAACCGCACCGCGTGTGCATTGGATGGCGGGCATTGTCCGGGGCGTTCCCGTGTTCATGCATCCGGTTAAAACCGATGGCGTGCAGAAGTCTTTAGAGTCCCTGCGCACTGCTGCGGTGGATTCTTGGATGCGCACCGATGCAGAGTTTCAGGCTGTCCGGGCTTGGGCCTGTGACAACGCCGCTATTCCTGCTGGCTACCACCAGCTTTAACCCTCAACCACAGGAGCCAGACCAATGTCTGATTATGACTTTTCCGACCTCTCACCAGAGGACGCAGCAAAGGCGCAAGCCATCGTTGCAGAGCGCACCCGCTACCGTAACAGCGACATCCAGCAGGACAACCAGTTTCAGCGCCAGCAGCGTGAGCTAGACGCTCGCCAGCGTGAGATTGAGGAAGACCCGCGCCGCTCTCCAGAGCAGAAGGCCAAAGCCCAATTGCTCTACATGCGTAGCCAGATGGCTCGCTCTCGCCGATAACCCGCAACGCTCCGCGCGTTCTGCTGGGTAATCACCTTACCCACTTTGCAGAATCCATGCAGGAGCGTCACCAATGCCTTTACCAGCAGCCGTCATCGCGGCTTTCGATAACCTCCCTTCGCCTGAGCAAGAGGCGCATCACTTCCGGTGCGCTGATGACTCGGAAATCATCCGGGCCTATATGCACGGAACCCGCCTACCTCGCAACCTCGCCAGCGCAAAGCAGGAGCGGTTGCAGCGTATCAAAAAGCACAGTGCTCCCCGATACGGTATTCACTGGAATCAGCGTCGTGCTGCTTTCGTTGCATACATCCATAACGACCCGATTGCACAGGCACCACTGCCGCACCTGCTGCATGAGATTTACGATGCGGCTTTAACCGATGCTCTGCGTGAGCTAATCAACTTAACCAATGAGGAATAACACCATGACTAACGAAATCAACAAGACCGAACAGGCACGCGGCGGCGCTGAGCTACTGGCTGCACTCGAAGGCGCACACGTTGCATCAACCGAAGCCACCAGCACCGACAGCGACAGCAGCACCTTTGATGCTGAGATTGCAGAAATCCTCGGCGGCGTAGCGGCCCCTGAACCAGCCCACAAAGGCGAGCAGGGCGATTGGTACGTACAGGACGAGAACTCCGGCCCGACCGCTCTGGAGCTGGCACAGGCTGCATCTGCTGCGGTTGACTCCAGCACCCGCAAAGTAGGTGAGATTAAGATTCTGCGTACCGATAAGAAGGGCATGAAGCACCTTGTGAAGCAGACCTACTTTGCACCAGACCACAGCGAAGCGCGTGAGATTGCGCAGCGCATGAAGGACGACGGCGTATTAGATTCACGCTTCGGCCCGGACTACAGTTTTCACGAGCACATGCATAAGTCACTGCACCCGGCTGACCTGTCAGTTGAGCCAATGACCTACACGGAATTTGATAAGCGACTGAAGCAGTTAGAGCAGACCACAGGCGTAGCGCGTTCGCTGCCTATGATGGCTAATGCTGGCTTTGACGTGGGCGCTAAACTGCTGGAGCTGTGCGACTACGACGACGAGAAAGCGGAGCTGCTGGCCGCTGTTGCGTCACAGCTTCCGGCATACCTGCGCGGCAAAGCACTGCGTGAGCATATTAGCACCGTTGAAGAAGTGCAGGAGCTGGCAATTGAACAGGCTCTGAATAAGGCATTCGGCCCGGCACTGAAGCGTATGCAGTTCGAAGCCTCCGCAATGGCTGCGGGTGCTGATGCTGAGCTGCTTCCTGAGCTGGTAGATATGGCGAAGACCGGAAAGCGTATGCGCCTCGCCAGTATGCTGACCGAAGCCCAATGGTTAATCCCTCTGGTTCCGTTCGGTGATGCTCCAGATTATCAGGCTGCAATGCTGGCCGTTGCTGACTTCATCCCTGAGAACGGCGCACGCTGGAAAACTGCTGTGAACTTCCCCCGCGCTATTGGCGCTGCACGTCCAACCTACCCGGACGGCAAAGAGCCACCAGCAGGAACAGGCCGCATGGATTTGAGTATCGGCATTAAGCGAGAAGGCGCTGCGGTTATCTTCACCGTGCGTGAACGTCATTACGATGCAGATGCCTGGGGCATGATGGGTACGAACAACCCGTTCGTCGTGCAGGCTGCTTTCAAGGTTGAGGCCGGGGAAGTCACTGAGCTGGACGTATCGAAAGAGCGTGCGAAGAACTTAGAGTTCCTGCGCGGTCTGGCGTTTGAGTATGGCGCTGGTCTGAACTTCGCTGATGGCTGGGGTGCTCTGCGTCGTGGCGCTGAATCAGCTAAGTAATTGTCAGTGCTCCAGAAGGAACAAAGGCGACGAGGTTGATTAAACCCCGCCGCCTCTGTAATCTGATTCTCGCAATGCTTGCTAGGAAACAGACGTCGCAATCTAATCCTAGCAAGGTTGGCTAGTTATGTCACTACCAACAGAAAACCATTCAACGACATTAAATCACATTGCAACTGGCTGGCTCTCGGTCACGGCCCCGGACTCCCGACAGGGATAAACAGGCATACCGTGGTATTCGGCCCTGCCCCGAAAAGCAGGCTCTGCCACCGTCTCACTGTACGATAACAGTACCTGATAAAGAGCGCCCGTCTGCACGGATTGCATCAACCTGAAAGCCTAACGGCAAAGCAACGACAGTCGTTGTCGCTGCGCTCCCCGTGGTTAATACCACGTTGGGGGCATTAGGCTTCTATTGTCTGAATCAATTAATAAACCCGGTCACAGCTTTACTGCTGCGGCTTCTCTACGCCTAAAGGAAACCACCATGAAACCACAGTTCACTCAATCAGATTACCAGCGCTCCAACCCGCTCGGCTACGGAGTTACCCGACACCGCAAGCGCTACAAGGCGCAGATACAGGCCGGCCCACACATCTACAACCTCGGCAGTTATGACACGCCGGAACAGGCCGCACTGATTGCGGAAGGCGCACGCCTGCTGCGCGATAAGCAGCGCATCAAACATCAAACGATGTAACCCGGCAATCCTGCCAATCCAACCATAAGGAGCCTATGCAATGGCTGATTTATTTGAAGACGTGGAAGCGCGTCAAGACCTCACCAACGTTATGACGAACGCGGTTAAGTTGCTGACCGTCGCACACACTGGCGGTAAAGACCTGAGTACGGTTAAACCTGCCCTGACTGCCGTTCTCGCTGAGCTGGAGCAGGCGCTGTCTGCTGCGGGTATCAGCCCGGTTGAGCCAGACGGCACAGCCACGGTTAAGGACGCTGCGGCTGTACCCGTGCAGGACGGCGCTGGCCACAAGGTTTCGGGCCTTGCTTCGGTCACAGGTAACACCCTAAACAGTGTCACCCTGCCACTGGTAAACGCCATCGCTACAGATGCTGATGAAATCAGTATTCAAGACCGGAACAGCAACACCCTGTTAGGCGCTGGCGTCCGTGCTCGTGTCAGTAATGGTGCGTTAGTTTCGGCGTACTTCTCCGGCCTGACCAATGCCCTGCAATCTGACGGCAACCCGGTAGACGTCACCACTGCACGCGGTGGCTCAACCGTTGCCGGACGCATTCGGATGTACGTTGCCAATAACGTGGTGCGGAGCGCGTATCTCGATGGCGCTGCAATGGTGCAGGCTGGCGCGGCTGTACGTGTCCAGAATGCCTCTACGCTGGGTGTAGACGACAACTGCACAGCGATTGTTGACGGTAACAAACTGACCGCCGTACAGCTTCCTGCTGAAGTCTCTGCCATCCGTAACGGCAAAGTGAAGGTGATCACCGACGCAGCCGGACACACAGCGAACGCTACACCTGTTGTCACTGCCGGGAACCTGACCAGCCAGACGCT
>NZ_JAALEU010000022.1:0-2056 GCF_011800685.1 Pantoea sp. EKM10T
GATATAGCCTTCTCCGTCCCCCCTTCGCAGTAACACCGAGTACAGGAATATTAACCTGTTTCCCATCGACTACGCCTTTCGGCCTCGCCTTAGGGGTCGACTCACCCTGCTCCGATTAACGTTGAACAGGAACCCTTGGTCTTCCGGCGAGCGGGCTTTTCACCCGCTTTATCGTTACTTATGTCAGCATTCGCACTTCTGATACCTCCAGCATGCCTCACAGCACACCTTCGACGGCTTACAGAACGCTCCCCTACCCAACAACACATAAGTGTCGCTGCCGCAGCTTCGGTGCATGGTTTAGCCCCGTTACATCTTCCGCGCAGGCCGACTCGACCAGTGAGCTATTACGCTTTCTTTAAATGATGGCTGCTTCTAAGCCAACATCCTGGCTGTCTGTGCCTTCCCACATCGTTTCCCACTTAACCATGACTTTGGGACCTTAGCTGGCGGTCTGGGTTGTTTCCCTCTTCACGACGGACGTTAGCACCCGCCGTGTGTCTCCCGTGATAACATTCTTCGGTATTCGCAGTTTGCATCGGGTTGGTAAGCCGGGATGGCCCCCTAGCCGAAACAGTGCTCTACCCCCGAAGATGAGTTCACGAGGCGCTACCTAAATAGCTTTCGGGGAGAACCAGCTATCTCCCGGTTTGATTGGCCTTTCACCCCCAGCCACAGGTCATCCGCTAATTTTTCAACATTAGTCGGTTCGGTCCTCCAGTTAGTGTTACCCAACCTTCAACCTGCCCATGGCTAGATCACCGGGTTTCGGGTCTATACCCTGCAACTTAACGCCCAGTTAAGACTCGGTTTCCCTGCGGCTCCCCTATACGGTTAACCTTGCTACAGAATATAAGTCGCTGACCCATTATACAAAAGGTACGCAGTCACCCCCATAAAGAAGGCTCCCACTGCTTGTACGTACACGGTTTCAGGTTCTGTTTCACTCCCCTCGCCGGGGTTCTTTTCGCCTTTCCCTCACGGTACTGGTTCACTATCGGTCAGTCAGGAGTATTTAGCCTTGGAGGATGGTCCCCCCATATTCAGACAGGATACCACGTGTCCCGCCTTACTCATCGAGCTCACAGCATGTGTGCTTTTGTGTACGGGAGTATCACCCTGTACCCTGCGACTTTCCAGACGCTTCCACTAACACACAAGCTGATTCAGGCTCTGGGCTGCTCCCCGTTCGCTCGCCGCTACTGGGGGAATCTCGGTTGATTTCTTTTCCTCGGGGTACTTAGATGTTTCAGTTCCCCCGGTTCGCCTTGCAGCACTATGTATTCATGCTGCAATGATGCACAGAGTGCACCGGGTTTCCCCATTCGGACATCGACGGCTGTAGCGGTTCATATCACCTTACCGTCGCTTTACGCAGATTAGCACGTCCTTCATCGCCTCTGACTGCCTGGGCATCCACCGTGTACGCTTAGTCGCTTAACCTCACAACCCACAGGCGTTTTTCAACGCTGCGAATTGCAAGCATTTGAGAGACTCGAACGCATCGCCTTGTCATTCCTTATTACGGAGGAATGACGCGCTGCGTCGTTTCAATTTTCAGCTTGTTCCGGATTGTTAAAGAGCATAATACGTCGCAGCACACCGTCGCCGGTATGCTCTGAGGTATTTCAGAAAAAAACAGATAAACGGTATGGTGGAGCTAAGCGGGATCGAACCGCTGACCTCCTGCGTGCAAGGCAGGCGCTCTCCCAGCTGAGCTATAGCCCCATACAGTTACTGCAGAGACCACTACTACCACTCAACCGAGTTACATTCTTCAGGAGAAGGATGCAATTTCTTTTCAGGCAAGGCATGCGGAAGGGAAGTTTACTCAGGTAAACGACCGCGCGCATAACGCAGCATGAGAAGAAATTTGGTAGGCCTGAGTGGACTTGAACCACCGACCTCACCCTTATCAGGGGTGCGCTCTAACCACCTGAGCTACAAGCCTGTAGAGGTTTTTTCTGCTCGTTACTTTTTATCAGACAATCTGTGTGGACACTGCGCGGGAAGGTATCTTCAGGTAAGGAGGTGATCCAACCGCAGGTTCCCCTAC
>NZ_JAALEU010000023.1:0-884 GCF_011800685.1 Pantoea sp. EKM10T
GACAGCACGCCGCCGGATAACCAGACCTCAGGCCTGGTCATCGACAGCATCACCCTGACCGACGACGTCGGTGCGATCACCGGCGAGATTGCCAGCGGCTCGGTCACCGACGACGCACGGCCAACCTTCTCCGGCGACGCAACCGCCGACATCGATCACGTCAATATCTATGACAACGGCGAGCTCGTCGGCAGCGCAGCGGTGGACGCGGACGGCAAGTGGAGCTGGACGCCGGAGCAGGATATGGCGGACGGCACCTCTCACGACCTGACGGTTGCGGCGGTGGACGCGGCGGGCAACGAAGGCCCGCAGGCAGACGGCGACTGGAGCTTTACCGTTGACACCTCGGTGCCGGATAACCAGACATCGGGTTTGGTGGCGGACAGCATCACACTGACAGATGACGTCGGTCCGGTACAGGGCAAGATTGAAGATGGCTCTGTCACTGACGATGCACGTCCGACCTACTCAGGCACGACTACCGCAGACATCAGTTACGTCAATATCTACGACAGTGGCAAGCTGATCGGCAGCGCAGCGGTGGAGGCGGACGGCAAGTGGAGCTGGACGCCGGACAGCGCAATGAGCAGCGGGGCACACGCCCTGACGGTCGCGGCGGTGGACGCGGCGGGCAATGAAGGTCCGCAGGTAAGCGGTACGGCGGATGCGGCGTGGGACTTCAGCGTCCTGACCAGCGCCCCGGCGCAGCCGGCGATTGAAAACGTGGTGGACGACTACAGCCAGGGCGAGGATGCGGACAGTGGCTTCCTGCAGAAGGGCCAGTTCACCAACGACGGCACGCTGACGCTGAACGGCACCGCGGGCGCGGGGCTGACGGTCATCGTGTGGGCCACGGATGCGGACGGCAACCGGGTAAACGCGGG
>NZ_JAALEU010000024.1:0-751 GCF_011800685.1 Pantoea sp. EKM10T
CCCGCCTCGTCGGTGGCTTCCACCACGACGTCTTTGGCGTCCACGCCCGCCGGATTCGGCTGGATGCTCCAGTGACCATCCGCGTCCGCCACCGTGCTGGTCACGCTGTCGCTGACCGGATCGGTGATCACGATCACCGCGCCCGGCTCGGCGTTACCGGCCAGCTCGTCTTCGGTGTTGTTCGTGATTTCCGGAGCCGTCGTGCTGGTATCCAGCTTAAACGGCCATTCTGCGCCAGGCGCGGAGATGTTTCCTGCCGCGTCCGTACTAACGGCTTTGATACTATGATCGCCGTCTACCATATTGGTGGTCGGCGTATAGCTCCAGTTGCCCTGCGCATCCGCCCGAACGCTGCCCAGCACGCTGTCGCCGTCATACAGCGTAACCAGCGAACCTTTTTCCGCCTTGCCGGTAAAGGTCGGCGACGGATCGTCCGTTACGCCACCACTGGTCGTAGACGTGCCCTGTACAGTGCCTACATCGTCAATCATCCCGGTGATGGTCGGCAGGACAGGTGCGATGGTGTCAACGGTCAGGGTAAATTTCGCCTCGCTGCTGTTGCCCGCCGCATTGGTTACCGATGCCGTAAAGACGTGCTCACCATCAGCCAGCTCCGCCACCGCGAATGTCCACACGCCGCTGCTGTTTGCCGTGCTGCTGCCCAGCACCGCGCCCGATTGGTCGCTGATGGTCACCACCGCGCCCGCCGCCGCCGTGCCCTGCAGCTCCGGCGTGCTGTCGTCGGTCAGGC
>NZ_JAALEU010000025.1:0-548 GCF_011800685.1 Pantoea sp. EKM10T
TATCAGACAATCTGTGTGGACACTGCGCGGGAAGGTATCTTCAGGTAAGGAGGTGATCCAACCGCAGGTTCCCCTACGGTTACCTTGTTACGACTTCACCCCAGTCATGAATCACAAAGTGGTAAGCGCCCTCCCGAAGGTTAAGCTACCTACTTCTTTTGCAACCCACTCCCATGGTGTGACGGGCGGTGTGTACAAGGCCCGGGAACGTATTCACCGTGGCATTCTGATCCACGATTACTAGCGATTCCGACTTCACGGAGTCGAGTTGCAGACTCCGATCCGGACTACGACGCACTTTGTGAGGTCCGCTTGCTCTCGCGAGGTCGCTTCTCTTTGTATGCGCCATTGTAGCACGTGTGTAGCCCTACTCGTAAGGGCCATGATGACTTGACGTCATCCCCACCTTCCTCCGGTTTATCACCGGCAGTCTCCTTTGAGTTCCCGACCGAATCGCTGGCAACAAAGGATAAGGGTTGCGCTCGTTGCGGGACTTAACCCAACATTTCACAACACGAGCTGACGACAGCCATGCAGCACCTGTCTCA
>NZ_JAALEU010000027.1:0-513 GCF_011800685.1 Pantoea sp. EKM10T
CTGAACGGCACCGCGGGCGCGGGGCTGACGGTCATCGTGTGGGCCACGGATGCGGACGGCAACCGGGTAAACGCGGGGTCGGGCGTGGCGGATGACAACGGCCGCTGGAGCATTACCACGGCGGCGCTGGGCGAGGACGGCCGCTATGACCTGACGGCGACGGCGGTGAACGCGGCGGGGGTTTCCTCGGCGGAGACCGGCGCGTTTAACGTGGTGCTGGACACCGTGGCACCGGAGGCGGCCGTGGCGGCGCTGATGGACGCCCAGGGTGAGGTGCAGGGCGAAGTCGCCAGCGGCGGGGTAACCGACGACCGCGCGCCGGTGCTGAAGGGCACGGCGGAAGCGGGCGCGACGGTGACGGTATATCTGGACAACAGCAGCACGCCGGCAGGCAGCACGGTGGCGGACGCGGACGGCAACTGGACACTTTCGCTGGGCACGCTGACGGACCGCGATTACAGCTGGCAGGTGAAGGTGACGGACGCGGCGGGGAACGAAACCCGCGGCGAGCGC
>NZ_JAALEU010000028.1:0-429 GCF_011800685.1 Pantoea sp. EKM10T
AGTCGCTTAACCTCACAACCCACAGGCGTTTTTCAACGCTGCGAATTGCAAGCATTTGAGAGACTCGAACGCATCGCTTTGTCATTCCTTATTACGGAGGAATAACGCGCTGCGTCGTTTCAATTTTCAGCTTGTTCCGGATTGTTAAAGAGCAAATATCTCAAACGCGGCCCGGCTGCTTACGCAACCAAATCGGTTTTGAGATACTGTATGGAGACACCTTTCACCTGTCACCAAGCAGGTGGCGTCCCCTAGGGGATTCGAACCCCTGTTGCCGCCGTGAAAGGGCGGAGTCCTAACCGCTAGACGAAGGGGACACAAAAGTGTCACGACTTCGCAGCCGTCCTGCTCATTACTTTTTATCAGACAATCTGTGTGGACACTGCGCGGGAAGGTATCTTCAGGTAAGGAGGTGATCCAACCGCAGGT